>DASTAD010000031.1:0-9532 GCA_035713075.1 Saccharimonadales bacterium (SeqCode) | reverse complement strand
TGGGGTACGTTCCTACGTGTTACTCAGCCGTCCGCCGCTCGTGTACCTCCGAAGAGGCCTTACCGCTCGACTTGCATGTATTAGGCACGCCGCCAGCGTTCATCCTGAGCCAGGATCAAACTCTCCAAAAAAAAGAATTTGTCTAAGCATCAGTCGAACATGTAGCCCGAAAGCTACACTGACTTACTTTAAAACAATTCAAAAAATGAACTGACGTTGATTTGCACTATTCAATTTTTAACGTACTGAACGGATATCATGAGAGCAACTTATAGATAGCCCACGTCAAGCCGTTCATAACATACTACCCTACTCATTAACACTTCGTCAAGAGGTAAATAGACTTAGTTTGTTGTATTACGAGCCACGATTTTATTCCGCAGTAGCTGGACTAACTGAAGTCTCTGCCTCTTCGTCTTCAATTTCTGCTTTTTCTACCAGTGCCAACGATACGACTTCGTCGCCGTCATTCAAACGCATGATCCGGACGCCCTGCGTCGCCCTGCCTAGTGCAGGGATATCTTTAAGCCCTAGCCTTATAGTCTGGCCCTGCTGGCTGATAATGATTACTTCTTGGTCTTGGCCGACAAGAGTCTTTACGCCAATCAGATTGCCGGTCTTGTCGTTGACTACGGCGGATCTAATACCGACTCCACCTCTGGCATGCGGAGTGAACTGCGAAACTTTTGTCCGCTTACCGTATCCAAATCGACTTATGACAAAAATGTCTGAACCTTCCTCGACTATATCCATGCCTATAACCTGATCTCCGGGTCGAAGCCTAATTCCCCTGACACCTCGGCTTACCCGCCCCATAGGCCGCACATCACGCTCGTGGAACCTGATAGCTTGTCCTTGAGAGGTAGAAATAAGGACCTCGTTTTCCCCGGAAGTGCTGCGAATCCATTTGAGTTCGTCGCCATCATCTAGATTTATGGCGATCAGGCCGCTCGTCCGGACGTTCTGGTACTGGGCAAAGGGCGTCTTTTTGATAACTCCACGGACCGTACACATGATCAGGTTGTTGCCGTCGTGCGATTTGCTTATATTTATGACGCTGGAGACGGTCTCCTCAGGCTGCAGTTGGAGCAGATTGACTAAAGCTACGCCTTTGGCGTTTAGGCCTACGGCAGGCACCTCGTACGTCTTCATACGGAAAACACGGCCCTTATTGGTAAAGAACAGTAAGAAATCATGAGTAGAGGCGCTGACCATATGCTCGATAACATCCTCTTCCCGGGTCGCCATGCCGCGTCGGCCTTTGCCTCCCCGCCCTTGCCGCTTGTATTCGGCGAGCGGGCTGCGCTTGATATAGTTGGCTTGAGTCAGAGTAACCGCTACCTGTTCGTCTGCTATCAGGTCTTCGTCGCTCATCTTTCCCAGTTCACCGGCTATAACTTTAGTACGCCGTTCGTCGCCATACTGTTTCTTTATGTCTAAAAGTTCGTCTTTGATAATCTTAAGAATCTTCTTCTCATCGGCTAAAATTCCTTCAAGCTTCTCGATGAGCTTTACAAGCTCAGCCAGTTCATCTTCGATCTTCTGTCTCTCAAGACCCGCTAAGGTCCGTAGCTGCATTGCCAGAATCGCCCGCGATTGTATATCGGACAACTTAAAGCGTTTTTTAAGGTTTGCCGCCGCCTCTTCCGTGGTTTGGCTGGATCGGATTACTGTTATTACCTCGTCGATATTGTCGAGAGCTATCTTCAAGCCCTCAAGTACGTGCGCCCTCTCCTTCGCTTTTCGGAGCTCAAACTCCGTTCGTCGCCTGACTACTATCTGACGATGCTTGATATGTTCGGTGATTATATCCTGCAGTCCTAGTACACGCGGCTGGATCCCATCGACTAAAGCCATCATATTAAAGTGGAAAGTGCTCTGCAAAGGAGTTAGTTTATACAGCTGGTTAAGAAGTTTTTTAGGATAGGAGTCCTTCTTTAAATCAATAACAATTCGAACCTGACCTCTGGCAGTTTCGTCCCTTAAGTCACTAATTCCAGTAAGCTTTTTGTCCCTAACCAGGTCAGCTATTTTGAGGACTAAAGATTCTTTATTTAAAGCGTACGGAATCTCACTAATTACTATCTGGTGCTTACCCTTAGCCCCTTCTACAATCTCGGCCACTCCTCGCGATACAACACCTCCCCTGCCGGTAGCATATGCCGTACGAATTGATTCCTTGCCGTATATTACGCCTCCGGTCGGGAAGTCCGGCCCTTTGACGAATTGAAGCAGATCATCCAGCGTCGCTTCCGGGTGTTCGATTTGGTAAACCTCTGCATCAACAAGCTCCGAAAGATTATGGGGCGGGATGTTCGTGGCCATGCCGACCGCGATACCGAGCTGTCCGTTAAGAAGAAGGTTGGGCAGCTTGGCTGGCAGTACCGTAGGTTCTTGAGTCGTGCCGTCGTAATTATCTCTAAAATCTACGGTATCCTTATCTATATCCGCCAGCATCTCGTCAGCCAGCTTGGCCATTTTAGCTTCGGTATAACGCATGGCTGCCGGTGGGTCCCCATCCATTGATCCAAAATTACCCTGGCCGTTAACTAAGGTGTAGCGCATAGCCCAAGGCTGAGCCATACGAACCATAGCGTCATAAATGGAAGAGTCGCCGTGTGGGTGATACTTTCCCATAACCGCACCAACTACGTTAGCGCTCTTGCGATGCCGGGCTCCGCTTCTTAAGCCCTCTTCGTTCATGCTGTAAAGTATGCGTCGATGTACCGGCTTTATACCGTCCCTGACGTCAGGTAAGGCCCGGTCAATAATAACGCTCATGGAATATCTTAAGTAACTATCTTCCATGACGTTCTCTACGGTACGACGCTCAAGTACGCGAGAGTGATCGACTTTGACTAGTTCAGTCATCGTCTCGCTGTCTAGACTTGCGGGTTCAATAGGGTCAGGAATGTTCTGGTCGGGTTCCATTTTTAGATATCCAAATCCTTAACAAATTTAGCGTTAGCCTGGATGAAGCTTTTACGCAATTCCACTTCTGTGCCCATCAGCTTACTGAAGATAGTATCGGCTTTTTCCGCGTCATTGACCTTCACTTGGACCAGGACGCGTTTCTCAGGGTTCATGGTAGTTTCGAATAGCTGTTCAGCGTCCATTTCGCCTAGGCCTTTGTAGCGCTTCTGCTCGATGAAACCAGCTTGCCTGTAGCGCTCGCTCGAATCTTCAACTTTATCGCCAGCAGCTTTGCGCCGTTCAATCTCCTTATCGAGATAGTCTTCCAATTCCGATTCGTCATAGATGAAGACTTGAGATTTGCGTCCTGGCTTTACCAGTTCAAACAAAGGCGGCTTAGCTAGATAAAGATGGCCGCCGTCGATAACAGCCCTCATGTAGCGGAAAAAGAACGTCATCAAAAGCGTCGATATATGACTGCCGTCTACATCGGCATCGGTCATTATTATGATCCTGTCATAACGGAGCCCGGCTATATCAAAAGACTCTTCGATACCGACTCCGAGAGCCTTGATCAAGCTCAGCAGCTCGTTATTTGCCAGCATCTTGTCTAACCTGGCTCTTTCGACATTCAAGACTTTTCCCCTTAAAGGTAAGATGGCCTGGGTTTTGCTATCGCGTCCGGATTTCGCCGATCCTCCGGCCGAGTCGCCCTCAACGAGATAGATCTCAGATACTTTAGGATCTTTGCTTGAGCAATCGGCTAATTTTCCTGGCATGCTGGCACCGTCTAGAACACCTTTACGAAGTATATTCTCTCGCGCAGCACGGGCGGCTTTGCGAGCCCGGGCAGCCAGCAAGGCCTTACCTACTATTTTCCTGGCAACAGCCGGGTGTTCTTCCAGATAATAATTAAAGTACTCATTCATTATCTGCTCGACGTAGCCCCTTACCTCTGGGTTACCCAGTTTGTTCTTGGTCTGGCCTTCAAACTGCGGATCAGGAAGTTTTACGAGGATAATGGCTGTCAGTCCTTCGCGGGTATCTTCTCCGCTTAGGTTTTCCTCTTTTTCTTTTAGGAGACCGTTCTTTCGAGCGTAATCATTAATAACCCGGGTTAGTGCAGCCCTAAATCCGGTCAGGTGAGTACCTCCGTCCGGGTTAAGGACGTTGTTAGCAAATGATTTAATCGTCTCAGAGTAGGCGTCCGTATACTGCAATGCCACTTCTACTTGCGAATCCTGGACAGCCCTGTCGACGTAAAAGATATCTTCATCAACAACATCTTTACCGACGTTGAGGTGTTTAACGTAACTTCTGATACCCCCTTCAAAGTAAAAACCATAGCGTTTGCCGGAAGTTTCATCTTCCATCCAGGTGTGTATTCCCTTGGTCAGATAAGCGGCGTGGCGCAGGCGATCCAAAATTGTGTCATAACTAAATTTAACAGTCTCGAAAATTGATTCATCAGGATAGAACGTTATTTCGGTGCCCGTTTTATCCGTTTTACCAGTTGCTTTTAGATCGCTGACTGGCACGCCTTTACCATATTCCTGCTCCCATATCTTACCTTCTCTAAATACTTTAACGAGTAGTTTGGAGGATAAGGCATTAACTACGCTGCTACCGACACCGTGAAGGCCGCCCGAGACCTTATATCCGCCGCCGCCGAACTTTCCGCCGGCGTGAAGAACAGTCAGCACTGTTTCAACTGTGCTCTTGCCAGTTTTTGGATGGATATCAGTAGGTATACCACGGCCGTTATCAGTAACTGTTACGCCGCCGTCACTAAGCAACCTCACCGAAACTTCGGTGGCATGACCTGCCAGAGCTTCATCAATCCCGTTATCTACCAGTTCCCACACCAGGTGGTGGAGACCCTCTATTCCTGTACCGCCTATATACATTCCCGGACGTTTCCGTACAGGTTCCAGCCCCTCTAGAACAGTAATCTGATCAGAGGAATAGCTGTCTTTTTTTGTCTTCGCTTGAGCCACTATTAATACACCTTTACCTAAGTTATTAGAACTATCCCTAGTTTTACCACTGTATATATTGTATCAGATTTATGCCTACTCAACAAACATCATGGTTCAATATTAACTCTTTAAACTACGCTTCAACAGGTCCTGAACTATAGCGGCATCCATATAGCTATATGACACACTGCTAAGTGGTATTTACCTTAAATACCTTGATTAGCTTGGAAATTACCGTCATGGTCAATGAAGATAGTATCGCCGTCATGGGGTTGATCGGCCCTTAGATCGACGACGTGCTCTTTCTTATTACGATTAAGGAGTTGCTGTTCAGCTAAATATTCAGGGCTATCGAGCATTTGCTTAAGCTCAGTCGCAACTTCTTTTACTTCTTGCTGTTCGAGTTCTGTACTTGAGATGTTTTGAGTCGACTGCTTAGTTTGCGTAGTATTTGGTTCTGTTGTCGATAAGTCTAGAGGCTGAGGGGAAGGATTTAGATTCGGTGTTGTAGTTGAAGTTGCCGGCTGGCTAGCCCAGTTATTAATAGCCGGATTGCCTTGGTTTACACCCGAATTAAACATAGTGGTAGTATTTTGATCAACATACTGATTCTCTGGCGTTGAAGACGTTGTTGCAGGAGGATATGTAAATGGCGCAGGCTGATAAGGCGCTGGGCTTGGAGCGCTTGGAGAGGATGCAAAAGGCGAAGGAGACAGCGGTGGAGAAGCTGGAGTATTTCCTACAACTAATGGGTTCGTAGTATTAGATACAGCAGGCTTTTTAGCTAGCCACTCATCTAAAAATGATCCCGATGCAGCCGGGGCAGCTGGCATTGATCTTCCAACTGGTTGCGGTGGTAGTCTATTAGGCTGACCAGCAGAAGGAGCTGCGGGACGTTGTGAGGGGATTGTGCCGGGACGGGCTTCCCCTTCTGTCGCCATCCTGCCGAAGATTTCTTTTTCTACAGCATTTCTCGGTCTGCCGTATTTGGCAGCCGACAGCTGCTTCAGGGCAGCAGAAAGGCGAGGATTAGGTGACCCTAGAGGAGGCATAGTATTCATGCTGAAGGGGGCTGTCGGTATCCCGCCAATTAAGGTCCTGACTATTGTGTTGTGATTTGGTAACCTAAGCAGGTCGTCTTCGTCAAAAGTCGGTTGGAAGTACTTGCCTAAAGACTCAAGGTCATTCTGGCCGATCCTAAAGCTAATGATTGTACCTATATTACCAAAGACCGAGTCCCTGATCTCTGTTGTCAGCTGTGTTGTAAATTGGTTAGCAACTATAAGATTCAAGTGGTATTTCCTGGCTTCGGACATTATCGTAGCAAAGCTGTCGGTAGAGAAATTCTGAAACTCGTCAACATATAGAGAGAAGTCTACCCGGTCATCCTCTGGGATATCGGACCGGCTCATGGCTGCAGCTTGGAACTTCATCACAAATACCATACCCAAGAGTTTACTATTGAGCTCACCTGTCCTGCCCTTGCTCAAGTTAACAAGCAGAATCTTCTTGTTGTCCATAACGTCACGTAAATCAAATGCGCTCTTGGATTGGCCGATGATGTTTCTCATCATTTCATTGCTCAGGAAGGCACCAAATTTACTGACAAACCAGCTAACTACGTCGCCAAACTCATTAGAACGCTGAGAAGCTGGCATTTCCTTGTTCCAAAATTCCAAGACGTTCATGTCTTTAACGTATTGTAATTTTTGCTGTACAAACTTTGGATCTCGGAATAATTTCGGTATATCTACGAAAGTACCCCCGTTCGGATCGGCCATCACAGTCAAAGCCGCATTCCTAAATAAATGCTCGTACCGAGGCCCCATGATTCCTTGGTGTTGTGGATCATACAATTTATAGAGCATATTGAGTGCTTCCTGAATAAGAAAGTCCTTCTGGTCAGGCGAATTGTATTCGAATAAGTTAAGTCCCATTGGATAATCCATCTCTGCCGGACTGAAATAAATAACGTCTTCCGTCCTCTCCTTAGGCACCATAGCCAGGAGACGCTCAACGACATCACCATGGGGGTCAACGAAAGCAAATCCATTGCCTTTCAACATATCCTGTAAGGCTAAGTTCTCTAGAAAAGTCGACTTACCCGTACCGGTTTGTCCGACGACATACATATGTCTCTGCCGGTCGGTCAGGCTCAGGCGAATTGGCTTTTTAGAGCCTCTAAACAAGTTATAGCCCAACAATAAACCTTCTTCCGGTATATCTCTCGGTCCGTCCACCTGTTTCGATGCTTGACGACTAAGCTGGGACGTAGGGATACTCCTCTCATCCGGGAAGTGGAATAAGGTAGCCAGCTCGACAGAGTTTAAGATCATCTTATTGTCTTCCTGGGGGAAGAATCTCATTACATAGGCCGTAACCAGGCTTTCAATATCTTTAGCCATCGTATATTTAAAGCCGTTTTTTCCTGGAGCGTCATAGAGGCTGAAGCTGGCGACGATGTTATTTAAGATAGCCAGCGCCCTCTGACTGACATTGGATGACACTACAAGCCGGATCTGGACTTCAAACCCAGGGTGTCGGGTCTTCTCATCTATAGCGTCAAATGTCGCCTGTTCGAGATTAGACAACTCTTTTTTCTTTGGTTCCCCTTCCTTGCCTCCTTCAGGAGGTTTGGTGAAGGCCATAGCTACGTCCTTTGCCAAACTGCCGAGCGCCAGTTTCTCATCGCCCTTCCTCTTATTAGAGGCGAAAGTATTGGCTGATTTTCTCCAAGATGGATTGGCTGGACGTATAAGTATCTGGATGCCCGCCCCATCTTCTTTACCTAACGCTCCTAGAGCGTTTAATAGAGATGACATGCCGTCTCTTTTCAAATCCTGGTAAGTAGCAATAGGAAAGGCGTAATTCTCCTTCAAAGACAATTCTCCGCCTAACGTGCCGCTTATTCGTCCTATTGGACTAAAGACATTATGTTCAGCCACTTCTTCTAACCGGGCTGTCGGATAGGCGCTGTTAATTGCTTGCTTTACTACTTCCACCAGGGATATTGGTACAGCGGCATAATAATAGACTCTGCCCTGGATTCCGACAATTTCGAAAGCCATGTGCCTTTGACCGTAGAAATGGCCTTTAAAGTCCTTCTTATAAGTACTGGCGACAATATTATATATAGTCGTCGCCTGGCTAATCGACTCGTCAGTTACATCCCTAGCATCTCTACCACCTACCTGAATATCGTCACTCGGCGGAGGCAGATGGATAAGCAGCGGAACGATTTTAAGTCCTCTCTCATAATTTTTTTGCTCCCTGTAGCGCGAGCGGGCCTGCAAAAAGATAACCGGTGCCGCCAAAAGCGCCACGAGAAAAATGATTGCTACGATTATTAAGAGAGCGGACATAATATATTTACTATAAAAATCTAACTATTAATTAACTTTTATTGTCTTATTAAATTGCTTTTTCATAAATTCTGCCTTTAACAGTGTAAGTTCGGTAGTTTGTTTATATGGATCCTCCTTTGACTTAGCGATAATAGCCTTGGCCTTATTGACCCACTCCTTCTCTATAAGTTCCTTATCTTTGAAAAGCTTGGAAGCAGACGACGCGCTGCTGCCAGCGTCGGTTGTCTGAGTATTATCGTCATTGCTCGTAGGCACGCTCTGTATACTTGGGACCATAAACGGCGGCGGCGGAGGTGGCGCGCTACTGGGAACTTGTTTTTCCTGGTGCGTGGGATTATTTTCATTGACGCTGCCGGCCCTAGATTCCGCCTGCGTCTGCTGCGGAGTATATTGCTCACTTGTAGTAGCTGGGGGTGGTAATTCTCGGCCTGCGTTATTCGACATTTGGCTCATATCTATACATTATACAGGGTGGCTACAGGATTTTCTGTTGACTAGTCCTCATATAGCTTTGGTATAAGTACGCAATTAAAGCTAAGGGCAACATGACCAGTATGTCCTTAAGGCTCAACTCGCCTATCGACTGAAGAGCCACTAACAGACCAATTGCCCCTGTAAGATACATCGATAACCTCGTCCGCCGTACCACCGGCAGGCCATAAAGTCTTACCAGACCAATCGCTTTATAAATAAGGAAGTAGACATTAGCCATTAAGAAGACGAAGCCGATGATCATAAGAAAGGCTGATATTTTGGAGACATTAGTAGTCCCGAAATAAGCGAAGTCTAATATAAACAGTACGGGCAGCTGCCAGAAACTGTGGCGATAGAGAATCGTATAAAGGTTTTTAATATGTTGCATATTCATAAGCGAAGAGAAATATAGTGCCGGGGTGATAAATGCGCTGACACAAATAGACTATTGGAGCGCTTATCACCCATCGGCTAGACTGACCGCTCTATACGCCTTTAGGGCCTATTTATAGAGCGACGATACGCGGACTCCTGCCGCAGTGCTGTAAGCCAGCCCCCGCGAGGGCTACGTCACTTTGATTTAACTAATTTTCGAACGTTTTTGTTTTTGTGACTTACACTAACGAGTCTAGCATTTTAAACCTTAAAAGTCAATACCGCTGCACTTACTCACTACATCGTGGACACTTCGGCTCTTTGAATAGTTATGTTTAATGTAGCACAGAATTCTTCTGGTGTTAGGTAGTTAAGTGCCTGGTGAGGACGAAAGAAGTGGTAGTCGTTCAGCCAACGGTTAACCTG
>DASTAD010000030.1:0-40797 GCA_035713075.1 Saccharimonadales bacterium (SeqCode) | reverse complement strand
CAGTTCTTTCAGGAATCTAACTCAAGAGCAGCTTGACCTAGCGGTCAACCAGCTTAATACTAGGCCTAGGAAACGACTAGGCTACAAAACACCAAGCCAAGTCCTAAAAGCTACTGGTGCAATTCGGATTGGAGTCTAAGTATCCCTAGTCTCAAGCGTATAAGGGTATGACAGCCGCAGGCGTTACAGACTAGAGACATAATCGTTATTCTTAATGTAAAAACGCCACGGCACATCTTTGGCCTTACTAATGCCGATACGGGTTGTCGTTACAATTTCGTCGGCTTCCAGCTGAGGTTTAATAACGAGACGCAAGGGGTCTTTACTGATGTCATGTCCGTTCATTTCTAAATTTATTATAAGTGCCTGACAAAGCTTAGCCGGACCGTTCGTCAAGTCCACGCCTTTCCTGCCGGGGCGGTTCTTATATAGCAGTGTATGATCGCCTAGTGGCTCGGCCGCCCTGATCAGTACGGCTGCACCGTAACCTTCATGACCGACGACGATATTAAAGCAGTAATGCATGCCATAAGTGAAATAAACGTAGACATATCCGTATTCTCCAAACATGATTTCGGTTCTTCTGGTGCGGCCCTTATAACTATGGCTTGCGACATCACTTTGATCATAGGCTTCCGTCTCTACTATTCTTAATGCTATCTGCTCGCCGCTTGCGAATGTTCTGACCAGCTGGCAACCTAAAAGTCTCATGGCAGCGTCGCTGGCCTGCCCGCTCAAAAATCTGAATTCATCAATAGGCATACTTAAACTAAAGTTTAAAGCTTCGTTTCTGTTGCTGGCAAGAATACCATACTGTTAATGATAAACTGTAAGGCACAGGCCAACAGATGACTAAAAGTAAAGACTATAACAGTTCGGCGCACTTGGTTACTAAAAAAGAAAACCACCCTGGTTCGCTCTCTAGCACAGTTAACTATGAAGAATCAAAAGATCCTATTACCTGTTGGTCAGCATGGTTGCCGCCTGTTTTAATAATTGCTTTCGTGGTCATCTGGGTTGTCATCTCGGGACAATTCGTCAAGATTCAAATCGGCAGCTCAATTATCCCTGCTTCCTCTACCGATAAGCAGTTGCAGAACATGATGGAAAGCGAGTCACGGGAATTTCACTTTCGATTCTTGACACCAAGCGACGGAGTACGAAGCTATTCGCTGCAAGACGCCGGACTTAGAGTCGATATTCCTAACAGCATAAAGCTAATCAGGGAGCGGCAAAGCACCATAATATCCCGTCTTTGGTGGTGGAAGCCTATATGCCTTCCGTTGGTTATTTCAGTTAATCAGCCACGGCTTAATAATTTCATCCAAAAAAGAACCGATATAACTGTTTTTACGAGTAAGCTATTGCCAATTAAGTTACCTTACGGAGGGACAACAGATGTTGGGGCCATGTCATACCAGCGCTACGGGCTTATCCGGCCGGCTAGCACGCTTATCGATGTCGCCTTGAAGCTGGATTCTGTAGTCTTAAAGCTAAAGTCGTTAGACTATCAATCTTCTATCAGTCAGACCCAGCTGACCAACTTGGTTCCGACACTGCAAAAGATCATTAGCCAACCAGTAAGTATTATTGTGGCGGGTAGAGTTTTTCATCCAGACCCGCAAATTGTGGCTGGCTGGACGACGCTTAGCCAAAGCGCTCCAGACGCCAAACTGTCTATCGTCATCGATGAGGGCAAGGTTCAGTCATACTTGGACGGTATCGTTAGCGGAATAAGGCCTCAGCCGGTAACAGAAATTCAAATTAAAACTGCAGCCAACCTACCGCCTAAAATACTTCAACCCGGTTACGATGGCTACAGACTGAGCACAGAAGCCGTAGCCGCCAATGATATCGCTACCGGCCATCTAAAAAGTTCGGGAGTGGTAGAGAATCTGACGCTCGTTAAAGTAAATCATCAAACAATTACCCTTAAGAATTATCCTAAATGGGTCGAAGTTAATTTGTCAGATAATGTCCTTAAAGCTTTTACGGGAACCAATCTCGTATCTACCTTGGCGGTTACTTCCGGTAAACCCTCCAGTCCCACTCCTACGGGTAATTACTTCGTTACATCAAAATATCGCCAACTGCGAAGCTTAAAGCTCGCAAATTCCTTTAGCCCCGTCGTAAATTATGTGCCCTGGGTAGAGTATTTTTCCAAAAATGAGATCATAGCCGGCGACTACTGGGATTACTCCGGAGTATTCGGAAAATTTGACGAAACAGATGGTATGATCGGGCTTATGCCAGCAGATGCCGAATGGCTTTATAACTGGGCGCCAACTGGAACGCCAGTCGTTGTTGTGTCAAATGATTAAGAAAGAACCTGCCGAATATGGCTAGGCGAAACATTCCTGCCCATCATATCGAAGAGCATGAAGGCGACCAAGGCGTAGTAAGCGGCCCGCCTGCCAAAAAGACGGACATGCGGCCGAATCGGGCTGGTAATAACATCCCAGTTTTCTTCTGCCCGGCTGGCGTAATCGGGTTCGATGGCTGAAAGTGCCAGGGAAATACCGGCAGCGGCGATGGACAGGCCATCGAGAAGCTGGATCGATTCGTTATATGTTGTTGCCAGCGCCCAACCGAGAAGCGCGAGCGACAAGGCGGCGATTGTCCGCCGGATAAACTTATACTGAGGAACACCAAACACCATAAATGAATAGACTAAAACGATAAGTATTGCTCTTACTAACGTGTAGGTAGGAGTTGCTGTCGCCAGCCAGAATATAGGATTAGCGGGAATAATAAGGCAACCAATCAGAAGGGTCATTAGTACTATTAATGTCAGGAATTGGATCGTTCTACTCATAGCGGGTCTTCCTCTCGTTTAAGGTGATATTGAAATTGTTAGTGTCCTCGCGAGATCTATAACCAGAATAAAATTTTTCTTAATTACAGTATGTAAATTAGTTTACACTCAGGCAACGAGATTGCTTACAATGCAAATCTATTTTTTATTCGTTTTACGCTTATGCTAATTTAAGGAGATAAATAATAAACCAGCTTACCGAGGGAGCCGTCGCTAGTTTTAGTATTTGAAGCCATTTCCCCGTTGCCCGTCGCCGGGTCGATTGCGGCCGAGTTGCCATAAATGAAAGAAGGCGTCTTGCCTCCGCTGATAACTATCTCGACATGCCCGCCGTTATAATCAAAGTAAGCTACGTCGCCCGTTTGTGGAACGTACCTGCTTGGGGAATGCATGCTAAAACCTTGATTCTTAACATAATTAGCGTTACTTTCATCCCAGCCGTTTGCTTCTCCGTTTGCAAACGGATATCCGGCTTGCTTGTAGGCATAGCTAACGAAATCCGCGCACCATTCTTCGTAGGGAGCACCGTCAGTATAGGCTTGTAATAAGGCGGTATGGTTGGAGGTAGGCGATTGCCAGTCGTTCCAATCCTTAATAGCCGAACAGGCTACCTTTTCGCCTCTACTAGGATAAGCTGCGCAGTCTAAAGGATTCTGGCTGCTGATCCAAGACTCGCTCGGGGAATTGTTGCAACTTGCAATAATCAACTGAGCAGCGGACGATGGCGCCTTCAGGCACTGCTGGCTATTGGGGTTATATAAACTGTTCACGTCTTTAATCCATACTTGACCAGGCGAAGACGAACATTGATCCAGCTCGACAACTGCACCGGGGGCTTTGGCTGCAGATTTTACGCTTAAGCATAGTCCGGCGTGCTTTATGGATGTCAGTCCTATCTGCCAAGCCTGGGCGCTGGTATCGTTACAGCCATAGTCGTCAACTGGGGTGCCTGCTGCTGTTCCGCTATGCTGGACGTCCAGACAATCACCGGCGATGCCAGACTTAATTACGGCAATGTTCGTTGCGGCATGACTGACGCCTGAGCGTAGGCTTGCCGCCATGACGAAGATAACGATTACAGCCAAGGTGGCAAGCAGTACATTCCGCCCCGATCGCTGTTTTGGAGGCGTCTGGCGCCTGTCCATTGATCTGGGAAGGGCGGCGATTCTGACTGAGGCTGGTTTTTGTTTTTGGTATTGCGTATACATATTTATAGCTTATGCTTGTAGCCTATTCAAGATATTAGCGTAAGTAACTTAGTTTCTACTGTTAAAATTTTAGCTATTAGGATAAGTTAATATACATGCACCATACAGCCCAGCATATTCCCTCCTTCATTCAAGCTCTAGCGCCGGTAATAGACCGCTACGGCTATCTGGCCGTCATTGGTCTGATCTTCCTAGAAGATTTCGGGGTGCCTGTGCCTGGCGAGACCGTGCTTATCGCGTCGGCTTTCTACGCCGGGATAGGCAGGCTTGATATTTTCCTAGTCGCTATCCTTGGTTTCATTGGCGCTGTCATCGGCGACAACGTCGGCTTTGCGATAGGTAAATACGGTGGTCACCCGCTGGTAGAAAAATTTGGAAAATACATCTTCCTGACGCCATCGAGGATACAGAAGGTAGAAGACTATTTCAGGAAGCATGGCGCCAAGATCGTTGTCATCGCCCGTTTTGTCGACGGCTTAAGGCAGGCGAACGGTATCATCGCCGGTTTGAGCGAAATGAGCTGGCTGAAATTCGTCTCCTTCAACGCGCTGGGGGCTGCCTTATGGGTCGGCACTTGGTCGGCGATAGGCTACTTCGGCGGCGACCACATTCAGACCTTCTTGCACTACCAACTCTATTTCACGGCCGCCGTAGTCGTGGCGGTCCTGGTCTATCTAGCTGTCAGATTAATGCGTAAGCGGCGGACTGCAGGAACCGCTAAGCCGTCTAGCCACTGATATTCATCATCCACTCGACCCCGAATTTGTCGATCAAGCTACCAAAGATATCGCCCCAGTACATCTTTTCTAGATCCTTAGATACTTCTCCGCCTTCGGATAAGCCGCTCAAGACTTTACGCATGTCCGGCTCGTCGCCGCGGAAGTAAATATAAGGTACTATTCTCATGCTAGACATAACCGCTTCCTCCGTCTTATTGCCATCAATTATCGCATCCTTAAGCCCTGATCGATAGTAGTCGCCAGTATCCGAGAGAGGATATAATTCATGCGCGATTTGCCTTATAGGTAGTATAATTGTGGCCAGGAAAGCATACTGCGGTCACTGCTTAGCCTTTTTGCAATCTGGGGTGGCAGACTCACTGGCTGTTAATAGGGTAGATGAGGCGCTCATCATTATTCCTGATAACGTTCACGTCCCTGCTAACCTCTACCATGTTCCATTTCACGTCATCATACGAACGTAGGATGTCCTCTATGGCTCCGCGGTCCTGTAACGATGGCTCCAGCCATAGGGCTTCGTCTCTAGGCTTCAATATAACCGGTTGTCTGTCATGGATAGCCGACATCTCTTTGTTAGCTCTGGTCGTAACGATAGCATACGACCAAATTTCATTACCCTGTAGGTCGTGCCAGGTGTCAAAGACGCCGGCGAATACGAACAGGTCCTGCCCCTCGGGTCTGATGTAATAGGGCTGCTTAGCCGCCTTGCCGTCAATCTGGATCTTATCCCATTCGTAGAATCCCCTGGCGGGTACTAGGCAGCGGTGGTACTTGATAGGCCCGCGCCATGCTGATTTCTCGAACAAGGTCTCAGAGCGGGCGTTAATCATCTTGTAGCCAATCCTGTCATCCTTCGCCCAGGCGGGTATCATCCCCCATTTCATGGGCTCGAGCGTCTTGCCGTACTCGCTCTGCATAATAACAGGCAGTATTTGTCCCGGAGCGGCGTTGTAATTGTCTTTAATCGTGAACGCCGGCGGCTTAACACCGAAGCGTTCGCCGAATTCATCAACCTTGTAGAAACCGTATCTGCCACACATGGCCCCTAGTATATGCCCGGCAGCGGTAAACGGCTAGGAAGTAAACCATTAAAAGGAGCGGCTACTTATGGATCCCACGATACAGATAAACGAGCGAGTCGATATGGTCGTAGTGTATAGGCGCCACGGCGATATCGCTTCACTCTGCGTGCCGGCTAAGATGCGCTGGAGGGGACGCGAGATTGAGCTAAGCGAGCTGGCGCTACGACACCCGACTGTAGCCGGTAAGCGCATGGTGCATGTCTTTCATATGAGCGACGGAGTGAACGGCTACAGGTTGGAGTTTGACGCCGAAGCCTTAACCTGGACCCTGATATGCCTGATATCCGGAGAAGACCATGCCTGATTATAGATTAAACAGGGAAGTGCCGCGTATATTGTGGATTGACCTAAACAGCGCTTTCGCCTCCGCGGAACAGCAAGCATGGCCTAGCTTGAGAGGCCGGCCAATGGGGGTGACTAACAGGCTGTCAAAAGAATGCTGCGTCGTAGCGGCGTCCTATGAAGCCAAAGCCCTGGGTATCCGAGTGGGGACAAGGTTAAGTGAAGCCTTGGCCTTATGTCCGGACTTCATCATGCTGGAAACCGATCCGACAAAGTACACCCATATGTATCAGGGCTTGATTCGAATCATGAAGGATTATTCGCCAAACATAAAAATGAAGTCTATTGATGAGGGAATCATAGATTTTCACGGTATGGGGCCTAGGCTGCAGGGGGGGAGACTCATTGATGTCGGCTATGATATCAAGCGGCGGGTTTACGGGGATCTGGGTAAGTATATGCGGATCAACGTCGGCATAGCTCCTAACCGCTTCTTGGCTAAGATGGCCGCCGGACTCCATAAACCCGACGGCTTAGATTATATCGATCATACTAACCTGATAGATATGTATAAGTCCCTCGAGCTAGAAGACTTGACCGGTATAGCCGAGGCTTACGGAGCAAGACTGAGGGCCCATGGTATCTTTACGCCGATCCAGTTCTTAGAGGCCAACGACGAGTTTCTTCGCCGGAGAGTATTTAAGAGTATACATGGACTCCATTGGCATGAACGGTTACGCGGGTATGAGGTAGATGATTATGAGACTCACCTGGGTATGGTCGGGCGTCAGTGGGTGCTTAGGAAGCCAAGCGATGACGACGAATGGCTAAGAGCCTGTCTGCACTATCTAGCTACGACCGCCGGCACCAAACTGAGATATCGTAACGTAGAAGCGCGCGGGGTTTGCGTCTGGGTATCTTTCAACACTGGAGGCGGTTGGAAGGACAAACGCATGCTGCGCCAAAGTATCTATACCGATGCCGATATCTGGCTCCAGGTGTCGCGCCTGTTCAATAACCGTCCTAAACATATGGTAGTCCGGACCATGGGCCTGTACCTCTACGGGCTTGAGCCTTCCAAGCGCAGCCAGTTGTCTCTTCTCGATGATGTAACCAAAGCCGGTGACCTGAGTAAGGCTATAGACGAGATTAACGATTTCTACGGCAACTTTACCGTATTTACCGCTGACGCTCTCATTGGGACAAAGACTGTCAAGCAAAAGGTTCCGTTTGGCGGCACTGAGTATTTTGAACTTTTACTGAAGCGAGCTTAACGGCGGGGACTGGTCGATAGAACTATCGAAGCTCCGACAAGGGCGCTGCTAAAGATCAGAATAGCGAAAGATGGCCAGAAGGCGAAGGTTTTAGCACATGGCCCGCCACTGAGGGCGGGGTTGCATAAGCTTGAAGTACTAGCTGATTGTAGTTTAGAGACGTTGCTGATCGTGACGGCAAGCGAAATAACGAACACAAGAAGCAGCAAAAAGGTGTAAATCCGGATGATGGAAGCGCCGCGCATAAGGAAAGTATATTATAAAAGCTTTAGGCTAATAAGGAACAAAATCGGCCAAGCAATTCTAAAGGTCCGATTTAAGAAAGCCCGCCAGGTAGGCGCACCTGTGCTATCAGGGCGCGGTGGTCGCTGACTCCGGAAACGACCCGAACATCAGTTACGCCTATAGCGGCTGATGTAAAGATGGAATCGACGGCTAATTCCAGTCCGCGAACTCGATGAAAATCAGGGTCAAGAGTCGAGCTGACACCGCTTGGTAGACAATCGCGGTAGCGGGCGGCAATAGCTGAATAAATCTCGCCGCCTCTAGGAGCGTTAAAGTCCCCGCAAAAAAGGATTTGAGGGTAAGGCTTAAGGACTTCGAATAAGCGGATTAAATCACGCCGCTGCAGGTCGTCGGCTTGACCGTTAGGCGTCCAGGTAAAATGAGTAGTCCCTACCCGTACGGGGCCGTTTGCAGTTTCTACTTCTACCGACAAGAGCACGCGCTGCAAAGTGTCCTGATCTTTAGTGTTGGCTTTCCTAAGCTCTCCGGGATGTCTGGCACCGGTTGAATAATATTCCTGGGACAGGTTGAGCAAGGGGGCTTTTTTAAATATAGCTACTCCCCACTCATCGGCAGCGCCTTCGCTATTGTCAACGATAGCGGTTGGCGCGAAAGCGTATTGAAAGCCGAGTTTGGCGGCGAAGAGACCGAGATTGCTTTTAAGAATCTCTTGGAAGCAGATAATGTCGGCCTTTTCCCGTTCGAGGAAAGGGAGGACGGCATCGAGGTGTTTGTCGCTCTCGATATTTAAACTGATTAATTTGAAGCTAGTTGCAGAAGAAGAGGTCACTAACAATTATTATACTAGTTATCTGCTGTATCAAGGTTATTGCTTAAGCGGCGCAGGTTGAGCAATAACCTTGGATCTCAATCTGGTGAGAAATCGTCACGAAGCCGTTCTCCCCGGCAGTACGACTAATGAAGTTTTCTATGCTATTTTCATTAATCTCAATTACTTTGCCGCATTTGGTGCATGACATATGATGGTGATGAACGTTGAATTTGTCAGTCAGTTCAAGCTTATATTTCCAGCCGTAATTTATGCGCTGAATAATTCCAAGGTCTTCATACAGCTTAACAGTCCTGTAGATGCTAGCGCGGTCGGCTTTATTGCCTATCTTTTGAATCAGGGCGTGCATACTGATAGGCTCTTCTTCGCTTAAGGCTTCTAAGACTAATTTGCGGGGGACGGTCAGACGAGATCCGCCAAGTTTAAGTAGCTGGGACAGTTTAGTTAGGTTTTCTACCATGTTGCAATCATAAATCCTAATGCGACAGATTTGCAAATAAGAAAAAAACTTTTGATACTGAATACCGTTATGCAATATCGAAAAACTGTTCTATTCATTAGAATTTCAGCGCTTATTCTCGCTGGGCTTTTCATCCTCGGCCTGTCAGCCCAGTCGACACAAGCTACGACTAGGATCCATAGTCGGCTAAAAATTGTCGCCGCCGAAAACTTCTGGGGAAGCCTGGCGCAGCAGATAGGCGGCAACAAGGCGGCTGTCGTAAGCCTGGTCAAAGATCCGAATGCCGATCCTCACGAGTATGAGAGCAGTACTGCTACCGCCGTCGAAGTCTCAGACGCCGATTACGTTATATATAACGGAGCCGGTTATGACAGTTGGGCGAATAAGTTGCTGGCAAGCGGAGGTTACGAGGACAGAAAAGTGCTGGATGTGGCGAAACTGCTTGGGAAAAAGAACGGCGACAATCCGCATTTCTGGTATTCTCCCGAGTACGTCGACAAGGTCGCGCTACAAATAAAAAACGACCTCACCCGTATTGACCCGCCGGATAGCCGTTATTTTGCCAGCCGCTACATCAAATTACGGCAGTCATTGAAGATTTATCAGGACAAGTTGGCGAGTATCAACGTCCAGTTCAAAGGTACGAAAGTCGCGGCTACGGAAGATATTTTCAGTTATATGGCTAAAGCCGCCGGGCTGGACCTTATATCGCCGCCAGCTTTTATTACTTCGGTTGCTGAAGGCAATGAACCGCCGACCGCCAGCGTAGTTCAATTTCAGGGTCAACTAACAAGTAATCAGCCTCGTCTGCTCGTATATAATAAACAGACAGTCACACCGCTGACAGATTCTATGAAAAGCCTGGCATTAAAGAACAGTATTCCGATAGTCGGCATAACTGAGACAATTCAGCCTCCGAATGCTAGTTTTCAGGATTGGATGAACGCCCAGACAATGATCTTACTAAAAACTTTAGAAGCCGAGAAATGAGAACATATGAAATCTGACAAAATTATCTTGCAAGCCCGCAATATGACAGCGGGTTACGGTAACGTGACCGTTTGGGAAAATGCCTCGTTTACGATTAACAGAGGCGAGTTCGTCGGGGTACTCGGACCTAACGGCGCAGGAAAAACTACTCTTTTCCGGCTGATGCTTGGTCTGGCGCAGCCAAAATCGGGCACCATTGAAATATTCGGTGACAGACCGCGCCGGGGTAATATTAAGATCGGCTATGTACCGCAGCGTCATCTTATCGACGAAGAGTTTAATATCGCATCAATTGAAATCGTCAGAATGGGCGTTAGCGGGACGAAGTGGGGGTTCACTAGTCCTATTAAGGTCAAACAGGAAACCGAGCGAGCTCTAGCCGCCTTAGGTGCTGTCGGATCAGAAGCCTTAGCCTATAAACCCCTCGGACAGTTATCTGGAGGCGAACTGCAACGGGTTTTCTTAGCCCAGGCGTTAGTCGGTGAACCCGATCTTATGCTGCTAGACGAACCCTTAGCTAATCTGGATATAAGGCGGGAAGCCGAACTCGTCAATCTTATCTCAACGATAGCCAAGACCAAAGACGTGGCCGTACTGTTGATCGCGCATGACATCAATCCGCTGCTACCAGTGGTCAACCGCTTGATATATATAGTCAACGGCCAACTTGCTTGCGGGGATCCGAGGCAAATAATAAATAGCGAAAGTCTGTCGAAGTTATATGGAGCTCAAGTCGAAGTCTTAAAAGATTCACACGGCCGGCTGGCAGTACTTGGAACGGAAGGAGTGGTTCACCATGGATAATATCCTGGCCTCGGCTATCCGCTGGAATATATATACTGATCTGCAGCAAATGCTCCACTATTCCTTCATGCAGCACGCATTTGAAGCGGGGACGGTAGTGGCAGTGGTTGCTGGCGTGGTCGGGTATTTCGTGGTCATAAGGCGGCTTTCATTCGCCGCCCATGCTCTTTCTCATATCGGCTTCGCCGGGGCCGCCGGAGCTGTTCTTATTGGGCTGAGTCCTTTATCGGGATTATTAGCCTTCACCACAGGCGGTGGAATAGCTATCGCTTTACTTGGCCGAAAAGCCGCCCGCCGCGACGTTCAAATAGGAACCGTTCTCGCTTTCATGCTCGGATTGGGCGTGCTCTTTATCAGCCTATATAAAGGTTACGCTACGGAAGCTTATTCACTTCTGTTCGGCGAGATACTCGGCATCAGCGGTAATGACGTTTTAGTTACGATCATGGCTGGAGCTTTAACGATAGCAGCCGTGGCTGCCATTTACAGGAAACTGCTATTTACTTCAATCGACGAGGATGTGTCTGAGTCTCGGGGTGTTTCAATCCTGGGCATCGGTATAACCTTCATGGTACTAATAGCTCTAGCTACTTCAATATCGGTTCAAGTCGTCGGCGTCTTATTGATTTTCGCCCTCATGGTAACGCCGGCTGCTATTTCTGAACGGGTTACTCAGCGTCCCTCGCACGGCATCGCTATATCGGTAATCATAGCCTTAAGCGTGACGTGGCTAGGTTTGTTTATGTCTTTTTATCTGCCATACCCTGTCAGTTTCTTCATAACCAGCAGCGTATTCCTTCTTTATTTACTGGTTAGATTAGCTCAGTTTTTGAGATTAAGATTCTGAGCCGAACAAAAGACTGTAAGACGAAGAAAACTATGAGCGCTTGGCTAGCCGGCCTAAGCCAGCATAGCTATTAAAGCGTCGCTGAATGCCGGGACATCGTCCGGTTTACGACTAGTAATGAGATTGCCGTCAACGATGACCTCTTCGTCCTTCCATTCGGCGCCGGCGTCGCGCATATCGTCCTGAATCGTAAAGAAGCTGGTAAGCTTGCGGCCTTTCGCGACACCGGTACTAGCGAGTATCCAGGGAGCGTGGCAGATGGCGGCTAAAGGCATATTCTTAGTCATTGCCTGCTTGACCCATTCTCTCGCCTTCGGCACCATTCTCAACTGGTCGGCATTAACGGCACCTCCAGGTAGAACGAGAGCATCATAATCATCAAAATTCGCCTCGTCGAGCGTCTTATCAATCTTATATTTCTTGCTCTTATCGACATGGTTCATGGCCTGTACCTGGCCATCTTCGGCTTCGGCGGCAATTATATCTATTGTCGCACCGGCTTGCTCGAGTTTCTCTATCGGACCCGTGAACTCTTCCTCCTCAAAATAATTATCCACTAAAACGGCTACCTTTTTACCACTTAAATCTGCCATTACATCCTCCTTGCATTAACTTATCGGTAGTGTATTAAACGCGATATCTTACCGTATAACAGTTATAATTTTGACTATTCAACCATTAGCGGGCAAAATTCTGGCATTGAAATGAGCTTTTAATAACATTCGCTGAGGGATCTCATGTACAAGTCAGACGATAATTAGCTAAGAATGCGTTTCGCAAGACGCGAAATATCACTTTTTCGAATCGATTAAATTGTGATACATTTCTCATTGTAAGCATTAATTCTTCTTACCGTTCCATTTCCTGAGTTATCGCCACCAAAGGGGTAATAACGTGAAAGCAGTTACCAAAACAGCTATTAAACCAGCGCTGACCGTCAACAGGTGGGAGGGAATGGCCTTTACAATCGTCTATACGCTCTTAGCTCTTTTGGCTTTCCTCTATATCGTTATTTCATACCGGGCGGCAGACGTTATCGTTAAATATCATCTGACCGTCAATCCGACTAGATATTTCCAGACGCATATAATCAAGTTCGCAGTAGAGTTTATTATCTGGGTTATAATTGCCCGTTCGGCCGTAAGATTAAAAATGTACACTCATTCTCTCAAGGGAAGCAAGGATGGGGAAGGTTTAAGTTATATAGCTAATGCACTGTTTTTAGGGTTGCTTTACTCAATAACCTTTACCATGGCCTCAACGCTTAAGACCCTCTTCTATAAAACCGCTGCGTTTAAAACTGTTACTATTCTGACGAATTTAATCCCAATCGCGTTCGTTGTTGTTCTAAGCGTTGCGTTGCTTATTGGGTCGATGAAACTTAACCGAACTGGCTTGCTCCAGCAGGTTAAATCTCTCAAGACAGAGTACTTTACGGCATTTATTCTTTATGCCGCCGCCCTTCTGCTTTATGGCATGTATCTATTCCGGGTTGCACCTTCGGTAGTAGATGATGATGGACTGCGCCATTTTGCCGAACGGCCTTCGCGACTGGTTTTAGTTTATGTGCTGCCGTACGGATTAGCCTGGCTGATAGGCATAATTGGCACAATCAACCTGGCCTATTATGCTCATCATGTCGAAGGCAGGATCTATAGATTGCTTTTCCGAGATCTTTATTCCGGAATACTGCTAGCATTCACGGGAACATTCCTGCTGCAAATATTTACTGTCTCAGAACTTAAATCCAATGGTTTCGGCGTCGGCTTGGTAGTCTTCGTTTTCCTAATATCCTTGATAATATGGGCCTCAACCCTGATTTATAGGGGAACCACAGAACTTTATAAACTCGAGCAATAAATTCTGCCGAAGTATTGCTTATCAGTTAAAATATAAATTACTCAATGCATGAAATAAAAAATTCGCGGGGAATAAAAAATTTTAACCAGGTGGCTTCGCAATACGATAAAAGTCGACCTAGCTACCCGGAATCATTACTAGATAATTTAATGGAATTTTCTGACCTCGCACCTGGCGATGAGGTTCTCGAGCTCGGTTGCGGCAGCGGCCAGCTAACGGGCCAGCTTTTAAAGCGGGGGCTGAGTGTAACGGCTATAGAACCAGGGAGAAATCTTTTTAAAATTGCTGATACACGTTTTCAAGATAATGACCTTGCCCGCTTAATTAACGCAGATTTTGAAAGTTATGACTTCGACCGCGTCAATTATAAAGCTATATTCGCCGCATCTTCATACCACTGGATTAGACCTGAGGTAAGCTGGAAAAAGTCCGCCGCGTTACTGTGTCCGGGCGGGACACTTGCCTTATTGCAGTATTTCGGGCTGGAAGAAGACTCTACAAAATTAGATCTTCTCCTTCAGCTTGAAGCAATTAGACGCTATGCTCCGCAAATAGCTAAGAATTGGCCAACGTATTATAGCCTGCAGGAAATACAAGATTACGCTCAGTTACATAAGGATATTTCAGAAATCTGGTCCTGGCTAGGATCGTACGAATTAAGATTCAAAGGTATAAATAAGCTTTTTGGACCCACCTGGCTGGATTATGAAACGAGTGTAAAAGAGCAATCCGCTAAACAAATAATTCAATTATTGAAAACTATCTCGGCCTACGCTGTTTTGGCCGATAAGCAGCGCAGTGAATTAGAGCAAGGCTTTATAGACATCGAAAAGCAATTAAAGCGGCCGATGCGCTCGAGTCTAATCTGCATTGCGGCAGCTTCGAAGCGTCTTTAAAAAGCATAAATCTCAAAATACAAAATAATGTAAGCATTGTCACTTTGACAGGAAAAATTCAAAAGGGTAGAGTAAACATAAGTAGCAGATTATTATGCCAACGATTGAACAACAACACCCTGGACGCGATCGCTTAGAGACAGACTGGATTAGCGCCGAACGCGCCGATTATAACACTTGCCGCTCTGGCGGTATACTAGGCGATCCCGAAGGGCCTAGTATGCTGAGCCTTAATTCTGATCCTCAAGTGGCCGCAGTTTGGCTAACGAATTATTTTGCCGGAAGACAAACTTACCAGGAGCATCATATAGCCGCGGCAATAGCCGCTGAAAACCCGGCCTTGTCGATCGCGCATGCCCGGATTGCCGTCGAACTACCACTGCGCGGCAATCTTGCCGCCGCCTCTATAGACTCCGATAACAAAGTTACCGCAAACGAATCTAGTTATACCCCTGAAGACTTAAACGACCTGATAAAGCAAAAGCGGGACATGATTGCCGGTAGTGCCTTTCCAGCTTGGTCGAAAGCGGTTTCAGCCGCGGTGGCTAGCGGAGATGGACATTTATTGGGTGTCGCCTCAACAGAATTAGGTATTTTATATAGAAAGAACGGCATGGCGGAAACAGCTCTGCCGTGGTTAGTAAATGCTACCGGCTACCTGAAGCACGCAGTTATTTCGACTCAAATTGCTGCTTCTATCGAGGAAAGCGCCAGAACGACAGCCGAAGTTGACGGAAAGGCGCTGCATCTCGTGATGGCTGGACTAGGAGCATTGACAGCTATCAGACAACTGCAAAAGATAGACGAAAGTAGCTTACACAGTTTCCGGGATGTAGCATATGCCCTGGAAGATTACGGCGCACCTACCAAAGACATAGCCTTAGCGTACAGGGTTCTTAGCGGACATACCGGCCTTTTCTCTAAAGAAAGAGCATTCTATAGCGAGCAAGTTAAACTTGTGAAAAAGTCCTCGAATTTTGATTTATCCGTATTCATGAAGCGCAGCAGGAACCGAACACTCAGGCCGAGTCCGAGCCTTTCTTAAACTAAGAATAAATCGAGACTACGTTACATCAAATAGTGTTTCAGTTAACGCAGGCCTTCGCTTTAGCCAGTTTTTCTTTCAAACTGGTAAGCAAGCGTCTATTAATTGGCTGTATTAAAGCCATTGTCAGGTTGCCGATGTTCTTCGATGGTTTTAAGCGGAAGCCGAACTGTTCTTCTAGCAAGCGTTTCTTTTCCTGGGGATATAGAGCGATAGATTCACCTATAAGATTACCGGAGGCGTTAAGAACAGCTCCGCCGCTGGAGCCTTCCTTGATAGCTATATCGCCGGCTTGATCGTAACTTTTAAGGCCTGTTACTACCTCTATATCGCCATTGCTGGCTTTGCCGCTGATGACGCCGCCATATATAGCAGGAGTTGTAACGTTATCGCTTGGAGTAGGAGAGTTATTTAGGGCGGCGGCCATACTTTCAGCCGGGCTGCGGAATTCTTTCTTGCTGACTGGCTGGTAGTTTACGAAAAAAACAGGTTCATCCAAGTGTACCGGACTTTTTGCGGCACTTAAAGTTGCTTGCCCGGGTAAAGATTTCGACTTGTCTTTAGCTTGAATAATGGCGATGTCCGGAACAGAAGACGTGTCGCCTTTCAAAAAACTACCGTAATGCTTGGTTTGATTCATATTAGTCCCATAGAGCTCACGCGATTTGCCGACGACCACGGAAATTGTTTCCGTCGGCTTCACGCTTGGACCACTAACTATAAGGTCGGGGCAGTAATTGACGAAAGGCTCCGGTCTATTCAGCGGAGTCTGCACTATATGTCCGGCAGAAATATAAGTATCACGAGCTATTCTAAAACCGGAAGCGAAGGCAGGATCATTGTGACTGGCTTGGGTGAGTTGTCGCTGGCTTGAAGTTACTTGAAGCGGATAATCGTATTCTACGGATACGCTAGCGAGTGCGGCCCGGCCTACGGCAGCCGGCAATCGCTTTGGCAGGACATCAAGCGTCAAAAAATGTCTTGCTGGGACGTCCGCATGGTTATTCTCTAAAGTTAGAGCAGAGTAGACTAGGCCGGCAGGCAAGAGGTAGCTGGCGGCCGCGATAACAGCTAATTCAGTTGATAATTTCATGATTTAAAACAGTTTCTTTAGTAGTAAAATATAACATTTCTATTAAGATTAATGGAGCTCGCTAATCAAATATCCTGTATAATACTGCGTCGAAACCTATAAGGAGAAATAACGAATGGCTAACACGCATGATAACAGCCGCACTCATGACAGTGCAATTTTAGCTGCCAGGGCGGCTCAGGTCCAGCGTGGAGGAGCCAGAGCGGCGGTACTTGGAGTCAATGATGGGCTTGTCAGTGTCTTATGTATTGTACTTGGCGTCGCAGGAGCCCATGCCAAGGCGTCAGCGGTATTGCTTGCCGGATTTGCCGGTCTCATAGCCGGGGCAATATCAATGGCGGCCGGCGAATGGATATCGGTGACCTCGCAAGTAGAACTGTTTAACGGCGTTCTCAACGATATAAGGCATTTAGTCAAACATGACAAGGACTTACTTGTTGAACGTTTAGCGCAAGATTACGAGAATGGCGGCCAGACAAAAGCTACCGCCATGAAAGCTTCTAAAGAAATAGCTAAGGACAGTAAGCATCTGTTTAACGAATTCACTAATAATGTAATTGGCATAAATCCAGCCGAACTCGGATCTCCTTGGACGGCAGCCTTGTCTTCGCTGGCCCTTTTCACTCTCGGCGCCCTAGCGGCACTGGTACCGTGGTTTTTTACCAAAGGCCAGTTAGCAATATACTTGTCGGTTATTTTTACGGCCGCCGGAGGCTTAATCGTCGGTGGCTATGTCTCCCGTTCGAGCGGCAACAATATTTACCGCGGTGCAATCCGTCAACTTTTAATAATAATATTCGCCTCGGTAATTACCTTTGGCATAGGTCATCTCTTCGGCTCGGCTATCGGCGCCTGAACTTTACCGGCTTAATTATTGATTGATGTTTCTGACTTTTTTATCTCTTCATAGTCAATATGGATCATTACCAATGAAATGTTTGAAATTACTGAATCTACCACTGAACTTTAGTTTTATCGCCGTGATTTTATTTTTTATGTGCCAGCCGCTCACAGCTTCGGCGCAATCGACAGAAAATACCAAGGGAAATCTACAGGTAGTAAATAACAAAGTTATGGCTCCTGGCGGCAAGCTATTTATTCCCGAAGGAATTTCAATTTATGGCGGCTTGGAGGATAAGGATTACACTAAAAATCTCTCCAGCGTCGACGCTCAAATTATCGCCGCAGTTAAATACTGGCACGCTAACACTATTAGACTGCAAGTCGCTGAAAGTAATT
This sequence comes from Saccharimonadales bacterium (SeqCode), assembly GCA_035713075.1. Taxonomy (GTDB): domain Bacteria; phylum Patescibacteriota; class Saccharimonadia; order Saccharimonadales; family UBA4665; genus DASTAD01. Next base: position 23,087 of record DASTAD010000030.1, on the reverse strand, counting down.
TGTTTTCTAATTTATCAGGAGGAGAGACTTTCAATCATCAGTTCCTCAACGAGCTGATCCGGGAAGTAAAGCTGGCTAGAAGCCTTCACGCCGCCGTAGTAATAAACGATCAGACTGAATTCACTAACAAAACGCCCGCACCGACGAATTTAACCACGCAGTTCTGGCAGGTGGTATCGCGGACTTTCACTAACCGACCGTATATAATATTCGATCTCTTTAACGAGCCACGTCTAGTTAATCTAACTAACCCGCGGCCGTTTACGTATACCCGTTTTTCTAAATTTCTATTGCCGCTTAAATCAGAAAGGCCGTTTCTAATTAACCGAGCCTCATCTGCTAAACAGAAAATATGGACGATCTGGAAATACGGCGGCTGGGTGAGGGGGACTAATTATGTCGGTATGCAGTCGCTTGTGCAGCATGTCAGGCAGACAGGCGCGAATAATTTGATTTGGGCAGAAGGCACTTCGTGGAGCCAGCGACTGCCGGCTGGTAAGTTTTTGCTCAGCGGCCGCAATATTGAATATTCATATCATCATATCAATCTTAACGATATAAAAGATTGGAGCTTCATCGGCAGGTTAGCTAAAAGCCGCCCGGTCGTAGACGGCGAATGGTCGCAGTATCAGTCGCCTTGGCAGGAATGTTATTACAGGGCGCCTGTTAACGTCCCGCATTACCTGGCATATTTAAAGACGTTGCACATCGGCTTAATAGCCTGGTCGCTTCAGCCAGGGTCCTTGCTAAAAGGTCGTCCAAATATAATCCCCAGCAATACTACCAAAAATACCAGTACCGATAAGGCATCTCAATTGAGGTCGCCAAGCACCTTTTCTAAAGACTACCTTTGTAACGATGAGTTCGGTCATGGTGCGGGTAAGCTAATCATGAATTACTTCCAAGCGAACGCCAGTCCTCTTACCTGATTGATAAAGAAGACTTAATCTCCATTGAAGTAGGAGGTGCAATAGCTATTCCGCCAGTTCACTTCATAAACGGCGCTAATAGGCATATAATCGCAAAAGGAAAACGACATGAAAGCTCATACCTTAATTAGCCTTTTATTCATTGTCATTATAGTCATTAGTATAGTAGTCGTAGACGTGACGGTCTTCCGGCATAAGTTCTGGCAGCGATTAGCGGCTAATATCATTATCGTTCTTGTTGTCGGTGCACTGTATTACCTGCTTGTCGCTAAGCACAATTAAGGTTGGGAATTCTTACTAACTGTTCTAATTTGAGTAGCCAAGAAGAATATCAGGGCGGCCGCTTCTACCGCTATGACGGCAACGTATAAGCTATGTAACGACTTGCCGTAGAGATAACCGACTAAGGCGCCGCCAATAAGGCTGGCAATCCCAAAGCCGAGCGCGAAAATCCCATAAGCCGTACCCCGGACATTTGAAGGAATGATATCGGCTACCGCCGCCCGCATAGTTGACTCCTGAATGCCCGTCACGAAGCCCCACAGGATAATTCCGATAATTGCGCTCAGGGCGTGGTTAGTAAAAGCTAAAACGGGTATCAGTCCACTGAGCAAGGGGACCAAGAACAGACTGCGTCGGCCGATCCGGTCGTATAAGAATCCAGTTATAACAGACATAAGCGCAGCTGCCCCCATTGTCAGGGCGTAAATAATCGGGATGAGCGGCGTCGATACGACATGCTGTTTAACAAGATGATATGACAATATACCGAAGGTCGAAAAGCCGGCAGTCGCTAGGAATGTAAATATAAGGTAAGTCCAGAATTCTTTGGGAAAAGAACTTACATTTTGTATCCCTAAAGCAAATTGCTTATCGGCCTTGCGATCATAGACTGATGGATCCGGCACTTGGGCGCGTAATTTAATTAAGATTACTAAAGCTACCAGGCCAGGAAGCGCCAGGACCGAGAATCCCCAATGGTAGTTGTTGTGAGTCACTAAGAGAACCAGGGCTACGACTAAGGGACCGATAACCGCGCCGATTTGGTCTAAAGCCTCGTGAACGGCGAAACCTTTGCCGCGCCCTATACCTGCCGTGGCGTGCGACAACATGACGTCCTTTCCCGGGCTGCGGACCGCTTTACCGGCACGCTCGGCAATAATCAGGACGGAAGCGGCCGAAATCGTGGTTACGGCGCCCAATAATGGGACGGAGATTATCGTGAGTAAGTAGCCCAGGATCGCTAAAGGCCAGTATGCCCGGGTTCTATCGACCAACGGACCGGTTGCCAAACGCCCGGCTAAAGCCAAGGCTTCTCCAGCTCCGGTAACTATCCCGACTAATAGTGCCGAGGCGCCTAGGTGAGCCATAAATGGGCCCGTGACCGAACGCGCTCCTTCGTAAACGAAGTCGGCAAACAGACTGACCATACCGAACCAGACGATAAATCTCCAGGCGCTGAGTTTATTGGTATGCATTGACATCACCTAAGATTATAACAAAATCAGCCCAGAGAACCGGCTTTACTCATTAGCCTTTATAGCTTTACGTGACTTATAATCACCGCGGCCATGGCAACGATAATGCCGGTAAATGTCAGAATGTTCGCTTTAAACGTAGCGAGCTCGCTTTGAAAAGCGAAACAGTCATTGGTATAGGTCGCGACCATCCGTTCTATAGTCTGCTTCTGAGATTCCAAGACGCTGATCTCGGAAATAATGAAGCTATGATTAGCGGCGTGTACGTCAGTGATTAAAAATCTTTGTTTTTCCATGCTAAGCGACAAATACTGGCTATGCTTGAGAAATAATTCGTGCAGATCGCCAGTCGGAGCCGATTGCCTGTTTAAAGAGCGATAGATTGATTTCCAGCCGGCTGTCTCATTTAACAAGAATTCTAGTTTTTCTTCTATGTATAGGGTTAAGCCATAACCGAGATCAAAAACCTCTTCGCTGGTATGGGTAGCGACATGGGAGAAGTCCGATTGAGCGTTATTTCCGTCTGGCTTATCGGCGAGATCTGCGATAGTTATTCCTGAGCGTATTGGAATATTCGGTTGTTCCAGAAGGCCGCTTTTCCTTTGGCCGGGCGGCGTTTACGACAAGCGTCCGGTTATCTATTACTTTACCGTCCAGAGCCGCCGCAGCGGCTTGGGCTTCTTCGTCGGTATTCATTTCCACGAAACCGAAGCCTTTTGACTGGCCAGAATCGCGGTCGAGTATCACTTGGGCAGAAACTACTTGCCCGAATTCTTCAAACATCTCTTTTAAACTGTCGTCGTCGACAGCGTAATTTATTCCGCCCACATATAATTTAGACGCCATTATAAAAACTCCTTACTTGGCTGAAGGGAGTCTGGCAACCTTAGTGGTCAGCTAGCTGCGCCCTAAAACTGATTTATCTTTATGCTAGAACGATTTCTATATTAAAAACATTTAGCAGCTATATTTCTAGTAGGCTAAGCATAGCACATAAAAATAAAGCCTGATGTAGGATAATGCCTACCTCGAATAACAAAGTATTATCAATATCGCATTAGGTTAAAGCATAAGAATAAGCGTATGCTTAGTAGGAACTAAACTGTTAAAACGTATGCAGTCGTATCAGTCATGACTACAACTAACTGCAAGACATCTATTAAAAGGAGAAAATTATGTCAAAAGACAAAGGACGAAAAGAAATTAAAAAGCCAAAGCAGCCCAAGGTTAAATAGTTTATTATCCTCAGCTTCAAAAGCTTTTTCTAAATTGTCGATTCAACACTTCCAAGATTAAGTTTTCATTTGAAGCTGGATCAAGCTGGGCACTATATATTAACTAAAGCCTATTTCTCAGTGGTCTAGCTGCGAATAGATAAATGCAAGCATGTAAGTTTTTGAGTCGCCGTTATCGATATTAGTTTGGCTACTGGCTAAGCTTAAAGCCAGTTGAGGACGACTTAGGGACAAATACATTAATCCGTAATCACCCAAGCTGACATTGAAATTCTGGTTCGGGAAAGCGGCGTTTATCTTAGCCATCATATTCTTATCTGAAGCAAAACTAACCATCGTCGGGTCCATCGGTATTAACTGTATAGCTAGCTTCGCCGCCGGGCTATCGCTGAACCAAGTGCTGTAGACCCGCTTGCCTTCGAATGTAATACCGACTATCGGGCTAGTATATCCAGCAAGGGAAGAGTCAGTTGTATCAACGTTCCGCCATATGGAGGCGGCGCTGTAAGCTTCGTTTGCCAGCATCCATTGCCCAGTTTGTTCCAAGTTAGGATTATTAGTTAACTTACCCCATAAGCTAACCCCATTCCAAGCGTGGATAGCTTCGCTGCTTGATTCCTCGTCGTTGCCATCGGCAAAAGGAGCTAGACCGTCTGCCCAGGAATGTTGGACGTACGCGTCATAATATCTAGTTTCCGGAAAAGTCTTTAAATTTTGATAGTTAGCGATATCTGCCGCTAGAAGATTCAGCTGATCTTTATATTGATTTAAAAATGCTTTATCGTAGTGCGCCAGAATGCCGCCGGCGTAAAGCCAGTAGCCGTAATGAAAATGGTGATCGTTAAAATTCTGCGAACCGAAATCGGTGTTGTCGGCCACCATGCCTTTGAGGATGCTGTCATAATAAAAATACTTAGGGCTAAGACGAGAGGCGAAGGCGCTATTGATGTCTTGGATTAAAGCTGCCGAAGACCGGGCGTCGCCTAATTGTTCGGATATTTGAAGAAGGTTAGCGGCCCTCGCCAGCTCCTTGCCGGCGAAATAGCTGTCGGTGTCTTTTATTGCAGTGCCAGTCGTATCTGTTTGTAGCGTCGCTAATAAACTGTTCTTTTGGGTTTGGTTAAGCTTGGATAAATTGAGCTGGCTGGAGGGCGCCAGCAACGGTACCTGATTAATAAACTGGTTGCCGGCGTAAGTATGCATTTCGCCGTAGATGCTTTGATAAGACAGCAGCGAAGAACCGGTATATCGAGAGTATGGTAAAGAAGAGAAGGCGGTCGGCTGACCGTTGGTCGTTTTATAATCTAGTGACGTGTAAACCGATTTCCCCTTCAAATAATGGGAAGTTGTAACGGCGCTTAAGATGTTATTGGCATACGGTTTTAACGGGTCGTTGGTGCTACTGACGGCATACATGGTAATGCTATCTCCGGAATTTAAGACGGCGCTGACCTTGCCGCCAATGATTTGTAGCTTTGCCTTTTTGGTGCTTAGTGCGTAATCCTGTCCATTTGAGCTAAACCGCATGTAATTAGGAGAATTGGTAGTTAATGTCGCTGGGTTTATTGACGGCAAAGCGATACTTACTGGTAAGAGCGCCGTATAGAAAATAAACGGGGAGCCTTCTGCTAGCGTAAGTGAACCGATGGCGGACTGGTTTTTATAATAGGTAAGCGTGGCGGAAATCTTATCGAAGCGGGAAAGCTTAAAAGTCGATGAAGGCAAATCAGCTATGATTCCTGGTGTATGTTCGCCGCTTATTTGAGTAGCGGTGGAATGAATAGTCGGTAGCCCTATTTCAAAGCCGTCGTTCCTTGCCTGGAACGAAAGAGGAAGCGGATAGACTGGTTGGGGATTCTTCTGTAAAACCATGCCGCTTAGCCATGAATCGGTTGGAGGAATTATGTCCGCTGACAAGTGCGACGTATCAGCAGAGGAACCGTTCTTCTGAGGAAAAGTATTTAAAACCGTTTGATTGACTAGTCGAGGACTAGCAAACATGGTTGAGGCTGTAGCTGTTGGAGGCTTAGCCTTGTTTGCTAAAAGTAACCAGCTTGCCGCCGCCATAAGCACCAGCGCTGCTATCAGGAAAAGCTTCACTTTCATTTCTATTACGTTCTCGGGCTAAAGAGCTTATGGGCCTGTTTAGTTAATATGTCCCACCAGGTGTTATTTGACAGTCTTAGAGATGCTTGAACAGGTGTGCCGATGCTGAAGACCGGATCCGGCTTAAAGCCTGATGGTAATCTGGCGTTAACTATTGTCACGACGTTAGCACCGTCCTGCTGGAGGTTGACGCTATAAACTTTGGCCTGTGTTTTAGAGTTATCGGGAAATGTTACGTCCATTATCTCTCCGTCTCTGACTCTGGCATAATCAGGCGGCGATAGGCTGAACTTACCAGTTATATAAAGACTCTTCGAATTATAAATAACTGCCATTATACTGCCGCCCGGGACGTAGGAGCCGCTTTGGTAATTTATGGTCTGGACTATGCCGCTCGAGGGCGCATTTACGGGAATATCGCCGTTACTTTTAAGTTTAAATGGCAAAGACGAAGGAACGACTGTATGATTGGCCATGTCCGTAGTAAGAGACGGGCTTGTAACGTTAAACAAAGTCTGCCCCCGAGTAACTTTCTGGCCGACACTTATGTACTGGGCCGAAACCTGACCGGCATAATCGACGCCGACGGTGGTAGTGTCGGCGCCTAAATAGGCTTGAGTAGCGTGCACGGTAGACAGGGTAGAATTGAGATAAAGCACTAAAAGTCCAACTACCAGAATCACCATTATAATGCCGAAAGCGAATCTTATTCTGGCCAAAAACGTCATATTGTTCCACTCCTAACCCGCATCTCACTTAAGCTGACTTTTTTACCGGCTTTCTTCATCACCCGGCTCTCTTTCCAGGCCGCGTGTACGAAATAACCAAAGATAACTGTGTTGAATATATTCCAAATCAATGATATTGAGAAAGCGTGCACATAGACTGCTTTAACGGCGCCGACGATGGATGTCAACAAGAGAAAAATAAAGATATACGTTTGCATCTTAATGTAATTAAAAGGCGAATCATATGACATTTTCGCGTTAGTCGCTTGCCAGGACATATCGCGGTGAATAAGCGCGTTCCAAAAGGCTTTGATATAAATCGGAAACGACGCGTTTGCTAAAAATAAGGTTTCAAGTTTTAAGCCGCCTTGAGTATAGAAACTTAAGAGCATCTGGGTTAGATAGAAGCTGCTATACAGTAGTGTCCACTGCCAGAATGGAATGAGCAGGCTGATAGGTGATAAATTAAAGAATATCTGCAAGGGCGGCAATAGAAGCAGCAGGAAGACTGAAAAGCCGATGAAATAAAAAGAAGTCGTAGCCAGGTACTGTAACCTTTGTTCCATAGTCAAGCGTTTTGCAAACAAGGGATTATGTCTAAGAAAAATCTCAAAGCTGCCGGTAGCCCAGCGCAGCTGCTGTTTGGAATAAGCCTTTAGTGTTTCAGGTGTTTTTCCGACCGCCAGAACATTAGGAATATAGATTGAGCTAAAGCCATGTTCGTGCAAAAACAATGAAGTCCATATATCCTCTGATTTCGACAGTTTATAGAAACCACCGATAGCTTCGATAGCTGATCGCCGGAATACGACATTCGTCCCGACACAGAAGGCCGCGTTGAAACGGTTTTTGCCAGATTGAATTAGAGAATAAAAGACGTGCTGCATGAAATTAGCACCGGTGGACACGAAATTGTCGCCATTGTCGTAGTACTGTGGCGTCTGCACGAAAGCCAGATTGTCGTTTTCGAAGAAAGGCAGTGTCTCATAAAGGAAATGCGGATCGGCGACGAAGTCAGCGTCGATGATTGCGAAATAGTCGCCTTTCGTCTGACTCAAGGCGTAATTAATATTGCCGGCTTTAGCGTAATCGTTCGTCGGTCTTCGCAGGTAGTGGATATCAAGGCTGTTAGCTAAAGATTGAACCTCATCCGACTTGCCGTCGTCTAAAACATAAGTTTCATGCAAGCCGTAGACGTCCCGGGCCGCAATCAGTGTGGCCCTGATTTGTTCTATAGGCTCGCCGAATACGGGAACGAAGATATCGACTTTTATCCGCTTATGATTAATGTACATCGGTACCGTGCTTGAGACTCTGGCAGCGTGCTTAGCTAAAATCTTAACAGCGGCTTTACCCACCGGCGCGGCGTAAAGGTTATCCTGCGAACGATGGTATTCAAAGTTTCGGGGATTATACGAACCACCGAGGATCGTCCAGAAAGATATGAAGCCCTGGATGATGACATAAATTTCCGCTATAAGCACCATCGCGTACGGCAGGGCGTCGCCTCTGAATCGCCTCTGAAGCAGATAGTCGAGATATACGAAAGCCCCGATGACCGCTAGAGTAACTATAAGAGGAACTACCGGAGAAGTCATACGCTTCTCTATGTTATTTGTGGCTGATTCGATCTCGGCTTTATTCATTCACCTCCCAGGCGATGTTAATTTGGCGTTTAAAACTAACTTGTTAAAGTATTGCACGCTGACGCGGCGTTAAGACATTAGATATTTAACTGTAGGTAACATCACGCATTAATGGTCTTGCTTAATTATTAATCCTGTCGCTTAAAATAACTCAATAACTAGCAATAAGGGAAAAAAGAATATCTTACATCATAGTTACTTAACTAGGAACACAATGGGGTTACGGCAGTTGGCATGAAGTACGAAATAAGTCAACCAGAAATTTAATTTACTAAGATTAAGAATGGCAATCATGAGTGACAAAAATCATCTCCAAAATGCAAAAAAGCAACTAATTAACCAAGACACTAGGATAACTGCTTTAAAAAAACAGCTAGTTTATTACCAAGAGATAACTGAGACAGTACGCGAGCCATTCATCATACTAGATAACAACTTGATCGTAGTGACCGCTAATGCTGCTTTTTATAGCAAATTCGAAGTAAAACCTAGGGATACAGAGAGAAAAAGGATATACGATCTTGGAAACAGCCAGTGGAATTCGCCCGACCTCCGCGAATTATTAGAGAACATATTGCCAGCCCACAGGGTATTAACTAACTACGTCGTCAAGCACAACTTCCCCAAACTGGGGCTAAGAGTAATTCTTCTCAATGCTCGCCAAGTGGACCGCAAGCAACTTATACTTTTAGCTCTCGAAGACGTAACCGATGAGTGGCGTTTAAAGCTCGATACCGAAGAAATGACTAACAATATAATTCTGCAAAGAGACAAACTGCAGATGCTTAATGACGCGAAGGAGGAATTTATATCCTTAGCTTCGCATCAACTGCGGACTCCGGCAACCATTGTAAAACAATATGTCGGTATGCTGCAGAACGGCTTTGCCGGCAAACTGACCATCGAGCAACTTGATATGTTAGGTGTCGCTTATAAAAGTAACGAACGGCAATTAGAGATTATAGAAGATCTTCTGCGGGTAGCTAAAGTTGACGCCGGGAAAGTGTACGCCGATAAATCTTACTGCGACGTAACAGAATCTATCGAACAAGCAATTGTTAGCCAAACGGTTTTATTTAGCGCCAGAGATCAAACTATCATTTTTAAAAAACCCTCGACACTTATGATGGCAACTATTGATCCCAAGTTGTTGCTTATGGTCTTTGAGAACCTTTTAGATAACGCCGGCAAGTATTCTGAAGATGGCAAGCAAATATCTATTAGTATTAGACATGAAAAAACCCACATAATAGTAGCGATTGAAGATCAAGGCGTCGGTATCAGCCAGGCAGATTTAAAGAAATTATTTAAAAAGTTCAGCAGAATCGATAATCCCTTATCCAAATCAGTAAAAGGAACTGGTTTAGGGCTATATTGGGCGAAGAAGGTTATCGATCTGCACGCCGGTACTATCAAGGCGACTTCTAAAATCAACGAGGGGACGGTGTTTGTGATAACGCTGCCGACCGACGACGAGCTGAAGTCTAAGAAAAAATCTGTTTATCAAGCCGCCTGAGACTCGTCTAGTCTAAGAATAAATCTCCCCGCAAAGATAAAAAAATAACCAAAATAATATCCTTATGGGACAATCTAATATATCAGGAAAAGTTATCTCGATAAATTTCGCTTATTAAGTAGGATTGACAACAAAAGTCATTTGTACAATAATGACGCTTAAGGTCAAAAAATAACAATAAAAAATAAAAAAATGTTTAAATTAAAAAAATTAGACGCGCGTGGTTTTTCCCATGACATATTATTAGTATTTATTGTAATGGTCTTCGGTGTCGCAGGAGTGGGCTATATGGTAGCTTCGCATGCCGATTCCCGGACGGTCACCTCTACAAACGAATGGTCAAAATTTAATTACGGCTTACTACCCGGAACATCGGCGCCGTTAACACATTCTCAAGACGCTAAACTATTACTCCAATTCAATAAGGAGCAAAAAGGCTATCATAAAACTGACGGTGCTTATTATTCCTTCACGGTGCCTGCCGGCAGCTACGCCTCAACTATAACGTTCAAGGTATCATACCTTGATTTAGGCTACGATACCGTTTATTTAGCGTCGGGCACTACAGCTAACAAAGTATGGGAAGTTAATAGCATGTCCTCCTGGGATGAGGTAACTAAAACAATTAGCCTCACTTTAGCTAATAAGCCGACGACGCTATATTTCGGTATTAGCGCCGGAGGCGCCAAAGGCCCTGGGCAGCTATTCGCTAACAACGTTAATCTGACCGTTGATTCCTATTCTCTAAATTATGTCATTCCCTCTACTTCCTCTTCAACCGCGCCAACTCTGTCCTTAAGTGCCAGTCCGACGTCTGTTGCCAGCGGTAGCGGTACGACATTGACCTGGAACTCTTCCAATGCCAGTTCTTGTTCGGCTAGCGGTGCGTGGTCAGGCAGCCAGGCGACAAGCGGCACCGTAAAAACTGCTCCATTGACGGCTAATAGTACCTATATTCTGACCTGTAGCGGTAGTGGCGGCTCCGTTAGCCAGCAAACCGCTGTCAGCCTCAGTTCGACGACCAGTACGGGTCAAGTTTCTACTAGCTCCGGGACAACAGTTAGCGCAGCGCCTATGGGTTTGCCAACACCAGCCGGGGGCTGGAGTGTAGAATACGCTGACGCTTTCGGAAGTTGCCTGACAGACCCGGCCACCTCGTGTAGCGCTCATTATGCCCGACTAGATAACACTTTGAATTCTCAAAACCAACCAAATGGAGATGGTAACCCCAATGAGATTGCTGCCTTCATTCCACAATATAACGATATTACTTCAGCCGGGCTAGATGAACAATGCCGAGCAGTACCAAACTTAGGCGATAGTTATTCTTGTGGAGCGTTGCATGGACTAGCGGCTAATTCCTATCACTGGAACCCTGGACCGAACACTCATATTGCCTTACAGTTCTCTGCCAAACTGCCTAGTAACGAGGGCAATATGGATCCGGCTGTATGGGCTACTGGACCTAACTGGGCTTGGGAAATAGATTTCCCGGAGTTCTGGGGCTGGAACCATTATCCGACAACCGCTAACACCTGGTGCAATGACAGTTTCGGTTTTCCAGCCGTGCCTCATGATGTCGGTGGCGCTACAGGGGAAGCGGCGCTAACCTTCTGCCAATCTCCCGGAGCTAATTTTGACCCCTCCGCAGCCTTCCATACTTATACGTTATGGGAAAACGGCTTGACCTTCACGGCTTACATTGACGGCGTCCAAGTCGCTAGTCATACCTATAGCACATTCAATAACCAATCTGGCAAATGGATTACACAAAATGACATGCGGGCAGATAATCAGACTGGATTGCGAACAGACTCCCACTTCCCAGCTGGTGGAAACGACTTCATAATCCGCTACCTAGCAGCTTACGAACCGGCTAGCGCTAGCCATACTGGATCCAATGGTCCCATAATTGTTCCCGGCACTACGGTTAATTAAAAAGAGAGTATCTGTCAGCGGATAAAGTTGCAGCAGTTAACAGTTGAGCAGTATACCGACTAAAGCCAGCTAGAGTAGTTTAACCCAAGCTTGCCGCTAGAGCCTGTCTGCCTAATCTTAAGTACTGTCGTATAAAAGGTTGTACTCTTTGGATTACGCTTCTTAAGATCGCTACTACGGAGTCGATCTTATACTCCCTGGTTCCAAGATAATTTAGTAAATCAATCGATATATCACTCCTGCTGCTTACAGAGTTTTCGATGTACTCCATTAGTTCAGAGACGATTAAATGTATCTTCTCAGTTGGCAGATGGACCTCGTAAGTTTTAAGCAGCTGAGTTAATAAGTCTTCAACTTGAACGACTTTCTCTTTAGCGCTAAGTGATTCTTCTATAGCTGCTATTTGCAGTTCATGAAGCGAGTTTTCTAAATCTCTGACAATCTGTTTAGCTTCTTTAGCTACGTCTTTTTCCATCGTTTCAATTTGATCTAATATATCTTCCTTCAAACCACTCCCTCTCAAGGGTTCATTTTCGTCAAATAATTCTTCCGGACTTACCGCATCAGGCTGATAGATCGATGGCTGGTCTGTTATCTCAAGCGATATTTCTTCAATACTTTCTGCCATACTAGTTTCATCAACTGCGTTTAATCTCTGGAGGACATTTGAAGTATAAATTCTTTCTGGGTCGAATGACTCAGTAATAAAATCATCGAAGAAAACCTCAGCTTCGCTTTCAAATTGTGCACCGTCTTCTAAGTGATCCTCAGGAATGCCAGATTCAACCTCCTGTGCAGAAAACGTCCCTAATTCGGGCTGGTCTTCTGGCATTTCGACTAATAGTGGAGCTTCTCTGTTAAAAAAATCCGGAAGTACATCATGGAAAGCCTCTTCTTCAACTGGCGTTTCTTGTATTGAGGCTTCGTAAAGAAAATCTTCAGGAGGCGCCTGGACCGCATCCGTCATTTTACGGACAAGACTGTCTAATGGGGTAGTCTGATTTGTCTTTATGGTGGCCATGTTTTCGATGCTTTTAGGTAGGGGAGAGGGAGTAGTCATTAAGTCATGGGGTTTATTTTTGGTTTTAACGCTAAAAGATTCCGGAGGTTTTACTATGATCGGCGCAACCTTTAAAGGCTTAATAATTTCTTCCGCTGAAGTCGATAATTCTTTTACTTCTGATTTAACACTAGCTATTAGTGAATTATGTTCCATCGCCGTTACTGCTTCTTGAATGATCTTAGCGCTAGCCTGTTCGATGGCTTGCGTGTTCCGGTTCGATTGTATTGGAGCAAATTCTTCAGCTGGTTTCGTTTGAGGAATGGTCGCTTTCTCTATCTGATCAACATTAGGCGCTATCTTGTTATTTTGTAGCTGGTTGTCTTTTGACGAGGAGGTAGCGGCGGCTTTTCTTCGGGCTTCCATCCTTTCTCTGATAGTAGGGCCTCTGTCGGGTTTACTCTCGGCTGCGACCAGGTTGTTTGCAAGCTGGATGCCTGCCTCGCCCATGCTGCTAATGTAAGGGCATTTACTAAAATCTGTTCCATATCGATCTATCAAATTTTGCAGATTACCGTGGGACTTTGGAAGGACGTCAGTTTGCTCAGTTAATTTTTGCGAATTATCCCCGCCGTCCCTACCCAAATCTAATGTATCGGCGCCGACTGCTAGTTCAGGTATTTCACTGGAGTTTAAATTCTCAGTATCAGCTCTAGGCATTTCAATACTGCCCACCGCATTTGTCATCTTATTTATCTGATCCGGCGGAAGATAAAGTCTGTTGTTCGTGCAGCTTCGCTAGTACCATTAGTCTTATTTCCTCGGGCGTTCTGTCTAAGAGGTATTTGCCGCTATGTCCTAAGCCGTATCGTACAGACTCGCTTTGTCCGTACATTTCAAGCATAGTATCTGCTACGTCGTGAAGGCCGCACTCTTCAATTAGGTAGTCGCCTAATTCTATCTCTTCAGGTGTTAACTCCCGTGGCTGTCTATTTTCAGGTGACATAATAAGTTCATTATATGTGTTTGCAATATAGTTGTCGATTTTATTCGACTATAAATCCAGCTTACACTCAGGCGTTTTCTAGCTTTCTGAGAATAATGTTCTATGAATGTCTTTATGAAAGAGGGTAAAAAAGATTGAAGAGAAATATGACACGTATGAACTAACTGAATTAAGTAAAATAATAATCTGCCCCTTGACTACGAGGAAATTTCGCCGCCGGCAGATTTCCAGTCAGTTAGGCCGCCGATGTTAAACGCTTTAAATCCTTTCTGCTCTAGCACTTTCACCGCTAATCCAGCCCGATTCCCGGATTGGCAATAAACGTATATCGGCAATTCAGGACTTAAGATTGAAAGATTATTCTCGTTTAGTTCCTGCAGCGGAATATGAACCGCCGGAGAGGCATGACTATCTGACCATTCCGGCAATGTTCGCACGTCTAATAACTGCGCGCGTTTTCTGTGCACATCGGAAACAATATCTTTATTCATGATTTAATTTCCTTTTTATCTAACCAATCGTTAAATTCTGAGGCGACGATGCGTTCGTCGTGTACGTTTTTAGCTTTCTCTGAAGCCAGCCAAATTATAGGCGGCCCCATAATCTCGGGTTGAAGTAAGGTTCCGGCTGGCACTTTGGTTTTGTCCGGAATCATACCTGTACCTGTGGCGCCCCCAGGTAATAGCATGTTCACTCTTATAGGGGTAGCTTCAAGATCCGCGGCCATAATTCGTGAGAGCGACTCGGCGCCGGCCCGCGACGGACCGTATGGTATAAATCCTTTCCGCTTCATGGTCGAGTGGTTCATCGAAATATTAATGATCCTTCCCTTACCGCGTTCCAGCATAAGGGGCGTTATATCCTTAGCTACCAGAAAATATCCGGTAAGGTTTGTAGCAACTAATATTTTAAATTTATCAGTAGGCACGTTCCAAAAAGGTTGCGGACTGGACATAAAATTATCATTTACCGTTCTCATGCCTATGCCGGCGTTATTTACTAGCAGATCGATGCCTCCGGTTAGTCGCCAGGCTGAATCAATACCGCTGTTAACAGATGCTTCATCCGAACTGTCCATTTCTATGCCGATTGCATTACTTAATTTAGAGGCGGTTGCATCGGCTCGAGTCTTAGAGCGGCTGGTAATAATTACAGTCGCTCCGACAGAAGTAAGAGCTTCGGCCATGGCATACCCCAGGCCGCTTGTCCCCCCTGTAATTAGAGTCACTTGGCCGCTTAAATCAATCTTATCCATGTATTGCCTCTTCTCCTATTTAGTATATTAGTGATTTTGTGAAAAAAGATGTTAGTCGTAATTTGTCTGTCTCCTCATAGTAGCGGCGAACAACTAGCGTTAAGCTGGCCGGTCCGTAACATTTACGCACTCGAATATCTGCACTTAGTAGTCTAGGGGCAATTAAACGATGATGTCTAGTAAATATCCTAAAGCAATTCGTAGAAAGAAGTTTATAAATAGGTTAATCAAATCTAAACGCTGGCTATAGCACCAAATATTGATGGTCTTATTTTTGTATTAAAGCATTACGAAAAGCGTAATAAGCCGGCTTGGGCCTAAAGTTATAATCAAACATCAACGGCCTGGCGTCAGCCGTAGTCGGACCCATATAGTTATACCAAGTCTCTCTGTCGGTTATTCCGAGCTCGGAGAAACTATGGCAATCGCCGGCTTCAATGCAGGCGCGCATCATATTGTAATAAATCCCCGCTTCAATATTGTCTCGAACGTTATCCGGTGCCGGTACCGCGCTCATATTGACGTCAAACTCGGTGATATAGACTTGCACGCCCAATTCACCGAATCGCTGCATGTTTTGTATTACTTCATTAACGTCAGGAGGATGCGTACCGTCGATATGCATTTGCATGCCGATCCCGTCAATCGGCACGCCGCGGGCTTTAGCGGCTTTAATGTAATTGTACATGGCATCTGATACTGGATTGAAATGCTCGTTATCGAAGTCATTTAATATCAGCACTGCAGCTGGATCAGCTTGATGGGCCCATATAAAAGCGTCGTCAATATAATTCGGACTGCCTATGTTGTCTGCCCACCAGTCGTGCAAGCCGTAAATATGCTGTTGTCTAGTGAAAGCTTCATTAACAACGCTCCATTCTTGTATTCTTCCTTTATAGTTCCCAACTACAGTTGATATATCGCTGTGCATGATAGACAGCAATTGGGCAGGAGTGTAGTGGCCGTTCTTGAGCCAGTCCGGCAGCCATTTTTCTTCGCCCCAAACTAAATGATGTGCTTGTATACGCATATGATGGCTTTCAGCAAAAGAAACAATTTGGTCCATTGTTTTGAAATTATATGTATTTGGACCGGGGCGTAAACCGCCGTCGGTAAAGTACCAATTCGGCGTATTGTCTATGAGAGCGAGATTGAATTGCGAAGTAAGAATATTACTGTAGCGTGGATTATTCAAGTATGTTGAAATTGCGAAATTTCCAAGTTCGATAGAATGCCGTGCCGCCAGAGTCTTAAGGGGAGGTGAGGGTAGAGTGTGAATTTCATCGCCTTCTCTAATAAAAAGCCAAAAAACCAAGATTATCATTGCGACACTAATGAGCAAGCTTAGGCCGATTACATTCTTCTTTTGACGCATTATTGGTTTAAGAATAACAAATTTCATGAGCCAAGAAGTAAAAGTAATAATAAGTAAATGTAATAATATGAGGATAATTAAAGCGACGCGGCATATTATGAGTGTTATTTGGTTTAATTGAGAATATTGAAGTCAGTTCAAGTAGGTGGCTAGTAGACCGGCTTTAATTTTAATTGTTTTCTAATTCAGGACGTTATCGATCATATTTCTCGTTAGCTGCGCGAAGCGGGGTTGTTGGGGCGCAATATTCATTGAGTGGGAATCATTTGGCCACACATCCCAAGTGAAACGTTTATTGTATTTATCTTTGAGTGACTGAATATCCTCTTGGATATGTTGCCATCTGCAGACCTTGCTTAATCCTCCGCTAACAAATGAGGCAATTACTTGATCGTTATAATCAAGGACGGCCTCAATGGACTGGAAGGCGGTATTGCTTGCAATAGGCGAGCGGGCTAAGAAAAAAAGCGACAGCAGGGGATTCTTTTTATATACGGCCATAGGGTTATATTTAACGTTGCTCATACCATACCTCGGTAGCATTGGAACAAATTGATGGTCATATGCTTCATCAAGCGCCATATTTTGTGGCCCCTCATGGTAGCGATGTTGTCTCTTTTTTTCAGCTATAAAGAATGCTTCAGCCATGCGCAAGCTTCTCCGTTTGTCTATGCCGGCTATATCAAACCCGGCAATTAGTATCGGGTTAAGCCCAAGCTGACCGGCATGCCGAGCGAAGTCAGGTGCTACGCGACCTCCTAAAGAATCACCAACGACAATAATTTCAGTGGCGGATGGGATATGAGAACGAACAGCCTCTGCTTGTGCTTTTCCAATTTCAGAAACTTTTTGAAATCTTACTGTCTCTGCCCATTGCTTAGCGCTTAGGTTGTCTGAACTTCCGTGACTGGGCATATCAATAAGAAGAATTTGTCTCTCAGGATTTGCAGCGGCAAATTGATACATAGTGTATTTAGCTTCTGGAGTATTCGACGCACTCAACCAAGAACCAAGCCGGACAAGCGGTATACTGCTTGCGAAAAAACGATTTACGTGCAGGCCGGAAAAGTGCTGCCCGCTAAATGATATAAATCGTCGCTCGTCGGCTAATTCACTCATCAAATCTTCGTGCCGGTCTCCATTCATCCATAAAGGAGCTATTTTGCTGGCGGAATATAGTTTAGAAGGGTATGTTTCTTTCATAGATATAAAAATACAACAACTCTTGGAAATTGCATATTGCACAAGCTTATTTAGATTGTCATACCCAAATTATCTTGCTTACATGTTAGCAAACTGGCTTAATATTTAGGATTCGAACCCTTGCTTGAAACTCATAAATATTATAGGAAAGTTAGAATATAAGAACGCGTAAAGATTAATTTATAAAACTATTCAAATATAAGGAAGAGTTTCGATCTGATGTTAATAAAAAATTTGAAGAAGCATCTACCGATAGAGCTGACATTAGAGGTGTAATCTCAGAATTAAGTGCTTAAGTACGATACTTTCACAATCAAATGAAATTTCTATCTCACCACATGGGCGAAGGCCTAGACAGAATAGAGATATAGCAAATACTAGTTAATGGATATGTAAGGTAATAGATGGCCTAACCCTTATAAACCCTTGAAAACAATATAATAGTATGTATAATAATATGTATGGACTTTCAATGGAATGATAGCAAAAACAAGCAAAATATTGAGAAGCATCAATTATCATTCTTTGAAGCCCAAGATGCCTTCTTTGATAAGAAAAGAGTTATTCTAGAAGATAAATCTCACTCCACAACCGAAAAGAGATATTTTTGCATCGGAAAAACAAGTAGTGGCGGCATAGCCACAGTAAGATTTACCTTAAGAAGTGGCCATATTCGCATAATAGGTGCCGGATATTGGCGGAAAGGAAAGAAACTATATGAGCGACATAATTAACTACACGAATGCGCCAGAGGATATTGAAGAGGCACTTAATAGTGCAGTAATAATAGCTGATGATTTTCTGCCAACTCCTGACAGGCTTGTCCGCAGAACTGAAAAAGAGAAGATTACAATTGCCATAGACAAACAAAGCCTAGATCTTTATAAAAAATATGCTAAGAAACATAACGCAAAATACCAGCCCCTGATAGACCGCGTGCTGAGTGTCTATGCTGAGAAATTCCTCAAGTAGCACAAAATATTATAAAAAACATAGAGTATTGCCTGAAGCATATGGGTCTAAAATCATTTCGTACTTTGGTCGGCTAATCCGTACAGCCAAGACTTTAGGGACTTTCATACTGTACGTAACATTGGCTGGCCATCGTTAATCAGTTTGGCACTGATTTATCAGCTTACTCCACTATCTA
Organism: Saccharimonadales bacterium (SeqCode); assembly: GCA_035713075.1. Taxonomy (GTDB): domain Bacteria; phylum Patescibacteriota; class Saccharimonadia; order Saccharimonadales; family UBA4665; genus DASTAD01. The sequence goes on along the minus strand of DASTAD010000030.1, from coordinate 4,522 downwards.
ACTCAATATATATTGGCTGGGGATGCGGGATTCGAATTCTACTTAGACTTGCTTAGTATGGTGTTGTAGCCAAGAAGAGATCTGGGGGACATCAAGATGTTGAGTTGCTACTTCTACGGCAAAATCTTCCAGTTCTCTAGTCTTAGCGATGAAACTTACTCCATTAACTTCGAGTAGTGTTAAGCCAGAGAGCATAGCCGTTCTCTTGTTTCCATCGACAAATGGGTGGTCAGCTATTATACCTCTGATAATTGCTGCCGATTTATCAACTATGCTTAGATATAGTTCTTCGCCAAAAACGTTTTGCGTTTGGGTTGCAATTACAGATTCTAGTCTACCGAGATCGCGTAAGCCTGCAGATCCATCAGTAATTTCAACAACCAGAGCATGTATCTCAAGCAACTGTTCGAGCGTGAAGAGAGTCATCTTTTTGCTAGATTATTAAAATCTTGCTTATATGTGGAAAGAATTTTTTTAGCAGAATCTATGATAGCCTGATCAGCATTGGTCTTATTATGCAGCGGGCGTACGATCACCTCGACCTCATCGCCAAATGCGATATTTTGTCGTTTCAGCTCTTTAGCAGGAATAGTTACACCACCGCTTGTGCCTATTTTTATAACTTTTTGAATACTTTGAATCATGAACACATTATAATATTATACTAATGTTTAAGTCAATTGTTTGGCTGCACAAAGCAGGGGCTACTCAAACCCAGCGCAAACAATTGGTACATGACCTGCTTAACAGGTATTCCAGCCTTGAAAGCTGCATACACCTCTTTAGGAACTTCAGCTTTGTTGCCAAAGAACCTAAGGTTGCCCTAGTGCTATAAAGGGGTAAATGCTGCTTTTTACTAATATGCCAAATGTAGGTCAAACCCTATTATGTACGATAAAATATAAGGAATATGGGCAAAATTGCAGACGCTATAAAATTACTATCAAAAGCTACGCCAGTGGGCAGCAAAGTTATGCTGGGCAGCAAAATCAGTTTTGAGAGTGCGCATGGAGACGGGGAGGTACGGGAATACACAGTAGAGTCCTACGATAAGAAAGAGGGCGAAGTAACGTTAAGTCGTGAAGTGGGCGACCATAAAGTTTTACTCAAGCTGCCTATTAAAATTGATAGTAGCTCGGATAATGATGTAGAAGATTATGAAGCCCAAACAGACAATAGACCTAGTGCAGTATTTACGGCTTCAGGCAAACTGGTTTATTTAATCAGCTAAGCCAAGCGACTCATCAAGCGAAGCAATAAACAATTCAGGCAAGCCACTATTGTCTAGTCTAATGTCAGAAATAGCTTGAATAGCTCTCAAGTGGGGTCTGTCTGAACCGCCTAAGCCTTCAAGTTCATAACGTTCATGTTCCATAAATTCTTCTAGCGTCTTCTCTGCTTCTGCGTCACGCTGACGGGCTACCATGCGTCTGTAACGCTCCTCAACAGGTGCGTCAATAAAAACCAGCTTACCACCTTGGGCGTGTACTTCTTGAGCCTCACCTAATATGCGAAGTCCGCTTACCACCAATCCGCCTAGGTAGGCTTCTTTTTGCTCCTGCCACTGCTCAACGCCTTTGATAACCAAAGCTCCAACGTTGCCATATTCTTTGCGTAGCCTAACACCGATTTCAATTAGGGTGTTCCTGTCGTTAGGCAGACCCTGACGTTTTGCTTCTGCTCGTAAAACATCACCACTAGAAACGTGCATAAAGCCATGATTATTGACTAAATGGTTAGCTGCGGTATCTTTACCTGCATTTAGTGTGCCTGTTAGTCCAACTAACTGACTTGACGTTTCTCTATGAAAAACTGACATCTATAACTCCAACTATATGGTTGATTAATTATATAAAAATGACTGCAAATTGCAAGTAGCGCCTATTCATTGCGTAGTAGATGTTCCATAATTAAATATATGGCAGGAACACTAAAAGACCGACAAAAATTTATTGAAATGCGAGCTGAAAACGTCAGCTTTGCTAAAATTGCCAAAGAACTAAAAGTCAGTAAAAGCACCCTGATTACATGGGCTAAAGCGCATGAGCTGGATATACAGAACTTGCGAGCCATAGCTTACGAAGCCTTAAACGACCAGTACAAGGTTGGCAAACAACACCAATTAGAAATGTGGTCAGAGCAATTAGAAGCCGTCAGAGCCGAGCTAAAGAAACGTGGGCTAGGTGATATACCGACCCCAAAATTACTTGAGCTACTGGATACGTTAAGCGAAAAGCTGAAAAATGAAGCTTACAAAGTAGAGTTTAAGTCGGAAGCTGTTGAAAAACCTTACGAAGTTAAAGAGTTTATCACGACCTATCAGGATAAATGGCAAGGCTAGTACCAGAATTATTCCAAATTAATACCGTTACAGCACCTTAACAATTTAACCATTAACAACTTAGAAGTACGGTAAAACGTGGGTATTTATGGGGCTGGTTAGCTATAATCTAGAATATGCCACCGAAACCAGACACCAAAACCAGGGCTGAAATGCTTGACCTGCTGAATACGGTTCACGAAAACGAGCATGGACACCTCTACCTTGATATTGACCGAGAGCAGCTACAGTACGTCATCTACCTGCGTAAAAGCTCTGATGAGAGTTCGGATAAGCAGACCAAGTCAATTAGCGACCAGTTGGCGGATATTAAAGACAAGGTGCTAACGCCCAACAAAATTACTAACTACACCATTATTAAAGAAGAACACTCCGCCAAAGAGTCCGACACCCGATTTGAATTTACGAAAATGCTGCTAGACCTTAGGGCTGGCAAGTATCAAGGGCTGATAGCATGGCACCCCGATAGACTAGCTAGGAATATGAAAGAAGCTGGCGAAGTCATAGATATGCTGGATAAGTACATCATTAAAGACCTGCTGTTTGCCACCGCCACTTACGAGGATAGTGCAAACGGTAAAATGATGTTGGGCATTACCTTTGCGCTATCTAAGCAGTATTCGGAGCATTTAAGCGAGTCGGTGCTGCGTGGTTACCAACGTAGGATTGATGAGGGTAAGTACTTGGGCAAAATGGTTCATGGTTACCGCATTATGGACGAGGGCTTCTTGGAGCCAGACGGTAACAACTTCCTGATTATCCAGCAAGCATTTAGGAAGCGTTTGCAGTCTAACCGTGAGTCCAACGTAGAAATTGCCAAGTGGCTTAACAAGCAGGATTATACCCAATGCTATGGACGTAAGCAGGTGCGTTCACGAACCCACTTCAATGATAAAAAAGTATCCGAAATGCTGCGTGAAACAATCTACTGTGGCTTCCTGCAATACGGCGTTGCCAAGCCAGTTGATTTGGTGGAGCTGTACGGCTTTGAGCCAATTATTGATGTGGACGAGTTCCTGAAAATAAATAAGATAGACAAGCTGGAACGCATTGTCAGCAGGGGCAATGTCCTCACGCAGACCAAGCTAATCAATTTGCTAAAAGGTAGGGTTACTTGCGGTCATTGCGGTAGCTTCATGCACTCCAATTCAGGTACGGGCAAAACTAAAAAGAAGACCTACGTTTACTTTAGGTGCGATAACAAAGATTGCGATTATAAATTAAACAACCCTAATAATCCGAAGGACTACAAGCACCAAGTAAGGGCAAACGTGGTTACTAACGCTGCCATTGATACGCTGGCTGCCGTTCAATTTGATTTAGATAAAGCCTACGTCAATTATGTTGCTGACCAAAAGCAAGCAGTTGAAAACGAACGGATTGAACTGCTAAGCCAAGAGCGCAGGGTACGGGCTAACAAGCAGCAAACCGAAGCAGACCTAGAGAGGGCTAAAACCGTTATCGCTGACCCTGGCAAGGCAGACATAGCCGACTACTACCAAGCAGACATCAAAAAGTACGTTGAAGTGGAGCTGCCCAAGTACGAGCAGCAATTAGTGGAAGTTAAAGAGAAACAGAAGCTATTAAAGGACTCGGTTGTAAGCGAAGAAAAGTTCCTCAAACTCATGCAAACCATCGTGGATTACATCTGTAATTTGAAAGACTTAGAGCAGATAAACGAAATACTTGAAAAATTTTACTCAAACTTCGTGGTAAAGGATAAAGCTGTATCTGTTATAGAGTTTAATCAGGAATGGTATGACGTGCTAAATCCTGCTTGGCTGGGGATGAGGGATTCGAACCCCCGATCACGGGACCAGAACCCGTTGCCTTACCACTTGGCCAATCCCCAATGACTCATAGATTATAACAGATCAGAGATGGTAGTATACAAGGGTGAAGATTCTTTACACCCAAGATCAAATAGAGGACCGCATTGCCGATATGGCTCAGGAAATTGTTGCCAAGTATGATCCTAAAACTACTGTTTTTGTGAGTCTGCTAAACGGTGCCGTGCCGTTCACTTTCTTACTAATGCAAGCCATTTTGCGCTTAAAGCCGGAATTTCATCCTAATGTGCAGCATATGTACGTTAGTCGCTACGGTGACAATCGCGAGGCAGGCAAGCTGAAGGTAATTGACGATTTGCCACCGGATTACCGTGATCTTCATGGCCGCCAG
>DASTAD010000029.1:0-3788 GCA_035713075.1 Saccharimonadales bacterium (SeqCode) | reverse complement strand
GCCTATTCCCATTTGAAGACCCGAAAAGCTATGGCGTAGATGATTACGAACCATAGCGCCAACAGACCGAGCTGCGGACCGATCTGGGTCAGATTCTTACCTTCCGTAGTCAGTAGCCGCAAACCGTCTATGACGGGCGTCAACGGCAGGAAATTGGTTACCGATTGCAACCAATCGGGCATTAGGTAGCGCGGGAAAAAGGTTCCCGATAAAAACAGCATCGGAAAGACGACTATGTTGCTTAGAGGGGCGGCCTGTCTTTCGTTCCTCGCCCAACCGCCTATCGCCAAGCCGATTCCCAGGATCATGAATATGCTAAGCAGAGTGAAAACGATGATATCCAGGTAATTGCCGTCAACTTTCAGCCCGAATACCTCGATGGCGACGACGAACTGAATGGCAATCGATATGATCCCGGTAATAGCTTGTCCGAACATGGTCGCTAGGAAGTACTGCCAGACGCGTAAAGGTGTAGTATGAAGCCGCCTTAGAATTCCTTGTTTTTTAAGCTCCGGAAAGACGTTGACTGGCCCGAAGATACCCAGGCCGATTATAGAGAAGCCAAGCAGGCCGGAAAAGGTATAATCGAAGGACGATAAGCTATTCTGGCTGAGCTGGTGGCCGGTTACCCTAAAAGGCTCATGAACACTGACGAAGTGGGCGTTAACCTGCTTGAGGACGCCGCTCATAACGCTGACGAGCGTCTGACCGGTCCCGGAGTTAGATTGGTCGTAAAGAACTTTTACCACTCCGCTTGGATAACGGGAACCTGAGTTGATAACACCGAAATCCTTAGGCAAAAGTATAATGCCGTCTATCTGGTTCTTAGAAAGTTCATCTTCCGCCTTATTGAGACTGATATTGGTTGCGGGCTTGAAAGTTTTACTTGAGTCTAACTGTTTCTGAAACTGACGCGAGAAGCTAGTATTGGACTGGTTGATGATAGCGACGTGAAACGAGACGTTGCCGCCTTGATTGAGGCTGCCGAAAACGATAAGAAAGATTAAGGGGAAGAGAATGGAAAAGAACTGAGCCAGGCGGTCCCGGAAGAAACGCCTGATACTAAGCTTAGTGAAGACCATCACGGTGACAAGCTGGGTTTTCAAGCTCTTCCGCTGGCTGACTGTCTTCGGCTGATTAGCCTGATTATTCTTCACCGCTTTAGTCCCTTAGAGCCTTTCCGGTAAGATCGATGAATACGTCCTCAAGATTAGCCTGTTCGACAACCTGTTTCTTCTTGAATCCCCGTTTAAGCAGTTGCCTTATTAGGTTCTTTGGCGTGTCCAAGGCTATAATCTTGCCGTTATCCATAATCGCCACCCTGTCGCAGAGCATTTCCGCTTCTTCGAGGTAATGAGTCGTTAATATAACCGTTACTCCGCGGTCACGTACTTTCTGAATTAATTCCCACAGATTACGCCTGGCTTGAGGATCGAGACCGGTCGTCGGCTCGTCGAGGAAGAAGACTTTGGGGCTATGAACTAGGGCGGCGGCTATGCTTAAGCGCTGCCGCTGACCGCCAGACAATTGTTCGACGTAGTTATCGGCATGGTCAAGCAGGTTGGCGTCGCGGAGGAATTCGCTCGGATCGACCCGCTCGCCGTAAGCGGCGGCGAACATTTCTATGATCTCAGGCAGCTTCTGCTTGTCCTGAAAAGAAGCCGTCTGTGGCTGGACGCCGATAATATACTTAATATCCCTGGGCCGCTTAGAAACGTCTATACCATCAACCGTTATTGTGCCACTGTCGATATCGCGCATTGTCTCGATCATCTCGAGAGTAGTAGTCTTGCCGGCGCCGTTGGGGCCGAGGATGCCGAAAATCTCGCCTTTTTGAACGTCGAAACTAATTCCGTCGACCGCCACCATATCGCCGTAGGATTTTCTTAAATCCCTTACTTTAACTATATGCTCCGCCATATCGCCCTAACTATATCAACAGGTTAATCCAATGTCTAAGGCCACTAAAAAAGCCCGGTCCATTTGCCGAAGCCGGACCGGGCAGTGCTTAGCTTTTTCTTACTTACTTGCGCTTGACTGTCAGGAAGCCGTTACGAGGATTCTCGTTTACTTCCATCCCTGATGGCAGGTCGGCACCTTCTGGTCGCTCATCCTTACTGAAGTAGTAGATAGTCTGCTTCTTGCCACCACGCAGGGTAACTTCTTTAGAATTTAAGTAGTACGTAACACCCTTTGAATTCGTGTGCTTATAAGCCATATGTTAGGTCCCTCTCCTCTTACCGTTAGTGAATGTACCCCTAACATACTCTGGGCCGATTTTGTTTGTCAACCGTTTTTTAACTTCTTGGCTTCCCTGGCAGTATTTTGTATAGAAGAAATTCCCCTGTTATTAACATTAGGTTTTTAACTTGATTTACTAAAAGGATGTGTATTACACTACTAACCATAACAGTAATAAAAAGGTGGAGAAATATACATTATGGACTTTTCAAGCCGTGGTGCACAGCCAGCTGCTAATCCGGTTCAACCAACAGGTGGTCCAGCAGCACGAAACAACAACAAGAACGTAGATAAGCAGGATACTTGGTACCGTATAGGAATAATCGGCAGCATTGTAGCTGTAGTCATCCTACTGATCGCCCTCATATTCTTCATATCGGCCAACAATAGCAATTTAAACAATAACGAAAGCTCTTACATTAACAAGAGTAAGCTGCAGGCCGTCTTCCTCAATACCGGCCAGGTCTACTTCGGCAATATCTCCCAGCTTAACAACCAGTTCCTGGTTCTAAAGAACATTTACTACCTCCAGACTGGCAGCAATTCCAGTTCTAGCACCGCCAAAGCCAGCACTAACGTCACGCTCGTGAAACTCGGCTGCGAACTGCACATGCCATACGACCAGATGGTCATTAACAGGTCTCAGGTAACCTTCTGGGAAAACCTCCAGTCAAACGGCCAGGTCGCTAAAGCGGTCGCTTCATGGGAACAGCAGCATCCTAACGGTCAGCAGTGCTCCGACCAGAGCGCTAGCGCAAGCACGTCTAGCGGTTCTACGACCCAGAACGCCGGCACAACCACAAAGCCCTAGTTCTTAACGGCTAAAGAACTTAGTCCATAATAGGCTGGATACGAAAAGTAACCAGCCTATTATTGTTATTACTAGGCTCCAGCCGGCAAGATCAGGCGACCAGGTCGGACTGACGAAATCGAACTTATACATTGACGCAGGAACGGAAGGAAGGCTGATATTATGTGATTGGACGTACTGGTCAATGCAGCCTATCCGGTACCGGCCCGAGAATCCAGTCGGGATTTGGGCCTGGCAGTAATCCTCGGCTTGGGTATATAGCTGAGTATTCTGCGTTGACTGCGTTTCACTGGCCAGCTCGCGCTGGTAGGTGTACTGCAGCTGGATTGGCGGATACACCGAACCGGCACCAGTGCTGAGGTCGGTATTCATATGGGTCGTCACGTAAGCCTGAAGTTTCTGCAAAGCGACTTGGACGTCGGTATTGTTCTTATCGGCCGTGTAGACGTTGTCGCGGAGGGTTATCATGCGCTCGTTATTGGACCTCAAAGCCGTCACGCAGACAGCAGTCATAGCCACCGCGAAGATGAAGATGTAAAGCGGCCGGACTTCCTTGATAGCCTTATGAATAAAGTGCGTATGATCTATTTGCATAGTTTTTAATCTCGTCATTTAGATTATATAGCAGCTGGACGGAAATATACTTCAGACTGTAACCTATAAACATGCACATATACTTCAGCGGTATCGGCGGAGCCGGCATCGGTCCCCTTGCCCAGGTGGCTCATCAGGCCGG
>DASTAD010000028.1:0-53827 GCA_035713075.1 Saccharimonadales bacterium (SeqCode) | reverse complement strand
ATAAAACCTATTTATTGCCTCATAAAAGGATTGTGCAGCTTGTGTATCATCTTGACTCAACCCGTTTATATTTAAGTCGATAATTATATTATATGCAGTAAATGATTCAGTCGGATTATCGTCGCTAAGTGTAGGTTGTGGTTCGCCAAAAGAATAAACTAGAGACGTATTCCCATATTCTAGATATGGCTGTTCGCAAAAAGGTATAATTGCTTCCAGCTTACGCGCAAGTTCACCTAGTTGATGGGGAGCTACGGGTTGTGGTCCCAGCTCAGGAGAATTCATAAACATACCATACCACAAAAACGGGAAACATCAAATATTACTGCACTTACTCACTACATCGTGGACACTTTCGCTCGCGGAAAAGTTAAGCCAAGTGAAGCGGTATACTACATGAAAGCATGGCCGGTAAAAAAACGCCCGCCATTCTGCAATGATTTATGTCTTTATCTAAGGTGTGCTTTCTGGTGCACAACCACGCCGGATGATTAGGATAGGAGTATAATCTCGCTTTATAAATTGCCGCTATATCCAACCTTTTGCGCGCATTTCTTCTATTTGAGCTTGCTCTTCTGCGCTCGGAACGTTCTGTAACTTTTTCTCTCCAAAAATGAAATTAGTTATCCGCTTAGCCACTTTATTAGTCGCCAGGTCAATGTCCTCTTTTTCCCATTTATCCTTATAGTATTTTGTAATACTAGATGCAATGGCGAACTTACTGTTGTTATAGCCGATTTTGTCTTCGATATTACTGTTTTTCTTGGTTTTGAACCATTCATTGCCTATTGACTTGTTGATATCTTCCTCAAGAAGTATCTTATTGCCTAGCTGGTTTACCAGGATATTAAATTCAGTTTCATCATCTATCCCGGCATCCTTACGAATATGACCAATATTGGCGCCGCTAGCTGGCATTATGTGTTCTACATTGGTACTCTCTACGAAATTAAACTCAACGCCTTTATCAAGGGAATATAGATATTCATTCAGGAATACCAAGATATTCTTTTCATATTCCAAAATGGAGGCAAAAATGTCTTCTTCTTTCCAGGTCTTTTGGATATGTTGATTGAAGTCATTTTGTATCTCACCTAAAGCAATATTCTTATCAACTAACTTTATAGCTTGACCAAACAAGAATGTCTTAAAAGCGGCGCTCGAATATCCAGCGTCAACCAACTCGAGTATTGCGAATAATCGTATAAGAAAATGACATATATCTTGTGTCATTTCTGGAGTTATTTCTTCTGCGTCATACCGACTTAGGTATGCCGATAGATAAAGTAGTGCATTTTCATTAAACTTCAGCAGTAGCTTTACAACCGGATACTCTTTAATGTAATCCCATATTTCAGCGATTTTAATGAATTCCGCGCTCAGTGAGGCAGGGTCTTTTAGCAGATCTTTGTTATGGTCAATAAAGTACCTTCGTAATCCCGGGACAGTAACATCAAAATTCCCAGTGCTGCTCAGTACATATTCTTTAACGCGCGCACGGTTTATGTACATAAACTGCGTTAGTACAGCTGTGAGGTCCACTATACCTAAGGCGCTAAGGTTACTTGAGAGTTCATTAAGCCTTTCCCACTGCGCGTTAAATGATTCCTTGCTGTCACCTGCATTTGAATATAATTGCGCAGAGATAATATCGGCATCAGAAAGTGGCAAGCCGGTGGAGTTTAAGGAATTAAACATGGTAATGGCTTGCTCTACCTGCCAACTGCGTATCTCAATAATCTGACTTTTTTCTAGGAAGACTTTCGCAAATTGATTTAAGTTTGACTCTGATTTTTCAGCCAAGCGGTAATAAAAGTATTTGAAATTACGGAACTGATTTGTGTACTTGTTGTCTTTTTGCTTACGAGGGATTTTATAGGTGTTTCTTTCTGCTTCTTCGTAGTCTTCTGATCCCAACAGAATACTTACTTCATTCTTATAAAGCTCATTTATGGAGTTATTTTCAATAACTATAACATCATTAACTTTACTAAAGTCTTTTAACGCCGCAGGAATATCCTCGTCGTCAATTTTATATAAAATCTTCATGATTTTATTACGATTACCTTTAAGTCCAGCTCTAAGCGCCTCCGTCTCCTCATCGTCGGATATTTTATCCAGCGCGATATTCAAACGAGTCAGGATAGCCTTAAGTAACAACAGAAAGGTTGTAGTACGTTGCTGTCCATCAATCAAGCTGAATTTATTCTCGTCAGAGCAGTCGACGATAATAGTGCCGAAAAAGTATGGATCACTACCGCCAGATTCTATGAAAGCTTCTATATCTTGCCATAATTTATCGCAGTGCGGATTTATATCCCATGAATACCCGCGCTGATATTCAGGTATAACAAAGTTAGTGTATTTTTCGAGCTTAAGGTATTCGCTTATGAGCTGTAGTTTGGGTTCTATGTTTTTTGCCATTATTACTGCCCTTCTTGATACTTAGTATTACCCCAACACATGATCATATATTACAAGGTATCGTGGATATTTCTAGACTATGGCCATTTTGTTCCAATTTAAAATCTTATTATTACAAAATGAAGAAGAATATATGCTATACGAAATGGATTCACAAAAAGAAAAGCAAATAATTACAGTTTTGGATGAAAATAAAAAGCAAGGTATCACTTTTAATGTAACCAAACAGCAGCTACTAAAAGATGGTTACAGTGAGGCTGACATTGTGTATGCCATATACAGCGACCCATATGACGCAGATCCCGATGCACCACGAAAACCACACTTATTAGACGATTTATATAAAGCTGACCCCGAGAAAGCTCAGGCTGTTGCGCAGGAAATTTTACAAACGCAAAGGCAGGATGATTTTGACGAGACTCTTGCTGATACGGCCGCCGGTGCTTTAGGTCCCGATATTCAGTCTAAGAATTATTATGATGTGCTGGCTGCAGACCGCTTAGGAATACCCTATTTTTCTATAATGATTGGAGGCGTCGTATTAATGCTTATTGCCATAAAACTCGGTTGGTCAGCTAACGTCGATCACTACCTCCAAGTAGGATATGGAATTGTAGTAAGCTTTATATTTGTTTTTAAATTGATACAAGAAAAAAGACAAATCAATAAAAAATAATTATAAATCGCTTATGCTATGGCTGGCCATCAGGGGTTTATAAGAGGGCTCAACCTGCCTTTATTCGTCAAAAATAAACAAATATTCCGCAGATACATTTCTCTTATTGATGCAAAAGCAGAATTAGGGACATAGGTCTGAAATTCTGCTGTCGCATATGGCTGGGGATGAGGGATTTGTACTTGCTAATTATTACGCCTTAATTACTTTGATACCGTAATCTTTTAGAAATGTGTCGCTTGTTATTAATGTCAAGTTGTCTACAGCTGCTTGGGATACAAGCATTCTATCAAAAGGATCTCTGTGGAGAAGTGGAAGAGTTTCATATCTCGCTAAATATTCATCTTTTATTGACAGCCGCTTAAATCCAAGTTCCTGAAGTACGATTGGCAGCTCAGGAATGGGACGAAGTTTGCTAATTGATATCTTTATTGTTATTTCCCATAGGGAAACTTCTGATATTGCAATGCTTACCGCATCGCTAATTGTCTGTCTCGCATTTTTATTTAATTTATCATCATCGCTCAATAACCACAAAAGCGCATTAGTATCCAGCAGAATGTTCATTCTGATTTGCTGATACTCTCTTCAAATAAGCTAAGGATTTCTTCGTCAGCTTTATCGTAATCTGGCGAAAATATAATTTTTCCTTTTAATGCCCCAAATAGCTTAGCTTTCCGTGCGTTTTCAATAGGCTGAATCTTAAAACGTGTTACCTTTCCACCTCGACGTGTGATAATAACTTCATCACCGTCAGCAGCAGCGTTAAGAAGCTTGCTTAAATTTGTTTTGGCTTGATGTACATTTGCTATGGTCATAATCAAATACTAGCTAAATTAGCTAGTATTGTCCAGAATAAATTATTTCGTATTTACTGGCTGAGCATGCCTGTCTGGAACCTTTTCGGCTTTCGTTCGGCGTTTTATCGATCGCCACCTAACTCCTTAAAATGAGACAAATGCGACATTTTATGGGTGAATCAGCGAAGATCCGCTTTTTTACTTGGGCGATGCTGTTAAGCAGTCGATTGTGCCCGACCACCGATGCCGGTCTATTTATGTTTTAAGGATGATTTGAGCTAGTAGAACAAATTAATTGAATGTATTGACATTAGATGTATATAGTTATAATATTTAAATATGGATTTCAAGTTCAGCAGTGAAAAAAATGAATTGTTGAAAGCCAGCAGAAATATCAGCTTTGATGAAGTTCTTATGTGTATAAAGAGCGACAATCTTTTAGCCGATATAGCACATCCCAGTGCTAAACATAATAATCAACGCATCTATGTCATAAAAATGAGAAACTACGCCTACGCTGTGCCTTATGTCATTAATAAAGAAAGAAAAGAGATATTTCTTAAAACAATATATCCAAGTAGAGCATTTACTAACTTATATTTAAAAGGAGCTGAATATGGCAAAAAGTAATACCAACGATCCAAATGCAAACTTGGTCCTCGACGACGAAGAACAAGCAATTGAGGATGCTATTGAGCGCGGTGAGTATGAAGAATTACCCAATTTAGAGAATACTAAAAAAATGCTAAAAGAGGCCGCAGACCGATACCTAGAATTAAACAAAACAAAACCAATTACGCTAAGGGTTAAGCAAATAGACCTTATTAAAGTAAAAGCTAAAGCTGAGCGTAATAATATCCCTTATCAAACACTGCTGAGTGCTTTAATACACGATTTTGCTGACGAAAAAAAGAGCCTGATCATTAAGTAATTCACAATATTAAAGTTCTTATGGCTGGCCTTGGTTGACGAAGTCAGAACTATTCTGGTATATCAGGAAATTGTTCTCTCTGCTTAGATGATGCAATATATTCCCTGAGAGCAGCAAACGCTATGGTTGTTCCAAGAGCAATGCTAAGTCCCAAATCTCTATCAACAGTCTCCTCAATAGCTACTTCTCTAACGCGCTCTTTTATTACTTCTAATCCTCCAAAATCATTCCACAAATCATTCCACATTTGTGCTGCTTCTGGTTTAGAAAAGCTTCTCTGAACTACACTACGATAGCAGGTCATAAATCTCTCAATATCGACTTCTCCTAATGCCTCACCTAATCGGGCAGCATTACTAGCAGGTTCGGCCGGCTCAGATTGTCGTGAGTGTGTTTTTCTAAAGCGATTAAAAAAAATTCCAAACTCCATAAAATAAATAAAGACATATTATAAATATAAGTCAAAGCTTGGCTGGGGCGGAGGGATTCGAACCCCCGGATGCCAGGACCAAAACCTGGTGCCTTACCACTTGGCCACGCCCCACTGAACAGACGAATTTTAACCTAAAATCTTTCTTGTAACAACTGGGAACGCTAAATCGACAGAATGAGGTTATTCTGATAAAGTAAGCTAGATTCAATCAATAAATTATGTCTGAAAAGCTGTCATCGAACCCGGCTGATTATATAGTCCCTTTGAACATCAATAAGCTCGAAGGGCGGATGCTTCACGCTCCGGCGCTAAAAAGCGGCCAGAGGGATATCCTATTTGTCTATGGACACCACGCCATGCTAGAGAGGTGGTGGAGCCTGATAGAAAATCTGAATGAGTACGGCTCGGTCACTATGCCAGACTTGCCCGGTTTCGGTGGAATGGACAGTTTTCAAAAAATCGGTATTACTCCCGATATTGATGCTTTCGCCGATTACTTGGCGGCATTTATTAAACTCAGATTTAAAAGGAAGAAGATCACTATAGTAGCGGTATCTTTCGGCTTTGTGATCGTTACACGTATGTTGCAGAGATATCCTAGTTTGGCGCGGAGAATAAATCTACTCATCAGCGTGGTTGGATTCATGCACCGTGATGATTTCATTTATCCTCCACGAACGCGCCGTATGTACAGGCGCTTTACCAGATTATTCGCAACCAGGCCGATGGCATTATTTATCAGATACGCCGGGCTTAACCGTTACGTAATCAGATATATGTATTCGCGTTTCCCTAACTCAAAACGGCGGATGATTGAAGTCGGTCCGGAAGAGTTCGAAAAGACTATGGATTTTGAAGTAAAGCTTTGGCAAGCCAATGACGTTCGGACGCACTGGCTGACAACCAGTGAATTCTTAAATTTAGATAACTGCGCTTTTCAGATAGATTTACCGGTCATTCATGTCTGTTCAAAAGAAGACCACTACTTTAATAACGAGATTATTAAACAGCATATGCTTATCGTCTTTAAGCGCTATAGGAAATTCGTGGCGAACAGTAAAGCACATACTCCAAGCATTCTGGCGGATAAGCAGGCGGCGGGAGTACTATTGCCGACAGGGTTAAGGAAGATACTAGCCAAGCCATAGATGGTATAATCTTATCAAGATGAAAATTGGTTTAGTGTGCCCATACAATATTGAAAGAAATGGGGGGGTTCTTGAAGTTGTACTGGCGCTAAAGGACGGTTTGAACGCCAAAGGCCATAAAGTTAAGATTATCACTCCCTACCCTAGCAATCATGAATTAGAGGAATCTCCTGAAATTATCTTTGCCGGGACTTCGACGGATTTTCGAACGCTTTCATTCACGGATACCACTTCACAAGTCTCGTCCACGGCTGACAGCGAAAAAATAGACAAAATGCTGCAGGAAGAAGATTTTGATATCCTTCATTTTCACGAGCCATGGATGCCACTTCTAAGCCGTCAGCTTCTGCAGCGTTCGACGAGCGTCAATATCGGGACCTTTCACGCTAAAGTATCCGACGCGCTGATGACCAGGGCGGTACTAAAAGTCGTCACTCCTTATCTTCGTTCGGTTTTGAAGTATCTGGATGAGCTGACGGCCGTGTCAGACTCCGGTGCTTCTTATGCCGCGGGAATGACCGACCAGCAGATAACTATAATCCCTAATGGAATAGACCTTCAAAAGTATAAGAGGCGTCCGGTAGCGAAAGATGATAATACTAAAATGATACTTTTTGTCGGCCGTTTGGAGCGTCGGAAAGGAGTCCGTTATTTATTGAGAGCCTTTCAGTTGTTCGAGGAACGCTACCCGGAAGCCCGACTGCTGATAGCCGGTGATGGACCCGACCGAGAAAAATTAGAGCTGCTGGCAGAAGACCTTAAACTTAAAAACGTGTCGTTTCTCGGCTTTATTAGCGAAGAAATGAAATTGCAACTTTTATCTGAAGCCGATATCTTTTGTTCGCCGGCTCTTTTCGGCGAAAGCTTCGGTATCGTTTTACTGGAAGCGATGGCTATGGGAACTGTTTGTATTGCGGGAAATAACTCCGGCTATTCTGACCTGATGAAGGGGGTTGGCGCGCTGTCGATCGTAAATCCGGAAGACAGTTTAGAATTTGCCAGGCGGATGGATACTCTGATTAATGAAAAATCTGTCCGGGATTTATGGCAAAAATGGGCAAAGTCTTACGTCAAACAATTCAATTATCCTCTGGTAGTGGACCAGTACGAAGCGTTTTATAAAGAAGCTATAAATAACCACCATGGCAAAGCAAAAGCCTCTCTATAAGATCGGTTTTGTCCTTGATGGCGGTTTAGATAAGCCTGATGGTGTTCAGCAGTACGTTCTTGCTCTAGGCGACTATTTCAAGAGTATTGGCCATAGTGTTCGCTTTATCATCTCCGGCCGCAATGGGCTTCATGTCGAGTCGGCGAAAAGCTTTACCGGCAATTTAAGCGTCAATAGTAACGGCAACCGGCTTAGTATTCCTCTGCCAGCAAGTTCTAAAAAGATAAGAGATTATCTATTAGAAGAGAACTTCGATATCCTTCATGTCCAAACGCCGTATAGTCCGATGATGGGAGAAAAAGTAATCTTTCAGGCCAGTCCAAAGACGGCCATAATAGGAACATACCATATCGTACCCTACTCTTGGGGCCTGAGTGTCGGCAACTGGTTGCTCGGTAAATGGTGCCGTCTTTCATTGAAACGTTTCGATAAAATGCTCAGCACTTCAGTGGCTGCCAAAGCTGTAGCTAAACGTGATTTTGGCATTGATTCGGAAGTTCTGCCTAACGTAGTCGACTATCATAGGTTTCATAATGCCAAACCTTTTAAGAAGTATCAGGACGGAAAAATAAATATTCTTTTTTTCGGCAGGCTGGTTCCACGTAAAGGATGCCTGGTACTTCTTCAAGCCATCAAGGAGCTGCTGTGGAGCAGCGAGTTTGATGTGCCGGACTTCCGCGTTATCGTCTGCGGCACCGGTCAGCTGCTGCCTGATCTGAAGCGCTACGTCATGGAAAACGATATGAGTGAATACGTCGAGTTTACCGGTTATGTCGAAGAGTCGGATAAGCCTAGGTATTACGCATCGGCTGATATTGCAGTCTTCCCCAGTAGCGGCGGCGAGAGTTTCGGCATAGTGCTTATCGAAGCTCTGGCAGCAGGCAGTAGCATCGTCTTGGCCGGCGATAATTCCGGTTACCGGTCAGTCTTAGGCGAGAAGGAAGAGTTAATCTTTGATACGAAGAATATAAAACAGCTCGCCATCAAGCTCGATCATTTCATGAATGATAAAACTGCTCGAAAAGACTTGCAGATATGGGGAGAAAACTTCGTTAAACAGTTTGATGTCAGACTTGTCGGCGACAAGCTTCTACAAGTATACGAAGCGGCGTTGCATAAAAAGTCCTTCTAACAGATAATAAAGCCTATGTTCAAAATACGACGTTCCGACAACACGCCTGAAGTTGCAGTTACGATTAGTACCGGAACTTTCATTAGATTAACTCTTCTGACTATCGCTTCGTTGATTTTATTGCTCGCGGTTAAGAAAGCGGAGCACGCTTTTGTCCTGATTTTTATCTCCTTCTTCCTGGCGTTGGCATTAAACGGGCCAGTTATCTGGATAAGCAAATTCATTCCCGGAAAGATGAAGCATAATCTGGCCTTAGCCACGTCCCTGTCTTATCTGTTTGTCATTATTTTACTTGGTATCTTCATCGCCAGTATTGTCCCTCCTCTCGTCAAACAAACCGACACCTTAATCAAAGAAGCGCCGCATTTACTTAATGAATTCCGCGGCCAGAACGGTGCCGTCGGTAATTTCATCAGGCATTACCATCTCCAAAACGAAATTCACAGCTTATCGAAACAGTTATCTTCGCGGCTAAGTAATATCAGCGGCAATGCCTTTTCGGAAGCTAAGAGCGTTTCTAGTAGCTTTTTCTCTTTAGTGACTATCCTGGCCCTGACCTTCATGATGATAGTCGAGGGACCGAAGTGGCTACGCATAATTAACGATATTCTGCCGGAGCGGCACCATGCCACGGCGGCTAAACTAGGGGCGGACATGTACGCCGTCATACGCGGCTTCGTAAACGGTCAGGTTTTGTTGGCAGCGCTGGCAGCAGTTCTCATCATGCCGGCAGTCCTGCTGCTTCATATAGGCTTCGCCGCCGGTATTTTAGTCATAATATTCATTTGCGGCTTGATTCCGCTTATTGGGCATACGATTGGTGCGATTATTGTTACGACGATCGCTTTATTCCACAATGTTACCTCGGCGGTCATTATTCTGGCGTACTATATCACTTACCAGCAGATAGAGAATTATCTGATTCAGCCTCGAATACAAGCAAACTCTACCAATATGTCACCTTTACTGGTTTTTTCCTCGGTGATAATCGGAGTCAATTTCGGCGGCTTACTCGGGGGATTAGTCGCCATCCCGATAGCTGGCTGCCTGCGGATAGCTGTATTAGAGTATCTTTATTCACGCAATATAATCAACGCGCCTAAGATTAAGGACCCGGTTAAAGAAGCGACCAAATAGGTCCGTGCTGAGCATCTTTTAAGGCGATACCTTGACGCTGCAAGTGACCGCGTATTTCATCGGACAGCTGCCAGTTTTTAGCGGCCCTGGCTGACTCCCTCTGGTGTATCAAGTCTTTTTGCTCGTCTGTTATATCCTTGACTTCCATTAGTCTCAGCCCCAATGCGTTATCTATACCCTGAAGCATTTTAACGAAATGGTCTAACATGTCTTCTTCGATATGGACGGTCTGCAGCTGGGTGCTAACTTGTGAAAGGAAAGCTAGCGCCGATGGCGTGTCCAGATCGTTAGCTAAGATCCCGGCAAGTTCTTTTGGCACGTCTTCAAGCGCAAATGTGCCGGCGTCGTTAGTAACCTTGCGGGCCTGGTATCTCAAGGCCGCCATTGATCGGTAGTCATTGAGGCGGTTTTGAGCCGCGTTAAGGCTTTCAAAAGAGAAACGCGATTGGCTCCGGTAATGCGATTCTAAAATATGCAGTCTTAAAACATCTGCCGAGTAGCCTCTTTTTTCAATGTCAGCTAAAGTAATTGAATTGTTTAAGGACTTAGAAATCTTCTGGCCGTCAATCAGGACGTGGTTGCTATGCATCCAGTAGTTGGCGAACCGCTTACCTGTTGCCGCCTCGCTTTGGGCAATCTCGTTTGTGTGATGGACGGCTATATGATCGATACCGCCAGTATGCATGTCCAACGTCTCTCCCAGATATTTCATACTCATAGCGCTACATTCGATATGCCAGCCGGGGAAGCCTTTGCCCCATGGGCTATCCCATTCCATATCCCGACGTCGGTCTTTAGGTGAGAATTTCCAAAGCGCGAAATCCTGTGGCTGCCGTTTTTGAGGATTAAATGATACTCTTGCTCCTGTTTTCTGTTCGTCAAGGTCGAGCTGGGCGAAGTCGCCGTATTCCGGAAACTTAGAGGTATCGAAATAGACGCCGTCATCTATAACGTAAGTATAGCCTTTATTTTCGAGCAACTTGATTAAATCAATCTGATCATTAATATGTTCGGTCGCTTTTACGATCAGACTTGGGGTTGTTATATTCATCTGCTGCATGCCTTCTAGAAAGTCGGCGGTATACTTGCTGGCGATATCCCAGGCACTTTTGCCTTCCCGGCGGGCGCCTTTCTCTAATTTATCTTCCCCTTCGTCAGCGTCGCTTACGAGGTGGCCGACGTCGGTTATGTTCATTACCCATTTTGGCTCGAAACCGTTAATTATTAGAGTCCTGATAAGCATGTCCATGCGCACGTAATTAAACCAGTGCCCGATATGGGCTTTATCGTAAACCGTTGGACCGCAGGTATAAACTGTTACGAGCGGCGGCCGCAAAGGAATGAATTCTTCTATTTGTCGGTACGGCGAATTATATATTTTCATATTATTCAGTACTTTATACTTCAGTTTGCCGGTTGCTCAGCAGTACGCCGGCAGCTTTAATGATGTCGGTCTTGAGCTTGTTAAAATCTTCGACCTTGTCTATCTTAAAGCCGCTTGCGAACCGGTGACCGCCGCCTCCGAATTGATCGGCTAGAATAGCCCCGACCGGAGCGCTTGGGTTGCACCTGATGGCGCCGGTAACTTTACCGTCAGCGTAGCGCTTTATAACTAATGCCATAGCCACTGCCTTAGTCTGAAGCATGTCGCCTTGGATCAGGGGCGCCGGATTGTAAAGCGGACTGAATGCATTTATTTCTGCTTGGGGGACGACTACTATTGCCAGGCGGTTTTGATGATAAAATTCCGTTTTCTTTATTAAATCAGCTTTATAACGAAATATTTCCAAAGGCATTTTTGAATACTCGCGTCTGATATCTTCAAGTGCCGGTCTGTCGATGCCGGCCTCAACCATTTCTGCCATAATTTTATAAGTCGTTGCTGAAGCCAGCTGATTAGTGAGCCCCTGGGTATCGCCGAGTATCGAACTCATCAGGAATGATTGGCATTTTTGGTTCATCGTCCAGTTAAGCTGTTTTGCCAGCAGGTATATCAATTCTCCGGTTGAAGACCGGTGATGATCATTGACAAGGATGGTGGCGAAAGGAACCTTATTCTCCACTATCTCGTGGTGATCAAGAATAAGACATGGTTTCGCGGCCAACCAGCCACGCTGCCCGCTGGCGCTCAGCTTCTCGAATAATGTCATTGTTGATGCGTCGACGATGATGCTAGCATCGAATTTATTCGGCAACTCGGACGTGACTCTGTCCCATCCTTCCATGTAACGCAAGTAAGTTGGCATATCAACTCCGCAGTATAAATATGTTTCCTTGCCCAACGATAAAAGTATCTGCTCCATAGCCAAGGAACTGCCGAGACTGTCGGCGTCGGGGTTGTCGGCTTGGACTATTAAAATACTGCTGCTATTTGTAATCAGCTGGTTAATTTGAGCGGCTACAGGGTATGTCTGCATATAAAGTAATTGTTATCTAGGCACTTGAGTACAAATGTTTATAAAAACGGAGTTATTCGCTTTATTAATTGAATGACGGTAACTCATAACAGCTGCCGGCCTTCCAATGCCCGCCCTAATGTTATCTGGTCGGCGTATTCTAAATCAACTCCTATCGGTAGTCCTCTGGCTAATCTAGTTACTTTGACTTTACTGCCTGCGATTTGCTGCTGGATATATAGTGAAGTCGATTCGCCCTCAACGCTAGCGTTCAAGGCTAGTATGACTTCTTCGACTTGATCTTCCTCGATCCGCTTAATCAGCTCTTTAATGTGCAGATTATCAGGTGTCACGCCATCGATAGGCGAAACAAGGCCGCCAAGAACATGGTAGGTGCCATGGTACTGAGAAGTTTTTTCAATGGCGACGATATCAAATGGCTCCGCGACTACGGCAACGATTTTCTTGTCTCGTCTTGGATCGGTGTAGAGGTCTGACAACTGCTGCCCCTTAGGCACCAGAGCAAACGTCGCTTCGCAGTAGCCAATACCGTCTCTAATACCCTCTAAGGCGGCAACCAGACGCTCAGGTGAGCTTTCAGGATGTCTTGTCAGGTAATAGGCGTATCTTTCCGCGGTACGCGGTCCTACGCCAGGCAGCAGACCAAAAGCCTCAATCAATCGGTCGAGCGCGGGAGGAAGTATCTGCATTAAAAGTTTAAAGCCCTAAATTGCCTAGCGCTCCCATCATTGGCTGCATCTTTTCAGCAGCTATCTTCTGACTTTCCGATACCGCTTCTTTAACGGCGTCTTCAATCCACCGCTCGAGCTGTCCTATATCTTCCAGGTCGACGTACTGAGGATCGATATGGACCTTTTTTAATTTTTGCTCTCCTGTCATCTCCACTTTTACGGCGCCATCACCTTTTTCTATCGTGATAGTCATCTTTTGAAGCTCACCCTGTATCTTCTTAACCCGCATAAGCATTTTAGCTTGATCGAATCTGCTCACTTAATTCTCCTTATTACTTCTGTAATCATTATACATTGCTAGAGACGACGGCTGAAGGTAGTGATAGTTGTCTGATTATGCGGCCAGGCGACAAAATAAGACCGCAAATTGTATATGCAGCTCATTGCCACCACCAGCGATACTAGGACGACGCCGAAACCCCTGGCTAGCGGATTTCTCGGGAAGACGATCAACCAGTTATGAATCAGGTAAGATATGCCCATAGCCGACATGATATAGGCGAAAGGAATCAGGATAGTAAAACTAACGGCTCCGCCGGCAGTTACAAGCAGCGCGCTGATGATAAACATTAAGCCTAGCAGTCTGGAGCGCGAGCTCTTGAATTTAGAGATATAAAAATACACTCCTAATAAACAGGTAGCCAGCACGAAAAGATCAAGCACAGGTTGTCTGGCCAGCCATAAATCCGGGTACACCGGTCCCCGTATCAGCAAGTGGTAGAAAACTGCCGCAAAACGCTTTAACAGAGTTAGTATCCCGGGGAAACGATTAGGCAAACCGAGCCACTCGAGCAACTGGCCTTCACGGAAAAGATCGGGAATGATTAAGGGCAGGAAAAGTAGCGGTAATATAACAGCGGCGATGCGCTGCCAGAGATTATTAAATTCCCGCCAGCTATCGGCTATAACCTCTCTTTGGAATATCATGTCGACTACGACTACCCAGACGAAGCCGGGTATCGTTAAAAGGATTCCCCAGAGGAAAAGATTGGCGAACCATATTTTAGCGATGCCATCGTATTTATATAGCAGCTGGTGCATTAACAGCAAAGAGGTTATCCCGAACAGATACATGACATCGTAAGTTGCCACCCGAGAGACATGAAGGACCCAGGCGCCGCAAGCAAAAAGCAGCGACGACAGGACAGCTGTCCGGACTCCATGCCACATCCTGATTAAACCAGCGAAACAGCCAATGCTGATAATCCCATAAATTACGTTCGGTAGTCTGGTTAATGTCTGGCCGTGACGAATGAAAAGCTTAAAATCTATACTCTGAATGATCTTAAGAGGAAGAAATAAGGGCGAAGCATACATCCCGTGCCAGCCGACCGGATAGGAAGACGTCTGAATTTCAGTTAATGACAGTCCCTTTGTCAGACTCCCGAGTTTGTAAAGCATGACTATTACTAGGAGTACTAAAAAGCCTAATAAAGACACAGCAACCCTAATATCGATATTTTTGAGCTTTTCGCTTGATTTCATTCGTCTGATTATTATAATGCTTTTGTTTACAACTCACCATCAAAGGGATTATCGTGCTTGTAATCGATGGAAATGAAGCGCTGCTTCTCGTTTTCAAACCTTAATTCTACGCCACCGGTCGGTCCGTTGCGGTGTTTCTTAATGAATAAGTCGGTCAGCTTCTTTCTGTCTGTGTCGGGGTGGTAATACTCTTCGCGGTAGATAAACATCACTACGTCGGCGTCCTGCTCAATGCTGCCGCTTTCCCTTAAGTCGGCAAGCTGAGGTATTTGCGGACTGCGGTTCTCGACCGACCGGCTTAATTGACTTAGCGCCAGGACCGGGACGTTTAGTTCCCGGGCGACGCCTTTTAGGCCTCTTGAGATCTCAGAAATCTCTTGAACACGATTCCCTTCCGAGCCAAAACGGTGGCCGCCGCTCATAAGCTGGAGATAGTCGACTACTATCAGGCCGAGGGGCCGCAGATGGGCTTCGCGCCTGGCTTTTGTCCTCAGGTCACTAACAGTTATGCCAGGCGTATCATCAATGAATATAGGGGCTTCGCTGAGCGTGCCCATAGCTTGTCCGATTTTTTCGAAGTCTGCGTCTGTCAGGTTGCCGGTTCTCAGCGCCCAGGCGTCAACACCGGATTCCATAGCTAGAAGCCTATCGACAAGCTGTTCCTTGCTCATCTCGAGGCTGAAGATCAAGACCGGCTCTTGTGACTGGACCGCGACATTGTGGGCGAAGTTGAGTGCCATCGCTGTTTTCCCCATTGATGGGCGGGCAGCGAGTATTAGCAGGTCTGATCTCTGGAAACCAGCTAGTGTATTGTCGAGATCTTTAAATCCTGTCGGAATACCCCTAATTTTTTTCTTATCCTTATGGAGATCGTCTAACCTGTCAAAACTCTCGGCCAAGACTGTCTCTAGACTGACTATGTCTTGTTTGACGTGCAACTGCGATACGTTGAATAGCCTTGTTTCGGCCTCCTCGATAAGTTCTCTGAGTTGTTTGGATTCGTCGTATCCTAAACCGGTGATCTCTTTGGAGGCAGTGATCAGTCTTCTTCTTAAGGACTTCTGCGAAACTATATCGGCGTATTGTTCGACATGGGCGGCAGTCGGTACGAAATTTGTCAGTTCGGTAAGGTAGGAAGGACCGCCGATGGTGTCAAGGTAGCCACTGTTCTTAAGCTGGTCGGATAATGTCAGGACGTCGATAGCCTGGTGCTGCTCGTAGAGTTTGGTGATGGCTTCATAAATACGTTCATGCCGCTTATCGTAAAAGTCGGTCGAGCGGATGCGGTCGGCGATTTTGACGACGGCTTCGCTATCGATCAACAAGGCTCCTAACAGGCTGGCTTCCGCCTCGGCGCTTTGTGGCGGTGCATCGCTGATATGTGATAATTTAGGTTCCATTTACTCTGCTTCCGATAACTGTCATTCCGGTCTTATGATTCTAACAGTTCAGCACCTTCAAATATACTGCTTATGGCTACAATGCTTTCGTCTTTGACGCTGGCTGGACTTTTATTCAAGGAAGCGGCAGTCTTAGAGGCTTTTTGCGGCTTTGACTGCTTATCATAAAAACATTCTATTGTTATATCCAGCCCGGTGAGTTTCTTTACCTGGTCGGCGATCAGCTTCTTGTTTGCCGCTTCGCTAATCCGCTTCCGGTGAAAATCAAAGGCAAAAACTAGACTTAACTGATTTCCATTCAAGTTGGGATTTGACATACGTAAAATGCTGTAGAGGGTATTATGAGTTTGCTTTAACTCTGCTAGGACGGCGTCCCAAGTTTCAGAGCCTAGTTCCGAAGGCGCTTGGTTGATAATTTCCAGGGCTGCTGCTGGACCGTCGTCCGCTACGGCTGCGTCCTCATTTGATGCTTCTACTGCTTCTTTGGGCGCGGGTACTAGTTGTTTGACTGCTTTAGTTGTTAGTTTTTCTTCGGCTGCCTGCCCGTGGGAGGTCGTAGCAGCGCTAGACACGGCTTCTGCTGTTTTTTCAAGTGAGTCGCTAGCGCTAGTGTAAGCGAATGCCGCTCTAATCAAGGTGAGTTCTAAGAACCTGTCTGGATCGTGGGCGGCCGGCACTTCAATGAGATCGGTCATAAGTTTAAGAGCTTGATCTTTATTTTCCGGCGAGCGGTTTTCAATTAATTGATTGCGCAGATAATTGAATAACAGTTTAGCTATTAAATTGGCTGTATAGCCTTGATCTAGCATGCCGCTCAGCTTTTCAACAACTACCGCTGCCGGCTGACCTGTGTTCAGAGCGTCTATAAGCTTAGTCATTGACTCTTCTGGTGGCATGCCGATCATTCCCAGCACTCTCTGAAGATTAACTTCTCCGCCTTCGCTGCTAGCCTGGTCAAGTAAGCTTAAGCTGTCGCGCAAGCTGCCTTGCCCGTGCTCCGCCAGCGCTTGAAGAGCCTCTTGAGTTACCTTGATTTTCTCTTCTTTAGCTATTTTTTGCAGTTGTTTAACGCTATCGGACTGGTTTATCGGCTTGAAGTTGAACCTCTGTGTCCGGCTGATGATAGTCTCCGGTAGTTTATGCGAGTCGGTAGTTGCAAGGATGAAGATAACGTGGGCCGGCGGCTCCTCCAAGGTCTTCAAGAGGGCGTTAAATGCCTCTTTTGTCAGCATGTGAACCTCGTCAATGATATATACCTTATATTTTGCTTCGGCCGGGGCGATGTATACCTTATCCCGTAGATCCCTGATTTCATCGATTCGCCGGTTGCTGGCGGCGTCTATTTCAATTATGTCTATATGCGAGCCGTCGTCGTCGTAAGACAGGCCGTTAACTTCATGGGCCAATATCCGGGCTATTGATGTCTTACCTACCCCTCTTGGACCAGTAAATAGATAAGCGTGGCTCAGCCGATTGGTACTAACGGCGTTAGTCAACGTCCTGGTTATATGTTCCTGACCAGCGACTTCTTTTAGTGAATGCGGCCGGTAGCGCCTATATAATGCCTTCCCCATAGGCTTCTATTATAAACCTGTAGACCTAAGTGCGTCTGTTGTACTTAATGCGTAATAATTATAGGGCGGCTTCTAACGCGGCCCATTCGGCGTTGGCGTCGTCTTCGGGGATGTTAACGCTGACTTGATCGCCTGGCTTAGCCTTGAAATAGGTGACGCTTGCAAGCAAAACCCGGAATTTCCTGCCATTAACGTCAACAAAATAATGCCCGTTTTCCAGCATCAGGGCGCCGACTACTTGCTTGCGGGGAATCGGTCCGATCTGTTTGTAGAGAAAGGCGCCGTCTTCGGCGATGGTTAGTTTCAATATGTCGCCCTGGACAAGCTTTGACTTACTGGCGTAATTTGCCGGTACAGGATAAGTCTTGCCGTCGGCGCCGACCATGTTTTGACCGTCGAATACGCCTTCAATAACTTTGCCTAGAGTTTCCTCTCTGGCAATAGGAGCAATTTTCTCATCGTCACCAACCAAGCTGATTAATAACTCCGTCGCTGCGGCCAGGTTAGTCTCGGCTTCCTGAACCAACGCTCGCAATCGTTTGATCTGTTTGTCGGGAATGTCTGGCATTTTTGGGTCTCTCTTAAAAGTGAAGTGTTTATTAGATACACTATCCCCATAAAAATATCACGAAGAATAAGCTATGTCAAAATATTAATTACTCGAGGTAGTACTGCGGAAATTAAAAGCAGCCATCGGCTTGACCCGGACGGCTGCTTGGGGGCTTAAAGTTACTTAAGCTAATTCAACCGTTGCGCCTGCTTCTTCTAAAGCTTTCTTAGCGTTTTCGGCGTCTTCTTTTTTGGCCTTTTCCAGAACAGTTTTAGGAGCACCGTCGACTAAAGCCTTTGCTTCGCCCAAACCGAGTCCGGTAAGGTCTTTTACTGCCTTAATTACGGCTACCTTCTGTGCGCCCGGGTCCTTCAGGACGACGTCAAATTCAGATTTTTCTTCTGCGGCTGGCGCGTCGTCGGCTCCGCCAGCAGGTCCTGCCGCTACGGCTACGGCTGCAGCGGCCGGTTCGATGCCGTATTCATCTTTTAGTATGTTACCCAGTTCGTTGACTTCCAGTACTGTCAGCCCAACGAGCTGTTCAGCTATCTTTTTTAAATCTGCCATTATTATTCTCCTTAGTTGTTAACTTTAGCTTCAAGCCCGGACAGTATGCCATGAAGGTTGCCCGAGAGGCTGCTTACCACTCCTCGTAGGGGTGAATTCAAGGTATTGATGACTCCAGCTATCAACTGATTCTTACCCGGCAAGCCGGCTAAGCTTTTCACGTTTCCCGCGTCTAGAAAATCACCTTCAGCGCTAATAGCACCGACGAATTCTAAGTTGGGATTCTTTTTCGCAAAAGTGTTCAATACCTGAGCGGCAGCTACTTCGTCTTCGCCGTTAAAAGCGTAGAGCAGCATGCCTTCCAAAGCTGAGGTGTCCAAATTCTTGAACTTTTCTGAACCTTGCAGAGCTTTTATTACCAATCGGTTCTTGACTACTTTTACTTTAGTGCCGTTGTCTCTGGCGGATCGACGGAGAGACTGCAGTCCTTTGACGTCTACGCCTTGATACTTAGCAACTACTGTCATCTTGGAATTGCTCAGTAAGTCTGATACTTCTTTGACGACTTCGTCTTTCTGACTTTTGTTAAGTGCCATATGTAATTCTCCGAATTACTTGTTGTTTTAAACCAGGTTATCGACCAAATCCCGGTTTTTTTAAGTTGCCAATTAAAAACGCCTCCGTTACCGCAGGCGTGCAAACTTCCAAACGAGAAGATTGATTGTACCTAGGCGACATTATCAAGGTTTTTACCCGTCGCTGTCTTGGGCAACTTATCTAAGATTATACAACTTCCATGCCGATCTAACAAGACAGGAAAATATAATTTACTTAAGCCAGGGCCAATTTGCCGATCTCTGACGGTCTGGTATGTGGCTTTAACTGCGGTCTTTCTTCGGGCCACCAGATCCAACGGGCGTGAGCTTTAGCTTCGACTGCCAGACGTTTTATAGCAACTATCTCTTCATCCGCTGGTATCGGCTGGCATTCACGAGTATTTGTCTCCATGCTGCCGCTGGAGTTAGCCAGTTCGGTAAGTTCTTCGGCGATTATCGCCCACTGGACTATTGGATAGCCTCTATAATCGGCTACGGGATCGCCTTTATCCGGTCCTGACAGACGATCGGCTATGCGTTCGGCATGCTTCTCGTAGAATTCCTGCTCGGCTTGGCTTTCATAATTTGACATATTTTTTCCTCCTAATTAATCCCCGAATCCTACATCGTCGAGAGTTTCGAAATAATCAGCGTTATTCTGCCTGATCGTCGTTTCAAGCATAACCTGCAGTTCGGCTTCTACTTTATCTGATTGTTGCCTATGTATCCGGGCAATTGTTTCGACCGCTCTAATGTAGCCTAGTCCTTTTACAGGCCCTTCGTTAATGAAATACGGGTTTCTGGCAGATTCCGGACCGGTCATAGTTTTCTCCTGAAAAAATAAAAAGTCCCGCTCTTTTTTTCGGCGGGTTTGGCTTTGAAAAAAAACTTTTAAGCTCCCCGCCTAGCGGTTCTTAATAATTACCTTTGCGAGCAAGCTTAAGTTCATAACCCAATGCTTACATAGCGGCGAGGGCTTTGTCAAGCTTGCTTAGTTTCGGCCTTTTGGCAGCCGCCTTGATGTATTCTAAAAGAACTTGATGGAAATCTAAAAAGCCATTAACTGAGATCCATTCTTCCTCGCTATGGGCGGCACCGCCCTCTGGTCTGATGACGATAGTCGGGATACCGATTGCGGCGAAGAAATGGGCGTCGCTAGAACCTAATGACTGGGTCGGAATTATCTTTTTCCCTAATACCGTTTCGGCGCAGGTCAGGAATTTATCAATTTCAGGATGATTTAGTTCGACGCGTCGACCATCGTAGATAGTTCCGTCTTTTAACACAAGCTCATACTTGTCTACGATCTTTTGCACCTTTTTTCTCATAGAGAAATATTGGTCGTGGTTTATAAAGCGCATATCTAACGTCGCGCTAGCTTCATCCGGCACTTGGTTCTCGGCGTTGCCGCCGTTAATCTGACTAAGCGTGATACTGTTTTTGAAAGGTTTTTGTTCGCCAAAAAGATTCCTAATTTCAATCACTGCTTCCACCAGCTTATAAATGGCATTATCGCCTTCCCAGGGTCTGGAGCCATGGGCTGAGATTCCGGAAGATTTTATATTTGCTATCCAGACATCGTTGCATCTCTCTTCGATTTGCCAATCATTGCCGCCGTCAGGAATAATGCACACTTTAGGCCTGTAGCCTAGTTCCACCAGGTAACCGACACCGTCGTTTCCGCCTATTTCCTCGTCTGTAGTGAACATAAGCGAGAAGTCATAATCTTGCAAATCGTCACCCAAGTCATGGACCAGCTGCAGATAGCTGGCCGCGGCGAATTTCATGTCATATACGCCCCGACCATATAATTTTCCTTTTTTCTCTGTCATGACTCGAGACATTTTTAAAGAAGGTACTACATCCAAATGCGCTTGAAGAAGAATGTGGGGCTGCCTGCCGCTTTTAGTGCTTGCCACTAAAGACGGAAAGCCGTTTCTTTCAAACCGGTTTATTTGGAGATTGAAATCTTTTAGATGATTTTCAACGTAGTTTATGCAGGCTTGCTTCTGCTCGTAATTATGGTCGACGCTGTCGAAAGCAACCAAATCCGAGAGGATGGCAACTAATGTTTCACTTTTGTTTGAACTCACTTTATTTATTTTAGCCTAAAATCGTCCGCTCAGCTATCGAAATCCGGTAGGTTTTAGTACTTAAAAGGAACTTTAGAAATGGCATTTTAACTCTTTAAAAATAAAAAAAGGATTGACAACAATAATGTTTACGTATATTATTAGTCACCATGAAAGCTTACTGGACGGAGGAGCATAAGGGTGTCAGCGCTAAGCGCATGCTCTTTGTGATTCAACCTTACGTCGGAGTTTTCTAGTTTAAGTAAGCATAAAACCAAGAGCTCCGAGCAAAAAAGCGAGGAGCTTTTTTTAATGAAAAGTTAGTAAAGAAATGGCAATCACAGAAACATTAGCAACGGTCCCGGAAATAGCAACATTAGAACAGGACCCTCTCACTCAGGCGATTACCGAGTGTGAATACGAATTCTTTTTGAAAGGTATCAGTCGAAAAATGCGACTTCACCGCGCAGTCGCTATAGAAGGCGCCGGAGGCGTCGGAAAAACCGGGCTGATTCACGCACTTGGCGCTTATATAAAAAGCCCTGAATTTCCTTATGTTACCGATCCGCAGACCATGGATATAGATGCCGGATCCTTAAGTAGTCCTGACAGTTTCGATAAAGCTGGCGATGAACTTAATGTCTTTCTCGGCGACGAAGAAGAAGAGACCTATCGGTCGAAAGTAATCTTTATCGACCATGTTGAGAAGCTGACCTATAGCGGAGAAAACGGCAAGCTCAACCGGGCAAAGGCCAGTTTCTTAGGTGGTATAGCCAGCAAAATCTCTGAGCGAGACAGTAAGACAAGACTGGTCGTTGCTCACAGAAATCCGTTATTCCTGCCACGTTCTTCAAGAAATCAGGAAGAGATCGTTAAGTTTGTTGAACTTTTTCAAAACCCTCAATCACGCGTCCAGTTCAACGGGATTCACAATAACCGTGATAAAGCCGACTCTTCTTTCCGCCGCGATGCTGCCGAGATCAGGCAGAAGACTATGGCTTATATCGCCGCCAATAGACAGGTAGATGTCCGAGACATGGACATGCTTGACCTATTATGCAGAATCTAAACCTTGCAGCTTAAATTGAGTATAACGTTCGGCTGCTAAGCGGGTAAGTTTAGGATCCTCGTCTTTATTCATGAAGGTCATCGCCCCGGCAAGAAGGGGGTGGACTTCGGCGATCTTTTCGTGCATCTGCAAGGCTACTTTACGGTAGCCTGGATGGCCTTGTGGAGTAGATCTGAGCTCTAGAAGGTGCATCGCTTCTCGGGCATTGAAAGTTAGCTTCCAACGCATTTTATGGCCAAGAAGGGTCGCGTACTGCGCTTCAAGGTTAAAGCCTGCTTGCTGCAATTTACTGTATAAGTTTATGCTTTGATCGAAGCATTCTTCGAATAAATCCGATAATCCCGACTGTTCTACTAGTTTAGGTATCTCATAACCGTAACGAGGGGTCAACTGTTGCCACTCCATATCATCTACCATGCGGTGCCGTTGCAAATCCCGGAATATGCCGTAATCGCATAAGATATCCCAGCTGTAATGCACTTTTTCCAAAGCTCTTCCTGGCCGGTGGCGCCTGTTGAGCCGTTCGCCCATGTAGGTACTAAAAATTTCAGCCTTTTTATCGTAAGGCCATGAATTAACAGTCGCCTGTAATTCTTCAAGCGACATGCTTGTGTGCTCGTAAAGCATATCGGCAACCAGCAGCAGTTCGTTTCTGGGCCAGAAATCTACTAGTGAGACTTGATCGCTGATCGAATCGGCGTGCTGAGTAGGCAAGTTGCTGGCTGCCAGTTCCTGCATTTTACTGAAGGTATTGGCCCGGTAGGCGACCATAGCTCCGCCACGCTCGGGCTTATCTGCCCTTTCAAGATACATCGGAATAACCTTGCGTGCTTGTGTAAGTAAATCTTGTCCCGTTTTGCGGGCTTCAGGAAGTTGATCGCTCAGCAGGTGCATAATCAGGCTCTCGACGGCTTGACCGGAAGCGAAAATACCGACAGTCGATTTCGTAGCCACCGGCAATGTCGCCCTGGCGGCGTCACAGGCCTGAGCGCGTGTAGCGCCTTTCCAAGCGGCGTCGCGCTCTTTCTCGGGGGTATCGGAATTGTTGCGGACGTAATCAGTCAATTGTTGGACGATATCGGAATACCGGCTAAATATCCTGTCCATAGTAGAGACGTAGTCTTTTTTAATATCTTTGGGCAGGTAATCCGGTGTGTGGTAGCGATATTTACCCGAGGCGTCTTTTTGATCGAAATAAATATATCTGGTTGATTGTTCAAGATAAGCCGCTAGCCTGCCCCATTCTAATTTCTTCGTCAGTAGATTAGAGGCATTCTCGACGACTAGGTGAATACCACCAAGCTGTTGAACGGAATCGTCACCATAGGCGCTGATAACGCGTCTTAGAAGCTGGGAATCCTTTTGTGCCTTCCCGGCGAATTCATCGAGGATTGTAATTCGCATATCATCGCCGCGGCGGCTAAGCCTGGCCATCGCTGCCGCGATGGTGACTGGGCTTAACTTGTCAGTGAAGCCGTAGACGTCGCCTGTTGGATCGGTCACTGTCTGCTTAAGATATTCATCTCCTTCTTTTGTGACTTTAAAGTTACCGTCTTTATTTTTGATCACATAAGCTTTATCTGGTTCGTCAGGTGATATCGATTGAGTGATTGAGTGATCTATCTGAAGAATTGACTTATCTTCTGCGGCCTTCGATTGGCGTCCGTCTAACACTTGCTTAACTGATACGGGAGGGGCGACCGGCGCCGGCTCAGATTTGCTTCTAACCGCTAATTCTCCTGAGACGAGTTTCCATATGTCATTGGCGACCTTGTCGGTTTCCTGGGTGGCGAAAATAACAGGAAAACCTCTTTGCTTTGCTTCCCATAAGTATCCGGCCCTTACCCGCTCGAGAAAGCTCTCATCTAAATTATCAAAACGTTCGCCTTGATACCTGTTTGATAGTCGTGCCTTAAGCACATTTACAGGGGCGTCGAGAACGATGCAGAGGTCGGGTTCGCAGTCGCCGACGGCAAAGCTGATAATTCCGTTTATCGTGGGATAGTCCGGCACGTCGCCGCGTCCGTAATACTGAATTGCCAGCGTCGTCAGGTAATTGCGATCTACTATGCAGGTCAAGCCTTGTTCGACGCTTTGTTTAATGACCTGAAGACTTTGCGAGCGGGCGGCGTTATATAAAAGTACTTCCGTGCGGGTATTCATCGGGTATCGAGGATCCTGGGTCAGATGCCTGATTGCCCTGGCGGTAAGGTCGCTTTGACTGTCGGGCTCACGAAAAGTTCTAACTGGCAGTCCCGCAGCTCTCATTCGCCTGGCGAGCTCACTTATCTGAGTAGACTTACCGACGCCTTCCGGGCCCTCTATGACGATGTACTTTCCTTTAGTCATACGGCAGGCCTTCTATTTTCTTTGGCAACTCTCGCTTATCCATATACGCCTTAGGCAGCATCATATCGGGGGACCAGACTTTAATTATCATGTCCATGTCAGTGCCCGTCTGGTACTTACCGCTAAAACCGTCGTTTCTTCCCATCCCGTAATTGCCGTCTACTTCGCCGGTTTCGAGGAAAACTGCTTGAGCTATTCTTTCGCCGACGGGCAATAAAACAGTTTCCCGCTCATTCAAGTTATATATTTCCAGGGTTAAGCGGTTAATGTAGCCGGGGTCTACCCAACCGGCGTCAAAGCATACGGCGACACCGTTGCGACCCCAGCTCGACCTTGATTTTACTTCGTAGGCGCCAGGTGGCTTGATGCCAAAGAATTCATGGGTGTGGGCAAGTATCCTTTCCCGGGGCTTTAGGCTGATAACCGGGTGGTCAAGCGGTATATTGGCTAGAGGAGTGAAGCCGTTCAGTTTGCACCATTCGCCATGGTTCATGGCTTTATACGGACCATCGAAGTATCTTTCAACGTCTTCAGAATCAAAGGGATTGTATATGGTTCTTTCATTCATCCGTTCGATGCGGTAATAGTAGAACCCCAAGGTGACGTCCAGGCTGGCGTGTGATATATGTTTTGGATCGAATGGGTGGCAAACTATATGCCCTTCATCAATCGCCTGCGATATCTGTTTATTGCTGTATACAGCCATCAGCCGGTCCCGTCTTCCTTCCTCAAATTGTTAGTAGCTATTTTAGTCGAACAATGTAGCAATAAGCAAGCATAATAATAATGTGAATTTTACGCAAATAGATGGTAGTAAGTGATATACCATAACCGGTAAAATAAGAGTCTTGTACAATGGAGCTAGCGATGATAAAAACCGACGAATTTAAAAAACAATATGTTAACCCCAGACAGCTTCCGGTTACCCTGATAAGCCTAGTAGTCAGCGCCTATGGAATATATATCCTGGCCGACACGCTGCTCCGGCAAGTATTCCTCCGGCACAGTGTATTCATAAATAATCTAGACGTCGACCTGACACTACTTATCGGATTAACTGTAATTTATCTCGGGACCATGTTAATTAGACAGAAACACAACGCCTGGGTTGTTACGATCGGAGCCTATTCCCTCTACGCTTTTATCGGAGTAATCCAGTTGCTGAGTCACATCGGGATCGACAGAGGCATAACTTTTATTGTCATACGGTCCATAATTCTGCCCTGCCTGATCCTCGCACTTTTAATAAAGTATCAGGATGAGTTCTTTGTAAAGAGCGATATACAAGGATTTCACTCAGCTCTGCGTTTTGTAGTCATAATCCTTATGGTTACTCTTTTATACGGCGTTGCCGGTTTCGAATTACTAGACAATTCGGATTTTCACCAGGAGATCAGCTGGCCAACGGCCATTCATTACACCGTCGATCAATTTAATATAACTACCGACAAGCCGATACGCCCTTATACACGGCGGGCAAAGCTGTTTGTTGATTCTTTGTCATTCGTCAGCACTATCAGCGTTCTCTACGCGCTGGTCGCCCTTTTCCAGCCTTTAAAGGCTCGTTTCTCCGACCAGAACGCCGCTCGGGCGCACGTAAAAGATATTCTTGACTGGTATGGCGGAGAAAGCGAGGAATTTTTCAAGTTATGGCCTCATGATAAACAGTATTTTATTGAATCCACCGGTGAAGCGGCGTTGGCGTTTTACGTTTATCGGGGGGTGGCGCTATGTATAGGCGACCCTGTCGGTAATACAAACCGTTTTGATCAAATGCTCAACGACTTTTGCCAGATGTGTTTTCATAACGACTGGCTGCCGGCAATGGTCCATGTTTCTCAAAGGAATAACCGCTATTTTGAAAATGCCGGGTTTAATATGCAAAAACTGGGCCAGGAGGCAGTAGTGAACATCGATCATTTTAATTCTGAAGTCAGTAATAATAAGTATTTCCGCCAGATCCGCAACCGCTTTGCCAAGCAGGAGTATACTTTCGAACTTCTCGAACCGCCGCACCACCGCGCCGTGATTGATCGGCTAAAGAGCATTTCGGATGAATGGCTAAGTAAAGGTGGCCGCAGCGAAAGAGGACTGACGATGGGATATTTTACCGAGCAGTATATTCAAATGTGCCAGGTGGGAGTTGCCAGGGATGCCGCCGGAACCATCCAAGCTTTTACTAATATAGTACCGGCGGACTTCAATAAACAGGACGCAACCTACGACATGCTTCGCCAAAGCGATAAAAGCTTAAGCAATATCAATGATTACCTCTTGTTGAACCTTCTTGACGAACTTAAGCTTAGAGGTTACGAGACGCTTAATTTAGGCTTATGCCCATTAGCAGGCTTTGAAAACGAAGATAGTGAGCGCAAATCTCTAATCGATAATGTCCTCAAGTTTGCCTATGCTAACGGGGACAAGTTCTTCTCTTTCTCGGGGCTTTATCGCTTCAAAGCTAAATATGAGCCGGATTGGCAAGATAAATATCTTGGCTATAAATCCGGAATCAGGGGTTTTTCAAGGACTGTTACGGCGTTAACTCGCTCAATGAGTAAAGTCGTTAAAAAATAACTCAGAACTTATATTATCTGACTAATCTTATTCGTTATGTCGAAGTGCACAGCTTCTATCGATCTATCGGCGTTGATAGTCACGACCTGATAGCGCTTGGCGGCGGCTTCGTAACCTTTGTTTACCGCTTTAAAATAGGTTTCCGGTTTGCTTTCGAAATAGTCGGCTTTTCCAGAAGCAACCTTTGCCCGGGCTAGTGACGCGGCGATGTCACCCGATAGATAAAGCGTTAGTTCAGGTCGCAGAGATTTCATTCCCTTATCGGCAAATTTCCAGCACTGGGCTTTATTTAGACCGCTGCCGTAAGCTTGGTAGGCGACCATGGCTATTGGACTTCTATCCATGAGAATGATTGATCCTTGCCGCCGCAACTTTTCCACCTCACCCAAAAGAGCTTCCTGAATAGCCATGCTGATGAATAGATCGGTGAGCGGCGGCCGCTTGATTGGCTTTATAATTACTTGCCTTAATTCTTCGCCAATAGGCGTGCCGCCGAGATTTCTTGTCGCCTTGACCTTGTAGCATTGTTCTTTTAAGTAAGACTCGGCCAGTTTAAGCTGGGTAGTTTTACCGATCCCATCAATACCTTCGAAGATGATTAGCCTTCCCCCGGATACAGTGTTTAGTTTATTCACGAGCTAACGGTGAAACGTATTTTTCTTAAACAGCCGCGGAAAGTTCAACTTTAACAGAAGGTCCCATAGAAGTTGATAGATGTATCGATTTAAAGTAGTTCCCTTTTACGGTAGCCGGCTTATTGTTTTTCAGGCTTGTCAGCACAGCTTGGGCGTTATTTTGCAGATCGGTCTGAGAGAAGCTGACCTTACCGACTCCTAGATGGACTATCCCAGTTGAATCGACGCGGTATTCAACGCGTCCGGCTTTCGCTTCGGCTACCGCCCGGTTAATGTCATTCGTGACTGTGCCGCTCTTCGGATTGGGCATCAAACCACGTGGACCTAGCAGGCGGGCGTATTTACCTAATTTAGCCATTTGAGTTGGCAGTGCTATGAGGACATCGAAATTAATAGAACCTTTATCTAGCTGTTTGAAAATTTCGTCTGTGCCGGCCAGGTCGGCGCCGGCTTTCGTTGCTGCGGCAGTGTCGTCTGTCAAGACCGCGACTTTGACGTCTTTTCCAGTTCCTGCGGGCAGGACAAGATTATCTCGGATGTTCTGGTCGGCATGGCGCGGGTCGACTCCTAGATTGACGTGCAATTCAACAGTTGCGTCGAATTTGACGTGAGACGTGTCCTTGGCGAGCTTGATGGCTTCTTCAAGGCTGTATAGCTTATTCTTGTCGACTTTCTGGCTGTCTTGGCGGTATAACTTCCCTTTTCGCTCCACCCGCGTCCTGGCCGGGCGGACCGGGACTTTCGGCTTTTCGCCATCCTCATCCGAAGCTTTGCGTTCTTCTTTGGCTTGCTTCTGAGCTTGTTCCTTAAGCGACTTGGCGCTTCTCTTGCCGGCTTTTGCCGTTTTAGCTGAGTCTTCCTGCTCAGTTAGGGTTTCATCAAGGATAGCTTCTGAATCAGCAGCCATCTTACTGTCTTTTACTGTCTCGCGCTTTTCATCTATGATTGTCTGTTGTTCCTTAGCTGACTCAATGGCCGCTTCAGTTATATCTTTTTCCGGTGTGACGGGATCGGCGACGACGGCCGTCTTTGCTTTCTTTGCGCTTGTCTTCTTGGCTTCTGCCATAATTGTTCCCCTTTCGTGGTCAGTGCGGCCGCTTACCCGGCCTCCCACAAAAAATTAAATTTACGATTAACCTTCTATTTCAACGCCCATGCTCCGGGCAGTACCGGCAACCATCTTTTTAATTGATTCGACGTCATCGGCGTTCATATCTTCCGCCTTGGCTTCAGCAATTTCCTGGAGTGCCTGTTGGCTTAGCTTCTTGCTTACCTTTTCGCTATTAGGTTTGCCGGAACCCTTGTCGATGCCGAGTTTATTCCGGATCAAATCATCTGTCGGCGTCCCAACGACCCGAAAAGCCAAACTGCGGTCATCATAAACCGTGATATGTACCGTCAGTTCCTGTCCCTGCTTGTCTTTTGTCGCATCATTGAAAGGATTAATAAAATCCATCATATTAACGCCGTACTGTCCTAGGACGCTTCCCACGGGTGGAGCGGCGCTAGCTTGGCCGCCGCGAAGTTTCATCTTTAAGTTTGCTCTTATTGCTTTTGCCATAGTGTATTTTGCGAAACCGGGAGAGCTATGCTCAGGTTTCTCCTTCCCTTTCTTAAATTAAGTTGAAGCTTTAAGACAGAAGTGCGTAACTGTAATAGTTTACAATGTTACGCTGTTAAAGTCCAGGCTTTCCAAGCTAGCTTGGCCGCGAAGTTTCAGCGGTTACTAAACCCTTTTGACCTGCAGTCCGTCGAGTTCGACTGGTGTTTCGCGTCCGAACATGTTGACTAGAACCTTAAGCTTGCCTTTAGCCGGGTCTATTTCATTGATGCTGCCATCGAATCCCTTGAATGGTCCGTCGATAATATTGACGACTTCGCCGATATTGAAATCTATTTTATGCTTTGGCTGCTCGAGACCCATTCGTTTTTGAATCTTTTCGATTTCATCCTCTTCGATTGGCGTCGGATCGGTGCCGGAGCCGACAAAGCCGGTTACCGAAGGAGTGTTACGAACTATATACCAGGCGTCTTCGCTCAGTTTCATCTGGACGAGGACGTATCCTTGGAAAATTCGCTTTTCGACCACCCGGCGTTTGCCGTTCTTGATTTCTATCATCTTTTCCTTGGGGACTAGTACCTGGTAGATCTTATCTGCCATATCCAGGCTGTCGGCACGTTGCCTAATGCTCTCGGCAACCTTCTCTTCGTAGCCGCTGTAAGTATGGATTGCGTACCATCGCTTAGAAGTATCGTATCGTTTATTAGTGCTCATCTGTTCCTTGTTCCTACCTCTACTTTAATAAAACGTTCTTAAAGACTTTATCAAGACCCCAGTCGACACCGGCGATAGCGGCGCCAAATACGATTGCGAAGACTAGAACTGCAAAAGTAAGTTGCCGGCTTTGTTTCCAACCGGGCCAGGTCACAAGCTTAAGCTCTTGAAAACTTTGCCGGAAATAGGAGGGAAATATAATTTTCCCGATAATTCTGGCTGGTCGCCTGAACGGTTTGAAGACATTGAGTCTGAAAAAGGACTTTATTTTTCTTGCTAGCCAGCGGAATGGGAATAAAAGTGCTTTGAAAAAGCTGCTTAGGTAGCTATTCTTCTTTTTCTCATTGCCGGCTTTCGAGGCACGTTCCCTGAAACTTTCCGGATTTCGTACCTTCCTTTTTATTTGTCGTGTCGGCTTTTCTGCCATCTCCTGCCTTCTTGTTCCGTATGTCGGAGCAAATTAAAAAGCCTACTGTTTGTAGGCCTTATATTGTCAAGTCTATCACCGAGTGTTGCCAGGGTCAACAGGCTATTCATTCACCTTCGCCCTTTTATTTTTTGCTATAGTCATTACATGAAGTTTACGCTTATGGTTTTAGCTGCCAGCGGTTTAGTCGAAGCCGCCCTTTGGATGCCTGTACTATGGAAGTATAAGCGTCTTTATGCCCATTTCCTTTTACTAGCGCTAGCCATAATAACCGGATTAATTTTTAACCGGCTTCCAGCGGGCTGGTTGATACTGATAGCTGTAACCAGCATTTATAGGGCCGTCAACCTGAATCGGGTAATAGAAGGCAGGATGCATCCGGAATATCTGAAACGAGTAACCAGGAAGACCTCATGTTCACTGGTGTTGCTGCAGCTGGTGTTTTGTCTACTGGCGATAATTTCTAGTCAGCTTCTCTGGAACTGGAACTTTTGGAGCCGGGGACTTTCGGCTATAAGTTTAGCGGGAGCGCTAGTAGTTCTTTATAGCACTATCCGGAATGTCAGCAGAATGAGAACGACGCGAGATATTGCTCCGCTCGCTGACCGCGATATGCCAACGCTCAGCGTCTGCATACCGGCCCGCAATGAGACCGAGGATTTGGAAAATTGCCTGAGGAGTCTAATAAAATCGTCTTACCAGAAGCTTGAGATCCTTGTTGTGGATGACTGCTCCCAGGACAAACGCACTTCGGAAATTATTAGAGGCTACGCCCATGACGGAGTCAGATTTATTAGCGGCGAAACGCCCAACGATTCTTGGCTAGCAAAGAATTATGCCTACGAACAGTTATCGCGGCAGGCTAATGGAAACTTACTGTTATTTTGTGGCGTCGACACTCTCTTTTCCCCCGACACGATTAAGTTGCTGGTCGAGACGATGATGCTGAAGAAAACCTCGATGATCAGCATCATGCCGGCTAATGTACTAAACGCCCATAATTCAAAGGCCGCCGTGGTTTTACAAACTGTTCGGTATGCATGGGAGTTATGTTTGCCCAGGCGATTTTTTAAGCGTCCGCCAGTGCTCAGCACCTGTTGGATGATACGGCGGCAGGCTTTTGACGATGCCGGAGGCTTTAGGGCTGTAAGCCGGAGCGTATCACCGGAAAGATATTTTGCTAGAAGTTGCGTGGCTAATAATTCCGGTTATGAATTTATCAGCTCTGGGGAGAAGATAGGTTTAGCCAGTAATAAGAATCTTACTGAGCTTGGTTCAACTGCCATCCGAACGCGCTACCCTCAACTCCACCGTCGACCCGAGATGATTATGCTTGCCAGCTTAATCGAAACGGCTCTGCTAGTAAGCCCTTATTTTCTTCTGATAACCTTCTTGCTTAGCGGTAAGTACTTCCTCGCCGGATTGTCGCTTGTTGATACTATTTTGCTTGTTATATCTTACCGCTTGGTAACCCGGCTGGCGTACCGGCTGACGGGCTTGCAGTCTTTTTATCTCCAACCAATAGCTTCTATGTATGACATCTATTTGCTCAACCGGTCAATGTGGCTATATGAGTTCGATGAAGTGGTCTGGAAAGGCCGCAACGTCTGTCTACCCGTCATGCACGTGACCCCTTCGTTGCCGGATTTGAATAAACCTACTTAAGATTCGGAATAAAAATGCGAAAACTAGAACCTTTATTCAGTTCGCTTTCTAAGCTAATTTCGGCATGGATCAATCGCGCGAGTTTCATGGTGACGTATAATCCCAGGCCTGTTCCATTAGCTTGGCGGGTTCGATAGTCCTCAGATCTAAAGAATTTATCGAATACTCTCTCCTGATCGGCCTTGCTAATTCCAATCCCCGTATCGTCAACATGAAAGGTTGTCCCGCGGGAATCCTGGGTTGCTTTTATGGTGACGTGG
Source organism: Saccharimonadales bacterium (SeqCode) (assembly GCA_035713075.1). GTDB lineage: Bacteria > Patescibacteriota > Saccharimonadia > Saccharimonadales > UBA4665 > DASTAD01. The sequence continues at coordinate 21,392 of DASTAD010000028.1, read as the reverse complement.
CCGCTGGAAGTATATTTAAGCGCGTTAGTTAAAAAGTTTTGCAGTATTTCCCTAACGTATAGCCTGCTTGAAAGCAGATGATCGACATTCTGATCGATGCTGGTTTGCAGTTCGAGACCTTTTGCTGACGCCTCGGGTAGGTAACTTGTCCGGAGTCCGTTCACCAACTCCTCGACGTCGATCGGCTCAATATCAACTTGCAGTGCACCGCGCTCGGCCCGGCTCAGGGTCGATAAATCATTGATCATATCGGCTAGAAACAGCACCTGGCTGTGTGATTCCTTAAGCGCTGTTTTAATTTCATCGGTGGCGCCGAACTTATCGGTTATAAAGATAGCATTACTGAGATTACCTTCGGCGATAGTAATCGGGGTCCGTAGCTCATGACTCACTACGCTAATGAATTCGTCGCGCTCTTCTTCTAACGACTTCTCGCGGGTAATGTCTCGTAACAGTAAAACATAGCCTTTTTGGCCTTTTTCGCCGTAACCAAGGTGAACAGGGGCTATCGATAAGTAGAGGTTGATCAAGCTGTTATCGGAATATCTAACCCGCATGTCACGGTTAGTAATCGGGACGTTAGTATCTTTTATGGTTTTTGTTATGTCGACGGGCTGGTTGTCCTTATCGATAGGTTTTAGCAACTCTTCGATATTTACGCCTGTCTTGATATTGTTTACATCAAGAATATTTAAGGCAGCTGCGTTGTATAAAACAACTTTTGTTTTTTCATCGACGGCTATTACAGCGTCGGCCATGCTATTAATCAGGCTGGTTAAGCGTTGATGTTCGAGGTTGGAACGCCTGTTACTTACTACTTTCTTAAGCTTAAGCTTCATCGTCGATATTATGACACAGGATAAACCGGAGAGCCATTCATTACCGGCTGGTGAGACCTTAATTTCTTCCGATAACTTTTGGCATCAGGTAAGAGACTCTCGATATAATTCCAAAAATCGGGTCCATGACGCAATACCTGAGTATGAGTAAGTTCATGAATTATTACGTAGTCAATCAGTTCCCAGGGAACTTGCATGAGGAACAAGTTCAAGACTATATCCTTGTTGATGTCACAGCTGCCCCAGCGGCTTTTCATCTTTTTTATACTGAGCGAGTTATATTCCAGCCGGTGCTTAAGTGCCAGGGAATTTAAGCGTTGCGGAAGCAATGTTTCCGCTTGATACTTTAAGGCCCTGAGGCTGCCCCTCTCGGCGGCTGCCTGAACGTCGTCATCGGATATGTTTGCAGTTGCTGGATGAGTAATCGTGATTAGGCTGCCTGAAATTCTGACAGTTGGCTGCTTGCTCGTAAGAGAAGGCTTAAAAGCCAGATGATGGGCTTTGCCGATAGGCTGCCCGTCGTCAAGTATATCTTTAGGTTTATAGTTCTTTTGTATCCATTGATTTTTTGATTTGGCAAAATCAAGCCCGGAGCGGTAGCTTGCCCACGCCGGTACGCTTACTTTGATGTTGCCGGCGGCATCAATGCTCAGCCGCAGGTGCCGGGCTTTTCTGCGCTTATAGATACGGACTGGCAACTGGTTTTCGAGCAAGAATTCTTTATATGGCATATTTATCTTTTTAGTGGATTGAGGACTTCGAAATTTTATTGTCGGATAGATATATTTCGGCGACTCATATCTACCCGTCCGGGAGCCTGAGGCACAAGATTTACCATACCCGGTTTTATAACTTTCGAGCTGGCGTCGTCGCTGCTCAAGACGCCTAGAGCCCTTAACTTTGATACGACCGAACTCTGTTGCATATTAAATAGATGCTTGCCGCTGACAACGATATAATTCTCGGATTTTACAGGGTTTTGCATGTGGTTTATGATCGTGTCGAAAGTGGTCCGGTCCCAATGCGCCGCGAATTTGTCGTCGGCTCGGCGTTTATCTCTCGTGACGTTTCTGTAGAATGCCGTATCGGCATCTATCTGGAACCAGATTAAGGCCGGCTGGGCATGGTGCCTAACGCCCATATCGCGGATTAAACGTCTTTGGCCGCCGCGCATGGCATTTGTATCATATATCACGCTAATTCCGGCGTTTAGGAACTCCTCTGTCATATAGTTCATAATCTGATTGACTATAGCGTTCTCTTCTTTATCAAAGCGCGGCGCCTTAAACAGCTCCAGGCGTATCTTATCGGCTTGAAGATGGGCGGCGCTAATGTTGTCAGTAAATTGCCTGGCAAAGTATGTCTTCCCCGAACCGGGGTAACCATACATATACAAAAGGAAAGGCTTGGTAGGCTGAATCTTCGACATCGTTGATATATGTATAGCAGGTTTCAGGGGTATTGAAAAGGGTTAAGCCGTGACAAATCGATAGAATTGACATATTATAAATCGCTAGTACTTAGGGGAGTAGCTCAGTTGGTAGAGCATCGGTCTCCAAAACCGAGGGCCGCAGGTTCAAGTCCTGTCTCCCCTGCCAGGAAATTGTTAATACAATGCCCAAATGTCTGCTAAATTTCTCTTAAAAATGTATAAACTTGGATAACTCGATATTTTTGACGGTTTTGTGATAAATACTTCAGTGGCTTTGAGTGGCTTTGCTGCATATTGTTATTGACCAGAATTTCGCTTGTGTTAAAATTTTTATTGTATAGTGCTTGTGTTATGAAGTAGTTAACCCTTCTACTAAGGGCACAAGTAAGAAAAATACGTAAAAATTTAAAAAAAGAGACAAATGAAGATACTGATGCTCGGGTGGGAATTACCACCTTATAATAGCGGTGGTCTAGGAATAGCTTGTTACCATCTCTGCAAAAGTCTCTCAAAAAAGAACGTCGACATCGAATTTATACTGCCTTACGAAGCCGACCACGGCGTTGACTTCATGACTGTCAAGGCGGCCTATCAGCAGGACGTTAAGCAGTTTCTGATATCCGGCACCGCTTATGAAAGTCATAAACTGGCGCTTAAAAACAATCAAGTTTCCGGTCTATCTATGCATGACCAGCAAAGCCTTTACGAAGAAGCTGTCGCTCAATTAGCTGAAACAAGCGAGTACGACATCGTCCATGCCCATGACTGGCTAACCTTTAGGGCCGCCCTCAGGCTCAGAGGCCTGCGAAAATGGCCGATTATTCTTCACGTCCATTCGGTTGAATCGGACCGGGCCGGATCTCAACAAGGAAATCCAATGGTAAGAGAAATTGAAGAGGTAGCTCTCAACATGGCCGATAAGGTAATTGCCGTCAGCAACCATACCAAGAAGGCTATCATACGGGACTACGGCGTACCGGAAGACAGGATTGAAGTCGTCCATAACAGTATCGATAAAGATTCAATCACGCCACTTGATGACGATAATGCCTATAAATACCTGACTACCATGAAATCTTTAGGCTACCGGGTTGTAGTTAACGTCGGTCGCTTGACTATACAAAAAGGGCTACCCAATTTGCTTAAAGCAGCCCAGAAAGTCATAAAGCATAACCCGAAAACCCTATTCTTGATAGTTGGTAGCGGCGAACAGTACTACGAGCTTATAACCCTGGCGGCAGACCTCGGTATTGGCGCTAATGTACTTTTTACCGATTTCCAGCGCGGCAAGAACTGGCGCGATGCTTTCGCAATCGGCGATCTGTTTGTCATGCCGTCAATTTCCGAGCCTTTCGGCTTGACTCCCTTGGAAGCGATAGCCTATGGAACCCCTTCCCTTGTCAGCCGGCAGTCGGGCATAGCCGAAATACTGAATAATTGCCTGAAAGTTGATTTCTGGGATATCGACGAAATGGCAAATCAGATTTCTGCTGTCATGAAGAGTGACAGTCTAAGAGACGAACTTCTAAAGAATGCCGAATACGAATTCAATAAGTTGTCATGGGATGATGCAAGTGAGAAGATAGTTAAGGTTTATAAGGATCATATGGAGGGTGCGGCCGCATGAAAAAAGCCATTGTCTTATATCTGCACGTGCACCAGCCGTACAGGATAAGGCACTATACTGTCTTTGATACAGCAGTTGACCATGACTATTTTGACGCGCCTCTTGATGACGATACTTCCAATGAGAGAATCCTCAAGAAAGTAGCAGAAAAGTCTTACCTGCCAACTAATAAGAAGCTGCTTAAATTATTAAAGGAAAACCCGGATTTCAAAGTCAGCTTATCTATTACCGGAACAGTCATAGAGCAACTTGAAAAGTGGTCACCTAAAACTTTGAACACGTTCAAGAAGCTAGTCGCCACCGGTCAGGTTGAGATTGTCGCTGAAACATTCCATCATAGCCTTGCCTTCTTTTACTCACGCTCCGAATTCGAAATGCAAGTCGATATGCATAAACGCAAAATAGAGGAAACTTTCGGTCAAACGCCAAGAGTTTTTCGTAATACCGAACTTTCCTATAACAACGATCTAGCTAAGTGGGCAGACGAAAAAGGCTATAAAGGTATATTGACAGAAGGTTGGGATCCGGTTCTTGGTTGGCGCAGTCCAAACTACGTCTATCGGCCGGCGGATACGCAAAACATCCGTCTATTGATGAAGAATTACAAGTTGAGTGACGACATAGCTTTCCGTTTTGGTAACAGCGATTGGGTAGAATATCCATTAACGGCCGATAAATTCTCTCATTGGCTGAGTGAAGACGCTAACGCAACAAACTTCAATCTTTTCATGGACTACGAGACTTTCGGTGAGCACCAGTGGAGTGAATCCGGAATATTCGGCTTCTTAGAGCATCTGCCAAAAGAATGGCTTAAATCAGAAGATCATACCTTCATGACCGTCAGCGAGACTATAGACAGTTTCGAGCCGGTAGATAACGTCGACAGCCCGGGTACGATAACCTGGGCCGACACAGAGCGCGACTTATCTGCCTGGTTAGGCAACGGCATGCAGACCGACGCCATCGGTTCGCTTTACGCAATGGAAGAAGAAATAATCGCAACTGGAGACTGGGCGCTAATTGAGGACTGGCGGAGACTCCAGACTTCCGATCATTTTTATTATATGTGCACAAAGTATTTCAATGACGGCGACATTCACGCTTACTTCAGTCCGTATAAGACACCTTATGAAGCGTATATGAACTTCATGAACGCTTTCAGGGATTTGCAGTTCAGGCTTGTTCAGAAAGGCGTGCCAGTTTGAGTCGGCACCGGGTGGGAATATGGGCAGGCCGGTTGTATTAAGTAACGGGCAGTTGTTCGTCGGCCTGGATGAACAGGGATTGGTCCATGACTTCTATTATCCTTATGTCGGACTGGAGAACTTAACTAACGCCCGTAGTTCTCAACATAAAATTGGCGTCTGGGTTGATAAAACGTTCTCGTGGATAGATGACGGTACCTGGGACATACAAGTCGATTTAGAATCGGACGCTTTGATCGGCAAAGCCACAATAGTTTCACTGAGCATGGAAATAAAGATAGAGACTGCAGATTATGTCGACATCCAAGATAATATTTTGATACGCCACCTTGAGGTTACCAATCTTAGTTCAAAAAAACGTGAAGTCAGGTTATTTATGCATCAGGTTTTTCAAATATCGCGGATGGGCCGCGGAGATACGGCTATGTATGTCCCGGATGGCGGTTACATACTCGATTATAAAGGCCGTTACTGCCTGGCGATAGGCGGCAAAACCCGCGAGGGGATGTCGTTCGATCAGTACGCAGTCGGCAATTACGCCATAGAAGGCAAAGACGGAACCTATCTTGACGCCCTCGACGGCGAGCTGTCTGGAAATCCGGTTGAACACGGCGGCGTTGACAGCGTCCTGCGATTCAGTCGTGAGCTGGAAGCTAAGGCGTCGATGCCGGTGGATTACTGGGTCATTGCCGAGACAAGTCAAACTGATGCCCAGAAAGTACATGACCTGTTACTAAAAACGGATATGAGTCAAAGGCTGAATGATACCAGGATGTACTGGCGAAATTGGCTGGAGGGAGTAGACGAAGGCATCCCTGAAAAATACCAACAATCACTAAAACGTAGCCTGCTGATTATTAAGGCCCACTGCGATGTCCGCGGTTCAGTTCTTGCTAGTGGCGATTCCAGCATTTTCAACTATGGCAGGGACTATTACTGTTACTGCTGGCCGCGCGACGCCTCCCTGGCGGTCTGGCCTTTAATCCGTGTCGGTAAGTATAAGGAAGCGAAAGCTTACTTTGAATTCGCGCGAGATACGCTGCACCCAGACGGTTATCTGATGCATAAATATCAACCCGACAGAGCCGTTGGCAGCACTTGGCATCCATTGGTTCACGGCAAGAATAAGGAGCTAGCCATCCAAGAAGACGAGACTGCCACCACCCTTTTTATACTTGGCCAGTATTATAAAGCTAGTAATGACAAGCTTTTCATAGAAAATATCTATAACACTCTTGTCCGACCGGCTGCTGATTTTATGTGCGGTTACGTCGATAAGGAGACAGGTTTGCCACACGCCAGTTATGACCTCTGGGAAGAAAAGTTTTTAACTTCAACCTATACCGTCTCTACGGTTATAGCCGGACTGGATGCTGCCGCCGAATTAAGTCTAGTTGTCGAGCAGCCGGCTGACAATGTCAGGTGGAAGCAAGCTGCCGACGATTTTAGAGACAACCTGGCTAAGCTGGTTAAAGATCAAGGCTGCTTTAGTAAGGGGTTCTTTTTAAACGATCAAGGCGAGCTGGAGTATGACACGACCATAGATATCTCTAATCTCTACGGTCCTTATATGTTCGGTGGCCTGCCACTGACAGACAGCCGGCTACGAAAAACTGCCGAGATAATTCAGGAACGCCTGCTTGACTCTTCCCCTTCCGGCGGCGTAATTCGTTATGAGAATGACGGCTACTTCTTAGAGAAAAAAATTTACAAGGGGAATCCGTGGGCTGTCTGTGGCCTTTGGCTGGCACAGTATTTCCATTCCATGGGCGAAGAAGCTCAAGCAGATAGTCTATTAGACTGGGCCATGACCCGGCAGCTTGCTAGCGGAGCTATAAGCGAACAATTCGATCCGGAAGACGCCAGTCCTTTGGGGGTCACTCCTTTAGTATGGAGCCATGCGGAGATGGTCAATACTATACTAGATTTAAAGAGGCGGGAGAATTAGCGCTTAGGCGCTTCGTTACGTCCCAGATTCTTTTTGGTCTCGGTAAAGACAACGTGCTTTCGCAGTTTTGGGCTGTATTTACGCAAGCTAAGCTTGTCGGGCGTATTCATCGTATTCTTAGTCGTGTAATAAATGCGCTCGCCGCTTTCTTCGCTAATAAGTCCGATTATTTTTCGCTTGTCGCCGCGTTTTGCCATATGAATTATACTCTTTCTAGATATTGATTAACTTTATATTAACAGATACGGGTCTACTTGTAAACGTAATTAAAAACACCCCGCGTTGGGGTGCTTTTCGGTGCTCGCTAATTGAAGGTTTCCCTTTTGCTGGTCAGCACAAACTATATACTATTCCAGGCGATAAGCTTCAACTATGAGAATTCTTACGCTTTAACAAAATGGAGCCACCTATGAGATTTGAACTCATGACCCCACCCTTACCATGGGTGTGCTCTACCGCTGAGCTAAGGTGGCCTAATCAGCTTGTCATTTTGTCCAGACAATAGTAGCAAATTATCTTCTTATTTGCTACACTACATAACTGAAAACAGACAGTTCGCCACCTTAGCTCAGTTGGTTAGAGCGTCAGTTTTGTAAACTGAATGTCGTCGGTTCGAATCCGACAGGTGGCTCCAGGAAATGTTCATTTAAAGTAATAGTCGTACTGTAATATGCAGGGTTAGTGAAGCGGTCAAACACGGCAGACTGTAAATCTGCTGGCTTATGCCTTCGTAGGTTCGAATCCTACACCCTGCACCAGATTCTGTGGAGTTACGAAATATGAAGAAAATTGGTCAAGATAATGACAAAGTAACAATTGAATTTTCGAACGGTGAGTTCCGATTACTGGCAAGCCTGCTTTTGACGGTTACTACTGGTGTCAATTAGTGGCATGAGGGGGACTGTAGTGTATTTGAGACCGAGTCGGACTATGTAGAAAAAGAGGTAAGGGATCTTAACGAAAACTGGCACGAAGCCTTTCCGCTAGGCGACTAATAGCGTTCCTGCTTCATGCAGTACGCTGCACCAAAATAAAACGGTTTCCGGAACCCTGGTTATTACATATTAGCAGTAGCGTGATCGACAGAATATGTATCAAAACCAGTATATTAATGTAATAATACTGTTATGACTAATCCTATACTTAATCAAGGAACGGTACATAAATTACCTGCCGATTTAGCTAAAGCATTGAAGGCTGATATGAAATCACAATCTGCCTGGCAAAGTCTCACTCCATTAGCACGAAATGAGTGGATATGCTGGACTATAAGCGTCAAGCATCAGAAGACTCGAGATGATCACGTTAAACGGGTTGTTTCGCAGTTAAAACAAGGAAAAAGAAGACCTTGCTGCTGGATTGGCTGCGTTCATCGCCAAGATAAAGAATTAAGCCAGTCTGTTAAGTGGTACTTAAGTAGAAAAGCACTGACTAATTAATAGACCTATTTAGAGCGACTTAAAATAGATTTTCCATTAAAGGAATATAGCTTGCAATAGTTCCTTATCGATGACATGCAGATAATTATCTTGAATATCGATTATTTTTCTATCTAGAAGGCTTTCGAGAACGGCATCTGCTTCTGCGACAGAGATATTCAATTGCTCCGCTATATCTTTAGGCGACATGGGCACTAAAATCTTTATTACTTTCTGACCTTTTGTTTCATAGTTCTGACCAAATTCCATTGCTAGTACATACAGCTGATGTGCTACTTTCTTGTAAGTATCTTTTATGGAGTTACTGGCGAGCCTATGTATATTTTGCCTCAGCTTAAGGCCAGACTCGTAAAATAGATCCTTGTACAGCGATAGGTCTTTATCCATTAGTGATACGAGAGTTTTAGCGGGTAATTTAAAGGTTTCTACATCTGTCATAGCCTGGTAGATGTAAATCAGCGAATCCTCGTTCATTGTGACATTAAATAGCTCAGTATATAGCTGAGTTAGCGGAAAAAGCTGTCCAGGTCCGTATATAAGTTCTATAACACCCTCTTCTTGGTTAGAATTTAACTGGTACCTTTTTACATAACCAGACTTGACCATAAATATAGTTTCCACAAAATCTTGAGAATGAAAAACTGCAGATGCTTTATAAGCACCAGGTTTACCTTTCTTAGCCAGTAAAGCATACAGCTTTTTCGGAATCATTACTTATATTGTAAGGATATTAGCTATAATTGTACATTTTCCGCTATTACTGCAGATCAGTATATTTGTAAGAATATATTCTCGGACATATAATGAAAATAATACTAGCTTACGTAAAGATATTTTTATCAGAACTGGAGAAGATCTTGAACAGCATGGGGTTAAGACACTACCGGACAATCGGATTTCTTCCATCGAGCGAGGCGAGTTCTGTCCTGGCTGATGAACTCTACCAGCAGTCAAAAGGAGGGCCGAATATTGAGCCAGAAACTGCTGCAATGTTCAGTGCGCTGATCGAGAGGATAACAGAGCTAGATCTTAATGATTTACTTGAAAATACCGCTCAACAAACTATAGAGCGGAGAAAAATACCTGCTGGCGCTGCGGTTAGCCTCATGAGGACAGCCCTGGTGCACAGCTTAATCACGGGAACTCCTGGAGGCTTGAATGGTTTTAAAGACGAGGGTTTAACACAAACGGATCAATGGCGTGAGCCTATAGAACGATTTATACAAAACTTATCTTCTAATCCTGCCAATACGGCAAGTCAAGCTTATTGGTCAGCTATTTTACTTCGAACTACTTCTACACCCGTTAAGGAGAGAATGAACCCCCACGAACTAGTGATGCAATCTCTAAGGGAAAGATTCAATAAGCCGCTTCGTGTCTTAGATGTGGGCTGTGGCATAGGGTTGGGAGCATTACAATTGCTGTACAAATCCGAGAAATTCCCTATGCAGTTTGAAAGGGTTTCTTCGTCCTCAGTGCCGGAGAAGCAAGGGGACCTGACAAGACCTGCGAACAAACTACTTCAGCGGCCCTCATTAGTAGGTAGCGTAGTCGGTGTAGATAAATTCCCGGTATATTATGAAGAACGTCAAAAATACGATTACGGCCAGCTACTTTTTGCGTTATGCGGACTTCGACCTAGTGAAAGAAATGAGGGCAGGTATATAAGTGACGTCAAAAAATTATTAGCAAAAAAAGATATTAGTTCGAAATCTTATGATCCCGATAATGGTTTTAAATTTATTGCTGCAAATTTACTGGACAAGGGACAACTAGAAGATTTCCGCAGCGAACATCCGGACGGGTTTAATTACATAAGCGTCAACTACCTTAATCAAGAACTTTCTGTTGAAGAAGGTTTAAGATTACACCAAACACTTACTAGTTTAACCTCGCCGGAAGGGATACTGGCGTATGTCATGCCTGCCCGACTAAGAAAGTTTAAATCGTCAAGACCAGTGCCCTTTAAAAATGTAAGGATATATAACTCCTTCGCTACTAAAGAGTATAGTACTAGGATGCAGCTGCAGGATATGGCGTTGCCGGAAGTTGGAATTCAGGAAATGATGTCGCTTTTCGACAATCGCTGCCGCATTGCCAGGATAGGAACAGGAAAATTAATGATAAACGGCAGCATAGAGCCACTTAAGGACTTAATAAAATATGCCTAAGAATCCTCGATTGAAGATGATGACTGTTAGACAATAACTCGCCGGGGGCGCAGAATTTTTCGGCTCTTGCCTTTCGGTGCTTGAAGTTTCTTAAGCTTGCCGGCGATTTCTTCGGCCTGGATTTCCATGCCGTGGTTTTCATATGCCCGGTGAAGTAAGGTATAAGTTTCCTTATTCGGTTCAAGTTCGGCGGCTCTCTCTAGCTCGGAGAACATTAGCTTCTCATTACCCAGTTTTTCTTGAACTTTGGCATAGGCAACGTGCCTGGCGGCTAAGTTATCTTCCAGCTTAAGCGCCTGGCTGAAAGCGACTGATGCCTTTTCGTAGTTCTCAGTTTCGTAATATATGAGACCAAGATTGTGCAGGCTGGATGCTGTCGCTTCTATGCTTGAAGCGATTTCGAAACAATCGATGGCATCTTTGTATTCTTTCTGCTTGGCGTAAAGAATACCCAGACGGTTATAGGCCGCAGCATTCTTTTCGTCAATTTTAAGTATTGTAAGCAAAGCTTTTTCGGCTCTTAAGAAACGATTTTCTCTCATCCCTTGATGAGCTATATCCCATAGCTTGCCAAGCCTGTCGCCCATTTTCCGCGACATGTCGGCATACTCGTCGTCATGAACCTGTGCGTTATGATAAGCAAGGAAACCGAAACATCCGACGATAAGTAGCTCGTACATATTTAGTAATATTATACCAGTTGGCGTTTACAAATTAAGCATAAGTTGCAAAACGACTAGTTTGGTTTGCGCATTGGCTTCTAAATTGCCTTTCGCTTCGTAACTAGTTTGATAAATCTTCTGCCACCTATCGGTATTCTTTCCGGAGCGTAACCCGGCATGGGCCATCTGTAAGAGTAAGGAGATAACGGCGCTTAATCGCTGTTTATCTTTTGAGAGAGATTCCATGAGCAGTAACCGCTGGTACACCGGCTGCGTAATTAAATTTCTGGTAACTTCCAAGGCTTCAGCGAATGGGTGGCCAGTATCGTTCAGCAAAGAAAATAACAGGCCTGGCTTGCCGTCGCTTATCGAATATAAGGAATTAAAGTGTTCTTCATCACTCTGTTTAACGGCTTTTAATAATTCTGCTTTCGTGGGCTTAGCGACCCTGATTTGTTGGACGCGGGAAAGAATGGTCGGTAGCAAGTCTTGTTCATGGGTGACTGTCAGTATGAAGACTGTACCGCTTGGCGGTTCTTCTATGAGTTTTAAGATAGCGTTTTGAGCCTCGGCTGTCATGGTCTGGGCGTCTTCGATAATTACCGCCCTGTTTGTTTGACTGCTTGAAGCGACTTTTAAAGCTAAAAAGGAGTTTAGTTTGCGCACTTCATCAATACTAATATTCTTCTTATCTGGCAGAATCCTGACGAAATAAACATTGGGGTGCTGATCGACAGCGATTGAGTCAAGTAAGCGGGATGTTATGTATTTAGCTAGACTCTTCTTGCCTAGACCTTTCGGGCCAACTAAAACGATAGCTTGAGAAACTGAGCCTATCGCTAAATCAATGGTCTTTTTTGTCGAGGGGTGTAGTACAAGCTTATCCATTAACTTACTATCTCCAGGAACTCAGGAGGCACCGGCGTTTCAAAAACTTTCCTATGTTTGTCTGGTAGCGTTATTTCAAGCGATCTGGCGTGTAGAAACATTCTTTCCGCTAAGCCGGTGCCGTATAAGCTATCTCCAACTATGGGGTGGCCTATTGCCGCCATATGGACTCGCAGCTGGTGAGTACGGCCGCTGGTCGGCTTTAGTTCAACTAGCGAGTACTTATGATTAGATTTTAAGATCGTGTAGGCAGTTAAAGCCGACTTGCCGTTAATTCCAGTCCGGAAAGTTTGGGGGTGTTTTGGATTCCTCTCAATCGGCATGTCTATGATAGCTTCGTGGTTGGCTGGAATGCCGTGTACGACAGCCGTATATATTTTCTTAGTCCTGCGCTGGGAGAACTGTTTTTGGAGCCACTTCAGGGCCGACGGATTTCTGGCAATAATCATGACTCCGCTCGTCGGTCTGTCTAAGCGATGGACTATTCCCGCCCGTTCCCCGTCCATCGAGCTTAAGTAAGGTTGTGCCCAGGTGGCAACCGTCTCTTCCGGATTGAAGCTGCCTTTACTGTGTGTTAATACTCCGACAGGCTTATTGATTACTATACAGTCATCATCTTTATAAATGATCAGGATATCCAGGGATTCTCGATTATGGTCTTTGTTGTCCGGGACGATCAAAGAGATTTTCTCCGACGGCTTTAGTTTCAGCCCCGGTTTGGTTTCGACTGTTCCGTTTACCGTTACGTGGCCGCGTTTTATATATTTCGCGACGCTAGCGCGGCTAAGACTATCGTTCCGGCTTAATAATATCTGGTCGAGTCGCTGTTTCGCTTCCGGTTCTTCTGTCGGCACTTATTTCCTCAACCCGACTGCCTGTTGAACTTTAAATAAGGTTTCTTGTGCTTGCAGGTTCATTAATTCTTCGGATTGACTGAGCTTACTTAGAAGCTTATTCTCGTCTACGTTCATCCGTTTCTCCTGGAAGCTTTCAAGTAGATCGCTAACCTTGGTTGCCAGCTCCTGTTTTAACGGTCCGTACTGGCTCTGACCTTCATACGTGCTTATAACTTCACTAAGTTCTCGGCCGGAGACGAGGGCAAGAAGCTCTAACAGGTTGGCGATTCCAGGCTGGTTCTGCTTATCGTAAGTAATATGACCGAGGCTATCAGTGGTGGCCGATAGTATCTTTTTTCTAGCTTCAGCCGGATCTTCGTTTAAGAAAATCGCGCCTTTGCCGCTAGCTTCTGATTTACTCATTTTCTTAGTCGGATCCTGAAGGTCTTTTATTCTTAAACCCTGGTCCTTACCAACCAGAGCGTGCTGTAATTTTACTGGTTCCGGTAGCTGGAAAATATTGCCGAATTGGTTGTTCATCCTTTCGGCTATGTCTCTGGTAAATTCGAGATGCTGGCTTTGGTCTTCTCCTACCGGTACGTATTTGGCGCCGTAGAGCAAAATATCTGCCGCCATGAGGACCGGATAATTGAATAAGCCAACGCTGATACGGTCTGCCCCCAAGTCGTTGGATTTGTCCTTGAACTGCGTCATTCTCTGCATTTCACCCATACCGGTAAAGCAATCAAGAATCCACGTCAGTTCGCTATGGGCAGGTATATAACTTTGTCGATAGATATAAACGTCGGAACTATCGATCGGCAGTCCGGCGGCGACGAAGGTTTTTAAACTCGACATGATGCCCTGATATAGCTGATCGTGATCTATCGGCGTAGTAAAGCTATGCAGGTCGGGAACAAACAGGTTAATCTGATAATCGCCGGCTTTTTCTTTAGCTAACGAGATAATTGGCAGCAGTGCCCCAAAATAATTCCCGAGGTGGAGATCGTTATTAGCTCTGATACCGGTTAATATGACGGGCTTTGACATGGTATTGCTATAAATTATAGCTTATTCGGACTCGGTAGACGCTTGCGGCGTAATAATTGCTTATAAATTAGCAGCCAAACCGCGGTGGCTTCTGTCGATTGGTTGATATTCTGTGCACAACATATCTTCATGCTGTTTATGCATTAGGGCCTCGTAAAGCCTTTTAGTGAAGCGGTGGAGGTTTATGAAATTGTCGTTAAGCTTAACATTCTCAGCTGGCGTGAATTCAACTCCCGGAATGCCGTTCCGATAAGACCGGACAGGAATTTCGACGTTGCCGTAGGCTACTGAGCGCAAGCTGTATGTTGGCTGCCGTGGCTCACCAAAAGGAGGGATGATCTTATGTATATCGAGTTGCTGAACGACGTTGCCGCTACCGTTATGTTCTCTTTCCCGCTGGTAATGCACGAATACGTTAGGACCTTGGGTCGAGGGATCTAAAACTGTACTCGCATAGGTAGGATTATTAAAGTCTAGAGGGATGTAATATTCGCGGGCCACGAAATCCGTGTACTGCTTAGCTTGAGAGGTTTGTGCAAAAATTCCAACGACTCCCTGAAAGTCGGCATTCATTAACTCGGCCACTTTATTTCTAGTTATTATATTAACGGCCGAAGACCCTAGTCTTCTTAGCATGCTTTCTTTAAGAGTATCCGGTCTGAGCTCTGTAAACTGATAACCTTCCTGCGCGCCAAAGGTGACAAGATAAGGGTCTAACGTAACTGCTTCTTTTGCCGCCATCTTCGTGTCCTAGTAATATCTCTAAACTAACGCTTCGTAAACTGGCGTTGTTTTCGGGCTCCCTTGAAACCAAATTTCTTGCGTTCTTTCTCTCTTGAATCTCGGCCTAATAGGTCAGCTCGCTTGAGCGTGCTCTTAAATTCTTCGTTGAGAGTGACAAGGGCTTTGGCGATGCCAAGGCGAATAGCTTCAATTTGGCCTTCATGACCGCCGCCTGTTACCTTGACTGTAACATCAAACTTATTAACGTTGTCTAAAACAGTGAACGGCTGCTGAAGCTTGTTAAGAAGATATTTACTGCCGGCAAAGTATTCTTCTACCGGTTTCCCGTTTACTGTAACTATGCCTTTGCCGCTTTTTAGTCGTACTTGAGCCGTTGCGCTCTTGCGGCGACCTAGCGCGTAAAAATAATTGTTGTCTGCCATTATCTTTTATCCTTTACATGTAGGGTTTCGGGCTGTTGTGCCTCATGTTTATGCTCGCTTCCGGCATAGACCTTTAGTCGTTTCAGTCTGTCGTCCCTAAGTTTGTTAACGGGCAGCATGCCTCTGACGGAGTGGTAAATTACCTCAGTTGGATCCTTGGCTAACTGGTCGATCAGCTTCGTTTCCCGTAGCCCCCCAGGATAATCGCTATGCCGGTAGTAAACCTTCTTATTTAGTTTATCTCCTGTCGCCACCAATTTATCGGCATTAATAACTACTACGAAGTCGCCGACGTCTATGTGATGTGTAAATTGAGGCTTGCCTTTACCTAATAGCAGTTCGGCTACTTTTGTCGACAAACGTCCAATTGGTGCTTCGCTGGCGTCAATTACGTACCATTTACGGGTAACGTCGCTTGGTTTAGCGCTATAGGTTTTCATTATGCCTTCTCCTTTACGCTTTTCTTAGCTGGCGCTGAAGATGATTTTCTCAACGACTTCTTAGGTGCTGTTTCGGTTTTTTCCGTTATAGCAGGTTCGCTTATGCTAGCGGCCTTAGCGGCAGGTTTAGCTACCGGTGCTTCTTTAAGATCATCTACGAAACTAACTTTTGCTAACTGGGCGTTATCGCCGCGCCTGGAAGTAGTCTTAACGATCCTAAGATGTCCGCTTGTCCGGCCTTGCAATTTAGGGGCGATCTCATCTACCAACTTATGGGCGTTAGCTATAGTTTGCATGCCGCTTATAACTTGCCGGCGGTTATGAAGGTCACCGATCTTTGCTTTAGTAATCAGTTTTTCGACGTACGACACCACCTCTTTTGCTTTAGGCAGAGTTGTTTCTATGGCCTCGTATTGAACGAGCGAGTCGGCGAGACCCTTTAGCAAGGCTTCGCGCTGGTCTCTTTCGCGGTGGAGCTTTCTGCCCTTATATCCGTGTCTGTGCATTTAGAGCTCCAATTCCGCCAGCTTTTCTTTGACTTCATCCAAAGCTTTGCTGCCGAATCCTTTCAGATCCTTTAGTTCTGCGTCATTGAGAGCGAAAAGGTCGCGGATGGTGTGGATATCGTTATTCATCAAGGCGTTCGTAGTTCTGGCTGTCAGGTTTAAGTCTTCGATCGAAGTGTCAAGGGCAGTCGGTTCGTCATGACCCATGTCTCCACCGAATTCCTGATCGTCACTGTTGCTTCCGTCAGAAGCCAGCTCGGTAGCCTGGACGCGGGTCTTTCCGGCCAAGGCCGTGTACTGATTTACTAATATGGCAGAAGCTTCTTCAAAAGCGTCCTGGGGAGTAATTGAGCCGTCGGTATCGACTGTTAAAAGTAATTTATCCAGATCAGTCGCTTGTCCGACGCGGGTGTTTTCGACTTTGTAGCGAACGCGCAGTACCGGGCTGAATATAGCGTCTAGGGCGATAGTATCACTCGCCTTTTTTACTGTACTTTCTTCAATTGAGCGGTATCCTCTACCGATTTCCACTGTCATATCAATAACCAGTTTAGCTTTGGCATCATCTATCGTGGCGATGATTTGATCAGGGTTGACGATCTCAACGTCTGCATTAGTCTCGATATCTTTTGCGGTAACTATGCCTTTGCCGCTTTTGACGATTCTTAAGTTTTGGACTTCGTTACCGTAGACTCTGAACTTGACGCCCTTTAAGTGGAGCATTATATCGACGACGTCTTCTTTGACACCTGGGATATCAGTGAATTCGTGAGTAACGCCTTCGATCTTAAAAGATGTGACCGCTGCGCCGGCGATACTTGATAACAGTACTCGCCTGAGTGAGTTTCCAAGCGTCATGCCGTAACCCTTGTGAAGAGGCTCTATAACAAAGGACGCGCTGGTAGCACTATGTTCGTCAACCTTGACGAGGCTCGGTGTATGAATAGTAGTATTTGCCATTGTTCTAATGCTCCTTATTAGCGTGAGTAGTACTCTACGATTAGTTGTTCTTTAATATCAGGTTCGGCATCATCACGCGATGGCAGCCCTGTTACTGAAACGGAAACTTTCTTGCGGTCGACTTTCAGCCAGCCTGGCGTATCGCTGGGGCTTGGACTGACGTCATCCAGATTCTTGAAATACTCAGTCTTAGTGCTGTGAGGGCGAAGAGTCAGGGTATCGCCTGGTTTCAGTCTGATGGAAGGAATGTCGATGCGGACATCGTTAAGCATGAAATGCCCATGAGTCATTAATTGACGAGCAGCCCTGCGACTGGGGGCGAATCCAGCCCGGTAGACTGCATTGTCTGCCCGGCGTTCAAGTAATTGCAGGAGGGCTACTCCGGCTTCTCCTTGGGTTTTTGAAGCTTCTTTCATGAGATTTGAAAATTGTCTTTCGAGCAGGCCGTAGAGTCGCTTTACTTTCTGTTTTTCTCTCAGCTGTAGCGAATACTGGCTTGGTTTAGCGCCTCTGCCTCCCATGCCTTGAGTTTGACCTGGCTTGGAAGTTCTTTTGACGAGCGCCTTATGAGCTTTCGGGTGTAAAGCGTAGCCTTCTCGGCGGCTCATCTTTACGATGGATTGTCTATCTCTAGCCATGTCTATACTCTCCTGGCCTTCTTCGGCCTGACGCCGCCATGCGGCACGCCGGTTACGTCTTTAATGCAATCAACAGCTATGTCAAGCGAAGATAAGGCTCTGACGGCTGAGTCACGTCCCAGACCGATACCCTTTATGTATACTTCAGCTTTTGAAAAACCATATTGTTGTTTCGCTGCTTGTGCCGCTTGTTCAGCTGCAACTTGGGCGGCATATGCGGTGCCTTTCTTTGATCCTCGAAATCCGCAAGCGCCGGCACTGCTTTTAGTAAGGACGTTCCCGCGACTATCGGTAAAAGTGATAATCGTGTTATTGAATGTCGCCAAGACGTGTACTTGGCCGTTAGCTACTGTCCGCTTGGACTTCTTCCGTTTTCCGGAAGCGGCTTTCGTCGTTTCAGCGTCAGTGCTGGGCGTTGCCGCTTCTGTTACTACCTGTTCTTCATTGTCTGCCATATAATATGATTCCTGCCTTAAGTCTTAGAAGCAACTTTTTTAGCGGTGCCTCCGACTGTAACTTTCCTGCCTCTTTTTGTCCGGGCGTTAGTTTTAGTCCGCTGTCCCCTGGACGGTAAGTTTGCCGAGTGTCTCGTACCACGATAGGATTTGATTTCCTTCAAGCGCTTAATATTGGCGCTGACAACCCGTTGCAGCTCGCCTTCGACGACGTAATCGGCATTGATGATGTCCTGGATTCGGGATATCTCAGCATCGGTCAGGTTCTTGACCCTCGTAGTCGTTTCGACGTTGGCTCGTTCAAGGATATCCTTGGCAGATTTAGCGCCGATACCGTGGACATACGTCAGGCTGACCCATACTTGTTTCTCGTCTGGAATTGTAACTCCTGAGATTCTTGCCACGTCTTTACCCCTGCCTTTGCTTATGCTTTGGCTTTAATTTGTTGATAACATAAATCCTGCCTTTGCGGCGGACAATCTTGTCGTCCGGACTTATTTTCTTGACGCTCGCACGCACTTTCATGCGGATCATGCTCCTTCTTTTCCAAGCAATGACACACTGCTTATTAGTTGTTAACCTTTGCGATAGGTGATTCTGCCCTTCGTAAGATCGTAGGGTGTCAACTCGACCGTAACGCTGTCTCCGGGTACGATGCGGATAAAATGCTTCCTCATCTTTCCAGCTACGTGAGCTATGATTTGATGGCCGTTCTCTAGTTCTACCCTGAACTGCGTTCCGGGTAATGTCTCTACTATTTTACCGGTGAGTTCGATTACTTCCTTGTTTGCGGCCATAAATATAACTAGAGAATAATTATAGCAAGCCCAAACCTCAAAGTAAAGAGTTTTTACCCTAGGTTGCCCTAAGGTTTAACTAATTCATAAATAAATTATATGCTTCCGTGCCGCGGGATGTCAATGTCCCAAGGCGTTAGCTATTGTAGGTTTTACTTTTTCGGTTCGTTTTGCCGGTTCTTAAGCCAAGGGGCAAATCTCAGTTTTCTCGCGCCTAAAGCCGACTGGCCACCATCGTCACCTTCATAGAAGAAATCCGGTTGTGAGTATTGATCATAAGTTACCATTAAGGCTCTTGATTCCACAGCCCGCAGAGTCTGCAGGGCGACCGAAACTAAAATAAGTACGCTGGTGCCGCCAATTGTTATGCTGGCGCTGATGAAGACCTGAGCGATAATCGGAATGACTGCCAATAACCCAAGCGCGAAAGCTCCAAATAAAGTCAGACGGTTGATAATCCTTGAAAGATGTTTCTCGGTTTGTTCTCCGCCTCTGACACCTTCAATAAAACCTCCTTGCTTATGTAGGTTCTCGGCAATTTCCTTCGAATTGAAAGTGATGCTCGTATAAAAGAAAGTGAAGACGAAAACTAAGAGGAAGTAGACGACCGGGTAAATGTATGCCTGAATACCCTCGGAAGTAAAGGTTGACGCCGACGGCGTCTGGAACCAGGTGACGAGATCGGAGCCGATATGCGCGAGATGGGCGCTATGGTTGCTGGTCAGCAGCTGGCCGACGAAACTTGGCACGCTGAGGAAAGCGACGGCAAATATAATCGGTACGACGCCGGCCGTAATTAACTTTACCGGCAGGATAGTCGTGATGCCGCCGTAAGCACGGTTGCCCTGCACTCTTTTAGCGTAGTTTATAGTCAGGTTTCTGGCGGCTTCGTTAAGCATTACTACCACCCATGTAAGTACCAGCACGACTACTAAGATGATCAAGCTATAGATTAAGGCGCTCTTGTTGAACGGCAATTTATATCCGAGGAGGTGGAAATTATGCCCTTTTTTGACCACGCTCTCGTATATCTGGCTGATGTTCTGGGGCAAGCGGCTGACGATGCCGACGGTTATGATAATTGAAATACCATTGCCGATACCCTGTTCAGTGACCAGCTCGCCTAGCCACATCAGTAACATCGATCCGCCCGTTAGCGCTCCTACCATTAAAGCCCATTGCATAATTGAAGCGTGGGCGGTAATGTCACCTACTCCGCCTATAGATTGGGCGGCTTGTCGGATGAGGTAAATCGAACCGATCGACTGGATTATAGCTAAAGGCAGAGTAAGGATTCGGGTGTACTGGTTTATTTTCTTTTGGCCGTATTCGCCTTCTTTATGAAGCGCTTCAAGCTGGGGTATAGCTTTCGTCAGCAGCTGCATGATGATAGAAGCGTTAATGTAGGGGCCCAGACCGGCTATCATTATAGAGAAGTTTGCCAGGGCTCCGCCGGACAGGACGTTGATAAAGCTTAATAGCTGCGGCGTCTGACTGGAATTAAAAAGGTTGGACAAAACCTGGTGAAGGGTTGCGGCGTTAGCGATCGGCACCGGCAAGTGAGACAGTATTCTGAATATCAGCAAAATGCCGATTACCGCCAGTATGCGCTTGCGCATATCCGGGTGAGACAGTGACCGCCCTATTACCCTCCAGTTCATTTGCTTTTTCTCTCGCTTATTCTTCTTATTAATTTAAACACAATACCGATTGTCTACCAAGCAAGCCGTTTTACCTGGCCCTGGCTGTTTCAGCGCTTGCGGCTAGTCTTTTCGTCTTTTGGTTTAGCTTCTCGAGACAATCTGGCTACTTTTTCGAAACTGCCGCCGGCAGATTGGATGGCCGCTATGGCATTTTCACTGGCGGAAGTCAGTTTAACTTCTAATTTTGTAGTCAGTTCACCTTTTACTATAAGCTTAACGTGAGCGAATGAATCGGGGATTAAACCTTTTTCCGCTAACGTTACCGCGTCAACAGTCTTGTCGGAAAAGTTTTCGAGTTGGCCGGTATAAACGACGTAAGGTTTTACTTGGTGGCTCTTAAAACCGGCAAGTTTAGGCAGCTTCTGCATGAGTGGGTTTGAACCACCAGCAAAACCGGGCTTCTTCGACGAACCGGTCCGCGCGCCTTGACCCTTGGTGCCTCTACCGGCAGTTTTTCCTTGACCTGCAGAAATACCACGGCCTACCCTTGTGGATTTCTTTGGCTTAGCTGTTTTTAGCTCATGATATTTCATTGATTTACCTTCCTGTTTACGCTTCGGCTTTTACCGGTTTCTTAGTTGTTTTCTTAGTTGTCTGCGGCCGGGTAATCCACTGGCTGGCGGGGACTAA
>DASTAD010000027.1:0-6528 GCA_035713075.1 Saccharimonadales bacterium (SeqCode) | reverse complement strand
GCGTCGTCGTAAGCCCTATGTCTAGCGCTAACCCTAAGACCATGCCTGAGGATGATTTTTTCTAAGCTATGCCCCCTGGCCTCAGGATAAAGGGCGCGCGACAGTCTGACGGTGCACAACATCTTCGGGCGGAACTTGTAGCCGGAACTTTCCAGCTGGTTCTTTATAAACGAATAATCAAAGCGAACATTGTGGGCGATGAAGATAGCGCCTTTAAGAATTTGATCCAGTTGGTAGGCTATATCCTCGAAGTAAGGAGCTTGAACCACGTCCGCGTCAGTTATGCCGGTAATGTTGGTTATGAAATAAGGTATTGGCGCCCCTGGATTTATGAAGCTTTTAAACTCTTCTACTACCTCACCGTCTTCCACCCGTATGGCGCCCACCTCTATAATCTTAGCTCGCTGGGCGCTAACCCCCGTGGTCTCGAGATCAACGTAAACTACCGGTTCACTGAACATGCTTATTCTATTTTACCTTATAATCAGCATTAGCCTTGATGCGTCCGATCTCTTATAGTGCTAAAGTAAGGCTTATGTTATCGATTCTTTTCTTCGGACTGCTAGTCTCTCTTATAATCAACATGTTAATGTTTCTTATAGCTTTCCGCTGGCAATCAGATAAGCTGACGGATATCTCCTACGCCCTCAGTTTCCTGGCGCTGGATTTCTTAGGTATCATAGTTTCGAAAAGCCATAACATTTTTTCGGTAGTCCTGTTTTTGCTGCCAGGCGTATGGTCCGTCCGGCTTGGTGGTTTCCTGCTCAACCGAGTAATAAAAGCGGGCAAGGACAGGCGCTTCGATGGAATCAGGGAGAATTTTAAGCGTTTTGCTAATTTCTGGTTCGGTCAGGCCGTCACCGCCTGGGTTCTCATGATACCGGTGCTTATTATGCAGACCCGTACCGGGCACTTTAGCGTCATTGGAGTTATCGGACTGGTTATGTGGGCCGGCGGTTTCTTATATGAAGCGTTAGCTGATTATCAAAAGTACGTTTTTAAACAGAACCCAGCTAATAAGGGGAAGTGGATTGCTGCGGGACTTTGGGGATATTCCCGGCACCCAAACTACTTAGGCGAGATAACGGTTTGGCTAGGTATTTATATCTACTGTTTCCAAGGTCTCGATTCACTAGAGAAAATCATCGGGCTTATAAGTCCGGTATTCATTTACGTCCTTCTTCGTTATGTCAGCGGCGTTCCAGTGCTGGAGAAATCAGCCGATAAGCGCTGGGGCAACTCGGACGCTTATAAAAGCTATAAGCAAAAAACCGGTTTACTGCTGCCTAGACCCGGAGCCGCACAAACTAAATAGCCTTGGCATAATTATTCTCATGAGACGCAAAATAAAGCATTTTATTTTGGCGTTTTAAAAAAAGTCGTAGAAAAGCTATTCTACGGCAGTCAACTGCCATTGAAGCGGTTAAAGTATTACTTCTGGTAAGCATAAGCCTGTACCAAGCTATTCCAACTGGTACAGGCTTAAGGCTAACCTTAGCCGTTACCGGAGAGTTGTTTACACTCCGGCTTTAGCCGAGCATACCGGCCACGCTCCCCATCCCTGGATAGCTTCCAAGGCCTGGGCGCGGGCTATCTGCTCTGCCGGACTTGCCTGGCTCGGCAAGCCTGTGCCGCCGACTGCGCGCCAGCTGGATAGCGTAAACTGCAGGCCGCCATAGAAACCGTTGCCGGTATCGATGGCCCAGTTGCCGCCGGATTCGCACGCCGCGATAGCATCCCAGACGCCATTACCGGTGGACGTCACCTCGCTTGGGCTTGGAGCCGTATAAGCAGGCTGGGCCGGGGCCGGGGCTTCCGTTTCCGTCGCCTCGGGCTCAACCGGAGGAGCGACAGGGGTGCTGGATACAGCCGCATCAGCGGGAAGCGGCCGATCTGGCAGCTGGTCGCTGGCTGCCGGTATTCTCAGAACCTGTCCCGGAAAAATGAGATCCGGGTCTGTTATGTTCGTATTTGCGTCATATACCCGGACGTATGTGGTGGCATTCGCCCCGGCAATGCTTGTCAGAGTGTCGCCAGATTGGACGGTATAATTATGGTCCGTCTGCGCCGGCGGGCTCTGAAGGGGGTCGGCATTAGCTGCCGATGATCCTGCCCCGATGAGAATGGCTACCCCTAGAAGGGCGCCCGTAAGTGTTCTTTTCATACACCTCCTTTTTCCCCCCATTGGTACCCGTGATATTTAAAGTTCTTAAATTATATTTGTAGCTTTATTTATTTGTTAGGTACCCCTTGGGAATGTGGTCGCGGGTTCTCATTCCACAACGCACAAGGTCTGATGATATCAAATTGACATCATGTGTCAAATCGTACGCTGTAGATTCGCTACGTAACCAAAAGCGGAATGCGTCAAACTTAAAAAGCTTTAGCGTGATTCATCTCACAGGAGATTTAGTCTATATATCTGCGGAGTAATTTAGGTCAAGCGCTTTATAATTGTTAAACTTTAATACATGGACTTATATTTACCCGTCCTCGCAGGCACTACCCGGCAGCAGCGTAAAAGTATCCACGCCGCCCGTCTGGTCTATGAAATCGGCAAGACTATCGAAGGCGTGAAGACGGAACTGGTGGATCCTATGGATTATAGTTTCAGTGGAGACGGTAACGACCCGGAAGGCAAAGATCCGAAATACACGGCGATCACCGAAAAAGCTGACGGTTTTTTTATTGTTACTCCTGAATACAATCATAGTTACCCCGGCAGTCTAAAGAGAATGCTTGACAGTGAGTTAAGTAACTATATCCATAAGCCGGTAGCTTTCGGCGGCGTTTCGTCGACAGGCTGGGGCGGCGTCCGAGCTATCGAAGCTCTGGTTACAACGGTCAGGGAAATGGGGTTAGCCGTCACTTTTACTGACGTCCAGTTCCCTTTTGTCCAAAACCTTTTCGATAATGACGGCAAACTGCTAGATGACAATTATGTGCGGCGGGTTCAACGGTCATGGACTGAACTTATCTGGATGGCAAAAGCCCTTAAGGCTGCCCGCGAAAGTTCCTGAACTTATTGATTTTTAGCCCGTCCCTCTGTTATTGTTTGTCGGATGAGATTTAGGCGAGGCATAGCAATAGCGACTAGTACTTTGGCTTTCGGTTCCTTCGGTATGGAAGTCACGGAACATAATATGGCTTCTGCCGCCGCGGCCGCTAATACGGCCGAGTACTGCGAGAAGGCTTATGATTACGGCGGTCTGGTGCTGAATAGCTTAACTGTCAAATGTATGGAAGCCGAAAAGGTACCGGATGGACAGTCCATCCCCCGCAATTACTTTCAGCCCGGCTGGCCCGTCGGTTTGCTGAACAACTATGTCCAACTGGAGCGCTATAAGGCGAAGCACTTTGATCCTGGACTCATGATTCTGATGACTATTGGCGGTACGGTTTTCGGGTCAGTTATACCCGTAGGGGAGGGCCCCGATGGCGGCAACGGCGGCGATGGATTTGATGACGGTCCTCCCGAAGATGACGGCGGTGACTTTCCGTGTGGCAATGAAGGACTTCAGCCACTTGAACAAACAGCTCACGAGTACAAGCTTAGCGCTTAAAGGCCTACTTGCGCAGGCGACTGCATAGTGAGTGAAGCTAATCCTTGGTTATAGTCGCCTTCAGGGAAGTCAACAGGGCTTTGCCGGCCGCTTGGTTCACCTGCTGGTAGTTAGCGTTATCCTGTTGCGACTGGCCGGCACAATTATTGCCGTTAGGATAGCTTAGAGTTATGTAAAAGCCGTTGAACTGCTTGACTAGAACCGCCTCGCCGCCGCCACTCTGGGCATACGATCCCGGGGCTCTACTCAAACCGGCGAAAGAAGAGGATTCGGCGACTTGGTCGGCAGGTACGGCGTTGCCGCCGCTATCTCCTTGACATTGACTGAATGCCGCCTGGACGGCGGAGTCGGTGACATATACACCTTCTCCCGGACCGCTATACCCGGGGATCAAGCTGTATGACAGACCGGCCAATGACTTGTCGGGAATGAACTTGACGCTTAATTCTTTAAAATCAAAGTACGCGGGTTTAGCCGGAGCCGGAGACAAGGCTTTAGTGGAAGCAACTGCTCCTGTGGTGGTGGCTGTCTTAGGCTGACCTTTATAAACCATATAGCCGACGACTCCGATTAATAGGATTATAAGGAGCACCAAAACAGCTTCGAAGGCGGAGAAGCCAGCTTCATTTTTTATTTTTATGCCCACTTTTTTGTTTCCTTGTTTAGCTAAGATAGATTATGTCCGCAATTGACAATGCGCGCAAGCAAAAAGCACCCCCGAATCAACAGTATGCCCGGCTTAAAAGTAAGAACCGACGAGTTTGGTTAGGTCTGAAGGCGAAAGGCTGGATTTCGTTACCACTTTGTCGGCCCCGAGTTCTATCATAGATTTGAGGATTTTCTGATCCGAGGTATTGCTGCAGACTATAATCTTTGGCAAGTCGGTTTTAGAAGTTTTTAATTTTTCAAGAAAATCCTTACCGTCCATGACCGGCATGAATATATCTAGCAATACGAGCTGGGGATTAGCTTTTTTCAGTTCTTTCAGACCTTCCTGGCCGTTTCGGGCCAGAAATACCTCGTAGCCGGCGTGTTCAAGAATGATAGAGTAAACGTTTCTTAAATCCGTCTCGTCTTCAACTACGAGTACCTTGCCGCCTTTCATGCAGGTAATTGTAATATGAAAGACGTCCCCTTACCAATTTGTGAATTTAAACTGATGCTTCCCTGATGCAAATCGACGATCCGTTTAACCCAGTAAAGCCCCAGTCCGTTTCCGCTGACGGTATCGGACATATCATTTTTTATACGGGTAAACTTGTCGAAGATTTTATCCTGATCCTCTTTGGCTATCCCGACGCCCTGATCCTTAATAGTCAGCTTAATTTTACGTCCCGCCGATTCAAGTTTCAGTTTGATCTTTGTACCCTCCGGCGAATATTTCGAGGCGTTTTCTATTATATTGGCTATGCAGACTGACACCTCGCTGGGATCTATGCGGGCATAGAGACCCTGGGGAGGTTCAAAGTCGAAAGTTTGCTTCCTGCTCTCAAGCACCTGAGAGTGCTGCGCCAAGACTTTACTAACCAGCTTACCCATATCTGTTCGCTTAATACTCAGCTTATAGCCGCCCGTATCGATTTGGGCGGTCTTCAATAGGTCGTTTATTATATTTAGCTGACGCTCGTTCGCTTCGTTGGCGGTTTTTAGATAGTCGAGTTGGCGGGGACTGAGCGGACCGACTAACTCGTCTATCAGGACACCGAGGTATTGCTTGACTGATGTCGCCGGCGTTCGCAATTGGTGAGACGCGATAGCCACGAATTCATCCTTAGCCTTATTGACTTCTTTAAGGCGTTCTATTTCCGACAGATCGAGAATGAAGGTAATGAATTTATCCTTACTCTCGGGTATCATGGCCGCTCCGACGAGACCAGGGAACTCAGTTCCGTCTTTTCTTTTATAGCGGCGCTCGGTCGGTTCTGCCTCGCCCGTCTCAGCCAGCGATTCGTAAATCAAGTGGGTGGCGGCATTGCTTTCAGGTGTATTGAGCATAACTGACGTCAGCCCTTTTTTCAGATCATTTCGGGTGTAGCCGAACAAACGTAAAAATGTCCGGTTAGATTCCAGAATGTTTCCTTTGGTGTCAGCTATGGCGATAGCGACGACATTGGAATCGAACAGAGCGTCGAACATCCGCTTTGACTCGGCGATCTCCTTGCGGGCTTTAACTTGTTCGGTAACCTCAACAGCGTGTATATAGATTCCCGATATTTCTTGACCGTTGCTTTTTATTGGTTGGAAAACGAAGTTAAAAATACCCGGCTGCACCTTGCCGGTTCCAGTCCGGTCTATATCTATCTCCATTTCGTTGCCGATATACGGTTCGCCGGTTAAGTAAACCTGGTCGAGCATCTCTATTATCCCGGTTCCGACAAGCTCTTTGAGGGCTTTTGCTACCGGCTTGCCGATTATGTCCCGTCCCCCGACCAGCTTTTTATATTGATGGTTAGCGAAAGTGTAGACATGTTTCGGTCCAGTCAGTAGAGCGATATAGGCGGGGGAAAAGTCGAATATATAGTCAAGCTTTTCTCTTTCGGATCGGGCGATAGCTTCGGCTTCGCGCTGTTTCTTCTCAGCCTGAATCAGTTCGGTAGTCTCAATGACGACGGCGAAGATTCCGGCGTTATCTCCATCCTCGTCGTTAATGGGACTGTAATTGAGATTCATCCATACCTGCTCGGGACCTCGGCCGCGGTTTAGAGTCAGTTCCTGGTCGTGGAAGGATAGTGTCCGGCCCGCTAAGCCTTCTTTAATTACGCGGCGATTGAAGTCGGCTACTTCTGGCCAGGCGTCAACGGCCTTGGCGCCGAGTATTTCGGGGTGTCTGCCGCCGGCGAATCCGGCGTAGGCGTCATTATAAATAAGAATCCCATCTTTCCCCCAGAGCATGACGATCGGTATGTCTGCGTTGAGGGCGATATTGACTGACGTTTTTAAAGTCTGCGGCCAGTCTGATAACGGT
>DASTAD010000026.1:0-9799 GCA_035713075.1 Saccharimonadales bacterium (SeqCode) | reverse complement strand
CGCCGGTAACTCCGCGGCTGCTCAGGAATACGATAGAACTGCTTTCGGACAGAGAGCCGAAGCAGCCGCCTACACTCAGGCGGCCGATAACTATAAGACTAACGTTGCCAATGCCGGGGCCGCTCCGGCTGGACCCACAGTAGCAGGCAGCCCTCCTACAGGTACCGCTCAGGCACCGACGCCAGTGCTGACGGGACTTAATACAGGTACGACACATTCAGCGCCGGCTCCTTCCCATCAAACCACGTCCGGCGGCAGTCCCGTATCGGCCATCAATGAGCCGAGCTCTAGCGTCAACGTTTCTTTGAACGGCATGTCACACGCCAGCGGAGTTCCTCCTTACATCGTTAAAGCCGGCGATACACTTACCGCCATAGCTGAGAAATATAACGTACCCCTCAAAGAACTTGAAGCCGCCAATCCATCGATTCCTGACCCTAACCTCATCTATCCCGGACATAAGGTGGCAATCCCGCTTTCAATTGCCCAATCTACCGGCGGACTGACTGGCGGACCGGGAGTAAGCGTAAGTATCGCCGAATCGCTTAAGAACAATCCACTGATGGGAGCTGTTAACGTAGCCGAGAAATCACCCGAAGAAGGCGCTTTAACGGGCGGCGTATCCGCTAGCGACAAGCACTCTACCAACGTTCATCACCGTTAAGCAAAGCTAGCTCAAGTCTACCCTAAGTTAAAAAACTGGGGTAGACTGATAACGGTAAGCGTTTAGGGCAGTTTTAACTGTTATCAGGTTAACAAGTGAGCCAAAGACGAGCGCAGTTTCGGCAAGCCTTCAAAGAAAATTGTCGGCATTCCCAGAGCGTCGGCAAATTGCAGATAATACGGGTTGCCGCTGATATACAAGCAATCGCCTACCGCCTCGCTAACGCCGTCTATAGCTTTAGCGAATACCTCTTTATGGAGCAGTGGCAAGTGTGGATTGATAGTCATCGGACAGGCGATAGCTTCGAACATCTGATTATGCTCATTGAACTGTTTTAATAAGTTATATTCCTGCGTGCCTAGATTAGCCAGAATACCAATTTTCAGAAAATGTGCATGCAGCTCGCGTATAAAACTGACGATCTCCGGCGAAATGCTGCTTTCGCTGAGAATAAATTGTTTAACGTTTAGTTCAGGGTGTCCAAGCTTAGTCGAGACGACTTGGGCGATCTGTTCGACACTTAATACCCCGCTATAATAGTGTTCGATCTGCTCGTACATATCCTTGTAGGCTTCCGGCCCGATCAGCTGGGCGTTGGCCAAATAATACGAGAATCTGTCGGGTGCCCAGACGCTATAGAAGTCAAAGAATACGGCTCTTATCATAGTGTTTATGTGCTTTCCTTAAACCATATTATACCTTTTGTTTTTCTATCAGCTAAACATATATTTAACGAAATTATGCCGGCGCCTTAACTTTTAAGCTGCTATCATGACGACTTTTATCTTTTCTATTACGTATGCCTAAGGCCGAAATTATTCCACCGACTGCCATAAGTAACGCGGTCGCGATTAATGTTCTATGGAAACCGTTAGTCGTTAGAGATTTACCCGTAATCAGGCCGATGCAGGCTATGGCAACCAAACCGGCGATCCTCGATATCGCATTATTTACAGCCGACGCGATACCGGCATGGCCCGGCTCGACATCACTTAAGACCGCGCTGGTTAAAGGAGAAACAGTACAAGACAAACCTAAAGCGAAAAGCAGGATTCCTGGCAGAAGATGGCTAAAATATGCGGCATGGGAAGAAAAACTGAGCATCAGTAAAAAGCCGGCTGCCGCGGTTAATGGTCCGGCTGTCATGAAGAATCGGGGCCCGTATTTGCCTGAAAGCGATCCGAATATAGGCGACAAGCCGAACATGACAATAGTTACCGGTAGCAAGGCAAGTCCGGCATCTAATGCCGAGTACCCGGCTATTTGCTGGAGATATATAGCAAGCAGAAACGTGGCAATCGCTAAACCGGCATATATGGAAGCGGTCGCGAGATTGCCAATCTTAAAATTGCGAACTCTAAATATTGAAAGTGGCAAGATGGCATTGCTCTTTCGCTTCTCGGTCCTTAAAAAGAAAAATAAAATCGCTAGGCCTAAGACTAACGGCAACAAGAATACGGGACTACTTGCGCCGTATTTAGGCTGTTCGATAAGAGCGTAAACAGGCAAACCAAGTCCCGTTACGCATAAAATCCCGCCCAATAAGTCGAGCCTGGCTCTGCCTCTTTTTTCTTCTGGATAAGGCAGGCCATGGAGCAGTTGCAGAGTTAATAAAATGGGAATGAGGTTGATCGCAAATATCCAGCGCCACGATAAAGCGTCAATCAGGAATCCGCCAAATAATGGGCCGATGACGAAAGCTACACCAGTCCAGGCCGTCCACCTGCCAATCGCTTTAGCTTGCTCTTCGCCTTTGAATGTCGAGATGATTAGGGCCAGTGAACTGGGCACGAGCAGAGCGGCAGCCCCGCCTTGGAGCAGCCGGCTAAAGATGAGTATATTGCTGTTTGGCGAATACGCGCACAGCAAAGATGTAATTCCAAAACCAATTAAGCCGTATGTTAAGATACGTTTCTGACCGAAAGTATCAGATAACGAACCGGCAAGTAGTATAAAAGCCCCTAGGGTCAGCGTGTAGCCGTCGACTATCCATTGCTGGACGGCGAGCCCACCCCCAAGCTGGGAGGTTATCTTCGGCAGGGCGACGTTAACGACCGAACCGTCTAGAAAGGCGACGAAGGAAGCGAGTATGGCGATTAAAAGTACGAGTCTTTGCGTATTGGCCATAGCTGCAGTTTACACGATTTTCAATCTATTCAAATTGTTGGCATTGAATAGGCTCGGTTAAGCTTACATTTTGCTACATCGACATGATGCGTTCTGTTTTCTTACCGGCCCAACTAGCTCTAGTTAAAGAGCTCCTACTTCAACCTGAATACGGCGTAGTGGCCGCGGTTGAGCGGATCTTGATAGATGGTATTGCCCATAGTTTGTTCTTGGGCGCTGTGCGAAGCCATTGAAGCTTCGACGAACGGATAGCGACCGCCTAACTTGCCGACGTACATCAATGTATGATCATTGCCGCCGGTCGAATCGCCCGCGACGGCTATCTTACCGTATTTGAAAGTTGTTCCTTTATCGATAACCAAGATATCACCTGGAAGAAGCTTAGTTCTTCTTGTCAGTTCGCCGACTTGTTTAAACTTTTTAGGGTGATCGAGCATGTAATGCAATCCGTTTGATACACCGAAGTCAGGTACCCCTTTGAGACCGTCGGCTTTTTCTAGAGTGGACAGTAAAACCTGGCAATCAGAACCGTCAAAAACCGATTTGCCTACCGGATTATACTCGTTTAACAGCTTATTATAGCGGGGATTAGGGAAGTTATAGTCGACAGGCGCTTTCCAGGCGGCGCTGACTGCCAGCCTGGCAAGTTTCAGACCGGCGCGGTTTTCGTTTTCATGATGATGCCTTCGTGTATGGGATTCGAATCCAAGTTTTAGTAAGGGGTCAAATCCATTGAAATGATGAATTCCTTCTAAGACGCCGAAGCTTGACGAATTATGGGCGGCCCGGTGGTGGCGCCTAGCAGTATGATGAACTTTATGAGCTTCCGGATAGATTGCGACAGGATGCCGGTTATGTTGGTGCTCCATTGCTTTTAGCCAGACTGCCGGCGGCTTAATACCGGATTTTTCCAGGCCGCCATGCTGCTCCCAGTCCTTAATGAGGAAGTAGGTTGTAGCAGCCCCGGGATTGACGGCGGCAGTCGGGTTATATGGAGTTTCCGGGCCGTAGCCATTGAAGCCTTCTGTGGCTACGTCACCCGGGTTCCAGGCTCCCATGATATGTGTCCAAGCGTTATTACTTGCCATATCTTCCCGGTAGTGGATCGGGCCGTGCCTTAGATGTTCGTACGAAGAACCAAGCGCTTCTTGTACCCAGTGCCTGAGCGCTATCCGGGCCAAGACAACTAACTGCTTATTGTCAATCTGTTCGTGGGGAATTATCTGGCCTTCCGAGTTAATCAGTGTGCTCAGCGTCGGTCCTAGCTCCGGGTCGCTCAAGTAAGGAGTTAACTCGCAGCTAGTTTCCTGGAATGGACCTGCCGGACCGGCATCGGGAACGTTGCAGTTGGCGATACCGTTCCAGGTATATGACATTCCAAAATTTAGTTCAGGGCCATGCAGGGCCGGTAGTATCTCCCAGTTCTGAGGCACGCCTTCCAAGGCGGCGGCTTTCATGTATAGCGGTATCAGATGCTGCATTCTTGGCAACGTCTCATTCTCGAAGTAACTAATAGCGCCTTCCGAAGGGTGGAAATGTTTCAGATCAAGGCGTTCCATAGCGGTCTCGTGAAATGGATGATGTTCAAAATGGCTAAAAAAGGATGTAACACGACTTTCAACA
This sequence comes from Saccharimonadales bacterium (SeqCode), assembly GCA_035713075.1. GTDB lineage: Bacteria > Patescibacteriota > Saccharimonadia > Saccharimonadales > UBA4665 > DASTAD01. Next base: position 5,385 of record DASTAD010000026.1, on the reverse strand, counting down.
TTCTGGGTAGATGTCAGTTTAGGCAAATGCTTTTCCAAATGCCTAACTTTTTCAGGAAACAGTGAGCTTGGATTTATCTTAGGAGCGATCTCAATGGGAAGGTTTGACAGAGATCCTGATGATGATACATGAGAATTAGAGGTGTCTTTTTTAATCTTGGCATATGTCCTTGTTTTCTTGTCGTGTCCAGGAACAAGTTCGTGCCTGGTCGGCGTCGTTTCACCTACCGAGCTACTGGTATTATCGGGCACTCTCATTTCCAGTAAGGATCCGGCTTGGATATAGTTCGGGTCACTACGTAGCTCGGGGTTATCCTGGAGGACCTGAGCTTCCGTCTCTCCGTTACTGGCTGCCATCTTATCGACGCAGCTTCCTGCCGGAACTATTTCGGCTACTAACTGCGTCCTTGTCTTACTACCGGATCCCGGCTTATCCACCGTAGCGTTATGGTACGACGAATGATCTTTCATATACGAGAACTTGATAATCGAACCTTTTGGTAGATAATGGGCTTCCAGCCAAACTGGTCGGTGATTCCTAGCCGCCAACTTTCCTAAGTGGTTCTGTTGTTCAATCTCTTCGACGGTACGGCCTAAGTTACTGGCATGCCCTTCGCTAATCTCATGCTCGGCAATTGCTTCTATGCTACTGAAACTTTGTCCAAGCGTATAGGTATCTGTTGGGTCAACTTGGCGTTTGGCATAGAGACTGTCACGGTGTTCTGTGGAGTGGATTATTTGCAGTGCCGGAAGACGGTGGATTGTAGCGGCGCTGGCCTTGCCTACTAAAGGGTTGTGACTGGCAGCCGTAGCCAGCAGGCCGGCTGTCCCAGTAGCGATTCCTGCTTTTTGAAGCGTTCTAGCCGATTCGTCGACAAGCCTTTCAAGCGGGCTGGCATCACGTAATTTATGGATGTTATCTTCGTGACGATTCAGGGCTTGGAGCTTAGATTCAAACTCAATCGAAATATTTTCACTTAAATCTCTCTCCATTACTGATCCTCCTTGATGCCTAATGCTTTCTCTGGTATGCCATACTTATCTCGCCACTGCTGATAATCGGGGCTTAAGCTCCTGTTTTTAAGGAAGAACTCCTTCGCCTCGTCATCGTCGTAAACATTTAAAAGCTTCTTGTAAGACTTCTTATCTTTGATGGTTTTCACGAACGTTACCCGAAGTTCATTATCCCCGCCGTTTGTAAACAGGACTGACCGGTACTCACTGGCTAACAGATAATTAGTCAACTGTTCGTAACGACGGTTTATATCGTTGAAGTCATCTATATTAATACCGGCTGCGTCCATAGATACAAAGATCAAACTAATGCGGGCGAAGTCCATGATAGCCGCGTTAAACCGTGCTAGTTCTGCTTCCGGAAGCTCGATAGGTTCGGGTTCAACGCTCTCTTCCCCTTCTGTTGCTTGAGGTCTGACGACTTCCGGATTCAAAGGCCGACGGATCGTGCCCTGTCCCGGAACGCTCAATACTAAACTGCCCTGCCTGGGTGTTGAAGTCTCGGCGCGAGGCGGCTCCTTAACTACCTCCGGGGTCAACTCGGATGGAGGTTCTTGTTGAGGCTCCGGCATTTCTTCCGGCGGAGTTGATACTTCGTTTTCCCTAGATTCCTGAGTTTGCCTTACCATTTCTTCGGCGAGTTCGGCTTCGACCGGCTGCTCAGGAGCGAAATTACTCTTGAAAGTTAAGTATTCATCTCTGAACCTGAGGGCTTCCAGCGCTCTACGGTGCATCCATGGCGTAGAGATTCCATGCGGGAAATCCATATCTATTATTTCTTGAGCCTCTTCGGTTTGCAGCCATTCTTCCAAACCGAGGTTAGATTTAAATAATTCTTCTACCTTGTGGTTTTCAATGTCTTTAGCTTCCCGCTTTAGCTGACGGGACTTAGAATGATAAGCCTGACGGACTGCTTGCCTGGCCTGGTCGGCAGCTCTTTGAGCGGCCGCCTCGGCGGCAATTTCCACTCCTTCGAGGATTGCTTCTGCTGCCTGCTCCACTTGCTGTTGTGCGCGCTGAGCTTTTAGTAGCTGAAGTTCAGCATATGCTTTTTGAGTGCCTTTGAACTGTTCGTAAGGAGGGAGTTTCATCAGCCCGTCTAGCCAGAAAGGCCCCATCAGTTCAGTCAGCTCCTGACCGCCTTCTTGAAACATTTCAATGAAGGCGTCTAGATAGGCCTGGCCTTTTTTGGCATGCTCGACTGGGGCCAAGGGCCTGGCATCGATCTGGAAGACTAATCCTTCCGGGATGATTGTTTCATCTGTCCTTGAAGGTCCGTCGGAAAACTGCTCACCTGAACTACCGAGGTAGTCTCGTTCCACCGGGTAACTATAACTGTCGGTTTCACTGGCTGGTTGGGGTGGATTGGATGGAATTCTTTCTGACATGATAATTCTATTTAAATGATTGTTCCTTTAGGACTACTTGCTCGGCCTGATTATTCTGACTGGTAGGATTTAAAGGTTTGCAGGCTTCAATTTTAGTTATGTTTTCAGATATGTTACCAGTAGTTATGCCGTGCCCTAACTGCCTGGCTAGATACTGTTTTGTCGGCTGGGGGTCGGCATACTTGAGGGTGACAGTTTTAGCGGTTACGACTTTTCCTGGACTCGTAACCAGTTGAACATTGATTGGCCCTTCGGCTGCAGTCTTGAGATATGAGGCTTGTTGGGAATTGGTTGTATTTGATGAATTACTATAGAAGATATCCTGGAAATCCTTCTGCAAGCCGGCTTTGATACTTGAGACATTAGAAAGAAGAGCGTGTCCGCAGCCATGCTCGAAAGCGGCGTCGGCATCGACTGACACATCTTCAGTGTAGGCGGCAGGATTAATCTGGGGTCCGGTAAGTTTCTGGGCAATAAGATCAACGAGACCGCTGCCGGCAATCTGGGTTACAATGCCGGCTTCAGGAAAAAGAAGAAGTGGAGCTATGGAAAATAGAGGCGTTACTTTTTGCAGAAGAGACTGCTGGTAGTTGGATTTACAATCTATTGTTCCGGTATAGGTTTGGCAGCTCATTCCCGCCTGGCTGACTTCTAAAGCCGAGACCGGCACGAAGACTGACGGCTCGTTTTCGCGGCTGGCGGGCTGGCCGGGATGAGGTGGTTGTTCAACCTTTATCTGCGGATCATTGAGGTCAACTGTCAGCATGATGTTACCACGGCGGGAGACAGTATCAGGCTTAGACGTAGGATTACCCACGAAAGGCAGGTTGACGTCGAATATACCCCCCGTTATATCGACATTAAGGGTAGCGCCGCCTTGAACTTCGGTTACTATAGCCTTAGCCGGGTGGGTTACTTGAGTATAGTAGGTATTGCCGCTGACAGAGGCTCCTGGCGGTGCGTCGATTGCCTTCCAAACTTCGTTAAGTCCAGGGACACTTGGCAGACCGAAGTGAGTAAGATTATTTATAAGGTTCCTGCCAGCTGTATAGGCCGCACCGAAAGCCAGGGCAACTACCCCGTATTTACCGAGCCGTTTTGCGGTATGGTAGCGGGAGTGATTAGAGAGGTGATTGTCATAGGAACGTTCTAGGGGACGTCTAAAATCGTCGCCTTGTCTGAAGTCATCTTGGACGTGCCACAGCCAGTCTAAGTTTGGATCTTCGTCGAGAGTCCCGTCACTTCGGGGAGTGGCGCTTAACTCCGAGAGCTGTGAAGGCACGGATGGAATACGTTTCATTAATAACCTCACCCACCCGTGATAGATATATTATTTTTATATTAACCTAGTTTGTTCTATTGTCAATATTATTTATTCGTTTTGTTTTAAGGGAGTATCGTCTTCCTGTCGGCCTGAAACGAAGTAGGATTCGTCATATAAGCCACACCAGCTTGCTGACCAGTAGAAGTATAAATTTCCGGACTGGTAGGATTTAATTGGCAATTAACTAGCCTGTCAGACAGTACAGGCGTTCTATAATAGGTGTGCTCGAGTGATCCGGTCGTATTCTGAGTTATGAGGGCGCTATAGTTAACCCAGTCTATCTGCCCTGCCATCTCGGAAACGGTTTCCGGCTTAAGCGGCGGGTTAGAAACGACTTGGCTTTGTTTGACGATAGAGAATTCATCCCATGTAGTACCTTTGACCTTGACGACAATTGGGTCGCTAATAACCAGGGCCTGTCCTGGAGCTAACTTATGAGCGTCCCCGGCCGTATCGGCTGCAAAATTACTTAGTACCGGGATGGCGCCTGATAAAGATATGTCTTCAAGCAACCCATGTCCTGACGCAGGGTCGATGCTTTCCGGCATGCTCCTGAAGATATCTCCGGGCATGAGTTCAATGTAGCCGTTGAGACATTTGCTATGGCCGTTAATTTGCTTATTCAGGAGAGCTGATTCGTAAGCCTTTTCATTCTGCAGTTTATTACCGCGATCGTCAGCTTTTATAACCTCATGGATACCCAAGGCTACTATAGCCAGTCCGGCGGCGGCTTTGATTAGATTTTTGTAAATTTTTGGCGATCTTTTCTTTTCAGCTGTTGGCTTTAACACTTTTGGCTGTGTCACTTGCCTGTTTTCCGTCGGTATAATTAGCTTGTCTAGGGGGTTCTCTGGAATATTCATTCAATTATCGTAAATGAGTTTTGTTCTTTTGGCAACTTGAGTATATCAGTTATTGACTTTTGTGTGTTTTTTTGTTTTAATAATAGCTTGAGTTATATAAACATCAGGAGACATAATGTCTAAATTTAAGTATGAATCACCGGACTTCCGAGACTATATTAGGGAGCAGCTTGCTCGCCGTAGCCAACCCTTTACCAATCCTGGCATTGAAGCCATGCCTAATCAAGGTTTCCCCGAGATTATGCCTACAACTGAACCTAGCCGAACTGAAACTGAGCCACCTATAGATTATAAGCCCACCGCTGTCTCTGATCGTGCATCAATCAATCAACCGACCGAATTAATGACTCAGCCGCTTGAGCCGGGACGTCAGCCCTTATTCTACGACCCGGAAACAGACGATGATATAACCCGGGAAATACCTTTAGGCACAATTAAGGTCAATCCTTATGTGATTTCGGATTTTGATAATACCTTCTCCTCAACTGAGAAACAGAAAGGCGAAAAAAAGCATTCGCCCCTCTTGATACCTGTCGCTCTAATCGGACTGGCATTAACTGGTGGAGGCGTAGCGGTGAATGAGTTAATTTTGAAGAAGATACAGGACGGTCCAATCGTTTTCATTAAGCGGGAATTTACTCCGCCAGCCCATAAGCAGTCACCTACGCCTCAACAGCCTGAAAAAGTCAGCGCTGCCAGTCACCATATATCTCCCTCGCCACATAAGGTCATACATATCGTGAAAAAAGTCAAAAATGAGGCGTCTGCTAAAGCTACTGACGCCGTCAATCATCCAA
>DASTAD010000025.1:0-103639 GCA_035713075.1 Saccharimonadales bacterium (SeqCode) | reverse complement strand
CATATTGTCTTTATCGCCCGATGCAATTTCCAGGAAAACAGGCTCCCGCGGCAAGAAAAAAGAAGCAATTAGCGAATCGTGTTTAGCTAAACTTTCGAAAACGTTTAGCATCATAGCCGTATGTTCGGGTGGATTTAGAGCTCCCTGCCGGGGAATAATCTCAAAATTCTTAACATGCGATGTTCGGACATAGGCATATACATAAAATAGCAGTCTCAAGCATAGCCATAAGACTAGAATTATAAGAATTAGATTTTCAAGAAAGCCTGTAGAACCGTCACCCAATATTCCAGATGCTGTAAGGGAGAGCGTAAAATTATGCATTCCGGGTCCGCCTCTACGACTGAATACCCGCAATCATACCCGTTTACCCTATTTACGGCAATAGCTGAATGACTTAAGCAGCCAAGGGAAGATTCCCGGCGGCCGGCTTGTCCAGTAAGAGACTGATATGACCGCCAGACGAAAGGATGATATCAATAGCTTGGCAGATAGGCAACGCGGGATCGTTACTTAGTATTTTACTTACAACCGCTTTTTTAGCTTCACCGGTGGCCATGATGACGCAGTTGCGGACATTGCCGAGTATCCTGTAGTTCAGTGAGATTCTTTGCGGCGGGGGTTTGGGAGAATTAAGCTCATAAGTCACGAGCGAAAGGTTATCGTGGGACTTGCCCGGGAAAAGTGATAGCGTATGCCCGTCTTCGCCGACGCCCAGCCATAAAACGTCTATTCTTGGGATCGCTTTTTCGTCTGCCGCCAGGCGACTTAATAGTCGCTCATAATCAGCCGCCGCTCGCTGGACGTTCCTTGCGGGCGAAGGCATTAAGATGTTAGTTTTTGGTACTGGAACTTGATCAAGCAACTTTTCTTTTATCGGAATGAAGTTAGAGACTGACTCGTCATCAATAGGCCAGCGCTCGTCTCCTATTATGAACTTTAGGCTTTGCCAATCGATCTTATCTTTATAGTTTTGGGCTAAAAGCGAATAAGCCTTCATCGGCGTGCTACCACCTGATAACGCCCATACCGGATCTCTATATTTCGCTGTAGCTAAATCAAGCCAGGCGGCTGTCATTTCAGCCGCTGCTTTGGCGACGGCTAAATCGTCTTTTTCAATTTGCACGTCTAACATGCCGGTTATTCCTCACTTAAAGTAAAACTATTTGTATTATACTTATTAACTATGAACGGCGAACAGGCAGATATTGCAGTAATAGGTCTGGCTGTAATGGGCCAGAACCTGATTTTAAATATGAATGATCACGGCTTTAAAGTCGTAGCCTTCAACCGGACCGTTTCAAAAGTCGATGATTTTCTCAATGGACCGGCAAAGGGTACTGCAGTCGTCGGCGCACACACGGTAGAGGAAATGGTCAGCCAATTAGCGAAGCCAAGACGCATAATGATGATGGTCAAAGCAGGCGACGCCGTGGACGAGACGATAAGCCATATTCTTCCTTTTCTTGAAAAAGGCGACATTTTAATAGACGGCGGCAATTCGCTTTATCTAGACACGCAGCGGCGAATGGAAGAGTTGGAAGAGAAAGGAATACTCTACGTCGGTACGGGTGTTTCCGGCGGCGAAGAAGGAGCGCGTCATGGTCCTTCGATCATGCCCGGTGGATCACCGGCGGCCTGGGAGCACATCAAAGACATCTTCCAGTCTATAGCAGCTAAAGGCTCCGACAATGAACCTTGCTGCGAATGGGTCGGGCAAGGCGGAGCCGGCCATTACGTAAAAATGGTTCATAACGGAATTGAATACGGCGATATGCAGCTTATTAGCGAAAGCTATCAGATGCTAAGGGATCTGGCTGTTTTAAATAACGACAAAATGGCTGAAGTATTCAATCACTGGAACGAAGGCGAATTGAATAGTTATCTGATAGAGATCACGGCAAATATCCTCAAATTTAAAGACAGCGACGGCCGAAGCCTGATTGATAAAATCCTGGATTCCGCCGGACAGAAGGGAACTGGCAAGTGGACCGTCATCAACTCGGCCGAACTGGGTCAACCGGCGTCAGTCATAACTGAAGCCGTATATTCGCGGTTTATTTCTTCGTTTAAAGACGAACGGGTGACGGCGTCAAAAGTTTTGAAAGGTCCTGAGACGCCAGCTGGCAAAGACAACGGCGAACTGATTGAAAACCTCGGCCAGGCTCTCTACGCCGCAAAGTTGATCAGTTATACCCAAGGATATATGCTTATGCACTCGGCCGCCGAAACCTACGGCTGGCAGCTGAATTACGGCGGCATAGCTCAGATGTGGACCGGTGGGTGCATAATCCGGAGCAAGTTTCTGGCCGACATCAAGGCCGCCTATAAGCAGGATCCGGAGCTTGTTAATCTACTAATGGATAATTTCTTTTCCGAAGCTGTAAATAACGCTCAACTGGCGTGGCGGAAAATTGTAGCTGCTGGCGTCAGTGCGGGCATACCGTTGCCGGCTATGAGCTCGGCACTGGCTTTTTACGATGCCTATCGAAGCCAGAACCTGCCAGCGAACCTGATCCAGGCCCAACGAGATTTCTTTGGTGCGCACACCTACGAACTGGTTGGCGGTAAAAGAGGCGAATACTTCCACACTAACTGGACAGGCACAGGCGGTACGACTTCAGCCTCCTCTTATAACGCTTAATCACAATATTTATTGGTATTGCTTAAACTATAGGTTAGTACACTAGTAAAGACGTCTTTAAAAGTGTACTATGTAAGATGAATTTTATGTCAGAAGCAATAATAACCGCAAAAGATCTGGTCAAACAGTTCGGGGATTTTAAAGCAGTCGACGGAATCAGTTTCGAAGTCAAGAAAGGAGAAATATTCGCCTTTCTCGGTCCTAACGGCGCTGGTAAAAGCACGACTATTAAAATGCTCACGACTATGCTGAGGCCTACTTCCGGCTTGCTCGAGCTAGCCGGCCATGACGTCACGCATGAAAGAGATAATGCCCGTAAAGCTTTCGGCATAGTCTTTCAGGATCCAAGCTTGGACGAAGAACTGACGGCTTACGAAAATTTGGAAATGCATGCAATTTTGTATAGCGTACCCAAAGAAAAGCGCCACGCCAGGATAAAAGAACTGATGGAGTTAGTAGATCTGTGGGAGAGGCATAAGTCATACGTCAAAACTTTTTCCGGCGGAATGAGAAGACGCCTCGAGATCGCCCGTGGACTTATCCACGAACCTAAAGTCTTATTTTTGGACGAACCAACCCTCGGCTTAGATACCCAAACGCGCAATACAATGTGGGCATACGTCAAAAGATTAAGCAAAGAGAAAGGTATGACCATCTTCTTCACGACGCATTACCTCGACGAAGCTGAAGAAGTAGCTGAAAGGATCGCCATGATTGACCACGGCCAAATTGTAGCTCGCGGGACAACCGATCAACTGACGCGTGATACTAATACAAAAACGCTGGAAGAAGCCTACCTCAAACTGACTGGCAGTGAGATTAGGGATGAAAGCGGAAATAACGACGGCTTGAACGCCCGTATGGCACGCCGTAATATGAGGTTGAAGTAACTATGCAGTTCGACATTATCTATATCCTTTGGCTCAGGCAAGTGAGAAGATACTACCGGAGCGGCTCCAGACTGCTCGGCACGCTTGGTCAACCAATCCTTCTATTGCTGGCGCTAGGCTATGGAATAGGTGCCATCTATAGGCGCGCCGGAGAAGGAAATTATCTTATGTTTCTAGTTCCGGGGATCATTACCCAGACAGTCCTTTTATCAGGAATATTCTGGGGAATAATTATTCTTCAAGATAAAAGATTCGGCTTTCTCTCTGAAATGCTCGTAGCTCCCGTCAGCCGTCTTAAAATTCTAATGGGCAGCGCCTTGGGCGGAGCAACTATATCAATCATGCAGGGATTAATAGTTTTCATAGTGTCTGCCTTATTCGGTTTTAGGCCTTACAGCTGGGCCAACGTGCCGCTTGCTTTTATCGTTCTCGTCTTGATGTGCGTCGCGCTGACTAGTTTCGGGGTCGGACTAGCTTCGGCAGTAGATGACTTCCAAGGATTTCAAGGCATAAACAACCTTATAGTCATGCCGGCATTTTTTCTCTCCAGCGCCTTGTATCCCCTTAATAGCGTACCCAACTGGCTGAAGATCATCAGCACCATTAATCCGGTCAGCTACATGGTCGACGCGCTTAGATATCTCCTGGCAAATCAGACGCATTTCGGTCTAGCCAAGGACCTTATTGTCATGGCAATCACTTTTATCCTCTGCATATGGTTTGCCGTTAACCGGTTTAACCGCGTCCAAATGTAAGCAGCTAAATTATGCTTTTGAAGCAGAAAGCCAGTTTTGCTTTTGAACATAAATGAAGGCTAAGGCGCCTAAGACTAGCGGCGCCCAGTAGCTGATTATCCGATAAAGCAGAACCGCTGCCAGCGAACTGGATTTGTCTACGCCATAGGCGACAAGCCCGGCGGCCAAGCCGGCTTCAAAACCTCCAAGACCTCCAGGCGTAGGCACGAAATGACTTATTAGCGCACCAAGCGAATAGACTATTAAGATCGCCGCGAAACTAAGATCGATATTTACGGCTTTAGCGCTGAATGAAAGCGATAATATATTGAATGCTGAAAGCGCTAACTGAGAAAATAAGGCTAAACCAGTAAGGTAAGGGTGGAAGCGATATGAAGATATCTGGGTTAAAAAGTCCTTGACGATCGACTTTATTTTCGCCAGCCGCAGACAAAGTAAGATTATTACTCCGACAATTAAAACGATTGTTCCAATTACCAGGATATGACGAATGCCATGCTTCAGACCGGAAAATTGAAAGGTATTATTACCGGCAAAGAATAGAACTGTTATTACCAAGATCATTAGATGAGCGAAGACGCCCATGATATTATTCATAGCGACCATCGAAGCCGCTTCGGCCGTCTTAACTCTTTTATGCCGAAGGTAGGCGTAATTTGCTCCAATCCCGCCGATACCGGCCGGCAAAAGGCGATTAACGAACATAGCGGCAACCTGAATAATGAATTCTTCGGAGAAGGGTATTTTACCACGCGATAAAAAGCTGTAAGTCAAAGCGGCGAAAATGAAGGTCGCCACGATAAATATAGAAGAAAAGATAACGTTATTTATTCCGGGGTGCGTTAGTAGGTGCAAACTACCGGCGAATGACTTCAGCTGCGGCACAAAGACGTAAAAAGCCAGTAGAACTATGACTACCCAAGCCAGTTCCTTTTTGCTCACCCCTGATATTACTGGCATTTTTGGCATTACAGGCTTAATTATCTCCCCAGTAAGTAAGAAGTACAAGTACTGAGTACTTGTCATATTCCCGAAAGCATTGTCTGATATCTTACGACATAGTCTGTAATCCTATGCTAAAATTTATTGTCGGCTTTAACCATAACAACACGGAGACTAATGAGAAAATTGCTAATATTTTCCGGTACGACTGGCAGTGCATTACTGCAGTGTAGCCTTCTGTCTATAATATATATACTTACAATACTTTTTTTACCGGTAGATTCCCAACAAGCCAACTTATACCATATCACTGATTCTTATTATCATTTTGTAATGTTCCTAATTGCTCTGCCATCGATTCTAGTCTGGTTTGTAGCTTTTTTCAGTTACACCAAGCTATACCAGTTTGCCTCTGCCTTAAAGAATACGGGGGAGGAAGGCAGTTTCATGGAACTGGCTACCGGTCTTGCCGTTTTGGCTTGGAGTCTGCCTATATACGAGATCAGCCAGAGAATCCTCAGCGCCATAGCGTCTCAGAATCATTCTTTAACCGGCGCTTCTATAATAATTGCTAACTATTTAGAAGTCATCTTGTCGATCATAACCTTTACCCTCATAAGTAAAGCTTCCCGTGATATAACAAAAACTCGTCCCGTTAATTCTTCAGGCGGCAGGAGCAAATGGATGATAGCGGTCTTTATTATCGCCGGGATTGCCTACTGCTTCTTTACGCTTCAGTCATTTCCTCTACGCTCTTTCCGCGATACCAGCGATATTTATCATCTTCCGGCTTGGCTGATGGTTGTTTCCGTTATCGCTCCTTATTTATACGCGTGGTTCTTAGGGCTAATCGGAGCTTATGATCTTCACGCATACGCCTACCGGATGAAGGGAATAATATACAAGCGGGCCTTAAATCCATTAGTTCTCGGTCTGACGGCCATCATCTTCAGTCTTGTCGCCATCCAATATCTTTTAGGCGCCTGGCCGGCGCACCGACTAAGCTTAGATTGGCAGACGCTTGTGCTCGTGAGTATCAGGCTTATCGGTGGAATAGGTTTTGTCTTGATAGCCTTAGGTTCTAACAAGCTCAAAAGGATCGAGGAAGTCTAAGTTATGGCTACGACTAAGCAACCAACCATATACGCCCAGGTTGTACGAGTGACGCATGTTTACCTTGGTCCAGCGGCGGAGCGGTTCATAGACAGGCAGGTAGAGAATCATCTTCATAAGCCGGCCGATAAGATAACACGTTCCGACCTCCATAGTCTAATCGACTGGGTTAGAGTTGTTGTCTCATTGCTGACGGACGACAAGGATATTATTGAAGAATACCTATGGGAGCTTGAAAAGATAGCTGACCCGAAAATTAAGCGGGTCAGGAAAACCTGATATTACGCATACGAGGGGAAGATGCAAAAATGACTAGCAAAGAATCGACATCGAAACGAACCTTAAAAAGAAGCTTCCGCAGGCCCGAGGAAGCCGAGGCTCTATTCATGAGCATGGGCGACGGCGCAATTACGACCGATGAATTCGGGAGGATTAGCCGAGTAAACCCAACGGCTCTTCAAATTTTCGGGTACAAGGAATCGGAAATCGTCGGCAAGCCTTTCATTAGCGTCATGACATCCGAAACGACCCTTGACGGAAAGACCGTCGCTTTAATTGATAGACCTATTACTCAAGCTTATCTCACCGGCAAGCCAGTATCGGATAAACTTTACTATTTCAATAAGCAAGGCCGAAAGATACCTTTAGCGATAAACATTTCACCGATTCTGTTAGATGAAAAGCCAGTCGGCGCAATCGCTGTGTTTAGGGATATAAGTATGGAGCTGGAAATAGATCAAATGAAAAGCGATTTCATTTCTTTAGCTTCACACCAACTGAGGACACCCTTATCGGCAATAAAGACGTATACCCATATACTGGCTGACGGCTATATGGGCGAGCTTAATTCTTCCCAGAAAAAAACATTGAAAACTATCATCGGGGCGTCGAACCGGATGAACCAACTTATTTCTACGCTTTTGAATATTACTAGAATTGAAAGCGGTACAATCGCTGTCAATCTAAAATCGGTAAAAGTCGACGATTTAATCCGAGAACTATTGCCTGAATTGGAGCTTCTGGCGAACGATAAACAGATTGATTTGCAGTTGATTGTAGCCGGTAAATATCCGACTCAAATAAAGACTGACTCACTGATAGTTAAAGAAGTCTTAACTAACCTTGTCAGTAATTCAATCAAATACACACCGGAAAAAGGCAAGGTGGAAATAATCGTCAAAGCTCGAAAAGCCGATATCCAAGTCGAAGTCAAAGATAACGGCTGGGGCATACCACCGCAGTCCCACGACAAGGTTTTTTCTAAATTCTTCCGCGGTCCGAATGTCATTAAAAGGGAAACGAGCGGCACGGGGCTTGGGTTATATTTAGTAAAAGGACTGGTCGAGAGCCTTAATGGCAAAATATGGTTTGAAAGTGAAGAGGGCAGCGGCACAAGCTTCTTCTTTACTTTACCGCGGGGATTAAAAGGAAATCCGAGAAAGTTATTAGGTCAGTACAACATCAGTAAGTAAGAAATAACACATATTGGATTTTTTTCGATATGATATAAATAGAAGGTTGAATTTCAAATTTCTGCATATATAACGGAGGCAAAATAAGTGTCAAAGATTTTAGTAGTTGAAGATGATCAGGACCTAAATAAGGCCTACTGCATCATCTTAAAGCATGAGGGTCATGAGGTCGTAAATGCTTTTGACGGACAACAGGCGCTTGATGCTTTAAAAGATTTCGAACCGAATCTCATACTTCTTGACCTGCTGATGCCGATAATGGGCGGCCTGGAGTTTCTCCAAAAATGGAATAGCGACAAGCATAAAGACGTAAAAGTCTTAATCTTCACCAACATGGAGAATTCCCCGGAGATTTCCGAAGCATATAAATTAGGCGCTAACCGTTGCATCATCAAGAGCTGGACAGCTCCTCATAATCTTGCCCGGGTAATTAGCGATACGTTAAATAACGAAGTTAAAGACGACAAAGTCGTTAAATCTCATTAAGGTCACCCGTCTGAAGCTGGCTAAGTTTTAAGCGTATTATTTCTATTCTATCGGTCTATATACCTGCTGCAGAAGATTAAGGGCGGCCTTTATGAAACCAAGGTAGCGGGCTGGATATCGGCTATGAACTGATCGTTGACTAACTGCAGTAGCCGTTTAATATTTAGCTGGTAAGGTACGTTCTTGCCGTAGTTAATAATGTTCTGTTTCTTTAGTTTATTAAGTTCGGTCGCGGCCGTCTCCCTTGTCAGTCCAGTTAAATTAGCAAAATCCTGGTGTGTCAGATCGAGGGTAATTTCAATCGTGCCGTCAGCGTCATCGACGGGCTTGCCATGAGTTAAGGCCAGGTAGTGCAGGGTATAAATCAGTTTATCGCTAGCCCGGCTATGCTGGAGCGCGTTGAGGCGCATGGAACCGCCTAGCTGATCCGTCAACAGCCTTTCCAGCTCCAGATATAGCAATTCAGGACTGCGCTTGACGTAGCTGACATACTTGCTGCGGTCGATTAAATAAACTTCGACTTCCGACGTGAAGGCTTCGTAGTAATAAATGGCGCTTGGCACTTTTCCGTAAATCCATGACGCCGGAAAGATATTGTCCTCAGGATAAAAGGCAACCGGCTTCTCGTCGCCGCTGACGCTTAGGTTATAGGCTTTGACTGTACCGCTTTTAACGGCGTAGGCGTAACGGGGAGCTTCTCCCTGGAAAATAATGATCTCGCCTTTTTTAAACTTCCTAACAGGATGTCGGTCTAAAAAGTTTTTCAGATAGTTGGCGGCTACTCGGTCAGTCATGTTCCTCGCTAATAATATATTAGATTATGTCTTTTATTATACTGCAATAGTTCCTAATACCGGCGACTAATTAATATAGGAAATATTTACACTGGTAATTAAATATCCCTTATACCGGCCAAGTCGACCTGTAAAATATTATACAGTTGTAAAGACTACTTTAACTGGCTCTGGATGAAATTCTGAATAGCGGAGTAGTTATCAAAACCGGCGGCCGGAATTAGGCCGTCCTGTCCGTCATAATAATAACTTTGCAGCAGACTCTGGCCGTTAACGTTATCAAGACTTAGAGACGAAAGCTTGCTATTGGGAATCTTGTTACTCAGGTCATACAATCTCCGCACGTCGCTTATAGTTAAATCAGACTTAACGTTATTGCCCAAAGCGCTGAATAAGTTACTCAGGGCAATAGGGTTAGCCAGGACACCTGTAGACTCGGCTTTAGCCTTGAGGGCGACCAACATCTCTCTTTGATGTTTAGTGCGCGTAAAATCGCCGTTAGCAAGGCCGTAACCGACATCGCCGGCAGAGTAGTCGCCCCTGGCTCTAGCTAAATTCAGCGCTTGCTGACCATTTAAGTTATCCATGCCATTAGGCAGCCGCAAATGAGTATAGGCGTCGTAAATACCCCTCGGATCACTGCTTTGAATATCGACCGTAATGCCGCCGACTGCATTGACGGCTTGCTTAAACGCGCCGTAATCGATTAACGCGTAATAATCTATATTAAGTCCGAATTTCTGATCGACTATCTGCTCAAGCTCGCCCATGCCGCCGTTGGGAAATCCTGGAGAAGAGAAATTATCGGCGTTGCCGAATTCATAGACCGCATTAATCTTCTGGTAGCCGTGGTTGGGAATGTGTGTCAGCATGTCGCGGGGGATACTTAGAACCCACCCGGTATTATTCTTAGTGTTTAAAGAAATAATCATAATTGAGTCGGTAAGATCAGCGCCTTGGTGACCAGGATCATCCGATGAATCGCCGGCTAAGAGGATATTTACATGGCCGGTGTCCTCGCCTTTTAGCTTTGTCGGGAAAAATAAGCCGAAAATATTGCCGCCAAAGGCTTTTTGCAGCTCGTAGGCGAACTTTACGCCCAAGAAGCCGCCAATCAGCAAGGCTATTATCAGCAGTGTGATAAAGGTCCGCTTTAGCGAAATCCTCTTAAAAAGCTTTTTTCTTATAGGCTTTTTTATCTGTCCGGGCCGGGAAGCACCCCGGCTCCGCCTCTGATCTGCTGGTTGATGATACGAACTTAACGTCGTGCCTATACCAGGAAACTGACCGGCCTGCTGCCGGGCGACTTTCACGTCCTGTCCGGGTCTTTGATACTGTCTGCTGGAGTATGATTTTTTTCTGGGGTTTTTTGGCATTTAACTGTGATTCCTGAAAACTCATTATATCTTAACTGACAAATTGCTTAAGTGGTATAGCGTAATCAGTGCCAGATTAATATAAACAGCTGAAAATAGCCTGATATTAGGCTATCAGTGCTCCTCCTTATGCCTTATGATTGCTTGAATTCACCCCTGCGCGGCAGTCAATTGCATACTTATACAGTTATTTTTCAAGGATAAGAATATAATCTATATTTAAATCATGAGAATTTTAGTAATTGAAGACGAAACTAAAATCGCCCAAGCGATTAAGCGTGGCCTAGAGCTGAAAGGTTTCGCAGTAGACGCCGTTTACGACGGCGATTCCGGTCTCAGTCATGCTTCTGACCCGGATTACGATCTAATCGTGCTCGATAGGATGCTGCCAGGCAGTTTGGACGGCATAGAAATATGCTCTCGGCTCCGTCAGAAAAATATTTCGACACCAATTCTTATGCTGACCGCCCGGGGCACAATCGGCGATAAGGTAGAAGGTCTAAATAGCGGCGCTGACGATTATCTGGTTAAACCGTTCTCCTTTGATGAACTGAACGCCAGGGTTAGAGCGCTTCTGCGCCGGCCGAAGGAGCAAGTCGGTACGTCAGTGATACTGGGTGATTTAAAGCTCGACACCAACAGCTATGAAGTTCGTAGAGGCGACAAGCGCATCAAGCTGTCTCATAAAGAGTTCGCATTGCTTGAATACTTCATGCACCATCCAGGACAAGTAATAACTAAAGACATGATTATTAACCATGTTTGGGATCAGGATGCCGACATTTTACCTAATACCATAGAGGTCTACATCGGCTACTTAAGGAACAAGATAGACAGACCTTTCCCGGAATCCCCCCCGCTTCTTCATACGCTTAGGGGTTTTGGCTACAAACTAAGCCTGACAGGATAATCCCCTTAGACTATGTTTAAATCAGCCACCCTCAGATTAACCCTCTGGTACCTGGCTATCGCTATGGCCATAAGCCTGCTCTTCAGCATCGCCCTGTATAACGTCACGACCGAAGAGCTTAACCGAGGACTGTCTAGTGAATCGAGGCAAATATATAGCACCTATCCGGTGCTCGAAAACAATCCCGATTTTGACTTTGGCCCGCGCCCGCTATTCGAGCAGTCGGCCCACCGCATACTGCTCAGACTAGTCGGGTTCAATCTTCTGGTTTTAGTAGGAGCCGGCTTTTCTAGCTATTGGCTGGCAAGGCGGACATTGGAACCAATTGAGCAAGCTCACGAACAGCAAAAAAGATTCACGTCAGACGTTTCTCATGAACTAAGGACGCCTTTGACGGCCATCCGCATGGAAAGCGAGGTCGCTCTTTTAAACAGCAGAAGTTCAAGCAAGGAATTAAGAGAGACAATTGAAAGCAACCTTGAGGAGGTCGGCAAGTTAGAAGCTCTCATCAATAATCTTCTTAGACTGGCAAGGTTGGAAGCGGACGAGTTGCAGCAGAATTTTAAAGAAGAGGATAGCAGGACGCTCGTAACCCTGGCCCTAGACAAGGTCGACAAAATCGCGTCTCAGCGAAACGTCACGATAAAGACAAATGGCGAGGGAGGTTGTTTCTACGGCGATCCCGACAATTTAGCCCAGGCTATCATTATCCTCCTGGATAATGCGATTAAATACAGTCCCGAGAAAACGCAGGTCGAGCTTAACACTTTCGCCGATGACGGCAATGTCAGCTGGCAGGTGATAGACCATGGGCCTGGAATTGAGCCAAAATCCCTAGAGCATATTTTCGATAGGTTCTACCGGGCCGATACTTCAAGAAACAAGGATCAAATAGGCGGCTACGGCTTAGGTCTGAGTATCGCCAAAATGATAGCCGACGTCCATAAAGGGACAGTCACCTTATCATCAAAAGTAGGCCAGGGAACGACGGCCACTTTGACAGTTCCAAAACTCAAACAGCCACCTACACCCAAAAGTTAGTAGCCTGTTGATTTCATAAAGAACTAATGATCACCGACAGAGGCAGGATGACTATAAAGACTAGTAGGGCCACTAAAGATAAACCAAACGTCCGCCGCGCCCATTTAGCTGGTTCGGCTTCTTTTGATCTCCATGTCCTAATAAACCACCAACTGCCGATCGCTAACATGCCGCAGGAAAGAATGTAGTTATGGCGGTTTACAAGTCCGAGTATAATTCCACTTATGCCGAACAGTGCTATATAAAGATAAATAAAAGTCTTGGTGTTATTTATACCGTATATCGCCGGCCATACCGGTATCTTGGCGGATTTGTAATCCTGGAGCCTGAAAATGGCGATCGCATAAAAGTGCGCCATCTGCCAGGCTGCCATAACGACAATTAACAACCCGGCGGTTAAGTCTAACTTATCCGTAACGGCGGTATAGCCAGCCACCAGGGAGGCGGCCCCGGGAACTGTACCGATTAAAGTTCCGTGTCGGCTGTTACGCTTAGCGTAGCCGTAAACGAAGACGTAACTTATAAAGGCGAAAGCTCCGATAATCAGTGTCAAGTTGTTGGTTTGCGATAGCAAAATTAACCCGGCTATGCCCATTATAGTTGCTGCGAACAGGGCATTCCTGATACCAATGCTGCCGATAACCAGCGCTCTGTTGCTTGTACGTTTCATGCGAGCGTCAATGTTCCTGTCGAGAATATTATTTGACACGCAGGCCGAAGCAATTATTAGAGCCGTGCCGAAGGTCAGGCAAAGCAATAAAAGACCATGCACGTCACGGTATGCCGCAAAAAGATATCCGGATATAACTGTCAGGGTATTGCTATAAACTATTCCTGGTTTAGTTAAGTAATAATAATCTTTAAGTTTGCCGGCTATCGTTAATGAACTGTCAGCTCCGGCGCTGGCAGAGTGTTCCGTGACCCGGCTAGACACCGCCATCCTGGCTCTTCATATAGTTATTGATAGCTTGAGGCGACATCATCCTCTGATTAAGGTTATACATTATCCAGACCGAACCGCCGACAAGAATCAATACGACCGTTAGCATAAAGCCGAAGACCAACAGTTTGAATTTCGGCTTTGACTCTTTGCCAAGATGCAGGAAAAGCACCATTTGCGTGACGAACTGAAGCAGGGCTAACAATGATATTAATATGGCGATGCCCCAGCCACCATTAATCCTGTTAGAAGTGACGATCATATAGGCGCTTAGCGTCAGGACCAGCGACAATACGAAGCCGCTAACATACGCCCGATAGCTAGCCTGAGAGTGATCATGAATTGAAACTATCGCACGGTATTTTTTCATATGCCTAAGCCTCCAAACAGATATACGACCGTAAAAATAAAAATCCAGACGACGTCGAGGAAATGCCAAAACAGGCTCAGCAAGGTTAATTTTCGAATATTGTCCCTGGTTAAACTGGTTTTTCGTAATCTGAATATCATGACCGCCATCCACAGCAGACCGATAGTGATATGCAACCCATGGGTACCGACAAGAGTGAAGTAGGACGACAGGAATCCGCTCCGGTGCCAGGCATCGCCTTGGCTGACAAGCCGGGAGAATTCGTTAAGTTCGAGAACTAAAAAGGAGACTCCAAGTATAAAAGTAGCGCCGAACCAATACATAACGAGTTTTTTATTCCTGGCCTGAGCGGCAAGCACGGCTAAACCGCATGTAAAGCTGCTGGTTAGGAGGATCAAAGTTTCTTTAAGCGCGTAACTTAAATCGAATAACTGGCGCGCTCCTGGGCCGCCAAAGCTATTTTTATGTAGTACGGCATAGACGGCGAACAGGCTGGCGAATAATACGCAGTCTGTCATCAGGTAAAGCCAAAAGCCGAAATACGTCTTGTTATCGGCCTTGTCCCGTTCGTTTAAACGAACCGTGGATACTTGATTCATTTAAAAGGACCTCCAATTGGCGGCGGAGGCCTCAAGGCTCTCCAGCGTCGACGCCGTAATAATTTCTTCCTGGGTATCGCCAGTCGTCTTTATGATGATCGCTAAGACAATTCCAATAAAGGACAGGCCGCAGAGCCACCAGATATGCCAAATGAAAGCGAAGCCAAAAAAGAAAGCACCGGTAGCTATATATAAGCCGGCAGGTGTGTTTTTAGGCAGCGCGATATCCTCAATTTGACTAGCATGATCGAGCGTCTTCGCGTGCTTGAGCGCCCAAAAGGCGTCCTTAGACTCGACATTTGGTATAACAGCGAAGTTATACGAAGGCGGCGGTGAAGAGACCGACCACTCCAAAGTCCGGCCGTTCCAAGGATCGCCCGTAATATCCCTGGTTTCAGAACGCTTAAATACGCTAACAGCCACTTGAAGTATTTGTAACAATATGCCGACAAAAATAATGAAGGCGCCGATACCAGCCACAATGAACAACGGCTGCCAACCTAAAGAGGAACTGTAATGGTCTAGCCGTCTGGTGGCGCCCATCAGGCCCAGAATGTAAAGCGGCCCGAAAGCCAGTACGAATCCGCCTATCCAGCAATAAGCCGCATACTTGCCTAATTTCTCGTTTAAGCGGAAGCCGAAGAATTTCGGGAACCAGTAGGTCAAACCGGCAAAGTAGCCGAAAAGAACGCCGCTGACAATCATGGTGTGGAAGTGGGCAACAAGAAACAAACTGTTATGTACCTGAAAGTCAATTGCCGGGACGGCCATCATGACGCCGGCTACGCCGCCCATAGTGAACAGAAACACAAATCCGAGAAACCATATCATCGGCGAAGCGAACCTTATCCGTCCGCGGTACATCGTAAACAGCCAGTTGAAGATTTTAACGCCGGTCGGTATGGCGATTATCATCGTCGCAATGCCAAAGACGGCATTAACGTCAGCCCCCGCTCCCATGGTGAAGAAATGATGCAGCCAAACGGTGTAAGAGAAAAAGACTATCGCCCAAATTGCCCAGACCATAGACCGGTAGCCAAAAAGACTTTTGCCGGAAAACGTCGACACGATTTCCGAGAAGATACCGAAAGCCGGCAGTACCAGTATGTACACTTCGGGATGTCCCCACGCCCAAATCAGATTTACGTACATCATCGCATTCCCTCCCTGACCGGCAGTAAAGAAATGCATGCCGACAGTCCGATCGAGCGCCAGTAACGTTAAAGTTACGGTAAGTATCGGGAAAGCGAAAGCCACCAGGGTCATGGCGCCTAAGACGCTCCAAGCGAACATCGGCATTTTCATAAGATCCATGCCGGGGGCTCTTTCTTTCAGTATGGTAGTAATAAAGTTTATTCCCGACATCAAGCTTCCAATGCCGGCTATCTGCAAGCTCCAGATCCAGTAATCTACGCCGGTGCCAGGGCTATATTTTATTTCAGAAAGAGGAGGGTACGCCAGCCATCCGGCCGCCGAAAAGTCGCCTAGTACCAAGGATAAATTAATAAGCAGTGCTCCGGCGGCAAACAGCCAGAAGCTGGTGGCGTTCATGAAAGGAAAGGCCACGTCGCGGGCGCCTATTTGGAGAGGCAAAACCAAATTGATCAGTCCGAACATTAGCCCCATTCCGGCAAAGAAGATCATAATAGTGCCATGGGCAGAAGCCACTTGCTGGAACATCGAAGCTGACATGAAACCATGAGACTGACCGGCTGAGGTAGCCTGCTGCAACCTCATCATACCGGCGTCCGACGCTCCCCTTAATAACATCAACAAAGCGACTAATATATACATTACCCCGATACGCTTATGGTTGGTTGTCGTCAGCCAATCGCGCCACAACCACTGCCATTTTCCCGTGAGCGTAATGAGACCCAGCACTAAGACTATCAGGACAATCATCCCGACCGCCGCCCCGGCAGTTATAGGATTAGTCGGAAAAGCGTGGGTGCTTAGCCTGCCGATTAAAGACGACATATTTTCCATTTCAGTTCATGCCTTTCATAGGGGAAAGCTTTATCGAATTTGAAGGATACATATATTTATAGACGATGCCACTGAATAGTTCCGGATTAACATGCGAATAATAGGCTACCGGCGTATAGGAGCTAGGTTTCGCGAGAAGCGCATAGGCTGCATCATTCAGCTGAACTGGGTAATTTTTAAGTGAACCGACCCAGTCTTTGAAGGAGCGCTTAGATGAAGCGTAGGCACTGAAGTTCATGCCAGCGAAACCTTTGCCGCTAATGTTCGCTGAACTGCCGTAGTAAATTCCTGGTTTGGAAGCAATTAAATGCAGCTGGGTAACCATACCGGGCATGGCGTATATCTGGCCGCCTAAGTTAGGTATCCAAAAAGAATTCATGACAGTATCTGACGTAATATGGAAGTCTACCGGTACATTCAGCGGCAACTCCAATCGGTTGACGCTTGCTACGCCATAATCGGGATAGATAAACAGCCACTTCCAGTCGAGGGCGACGACGTCGACGTTTAATTGCTTGAGATTAGCGTCTACTGGTCTGAAAGGATCAAGCGTATGGGAGCTGTTCCAGGTTATAACTGACAGCACGCCTATAATAACGATCGGTATCGCCCACCAAACAGCTTCTAAAACGTTACTGTGGTCAAAATCCGGACTGTACTTGGCTTTTCTATTAGTTTCCCGATATTTTACTGAGATATATATTGTCAGCACGAAAACGGGCACGACAACAATGGCTGACAGCGCCAGGCAGATAAATATTAAGTTACGTTCCTGATTTGCTATCTGACCGGCTGGCGACATAACCGCGACATTTTGCGAATGCAAATAGACAGCTAAAATCGCTAGCAGTAAAAACACTAGCAGAAGCGTTAATAATATTTTTCTTTTTATCCTCATCAGTATATGCTGCTCACAAATAGCACTGCCTATACTATACCACTTGAGCTTATGTTTTTGCTGAAGCTCTTTAGAAATGATCGCGGATATGACTGAAGGAATAGTCCCAGTCGGAATAGGCCTTTTTATGAGGGTTAAACAAACCCTGCGGATCCATGATGTCCTTGGCGTCTTTAAATAGCCCATGAATATGACTGCCGTACATGGTTTTTAACCAAGGACCTCTAACCAGGCCGTCGTTATGCTCGCCGGAAAGCGAACCGCCATATTTTAATACTAGTTGATTAACTTCTTTCATAGCCGGCAATATTTTCCGGCGGTCACTTTTTTCCTCTAATTTCATTAGTGGAATGACGTGGAAGTTGCCATCGCCCATATGACCGGCAACGGTCGCAAAAAGCTTATACTTTTTAATTATTTTCTGCAATTTCGGTAGAAAAACCATCAAATTTGCCGGCGGGACTACGAAATCATCTATGAACGGCGCGGTATGCTTATCTTTCACTTTGCTGCGAAGAAGTTGAAAGCTATAACGTCGCATTAACCAGAACTTTTGACTTTTGCCTTCAGTCGCGTCTTCTTCGAAGCCGTTGATTTCATAACGAGCGCGGTGCCTGGACAGTTGCTTATGCAACGATTTTATCTTCTGCCGGACTTCTTCTTCTTTTTCGCCGTTGAACTCGATCATCAGGACAAGCTTAGGAATTCCGCGCCAGGCGTTCATATTGAATCCGCTGGGGATAAGACTGACCAGCAGCTTGGCGACGCCACGCCAGCCAAGCATGTTGTGGAAGCTAGGTAAAAAGCGAATGCCCAAGAACATAGTCGCGTCATCGAACGACTCGAAGGTCGCTGGCTTTGACTTAAGAACCGCTGGTATGACTTCGCCTAAATCGTCTATGTTCTTCATGAATAAGACCAGCAGCCCAGAATGGGCGCGGGTTGGAACAAGTCGAAAACGTATATCAGTGACGAAGCCGAGGGTACCTTGAGCTCCAACGATGAGTTTCGTCAGATCGAAGATTTCTCGGTCCTTATCCCAGACGTCCCACAAGTTATAACCGGTGGAATTCTTGGAGACTTTCGGTTTGGCTGCCTTTAGAGCTTCATAATTATCCGTTACAAGCTTATACAGCTTGCGGTAAACTTGTCCCTCAAAGTCTTTTTGCTTCATCTTCTTAGTTAATTCCGATTTATTCAGAGGCTTAACTATTCTCTCGACGCCGTCGGCGAAAACTACTTTAAGTTCGGTGACGAAGTCTTCTGTCTTACCGTATTCAAGGGACTTTTCTCCGCCGGAGTTGTTATTTACCATGCCGCCGATAGAAGCTAGGTCACGCGAAGCCGGGTATGTCGGCATCAGGGCCTTATGCTTCAATGTCTGCGGTTCAAGGTCGCGGTACAGAACACCCGGTTGAGCTTGAGCAGACGTGGCCGTCACTTTTTCTATTTTGGTAAAATGAGCCCGAAAATCAACGATAATAGATTCGTTGATAGCGCCTCCGGACATATCCGTTCCGGCGCTGCGGGCGGTAACGCTTAACTGGGGATACTTCTTTTTATTGAAACTGACGAAAGCGACCAGCTTTTCGACGTCCTTATGATCAAGGGGTTTAACAACCAGCTTTGGCCGCAGTTCAAACATCGATGCGTCATGAGAATAGAAATCCAGTGTTGCCGGCGAGCTATCTATTTCGCCTTTGAAGCCAGTCTTTAAGAGGCCCTGTTTGATTTCATCCATTACCTAAGCTTAAGTGTTTTAGGAGTATAATTGCAAGTTAATACAACAAAAAACGGACCGGCAGTATAGTATTGACCAGGATTTAACAAAAACTTCTACTCTGGTATAATCATAAGCAACATGCAAAAAACAGAAAAAGTGCTGATTGTCGGGGGCGGTTTCGCAGGCGTCAAGGCGGCATTGGAACTAAAGAACAGTCCTCATTTTGACGTAACCTTATTAAGCGATACCGACGAACTTAGATATTATCCTACCCTCTACCATACCGCTACCGGTTCTTCCAGTTCTAATTCCTCGATCTCACTGAAATCTATTTTCGCCGGATCGGACATAAAAATAGCCAAGGGCGAGGCGGTAAGCCTGGACCGTAAGGCTCGCATAATAACGACAACCGATAACCGGACTTTTTCCTACGACGCGCTCATTATTGCCCTTGGCGTTGTGACGAATTATTTCGGTATCCCGGGACTAGCCGACTATTCGTACAGTATCAAGACACAGGAAGAAGTAGCCCGGCTTAAAAAGCACCTGCATAAGCAACTTGAAGACGACAGGCAGCCTGACCTTAACTACGTCATTGTCGGGGCAGGCCCTACCGGCATAGAACTCGCCGGCGCTTTGCCTCATTACATGAAGCATATTCTTAAAAACCACGGCATACCGGAAAAGAAGATTCATGTCGACATCATCGAAGCCATGCCAAGACTGCTGCCGAACTTGCCTAAATCGGTGTCAAAACAAGTCGGTAAGCAGCTCCGCAAACTAGGAATCAAACTGTATTTAAATTCTAAGGTAGAGGGCGAGTCAGCCGACGAATTGACGGTTAACGGTAAGCCTATACGCAGCCACACTGTCATCTGGACCGCCGGGGTAACAAACCACCCCTTCTTTAAAGATAACAACTTCGCCTTAATGGCCCGCGGCAAAGTTGCCGTAGACGTATTCCTGCAGACCGAACCTAATGTCTTTGTCCTTGGCGATAACGCCAATACTCCATATAGCGGACTAGCTCAGACTGCTTTACACGACGCCGTTTTCGTCGCTAATAACCTAAAAAGACGAGCGGAAGGAAAAGATTTCAAAGGCTATAAGCTGAAGAAACCGATCACCGTCATACCGGCTGGTCCTGGCTGGGCGGCGGTCGTTTGGCGGAAACTGCATTTTAGCGGCAGTTTTGGCTTTTTCTTTAGAGAAGCTGCCGATTTTAAGGGCTTCATGGATTTGGAAAATCCGCAAAAAGCTACCGAGCAGTTCGCCAGTGAATTCATAACCGAAGACGATTGCGAAGTCTGCATGCTAGCCATGAGCAGATACTCGGCTTAAAAGTCACCCTCTCGCTGTACAATAGAAGTTAAGATGAATCTTGATTTTGATAAGGAATACGCCCGCTTAAATGAAGCTCAAAAACAAGCAGTAGACACGATTGACGGCCCCGTCTTAGTCATAGCCGGTCCCGGGACAGGCAAGACCCAGCTGCTTAGCGTCCGGGTGGCTAACATACTCAAGCAGACCGACACCGACCCGGCAGCGATCCTGTGTTTAACTTTTACGAATTTCGCGGCCACCAATATGAGGGAGCGACTAAATCAACTAGTCGGGCCGACCGCCCGTAACGTTTACGTACGGACTTTCCATAGTTTCGCGGCCGAGCTGATGCAGCTGTATCCGGATTATTTCTGGAACGGCGCTAAACTTATGGTCGTTCCTGACGCGGTTCAGCTTGAGATCATACAGGGAATTCTGGCTCGGCTGCCGCTTAATAATCCATTGGCTTTGAAATTCGCCGACAATTTCACGGCCGTCAGTGATATCCAAACCGGTCTGAAACTAGCTAAGGAAGCCGGCCTGACACCAGATAAGCTTAGAGCAATGGTCAGCTTCAACGAAGCCTACATCGATATAATTGAAGTCCAGTTAGCGGAGATTTTAGAAGATAAATTAAGCATAAAAAAACTCAATCATATCCAATCCGCCGTCAACCAATTACCGGATATGGAAATCGACGCCAGCATAGCGCCGCTACGCTCTCTCGGTTCTGTCATTAAAGACAGTCTAGATGCCGCCGTCGAGGCCGACACAACCGCCGGTCGGACCACCCAGACAGGCAAGTGGAAGAAAAAATGGGTACAGACTGTCGACGGCAAAAAAGGTATGTACGAAGAAAGGAAACGTAATAGCTGGTGGAAAGAGCTTTGCGATGTCTACGAGCACTACCGCACAGAGCTTCATAACCGAGGCTACTACGATTATTCGGATATGGTAGTTGAGGTCATATCGGTACTTGAACAGAACAGCCAGCTTTTATCCTCCGTTCAGGAAAGATTCAATTATGTCCTGATCGACGAATTCCAGGACGCCAACAAAGCTCAGCTCCGCCTAGCCCAATTAGTTGCCAGCCATCACTCTAACGAAGGACGGCCTAACCTGATGGCTGTCGGCGATGATGATCAGACTATATTCGCCTTCAACGGCGCCGAACTTAATAATATGCTTTCCTTTGAATCGTCCTATCCAGACACGAAAACTATCGTCTTAACGGAAAATTACCGTTCTACTCAGGCCATACTCGACGCGGCCGACGCCATAATCAGCCAAGCCGATGACCGCCTTGTAAAACGAATATCTAAATTAAAAAAAGACCTCCGGGCGGCCACCAACCCTAACAAAGGCGAGATAGCCCACTATAAGTATCCGACCAGGGAACACCAGCTGCAAGAAATTGCTCAACGCATCAAAGCTTCCTGGAATTCTAACCCTCCAGCCAGCTTAGCCGTTCTAGCCCGCAGCCATGACAGCTTGCGGAAAATCAGCGCCTATCTAATTGAAGCCGGCGTGCCGATAAAATATGAGCAGCAAAATAATATCTTAGATTTAGAGCTAATCCAGCAGATCGTCCTTTTGGCCGAATCGATAACCGCCATTGCAGCAGGTGACGCTCAAGAAGTAGATTTCACCCTTTCCAAGCTGCTAACCCACCCGGCGTGGCGAATAGAACCGGAATCTCTTTGGCGTTTGGCCGTCGCTAACTACGGCAAGCAGGGCGGCTGGCTAGATAGCCTCTTAACTAACGATGGCGAGAACTTAAAGAATATAGGCGACTGGCTGCTGTGGCTGTCGCGGGAAGCGGTCAAAGAACCTCTACCGGTTTTAATCGAATATTTAATAGGGCTGCGCACAGGTGAATATTTGACCAGTCCTTTGCGCGAATACTTCCTGACTTTAAAGGGTATTAACAGCCGCTACCTGGAAACGTTATCCGGGCTGAATGTCTTACGTGAACTAGTTAGCGACTTCTCGGCAACCCGCAGCGTCATGCCAGAACTTAATGATTTTGTCCGCTTCATGAAGCTGAACCAGGAACTTGGAAGACAGATTGTCGACGAATCCTGGTTCGTCAGCAGCGACAGGGCGGTACAACTAATGACGATACATAAGTCCAAAGGTTTGGAATTTGATATTGTTTATCTGCTCGACGCCAATGAAAAGGACTGGCAGCCTCGGCATATAGGTCGAAAACCACCGGCAAATCTACCGCTTCAACCTTACGGCGAAGTTAATGACGACTACGTCCGCTTAGCCTACGTAGCCGCTACGCGCAGCCGAAGCACACTGGTCGTAAGCAGTTTCATGAATGATACTTCCGGACAAAAGCTGCTGTCTTCGCCTTTGTTCGACCCGCTGGAAGCTCATGTCTACGATACGAAGGACGAAACGCCAGGGCAGAGAATTACTGTCCTGGAAGCCGGACTGTCATGGCCAAGACTGACTTCAACCGACGAAAAAGCCCTATTAGGGCCAAGATTAAGCAGTTTCAGTCTCAGCCCGACGGCCTTATTGCAGTATCTGGACGTAACAACTGGCGGCCCGCGGGCATTCTTGGAAAATCATCTGCTTCGTCTTCCCAGCAGCTATACTCCTCATATGGCCTACGGCGTCGCTATGCATTCGGCTCTCCAAACGGCTCAGCAACTAATTAACACTCAGCAGTTCGACTTGGATAAGATAAAGACAGCTTTCGCTTCTTCCCTGGAAGCGCAGCAGCAACCGTCTTCAAGCCTGCACCGGTATCTTCCGCAAGGTGAAAAGATATTAGACAGATTATTTAACGACTTCGGCTTTTCTTTACCCGAAGGCGGCCAAGCCGAACTGGCATTGTCTTTAGAATTGGACGCCGGCATCATGTTAAAAGGCGTTATAGATAACGGATATGTCGAAGACGGTGGCCTACTGATCTCAGACTATAAAACCGGCAAGCCATTAGGCAGCTTCGCTACAAAAGCCCAGAATAAGGCCGTTAAGGCCTGGCGCCACTATAATCAACTGCTGTTTTATACTCTGCTGGCGCAGGGCAGCGACAGATTTCCCAGAACGACGAATATACGTACGAGGATGATTTATGTGGAAGCAGAACAATTAAAAGAACTGACTCTCGATCTAACCCCTCAACCAGACGAGCTACAAAAACTAAAGGCTCTTATAGCCGCCGTCTGGAAGAAGATACAAGCCTATGATTTTCCCGACACTTCGATGTTTTCTGATGACATAGGCGGCATCCATGACTTCGAAGATCTGCTCCTAAAATAAATAACCGCCTGAATGTCCAGACGGTTATTTGGTAGCTAGAGCTATATCTATTTCTTTTTACGAGAAGTTGACCGCTTTTTAGTGCCTACTGGCTTCTTCGCTTCAGTAGTTGTTGCAGTAGAAGTTCTGGCCGCGCTCCTGGTTGAGACCGACGAGAAAGCCAATGGGTTAGCTACGATAGTATCCGGTTCAGCAAACAGCAGGGTGTATAAGTTTACACCGATTATAGCGCCGATAACTGGACCAAGTACGTATGTGCCCCAGACCCAGGCTTTAATGCCTAACGCCAAAGCCGGGTTTAGCAAACCGAGGGCCGCCGTCGAAGCCAGCAGAACACCAAGCGTGTAAGCTAGACCTGAGTATGCGGCTCTGGAAGCGTGCGACCATGCTTTATTTAGAGCTGCCGTGTAGGCGAATGCAAATATAGCGGTACCGACAGCTTCAGCGATCAGTATCCGGCCTGTATAGTGTCCGCCGACGTTAGACAGGTGGGAATTCGAATAATACGAATAAACACCGAATGCCGCCCATGCGCCTAGGAACTGAACAATTATGTACAGTATGCCCGCGACAGTCGAAAGCTTACGAGCAGTCCACAGTCCAAGCGTGATCGCCGGGTTGAAATAGCCACCCGAAATCTCACCGACGGAGAAGACCATAATAGCTATCGCAAGACCTGCGGCTAAAGCCACGAAATATTGCAGGCCCAGCTGAGAACGCTGTACGCTCAGAATTAATAATGTAAGTACACCGGTACCAAGAAACTCCGCTACCAGCGCAGCTACTCTTCTTCTTCCAAACATCCTTTGGAACCTCCACTTATTTAATGAACTAAGCGTAACTGTTAGTGACTGTTTTGTAAAGTGTTTAAGCCTTAAACAACAACAATACCAAGACCAGCCCCGCCAATCACTCCAGTCGCAGCCACTTGGAAAACCATGCCGGCAATTTCCCGGTCATGCTCTTCTTTTTCGGATATAGAAGTCACTTTTGCGCCGTTACGAATGGCCCATGGCTCGATTTCAAAAACCTGGTAATCGGGACCGTAATCCTGCCTAATCCGTTTTTGATCAAGGTACGCGCCCTTCTTTGTCATTATTGCCGCAAGGACCGCCAGCTGAGGACCGTCTTCAAGCTGAACGTTATTCTCAGGAGCGATGCTCATGCCGACTTTTGCCAGCTCGGTTCCGTTACTGGCGTACTTTTGGGTAATAAGTCGCCTGGTATTATCTATAATTGATTCCTCGAGGTCAGAGTCAATTTCATAGCCTAAAGCTATCAACGTATCAAAAATAGCTTTTGAATTCTTAACGATGAATTTAAAGATTGAGGGCTTATCTGGACTATCGCTATCCAGCTTGCCTTCAGCGCCGCAGCCACCAGTAAGATTGTCGGGGAAACCAGCGGGAACGTGGCCGCCAGGCTTAAATCCGCTTTGTTGCAGTTCACTAAAAAGGCGTAGCTTGTGCTGTGCAGCGTCGTCGTTCTTGTGACGGTAGCTATCGTAAGTAAGAGCATCGGCTACTACTAAAGTCATCGTGCCGCCGGCAGCTTTCGGGCCGAGGGTGGCTTCGCCGTTTGTTAAGGCTCGGCAGTCCATGCATAAGCAGGGTATAAGGTCTTCGTTGCCAGCAAGTGTATAGTTGCCTGCCTTGATTCGCTCTGCCAGCTCTGTAATTTTCTGAGGGTCTATCTGACCCGCCTCGATCCTGTCTGCCGGTTCTACTGCACCTTCGGCATAAGGAAGGTTAATTAATAAATCTTGTACCGGCATTTTATCCTTGTAATCCAAATTCAAATCTCTTTCTAAAGTTATTAGTTATCGCTTATTTGCTAAAAGGAGAGTGCGTGTAATATTTCTTACACCCTTTATGTGATAATACTCGCCTACTAGCGGTCTTGCAAGCTGCTAGAATAAAGATATTAGGAGGCAAAAATGGAAAAGCCTGACGCCAACGATCACGCTAGCGATACTATCTCAAATTCCATTAATGGCTTCCTTAACCTGGGCGGTAAGGCCGACTTAAGCGTCTTATATAGCTATCTGTTTAACGCCGACGAGCAGCTGGCCCTACAATGGCGGCGGCAAGCTATAGAGCAGTATAGAGATAACAATCGTTTCAGGCAGCGCTCACTGAGCCGCGAACTCGAAGCCGCCATAGCTCAGGACCGGCAAACGCAAATTAAGCTGCTTTCGTCTATTCTTGCATAAATATTACCGATAATTATAAAATCATTCCTGAGATGCTAAAAGATTTCCAAAAGTTCATTCTTCGCGGCAACGTCGTCGATTTGGCCGTCGCGGTAGTCATCGGCGCGGCGTTTAACGCCGTTATCCAGGCCTTAGTCAAGGATTTCATAACCCCGCTAATTACCGGTTTCTTTGGTAAAGGAGCCCTATTTAAAGGCGAACTTATAATTGCCAAGCACTTCATATTCAATTGGGGAAATTTCCTGAGCGTCGTGATTTCCTTTATACTCGAAGCCTTTATTATATTCATTTTCATAGTCAAGCCTATCAACAAGCTGGTCGAGCTATCAAAAAGAGGCGAGACTCCGCAAGATCCGGCGACTAAGAAATGCCCTCAATGTTGCAGCGACATCCCCCTGAAAGCTGTGAGATGTGCTTTCTGCACCTCAAAAGTTTCTCTCTAGCCTTAGAATAAGCTATTTCAGATGACGTCGGCGTAATCCGGCAACCTGAAGTCTCACCTCATAACGGTCGACCATGCTTTGGGCGTGTTCGAGGCTAACCTGGTCAGTTGCCTCGGCAACCATTTTTTGCGCTCTATCGAGAGCCTTTTGAGCCTCTTCGGCGTTAATCTCTTCTGCCAGGTCAGCTTCATCCACCAGAACCCTGAGCATATTGTTCGACACCTCGATGACGCCGCCGCTAGTCGCAAAGAATTCTCTGGCCATGTCTGAGGTTTTTGAATCTTTCCGCACCATGATGACGCCCGGGGCAACGACACTCACTAAGGGCATATGCCTGGCTAGTACGCCTATCTGACCGTCTAACGTCGGCAAGACGACTTCATGGACATCTTCGTCGTACTTTTTGCCTGTGAT
Source organism: Saccharimonadales bacterium (SeqCode) (assembly GCA_035713075.1). Taxonomy (GTDB): domain Bacteria; phylum Patescibacteriota; class Saccharimonadia; order Saccharimonadales; family UBA4665; genus DASTAD01. Next base: position 77,029 of record DASTAD010000025.1, on the reverse strand, counting down.
ACTTACTAGCTGAAAATGAAACACTTATTATTTAACCTCGGATATGTCGCCCTTCATATAGAAGGCGCTTTCATTCTTAGTGTCGTGTTTACCTTCAAGGATCTCTTTAAAGCTTCTGACGGTATCTTCAAGTTTGACATATTTTCCGGTGTTACCAGTGAATTGTTCGGCGACAAAGAACGGCTGAGATAAGAACCTTTGGATGCGTCTGGCTCGTCCGACCAATTGCTTGTCCTCTTCAGAAAGCTCTTCCATACCTAAGATGGCGATGATGTCTTGCAGGTCCTTATACCTTTGCAGAACTCGCTGAACTTCACGGGCGACGTTATAGTGCTCCTCACCAACGATTTCAGGATCCAAAATGTTTGATGTCGAGTCCAAAGGATCGACAGCCGGATAAATTCCAATTTCTGTTAAAGAGCGGTTAAGTACGATTGTCGAGTCAAGGTGGGCAAAGGTTGTCGCCGGAGCCGGGTCGGTAAAGTCGTCGGCCGGAACGTATACTGCTTGCACTGACGTAATCGAGCCCTTCGTCGTAGACGTAATTCTTTCCTGCAAAGAACCCATCTCCTGCTGCAGCGTAGGCTGGTAACCAGCGGCGCTGGGCAATCTACCTAAGAGGGCAGATACCTCGCTGCCGGCTTGAGTAAAGCGGAAGATGTTATCGATAAACAATAGGACGTCGTTACCTTTTTCGCGGAAACTCTCGGCTATAGTCAGTCCGCTTAAAGCAACCCTAAGTCGGGCTCCGGGCGGCTCGTTCATCTGGCCGAAGACCAGGGAAGTGTTTTTAATTACGCCTGATTCTTCCATTTCAAAGTAAAGGTCGTTGCCTTCACGCGTACGTTCTCCTACGCCTGCAAATACCGAGTAGCCGCTATGGAATTTGGCGATGTTATTAATCAGCTCCTGAATCAGGACAGTCTTTCCGACTCCGGCGCCGCCGAATAAACCAGCTTTTCCACCCTTTGTCATCGGGCAGATAAGGTCGATGACTTTGATGCCTGTTTCTAGAATATCGACTGAGCCGGATTGATCTATCAACGGAGGCGGCGCTTTATGGATGGTCGAGGTCTCAGTGAACTCTCCACCTTTATTATCTATAGGCTGTCCGGTGACGTTGAACATGCGTCCTAGCGTCTTTTCGCCGACAGGGACGCTAATAGCGGCTCCGGTATCTATAACTTCGGCGCCGCGCTTCAGGCCGTCAGTCGAGCTTAGGGCGATAGCCCTGACGCTTGATTCACTAAGGTGCTGCGCCACTTCCATGGTCAGCGTATGATCGCCTAACTCTATAGTCAGGGCGTTATAAATCGCCGGTAAATGATCAGTAGTAAACTCAACGTCAATGACCACGCCGACAATCTGCGTTATCTTACCCTTAAGATTTTCTTGTGTAGCACTTGGCATTATTATTCCTCCGTGTGTTCTTTAGTAGTCTTCAATAATTTATCCATTCAAGGCCTCGACTCCGGCTGACAATTCAGCCAGCTCCTGCGTAATTTCCGACTGGCGGGCGGTGTTTAATTCCAGGGTATAGTCGTCAATAAGATCATTGGCGTTATCGGTTGCGTTTTTAGTGGCGATCATGCGCATTGCGTGCTCACTGGCCAAGCTCTCAAGTATCGCCTGCCAGACCTGGGCTTCGACTAGCCTTGTCGTAACCTGTTCGATTACCGTCTCCACATCAGGTTCAAAATTGCTTATAGTCAGGTCCTTGGGCGCGGTATCGACGTCAATTAGCGGCGCGGGCAATAGCTGGAGGCTGGTGGCAACCTGAACAATCCCTGACTTATACTCCGTATAAATTATCTGGATATCGTCGACAGCTTCGCTCTCATACTGGCTAATAATAGTATTAAGTAGAGGACGCACGTCGTTAGCCGCCGGTTGGTCGCGGAAGGGAGGATATACCGCCATCAAATCAATGCCGCTAATTCGCCTGACGAACTGAGCGCCCTTGCTGCCGATTGCAATCACGTGGCTGTTCACTTTATCGTTTCGATCTTTTTGTAGCCCTTGCGCCAGAAGCTTTAAGACGTTGGCGTTATAGGCGCCGGCAAGTCCCATGTTTGAAGTCACGATAATGTAAAGTCGGTTTTTAACCTCGCGCTTTCTAAACAGGGGCTGGTACTTAACTTCACTCATAACGTTAAGCCGCTTTAACAGGTCATACGCCAAATCTCGATAATCACGGCTGCGCTGGGCATATTCCTGAGATTTCCTGAGCTTGGAAGCAGACACAAGTTCCATAGCCTTGGTTATCTGGCGCATATTCCTAACCGAGCGAATACGCCTTTTGAGGGTGATCATGCTGGCCATTTACTTACTCGTCCGCCTTCTTCTCTTTAACTTCGTAAGTCTTAGCTATGCTTTTAGCCACTTTAAGGACCTCGTCGTTCTGAGCGTCTGTAGGCTTATCGCCAGTGTTAATAGCGTTTATAAGCTTTTCGTGCTTGGACTTAAGCTCGCGGAGCAAAGCCTCCTGGGCCAGCTTAACTTTTTCTACGGGAACACCGTCAAAGGCGCCGTTAGTAGCGGCGTAAAGAACGGCGTACATCTCCCATATGGCATACGGTGAATACTGCGGCTGCTTAAGCAGTTCTGTCAGCCGTTGGCCTCGCTCAATAGTGTGACGGGTTTCCGGATCCAGGTCGGTAGAGAACTGACTGAATGCCGCGAGCTCCCTAAACTGCGCCAAGCCTAACTTAATGCCGCTACCAACTGATTTGATAGCCTTAGTCTGGGCATCGCCACCTACGCGCGAGACAGAAAGTCCCACGGAAATCGCCGGACGCATGCCTTGGTAAAACAAGTTTGTCTCAAGGAAGATCTGACCGTCAGTAATAGAAATGACGTTCGTCGGAATGTAGGCGCTAATATCTCCTGCCTGGGTTTCGATGATAGGCAGGGCAGTCAAAGAACCGGCGCCTAAGTCATCGGAAAGCTTAGCTGCACGTTCCAGGAGCCTGGAGTGCAAATAAAAAACATCACCCGGGTAAGCCTCGCGTCCAGGCGGTCGCCGCAGCAGCAAAGACATTTGACGGTAGGCAACGGCGTGCTTAGACAGGTCGTCATAGATAATCAGCGCGTGCTGTTTATTATCCCTGAAATATTCACCCATAGCGCACCCTGAATAAGGAGCCAAGTATAGCATAGCGGCCGGGTCAGACGGTCCGGTAGCCACAATTATGGTTTGATCCAACACACCTTCGCGCTTGAGACGCTCCCGCAAGGCGGATATCTTGGATAGCTTCTGACCGATAGCGACATAGACGTTAATAACGCCGCTCTTTTGACGGGCCTGGTTAACCATAGTGTCAACTGCGATAGCGGTTTTACCGGTCTGCCGGTCACCGATAATAAGTTCTCGTTGACCGCGTCCGATTGGTATCATCGAGTCGATTGCAGTAATACCAGTCATGAGCGGCTCATGGACATGTTTTCGCTCCAATACCCCAGGTGCAGTCCGCTCAACCCGATAGGTTTGCTTAGCGTTGATAGGTGCGCCGCCGTCCAGCGGATTTCCTAACGGGTCGACAACACGCCCGATAAGTTCAGGACCGACTGGAACTTCAAGAACTTTACCGGTCAGCCGGACTTTAGCTCCTGCCTTGATCTGAGAGTCGTCCCCCAGAATTACGGCGCCGATTTCGTCTTCGCCAAGGTTAAGGGCGAAAGCGGTTATTTTCTGCCCGCTTAGCCCGTCGATTTCAATCATTTCGCTATAGCCGGCGGCGCTTAACCCGTAAACCCAGGCAATACCGTCGCCAACCCTGGTGACCACACCCACGCTCTCAATCTCAGGGCGCTCTTTAAGCTCGGCAATCGCCGATCTGATATCCTCTGATAATTCTGCAATCGATAATTCGCTCATTCTATCCCTTTCTTTCTGCCGCTAATTGTCTAAACTTATTAAGCTTTGTCTTGATTGTTAAATCCAACTGCCTTGAAGCGAAGTTGAGTCTAACGCCGCCGATAATTTCTTGATCGTATACTGGCGAGATAATAATCGTCTTGGCGGAAGGATAGACGCGTTTTACTTCGTTTTCAATCAGCATTCTAACTTCATCGGTAAAAGGGTGAGAACTGGTTGCGACAACTTCAACATAACCATTGTCAGCCCAGTCTTGTTGGACGTCGCGAAGGATAGAATCAAGATCACTGACCCGATTGTTAACTAAAAGATAGGCGGCAACCTCACGCGCAAGCTTGTCGTTTATACCGCCGCTTAAAGTACGGTCGGCTATAAAACCAGCTACTTTTACCCTGGACGTTTTCATCCTTGGACTTCCTTAAGCGTCCGCTTAATAAGTTCTGAGTCCTTTGTCTGATCGACTTTTTCTTCCAGGACCGCTTCGGTGACGTCAGCGATCAGGCCGACAAGCTCCGATTCAAGGTTCTGGCGGGCAATAGCAGTTTCTTGAGTTATGCGCTCTTCAGCGGCCTTCAGGATATTGGCGGCCTTTTCTTTAGCCGTGTCTTCCGATTCCTTAATTGTTTCCCTAGCCGCGTCATTGGCGTTAGCAAGGATTTCATCGGCCTTCTGCCTGGCATCATGAAGTTGTTTTTCAACCTCGGCTTCGAAATCCGCCTTTTCTTTCTTCATTTCCTCGCCAAGTTTGACGCCTTGTTCAATAGTCTCACGCCTCTCATCCATAACTTTAAGAATGGGTTTAAACGCCCATTTCCTCAGGATCAGAAGAGCGATTATGAAAGTTAACAGCTGTATAACAAATGACTGCGCATTTAAGCCAAGGGCGCCGATGCCCCCCGATGAGCTGCTTGCGAATTGTGATAGTAAATTAAGCATTACCTAGACGTTATTTAAATTATTTACTTGTAAGCATGAAGAACGTTGATGCAAAGGCGAGGAGGGCGTAAAGCTCAACCAGAGCCACGAAGACTAAAGCCTGTCCTAAAAGTTTAGCTTCAGGATTACGGCCCGTAGCCTGCAAGTATCCGCCGCCGATTATGCCCATGCCGATACAAGGTCCTATAAAACCGCCACCAATCATTATTCCTTTAGCAATGTTTACACTGCTGGTCACTTGCGCTATGTCTGCAAATCCGATCATTATTAATTGCTCCTTATTACTTTAACTGCTTTAAATAAAACAAACTTTAATCCGGCCTTACTTATCACATGCCGGTTTTCGCCTCCATTGTTTCAGGAATGCTTCCTTCGGTCAATAAATCTTCTTCATGGTTCTCGGAAGCGTGGTTGACGGCTATGGCAATATACATGGTCCCGAGAAGAACAAAGATATATGCCTGGAGCAGATCATCAAACAGATCCATGAAGAAAAATGGCATAGCCGAAATCGGGGCGATTATATGCCCGAGCCAAGCAAACACCACGATGATGATTTCTACAATGGCTATGTTTAAGAAAAGACGGAGGGAAAGACTTACGACCCTTGTCAAGTCGGTGATTATCTCAATCAGCCCGATAAATAAGTACAAGGGGTTTTTGAGACTGCCGACAAAGAAGTGCTTCAGGTAACCCTTAACCCCTAGCTCTCTTATTGAACTGAAATATACAAGCCCCATAGTCAGTACCGCCATAGCCAGAGTCGAGTTAAAGTCCGCCGTAAACGGCCTGAATAGCGGCGCGCCGTGAGACGTGATCGGATCACCGACTCCAGGTATTAAGCCCAACAGGTTATTGACTAAAATAAAGAAGAACATGGTCATGAAATAAAGTACATATTTCTGAGCCCGCGCTTTATCTTCGAAAGCGCCTTCAATTGTTCCCGACATAAACTCCGCGATGACTTCGACGTACTGGATAATGCCGCTACTAGGCTTGACCGTAATCTTTCGGGCTACCCAGATAAACAAAACGATCATAATAACCAGGCTTATCCAACCGAATAAGATAGAGTTGGTTATATTGACCCCCCCGATAGTGAAAACGGTTTGCGGCGCTATATGTATCTCTGGCACGGAAGACGCAAATTGTATTAGAACTTCGGTCATTTCTTGTCCTTAGTATTACTTACTGAAGAATTAATTACTGATTTATCGCCATAATCGGCCAGCATTTGCTTAAGCACGACGAATGTTCCCGCCATAGCTAAAATGAAGCCTAAAATCGTGAAACTCGGCGATGTGCCGAGGTGCTTGTCGAGCTCAAAACCGCCGATGATCGGGAGAAGCACGACAATGGCCATTCTCCAGCTCAAATCTAATACGGCACTCATGAACAACATGAGTGACTGATTATTTCCACCCTCTGGAACTGGAGTCTTTTCCTTAATTTCCGGCGAGGGCGCCATATCTGACGCTGTCGTCTTAGTCATTTCTTATTTACTATAACAAATGTGAGTATTGTCACGCAAGGCTGCTAACTCCTTAAAGCCGACTAATAAAAGAGCTTTTACTTTAAAAAGTATAGTGATAAACTGGATATATGTCAGATAATCAAATAATCATTTACGGGGCGGAGTGGTGCGGCTTTTGCCACATGGCTAAAAGGTACCTCGACGATAAAGGTATCAAATACCACTATATCGATATAGATACTGATCCTAAAGCCGGCATGGAAGCGATAGAAAAATCGGGCCAGCGGGGAATTCCAGTCATCGATATGGGAGGCGATATCATTTTAGGTTTTGACCGCCCGAAGATCGACGCTTCGCTTAAAAAGCTTCAGCTCGTAAACTAGGTAAGACCGACTATTACAATTATTTTATTGTAATAAGATATAGCTATATGGGTTTTGAAGATTATAAGAACAAGGAATCCGTAGTCATTGTCTATACCGGAGAAGGCAAGGGCAAGACTTCAGCTTCTCTTGGACTACTATGCCGTGCCTTAGGCAACCGGATGAACGTCGCGTTTATCCAGTTCATCAAATACTGGGGAGTCGGCGAGCATGTTTTTATCCGCGACATAATGCCGATTTATAAAGATAGGCTTTACTTCTATAAAGGCGGCAAAGGCTTTTATAAGGCCGGCGACCTGTCAGAAACCAATGTCTCCGAAGAAATGCACCGACAAGCGGCTGCCGATACTTTTAAGCAAGCCATGACTTGCGCTAGCAGCGGCGACTACGACTTAGTCATCTGTGATGAAATAAATAACGCCGTAAAAGACGGCTTAATTACAAAAGAACAACTTAAGTCTCTGATCGTTAATAAAGCCGCTAAGACATCGCTATGTCTGACTGGGCGGGATTTTCCGGAAAGTCTTCTCAAACATATCGATATCGCCACCGACATGCATAAGATTAAGCACCACTTTGACGATAAGTTTCTCGCTAATAAAGGCATAGATTTCTAATCGGCAAGTTATGCCTGAACTCTTGCCATTTTTCATTTGCTAAACTAAAAGGCATGCATCAACCGCGTTTATACTTATTCGTTGGATATCCCGGGGCGGGGAAAACGACAATTTCTAAATATATAGTCGATAATACCGACGCCAAACATATCTGGGCCGACGTCGAGCGACACAAGCTTTTCCCGAAGCCAAGGCACTCTAAAGCCGAAAGCGACGAACTCTACGAAAAATTAAACGCCGCCACGGATTATCTTCTAAGCCAAGGCAAAAGCGTGGTTTTTGACACTAATTTTAATCATAAAGCCGATCGAGATAAACTGCGCGAAATTGCCGAGTGCAATAACGCTAAAACAGTACTCGTGTGGGTCAAGACTCCGCTTAAGTTATCTAAGGAACGCGCCGTCTTTGCCCATGAGTGCCGCAACCTTTACGACGTCATAATGTCAGAACAGCAGTTTGACTCGATAGCTACAAAACTAGAAGAGCCAAGCGCAGAAGAAGAGCCAATTATCATTGACGGCACCAACACTGACGAAAAGATATTAACTGAAAAATTAGGAATCAAGCCTAAGCGACATTAGCCGTCGGATCGATTCGGGCGGCGGCGCCTTGGCTGAAGATTCTCATTAAGTTGAACTTGCCGGTATCTTCATCGTAGCCTTTATGGAGTAAGCTGCCCGGTAGGTACATCAGAGCGCAGAATAGAACTACCGGGTACATCTGAAGTTTAACGTTTTTGCCATGCTGGCTAAATGTGCTGGGGCTAATGAGGACATACTTCATAAAACTGATGAAATTACTATCGATTCGCCTGGATGATACCGACGCGTGAAGTCTTTCGTCAAAGACGACGTTGCAGCCCCGATCCATAAGATGAATCGCCAAGTCGAAATCTTCATGCATATTTCCCTGAGAGCAAAGTTCTGACTTTAAGCTTTTATAAGCGCCGGTCCTTATTGCCATATTTGCCCCCCATAAATACATCGTGTCCTTCAACGTCCGGCTTAAACGCCGACGGAAGAACAAATCGACGGCGTTGATAGCATCACCGGCTGCCACTCCGTAATAATGAGCCACTCCGGAAACTGCATCAATCTTAGGGTCAAAAAAGATATCTTTTACGTTAGATAGCCAGTCGGTAGGTAAAATCGTGTCGGCGTCTATCCTAGCGATAACGTCGCCAGTAGCCCGGTCAAAGCCCTTGTTTCTCGCGTGCACTACCCCCTGCCGCTTTTCCTTTATTAAGGTGACAAAGTCATATTTCTCAGCAATGTGACAGGTATTATCGACTGAGTTATTGTCGACCACTATGACTTCATAAGGAAAAAAGGTTTGCTTATTTATAGCATCGAGACAAGCGGCTAGCTGCTCTTCTTCGTTGTATACTGGGATGACTAAACTAATGTTCATCAGATCTTTACCTACATTATATGCCAAAACTTAATTCATCCTACATTTTAAAACTGTTAAAAACCTTAAGGCTAATGTCATATAGATACTGGTCAAAGAGTATCTGGCATAAAATCATCTCAATAGTATTCTTGCTACTTTTAATAGTTAGTCTAGGCATCTTTGGCATTGGTGAGTGGTACATAAGGAGTGAAGCGCATATACCGCTGCAGCTAGGCGTCAGCTTTATACCCGATTACGCTCAGAGTTTAGGCCTTGATCCGCAGAATACTATGGACGCCCTGACGAGTATTGGCGTTAAGCAGTTCCGACTAGTCAGCTACTGGAGCGACTTGGAACCATCCCCCGGCAAATACGATTTTTCTCAACTCGACTGGGAATTCCAAAAAGCCGTTAAAGCCCACGCTTCCGTGATACTGACTCTCGGGCTTCGTCAGCCTAGATGGCCCGAGTGTCACGCGCCGACCTGGGTTAATACCTCAGCGCCTGAGAGTCAATGGGAACCTCAGCTACTACAATTTATGAGCGCTGTAATAAATCGCTATAAGAATTCACCGGCTCTAGAAAAATACCAGCTGGAAAACGAATATTTTCTACAAGGTTTTGGCAATTGTACTAACGATTCCCGAAGCCGACTGGTTAGCGAATATAATTTAATCAAGAAACTAGATCCGGCACATCCGGTAGTCGTCGGGCGCAGCAATAATGCAATCGGTTTTCCTGACGGCGCCCCTAAGCCAGACGAATACGGCATCTCGGTATATAAAAGAGTCTGGGACGCTGGAGTTACCCACCGCTACTTAGAATATCCGTTTCCGGCTTGGTATTACGCTTTTCTAGCTGGCTGGCAGAAGATATTCCTTCACCGCGACATGATGATAGATGAGCTGCAAGCCGAGGCTTGGCCGCCACATGGACAGACCATAACGCAGACAAGTCTAACTGAGCAAAATAAATCCATTAACGCAAGCAGGTTAATGAACCGGTTCGCTTTCGGCAAAGCGACAGGTATGAAGCAAATAGAAATGTGGGGCGCAGAGTATTGGTACTATAGAAAAGTGATTCTTCATGACCCCAGCCTCTGGAACGTTGCTAAAAAGGAGTTTAGTTCAGACAAGCAATAAGGTAAAAACTAGCGTCTACGCTTACTGATAGTTCATACTTAAAATTATGGCTAAGAAAAGAAAGAAAGCAGCAGGTACAATAACCAACCGTCAAGCCCGGCATGATTACGTGCTAGAGGATTCACTTATTGTTGGCTTAGAACTAACTGGCGCCGAAGCTAAAAGCCTACGCCTGGGACACGGCCAACTTAGGGGAGCCTACGTCACTATCAAAAATAACGAGCTATATCTGATCAACGCCAACATTACTGGAGACAGCGGTATACGAATTACAGATACTGATAAAACCCGTGCCCGTAAACTTCTGGCAAAACGGAAGGAAATTGAAGCACTACAGGCAGCTAAGCAACAAGGCCGGACAATTGTACCTTTAGAGATGTTAACACGCGGGAAATACATTAAACTACGCATATCTTTAGGTAAAGGCAAGAAGCTATACGACAAGCGACACGCTTTGAAAGCCAGGGATGACGCACGCAGAGCGGCCACTGAAATTAAACGTACAGGCTATTAATTAACATTTACAATCTGTTAAAGACTAGTTAGAATAAACAAGTTCTTACAATATTCCGGGGTAGCTCAGCGGTAGAGCGGGTGGCTGTTAACCACTAGGTCGCTGGTTCGAATCCAGTCCCCGGAGCCAATTTCCATTTTTGCCATAAAAAGCCATCGTATCGAATGGCTTTTTTAGTTCCCACCGAAGTAATTTGCCATCTAGTACCAAGTTCGAAAGTATCATGTTGATTAAAGACCTTTTTTGCTCAAGATCAGCCTTCTCGAATAGCTTAGGAAACTGCTTTGCTAGTAATAACAGGTGAGACGCCGTTCCGTAGTAATCATCCTCGACTTGTTCGATATTGATCCGCAATAATTTCAGATGGCCAGCGGTTATGTGATACAGGTAAGCGTGGTCCATACGGCGAAATTATACTACACAATTATTATATTTATTTCGCTAATGCTTGCAAAAATCATGTAGTCTTAGCGATACTATGGGAATGAGCGACACTCCCGAGGAATTTCCAGACACAAGATCAGACATTGAAGCCGAGGATCACGAGCTAGAAGAAGCTGAGCATGCCTTATACGAGGAAGTCATCGGCATTGTTCACCATCTTGGCGCACTTAGCGTACCCACGGCTCTTAGGGAAGCCGCCAAAAGGCGAGAGGATTCAGTTGAAACAATAAGTGTCTTGTTACAGCTAGCAGGTGAGGAAGAAGAATTACCCGACCTCAGCGATCCGGCCGTTCAAGCAAAGCTACAAGAGCACGTTTATAATACTGCGCTTCGCATAGAGTTCGAGGACAGGGATGATTTTATCGAAGGGATGGCAAAGCCCTCACAAACTAGGCACAGAGGCAGGTCACCAAAAAATAGATGGTCCGCAGTCAAGGCTTTTGAGCCTTATGAACATAGCGCTATGGAGCGCTTGCAAATCTCAATTGAATCAGACCCATACACTGCGGCATCTCATATGGTTGCAGCAGTCGCGTTTAAACCATCAGCTTTCATAGGTGGTTCTACTGGGATTGCAAAATTAGCTGGTATCAAATATGTGGTTGAGGACTTAGATCCAACTGGTGGCGCTCGCGAACCTAGGCACTTTGCTCGCGAAGACGGCGGAGTTGGAACGTACTGGGCAGGGGAAGCAGAGGATGAAGTCCTAACCACAGAATTAGCAGGGCTTACTTACTTAATAAAGTTTGGATTTAAGGGCCTGCCTGTTGAAAAGGACGATAAAGAATCTGTCGTTCAAACCGAAGTTCGGAGGAAAACACTGGAAGATAGGCTTAATATGCAGTTAGCTCTATTGCAGCGCAGTTTTCCTCAAATACTTGAAAATCTCAATAGAACATGGCTTGATGAACCATTGCCGGAAATGATATTTCATCCCCGCGCTAATCAGCACGAAGGCGAAGACCTAAAAGACGAATACCTCGATAAGGATAAGGATAAACATAAAGAAGTGCCCCAAGAAGTAAATGATAATAGGCAACGAGAGTTGTTCCTGCAGACTGTACAGCCAGTCCCTGAAATAACATTCGATATGGTGGGTGGGCTGTCTGATGAAAAAAGCAGATGCAAAGACTTGTAAAGCGAGCAAAATATCCTGAGCGGTACTTGCAAGCTGGGATTTCACCCAAGTTAACAGGACTACTAATTGGGCCGCCAGGATGTGGTAAAACAATGTTGGCTGATGCTGCTGCACATGAGGTAGGAGACATTTATTTGTCAGCCAAAGTTAGCGATATTGAAAGTATGTGGGCAGGCGAGGCCGAGAAGAACATTGCTGGATTATTTGATTTGCTCAAGGTTCTCGGTGAAAAACATAATGTCGTCCTGCTAATTGATGAACTTGAAGGGCTGGCAGCTTCTAGGGGCGGTATGCACATGATGACTTGGGAGCGCAAAATGACGAGCGAATTTTTGACAGCGTTGAATGACTATTACCCTAACTGCCTAATCCTTGGGGCAACAAATGACGCAGTTAATGTAGATGCAGCCGTAATACGCTCTGGCCGCTTTAACGAAGTGATGGAAGTTAGTCCGCCAGGCACAGAGGGTAGAGCCGAAATTATTACAAAATGGGTGAAGTATTTTACCAATAGAGCAGAGGTACCGGTGTTCAATGGTATTGATGTCTCAGAACTGGTTGCAGTTTCCGATGGCTTAACTGGGGCCGACTTAAAAGTGGCCATCGAGGGAGTGATCGCCGATGCTGTAGATGATGGCATAGACAACGGCGAAGAAACTCAGCCCGTTGACACGAAAATGCTAGTAAAAGCGTTCGCATCACTCAAACGAAAGAACGACTTGCGTCAAAGGTCCTACATATAGGGAAGCGCAAATTTATTAAGGAATTTAAATACGACTAGGCATTCAATCTTGTCTTCAAAGTTGCGAAGTACGTCCCCTAAGGGGAGCCCACCATATACACTTTTGATTCTCAGCTCATATAGTATAATTTCAGTTATGTCAAATTACGAAGATTCGTCACCTGAACAGGTTGCGGCTTCATTGCCTTATGATGTCATACTACGGCTCGGGTTCCTGGCAAGTGTACCTGACGAGCAGGCTAGAGTGAATCTTGGCGTCCAGCCTTTCGGTACCGCAGCATTATTGGAAGCCTACGGGCTTGTCAATTACGCTGACCATGAAAGCAGCTCACTAAAATTAGCTAGAAATCCTGGGGATGAGTCAGCAGCCACTATGATCAGAGTAACTGAATTTGGCAGGGAGGTAATGGCTATATGTCATGACAAGCTACCAACCGATGATTCCCGAGACATTTTCCTGCACAATATGCTTGATATAACGGAAGACCGGCGCCGCATTATTAACAGCGCGTTAACTGATCAGCCGCATCCCGCAACAATACTTGTACATCATTTAGATCGGTTGAATCATCCCAAGAAACCCACCAACTAGTACGAAGTGCGTCCAATAGGGGACCCAAATAGAACGCTGAGCCTGTTTCAGCTCACTTCCAACCCTTATATTTTTATCTATATAAGTAGTTTGGTTTGCTATTTTCTATCCTCCCATTAATTTACGTGTTTTGAATACATTCTGGGCTACTGCCAGAGCAAATTTCATATATCTAATAGATACAGATCCGCCTCGCAAGAAGTTTCTCTTTAACTCTGGCCTTTCTGGTCGGTTCTAGCTAACTTGCCCTTGCATCTATCTTCAGATGGTGCAGAATAATAAGTATTATGGGAGAAACAACTACCCCTCCTGACTTTACCGGGTCTATGCCCGTAATACACGGTCCATATGAGCCAATATCAGAATGGCGTGTTGAAGATGCTTTTAAGATACCGGATGATAAAGATTGGATAGACTACACCTCTAACTTAGCGAGGATTATAAGAGACGAGCAGCTTAACCTGTCAGAAGTTGACGTTCAGCGACTTTATCAATACGAGCCCATAGGCGAACTTAGTGACTGCCAGTTTAAAAAGTATTGACTTTAGCACTAAATGTGTTATTTTTATTTTGTGAACGTCGGTGAGTCGCACGAGTTTTTAAATGAGTTTAGTCAAGATTTAGCTGCTGAACCAGATCCCCATATTCGTTCGTGGTATGAGGAAGAGTTTAAGTTGCAGCCTGAATATGCCGAATCTACTCGAACTCAGGAGCAAATTGGAGTTTTGGCAAGACAATTAATCCAACTTGCTGAGCAAAAAGCCGATGTATCTGATGAGGCCGACAGTAAAGATGAAAATCTCATTGAGCCAAACGTACCCGAGCAGCCCATCATACTTACACCGGAACAACAGCTACGCAGAAAAGTTAGAATAAAATACGCTAAAGACTACGAGCAGTATCAAGTTGACCTAGGCAAAATTACAACCAAAAAACGGTCGAAACGTGAACACCAAGAGCATCTAGCTAAACGCCAGTTCGCCAGACAATTTACGGACTTCAGTGATGTTACTGGCGATAAACATGTAGTACTTCGAGCAGACCTATTGGATTTTATTACTTCCAGGCTTTGCGACGACGCTGAGCTAGCGGATGAAATTTTCTTAAGTAGCGCCAATTATGCAGAAAAGCATGGTGGGGCAGTTACGGCTAACCCAAATAATTTTGCTGCAATAATTGAAGGATCCGTTCAAGGCCAGCCCAGTGCTCCAAATTTCGAAGCGATTTTAAAGAGTATTTTTTCAACTAGGTATAATATACCTAATTTCGGAGCAATCCATAATAATCTAGCCCGTGCCTCATTTGAGCTACTTGATAATCAGCCGGCATTGAGTAAGATTGTACGGATAGCCTCTTTAGTTGAGCCGTATATGTCGTCTACTTATATATACGCAGTCATGAAAGAAGTTGACTCATCGTTCTACGGAAACAACGATTTGCAAGCTGCTGTTGATGCAGCGCAGACAAAGACAATATTTGATAATTTAAACCAGTATATTACTGGTATCGGTTTTGAGAGTACACAAAAAGAAAAAGATGCAATTACAAGACTGCATCAAGAAAGACATGGCAGCAGTAGGATCTATGGGCCTACTCATAAGTTGCTGCTAGATCTGGCTGAGAAAAGTGAAAGAGGGCTAATGGCTTTCGACCCGGTAATTATAAGTCATATAGAAGGTGACCAGCTTGAGTTCGGGCAAATTCAGATGCCAGATGAGCTAGAAGCGTTATCGCTTAAATCGGAGCTATTTCACAAGCGCATGCAACATTTTGCACCTTATGCGTATAGCGTGATGGCAGCTATGCAAATAATAGAAAGTGCCGCCGGTGCCGATTCAAGGCATCTAAAAGGAGGTGTTGACGGTCTGTCTTTACCTCTTAGCCCTACCCTCGCTGTAGATATTTATTTCCCGACTAAGCAGTGGCCTACTCCAAAAAATGAGGCTGAAGAAATGCAAGAGCGAGCTGGCGGTCTCACTGCTGAGATATTGGGAGTTGCACTAATGGCTAATGAGCTAGGGATCAGTAGCTTTGAAAAAACAGGCAGGATGCATCTAGTTTATAAACCTTTGGGTGAAAAGGTTTATGTAGACGGCATCACTATTTATAGGCCTTGTATAGCAACGGATATAAAAACTCATACCCCTTTGCAATTGTTGTTAATTAATTATGCAAGGCATATATCCCGCGATAATAGCACCCCGAGCTCTTCTTTTGACACCGCAGAAGCTATCAGTAAAGATATGGATGAAGCAAACAACCATTTGAGGCAAACTATTAGAGAAGAGCAAAAACGTTTTCTAGGGCGCCGGTCGTTAAAGTTTGTTATGCCGAAGAATCTTAAAGAAACAGGCTTGGAATCCGTGAACTTACGCTACGACCCAACACAAAACCGCATTATATCGTCATTTTATTTAGACGATGGTATCGTTGAGCTAAAGCTTGATCGCGATTTTTATATTACTGACAGTGGCCCGATGAGCTTCGGAATACCTACCATGAAAGGTTACTATGAAAATCTTATACTCAAATTGGTAAAAGAGTGGTCATGCGCTAACGAAATTGATACTTCCGAAGGCCTTATTAATGATGAAAATGGTAAATCGGCCAACATGGGGCATTACGCTTATTTAAGGATACGAGAAACTGATGGCAAAAAATTCGTGTTTAGTGAGGAGCAAGCTAGGTATTGCCTTGAGGAACAAATGAGAGATTTGGCCAAGGAAAGCGAAAGGCTTAAAACACTTGACCCAACTGGTAAACAAAGGAACTCTACTTATGTAAGAGAAAATTACGATCCATCTAAACCACCACTTGAAATATATTATTCTAAGATCGAACTCGATTAGTATTATAGTTGCAAAGAACGTCAACTAGAGGGATGCAAGCATAAGCAATTTGTATTTAGTGCTTTTTTGATATTTTAGATCTATGCAATATGAAGGGCCATTGCCTGACGAGGCGTTACCGGTAGGTGAAGAGCCATTGACGCCCGAGGAAGTGGGGCGTCTAGCTGCATGTATGTTTGAGCTTGATGAAAAAACACTCGAGCATTTTCCCGACAGAATTACAGAAGCTGATGTTACACCAGAACAATGGGCCGCAAAACAAAAAGTCGGGCAAGACCTTAAGAATGAGGCGTTTGAGTCCCTTAAACAAGGGTTGATTGAACATAGGGAGTAATCACAAAAGTTCGAAGTACGTCCACTAGGTGGAGCAAGCATAAGCATAATGAGTACATACTATATTTGACGCAGAGGATTATAATATTAAATACTAACCAAGGAGGTGTCCGTGAACTACATTTATAAAGTAGAAACTGGTGTTGAAAAGATTAAAACTAATACAAAGAAATACATATATGGAGTTATTGCAACAGCAACTATTGTGGCCGGCGCAAGTGGCGCTACTTTTGCAGCAGGTGTGAACCAATATTACGGGCCCACAAGCTCGAGCGGATATTGTCACGGTGCCTTTGCGAACACAAACGGTAATTTTGGTACTCTTGGTACTGATGGTACTGCACGTAGCATAGGTGGCGGGGTGCCCGCTGGCACTGGTGCAGCTGGTTATAATAACTCAGCTGTTTCTGGGGACTGTACGCTACCAAATTAAGGTCTTAATAAAACACTAAAGAGCTCGGCTTTGCCGGGCTTTTTAATTCGGAACTAATAAAAACTTACAATATGGCACTTCTTCATTAATGTTGCAAAGGTCGCCCACTAAGGGAGGGACCATAAGATTTTGTTCTGCTATTCTTGGCTGACCCAAGCTGAAGTTGCAACTATAACTTCTGGTAAAGCCATACTTGCTATGAATGTGCTATGCAAGATTTCAACCGAGGTGACAGGATAAATATATCCCCTATGCCCTCCCAACAACTACCTTACGAAATTTAGGAATTGCCACAAGAATCAAGTAGTTTCATCGATGCTATTAATACATCCGGTTGGCAGGTAAGAGATAATCATGAGTTTGAAATTTCTAATATGAACTTTAACAATGTCAGATGGAAGTTAGCAAATCGTAAATATAATATTCATAATTACATTATCAATAGGATCCGAAAACTAAGAATCACGTCACCACCTTCACGGCAGGTGGAACTGATCTGCGAAACAGAATATGGAAAATCGACTGAGCTAGAAGAAACTGGCATTTTGGTTCCTATATTAAGTTCGGGCCCACTAGCTCCATTCGAAAAGCCGGCAACAGTTGATGCTAACTATTTAAAGCTAGTAGATGGAGCAAGCGCTGCCGGGCTTAACCAGCCTATATCAATAATGCTAAATAAAAAGAAGAAAAATAAACTGACTAGCCTTTTTCCGATTCTTTTTCCGAAATCTTATAAAGTTGTGCTCGAGGTCGATTCTGAAATGGCTAAAGTAGAAGATCAACACCGGCTGAACACGTCCTTATGGCTTGGTACATTAGCTCTCTGCGAAGTGCATAAGAATAACCAAAGTCTCAATGATCTACAAAAACAAAATTTTTTGAAAGGATTATACCAATCATCTAAAAATTGGCAGCCTGGGAGCATCGGCCACTATAGCTTCCGATATCATTTTACCGACGGGTAATATAAAAACTGATTTAGTTAATGGGCTTGTTTTTTCTTCTAACGGGGCAACGTTCTTAAAAACTTGCGGGGCTTATCTTAAGATCATAACTGATTTCAAAGGCTGTACAGCTAATGCTAGTGGCGCAGAAAGATAACTGTATAACCGTACTCTACTAGGAAAAGCCAGACATTTAGCCGCCAAGCAGCCGGTTACCAGTCCGCCGCTTTAATTGAATGTAGTCAACCCATACAACCGTCCTGAAGTAAAATAGCGATTCCTAATTAACGCCCTATAGCATTGATGCCGCATATGCATGAAGCTATTTTAAATTAATCCGAATACACTCCGCACATTTCTAGCGTCCAAGTCTCTAAATGTGCTACTAAAACTTAGGCGGCTTTAGTGAAGTACTGTTTAGTCATAGGCTTAACGCCGTAGCCGTCATAAGCCTTCATAGGAGTAGCAATAACTTTTACTGCCTGCTGGGTTTTCTCGCCGCTTCTCCAGGCGTGCTTTAGTGTTTGATTGATGTATTCGTAAATCTTTCCATCGCGGGTATCAAGTGTCTCGTAACGACTATCAGGTTTAACGTGACCCTTTCGGCCTAATCTGGCTTGGACTTCTATTTTCCTCTGAACAAGATTATCGCAGGACTTCGGTAAAGCGTCGGCTTTAACAATTTGTCTGACCCGTTTGTACTGATGATGTGCCGGCTTAAGATACTGCATCGAGATGTAGCGGACGCTATCTACGGCGTCAATCTCACAGCTCTTTATTTTCTGAGCCTCGCTCGGCTGTGGCGATACAGTAGTTCCCGAACCGCTGCCACTAGGTGCACCGCTTCCGCTGCCAGTGGTTGCCGGTTGGCAATTCTGCTCAGACTCTGTACTCAAGTAGGTCTTACTTTCTGGCGCTAAACCTGCATTAGGACTGACAGTAGTTACCGAAAAAGTAGTTTCTTGTTGGTAATAAGTTCCGCAGGCGTAAGGGTTAATCATCTGCGCGTTGATCGTGTTATCAAAGGCGCCATTGCCATCAAAAACATCATACGAATTTGTATTGGGAGATAGGTTTTGTGGATCTGTGCCGGCAAGCTGCTCGACAGTGACAGTGCGCCAGACTTGTCCGTCACAATCCGCTGGCAATGCCGCTCCAGCTACTTCCAGCTGAGTAATTGTGCCTGTTGAATCAATTTGCATCATGCCACCAGTAAGCGAATACAACCCGTCGGCCATGCACTCTGCCGGCGTGTCGGTTACAGTGTCGGCTTTGGCGGTATTGGTTCTAAGAGTTGCCCCTGCTCCAAGTGCCAGGACCGCAACGCTTGCAGCTACTGCTGCCCGGTTATTTGTAATAAGATCACCTAATCGTTCATGGCTCATATTCTCTTCCTTCACCGTTCCGTATTGTGGAACAGTATTAATAAACTTATTCTACTACTTTTCTTTGTATTTGCAAGGATCAGACAGGGTAGTTGCTATTATTATTCTCCGTTACCGAACGCGGCTCTTTTCTTAATGCTCCATTAAGACTAGCCTTTAAAAAGAGATCCTAGAAAAGCCCGATGCACATTTTATAGTTTCATTCAGTTATCTAATAGGTTGAGGACTTAAAATATTTTCAGTAACCTTTAACGCAGAAAGCAAACAGATTTTTGTAATTGTAAGTAAGGAGGGCTATGTCCAGAACGCAAACAGATATGCCGCTAAGGACGCTTGGAAAAACCGGCATAAAAGTCAGCGCGCTATGCTTAGGCGCAATGATGTTTGGGAAATGGGGTAACGAGGACCACGACGATTCAATTAAAATAATTCATCGGGCAATCGACGAAGGTATTAATTTCGTCGATACGGCTGACGTCTATTCTTCAGGAGAATCTGAAGAAATAGTCGGTAAAGCCTTAAAGGGCGGTAAGCGGCAAAACGTCATACTAGCAACCAAGGTGCATGGAGCCATGGGCGACGACCCGAACGCCCGGGGGAATTCGAGAAGATGGATCATGCAAGAGGTAGATAACAGCCTCAGACGGCTACAAACGGACTGGATTGATCTTTACCAGATACATCGGCCGGAGGAAGACACCGACATCGACGAAACCTTAGGCGCCTTGAGCGACTTAATCCGGATGGGCAAGGTTCGGGCTATCGGTTCGTCGACTTTTCCGGCTTCACGAATAGTCGAAGGCCAGTGGGTCGCCCAGCAAAGGGGAAGGGAAAGGTTCGTCTGCGAACAGCCGCCTTATTCAATTATGTCGCGGGCGATTGAGGCTGATGTCCTTCCGACTATCAAACGTTACGGCATGGGCGCGATTATCTGGAGTCCGCTGGCAGGCGGTTGGCTTTCCGGAAAGTGGAAGAAAGGAGAAAAAGCTCCAATCAGCAGTCGAAGCCAAAGACGACCGGAAATGTTCGATATGAATATCGCGGGCAATAGGGCCAAGCTTGAAGCTGCCGACTCACTGCTTAAACTTGCGAGTGACTATGATCTGTCTTTACCGACGATGGCGGTAGCTTTTACTATCCGGCATCCAGCCGTTAGTTCGGCGATTATAGGGCCGAGAACGATGGAACAACTGACCTCGCAGTTAGAGGCGGCGCATATTCGTTTGCCAGACGAACTGCTAGATAAGATAGACGAGATAGTTCCTCCTGGCACGAACGTTAAATCGACGGATTTTGGCTGGGACAATCCTGATCTATCCGCTTCCAGGCGAAGACGCTAAACTAGCTCCCGCTGGCTGGTATATGGGATTTTTGTCTACTAACTACTAGCCTTTAAAAGTATCTATTTTGACTGCGATAAACGCCAGCGGACTTCAATATAGAATCTGATAGTCACCCGAGTTTAATATAATGGATTTAAGCTTATTTAATAAAATTCTCTTCCGGAAGGCAGATAGCCATAAGTACGACTACGGTCACGTGCTGATAATTGGTGGTTCGTCCGGCATGAGGGGAGCGCAAATCTTATCGGCTATTGCCGCGCTTCGATCAGGGGCCGGCTTAGTTACCATAGCACTCGATACTTCAAGTGACAGCCATTCTTTACTTACGCCGCCGGAAATCATGACACTACCGCTGCCAAAGAACCCTCAAACAGCCGCCGACAGTATCGCCGATTTCATATCAGTACGAAAAGTCAGCGCGGTTGTTATAGGGCCGGGCATGAAGCCAGATCCGCAGTCGCGGTTAATCTTCGACCACTTGATCGGTAGCTGCCTGGTGCCGATGGTTGTCGACGGCGGCGCATTAAGTCTGCTAGCTACAAACTTGACCGTATTAAACGCGACTAAAAAGATTATACTTACTCCCCACGAAGGTGAGTTCAAGCGCCTGGTCGGGACTGATTTACCTAGTCAAAGAAATGAAATAAATAAGATTGCCGCTAACTTTGCTTCAATCAACAAAGTTACTCTGGTTCTTAAGGGCCGACGTACCTACATCAATCAACAAGGTAAAGCGGCTTGCAGAAACGATACGGGCAATCCCGGGATGGCGACAGCCGGCAGCGGCGATGTCTTAAGCGGTATTATCGGGTCTTTTTTAGCGCAAGGTCTTAAGCCCTATGAAGCCGCGCAGGCGGCAGTGTATATCCATGGCCTGGCAGGAGATCTGGCCACCGAACAGTTAACTCAACCTTTTCTTATTGCCAGTGACATTATCACTCACCTGACAAGCGCCTTTAAACAAATTGCTACCCAGCAGAAGCCGGGAACTAAAGCTTAAGTTTTTAGTCGGATTTTAGAGGGGCTATTATACTGCGGATGCTGTGACCAGAAGGTCGCAAGAATAACGCTTATAACAAGCGCGCCTAAACTGAACATGACGAATGCCCTAAGCTCGTGAGCGTGCGGATGGGCTAAATGAAGCAGTATACCGCCGACGAAGAGGTTAACTAAACCCCAAATCACGTTAACTAGGGCCGACGAAGGCTTGCCGAATGGCGTCATATGCTCATTGCCGGAAATACCCTGAACGAAATGCGGCACGCCGTTTGCGGCCAGCAGACCGGATACGAAACAATAAATATATAGATGGACCATGTTTTTCTCCTATGCTAATGGCTTACCCGAACTCGTGAGGTATAAATGCTCCCGAGTCAGTGGCAAGTCGTTATTATTACCTTTTGTAAAAACGAACTGGGACAAGTTAATATCGCCGTAACGGAAGGCCGCCGAAGCGCTGCCAAGGTACATCCGCCACATCCTGTAAAACTTTTCGTCGTACATCTTGAGTACTTTATCTTTGTGCTCTTCGAATCGCCTTAACCATTCGTCTAAGGTCATAGAATAATGTATCCTCAGATTCTCATAATCTATTAACTGGAAATTATGAGTCGGCATCCGGTGAATTGTTTCCCTAACGCTAGGAATATATCCTCCCGGGAAGATGTATTTGTCTATCCATGGGTCCTGAGCGGTTTCGTGGGTATGGGTTATTGAATGGAGGACAGAAATACCTTTGTCTTTTAACATCTTATCGACGGCTTTAAAATAATCGCCGTGATTATTACGGCCGACATGCTCGTACATTCCGACAGAGATTATGCGGTCGAATTTTACGTCCCGTTTCGCGAGCTCCTGGTAATTAATCAGCTCGAACTTAACCAGCTTATCGACGCCGGCGGCTTTAGCAGCTTGAGTCGAGTGCTTTTGCTGGTTATGGCTGAGCGTGATGCCTAAGCCGGTGACGCCGTAGTTCTTGGCTGCCTGGATTAGCAGCGTGCCCCACCCGGAACCGATATCCAGCATCGAATCGCCTTTATTAAGTTGAAGCTTGCGCAGCAAATGGTCAACTTTCTGGGCTTGAGCCTGCTCTAAGCTGTCACTTGGTTTGCGAAAATAAGCACAACTGTAAGTCATCGACTTGTCCAGCCACATATGATAGAAATCATTGCCTATATCATAGTGGTGCGAGACTTGCTTGCGTTGATTCTGTTGAACGTTGATGTTCTTGGCTTTGACCCAGCGCAGCTTCTGGAACATTTTGGCCGTCGGTTTATTCTCAGTCGCTAAACGATTTATTTGGTCAATCGGGCCGTCAACGTCAATCAGGCCGTTCATGTAACATTCGCCGAAGCCTAATGACAGGTTAGTTAGCATTGCCCGGACCGCTTTTTTATCTTTTATGGTGACGTGCACCAGCGGCTCGCCAACGCCATAAGTTTGTTCCGTACCGTCCCAATACGTCACTTTTATGGCACCGTTTCTGATTTTGCGAAGAATCTTGTCCAGGGCAGTCTTATACATCTTTGCAAGTTCCTTTTATTACTATTAAATTGTTAGGATATCACTTAATAAAATACCACTTTAAAGCCATCAGTAAATAGTGCGGAATTATTTACGCGCCGAAATGACTCAACTAAAAAATGCGGTGACTGACAGCGCTTTATTGTATTACCGATTCTTTTTTGACTTGCTTTTACCAAACGCCTTGCGATAACATCGCATCGGCCACGCGGGCAAAACCCGCTATATCGGCGCCTTTTATATAATCTATATTTCCGCCGGCCTGGCCGTATTTGACGCATTTATCATGGATTTCGTTCATAATCTTATGTAGCCGCTTGTCGACGTCTTCCTTTTCCCAGGCCAGATTAGCCATATTTTGACTCATTTCCAGTCCCGATACAGCCACGCCACCGGCGTTACTGGCTTTGTCTGGAGCGTGCAGGATCTCCGCTTGCTTAAAGACTCTTACAGCCTGCGGCGTTGTCGGCATGTTTGCGCCTTCGGCTACTAAGATAGGCCTACTGCCGGCTATCTTCTTTGCCTGGTCGCCGTCAATTTCATTTTGCGTAGCGCAGGGGAGATAGATATCGGCTTCTTCGCTCCACGGCTTCTGGTCTTTGAAAAATTTAGCGCTCTTATACTTATTAGCATACTCGCTGATGCGCCCCCGGCGGATGTTCTTTAGCTCTTTGACGAACTGGAGTTTCTCTTCATTCAGTCCTTCGCTATCTAAAATATAACCGTCGGAGTCGCTGAGGGTAATAACTTTAGCGCCTTGTTCGACCGCCTTTTCGGCGGCGTATTGGGAGACATTGCCGGAGCCGGAAATAATAATTTTCTTACCTTCTAATTTTTGATTCATTTCTTGGAGCATCGCTTCGACGAAATAAATCAGGCCGTAGCCAGTTGCTTGAGGGCGAAGACTGCTGCCTCCCCAATCCGCTCCTTTTCCAGTTAAGGATCCATGAAACTGGTTCGCCAACTTCTTATACCAGCCATAAAGGTAGCCTATCTCTCGTTCTCCGACACCGATATCGCCAGCCGGAACGTCGGTATCGGGACCGATATAATTAAATAATTCCGTCATGAATGATTCGCAAAAGCTCATTACTTCGGCGTCAGATTTACCTTTAGGGTCAAAGTCGGAACCGCCTTTGGCGCCGCCCAGCCATAGACCCGTCAAACTGTTCTTAAATATCTGTTCAAAGCCGAGGAACTTCAAGATGCTTTGATTGACGGTCGGATGAAACCTCAGTCCGCCCTTATAGGGTCCGATTGCATTGGAAAATTGCACGCGGTAGCCGCGGTTTGTCTGGGCTTTGCCGGCGCCGTCTATCCAGGTCACCCGGAAAGTTAAGATCCGGTCGGGCTCAACAAGTCTATCTAATATACCGTATTTCTCGATATCGCTATGGTCTTCAACGTAGTCGCCGATCGAAGCTAACACGCCTTCGGCCGCCTGTAAAAACTCCGGTTCGCTCTTGTAACGTTCCTGCAATTCCGTAAGCACCCTATCGGCATATTTCATATAACATTCATGATAAAGCAAAAGACTATAAACCGCTTATAAATAATCCTACCTTGAAGGGTTAGCGTATTTGAGTTAAATACGCCATGAAGATGCTATATAATATATAGCTAAGGAGAAAAAGCTAATATCAATGAGCCAAGAAAAAAGCGCATTGCTGGTTAAGGACGTCCAGCCGTCGATCGTCCAGCGAATCGACAATCAAGACGAGTATTTAAAAAGAGTCAGTCAAGCCGTTGACTACGCTCATAAAAATGAGATTAAGGTTATTTATATTGTCGTTGGCTTTCGAAAAGGCATGCCAGAAATCAATCTGACAAACAAGTCTTTTTCGGCAATAAAAGCCTCTTCCCAGGACGACGCCTTGATTAATCCAATGCCGATGTTGTCGCTGACAGACAATGACATCTTGATACAAAAAAAGCGCGTGAGCGCGTTTAGCGGCAGTGATCTGGAGATGATCTTAAGATCAAACGGTATAACCAACTTAGTTCTTTGCGGCATAGCAACAAGTGGAGTCGTCTTATCGACTGTCCGCGAGGCGGCAGACAAAGATTTTAAATTGAGTGTTCTGGAAGACTTATGCGTCGATTTCGACCAGCAAGTACATGAACTTCTCATCAGCCGCGTTTTTCCCCGCCAAGCGGCGGTTTTGAACTCTAGCCAATGGATTAGCGCGGGGGAGGGAGGCAACCAGCCGGATAAAATAGAAAAGGCGAAGTAATGTTTCAAAAAATTCTTAATCACACCTATAAACAGAGTCCCCATTACAAATGGATTGCCCTATCCAATACAACCTTGGGAATACTGATGGCCGCCCTGAACGCCACCAGCCTGATAATAGCGCTGCCAGTCATTTTCCGCGGCATACGAATAAATCCACTCAGCCCCGGCAGCTTTATCTATCTGTTATGGATACTCTTAGGTTACATGCTGGTGACCGCCATATTCGTCGTTTCCTTAGGCAGGTTAGGGGATATGTTCGGCAGAGTAAAAATGTACAACCTCGGTTTCATTATCTTCACTCTAGGGGCCCTGGCGGCGGCCGCGACTTGGAGCCATGGCACGAGCGGGGCACTGGAGATTATCTTCTCGCGCATGATCCAGGCTATAGGCGGAGCGATGTTAATGGCCAACTCGGCGGCCATCTTAACTGACGCATTTCCCTCAGATCAACGGGGCATGGCACTAGGAATAAATCAGATAGCGGCCTTAGCCGGGTCGTTCGTCGGCATACTCGTCGGCGGTTTCCTGGCGCAGTTCTCTTGGCGCTGGGTCTTCTTATTCAACGTCCCTATAGGGATAATTGGGACGATATGGTCGGTTATAGCCCTCCAGGAAATAGATAAGTTCCATAAAGCCAAGATCGATTGGCTGGGCAATATAACTTTCGCCGTCGGTTTAGGATCTTTACTGATCGGCATCACTTACGGCATTAGGCCATATGGTTCATCGGCAATGGGATGGGCAAATCCGATGGTGATCGAACTGATAGTCGCCGGTCTCCTAATTCTCGGATTATTCGTGTTTATCGAAAGCAAAGTTAAGGAGCCGATGTTCGCCCTTAGTCTGTTTCGCATCAGAGCCTTCACCGCCGGAAATATAGCTGGGCTGACCGCAGCTATGGGCAGGGGAGGATTACAGTTCATGCTGATAATGTGGCTCCAAGGAATATGGCTGCCTCTTCATGGTTACGCCTTTTCTAACACGCCGTTATGGGCGGGGATATATATGCTACCGACAACCATCGGTTTCCTTATAGCCGGGCCAATATCAGGATATCTATCGGATAAGTACGGCGCCCGTCCTTTCGCCACCGGCGGCATGATTCTAGCGGCCTTGAGCTTTGGGCTGATGATGCTGCTGCCAGTCAATTTCCCGTATTTACCCTTCGCGGGCATCCTGCTGCTTAACGGAATGGCTTTCGGATTGTTCTCTTCGCCAAATACGGCCGGGATAATGAATTCCGTGCCGGCGGAAAACCGCGGCGTAGCCTCGGGTATGCGGGCGACATTCATGAATGTCGGGATGCCGTTATCGATAGGTATTTTCTTTAGCCTCATGATCATCGGCTTGACGGCTACTGTTCCGGCAAGCATTTATCACGGTCTGACAACGAACGGCGTCTCTGCGGCACTGGCCGGGAAGCTATCGCACTTGCCGGCAATCAGCTATCTTTTCGCCGCCTTCTTAGGTTACAACCCGCTTAAAACACTGCTCGGCCCTAACGTGCTGAGTAAACTGAGTCCCACTGCCAGCTCTAAATTAACCTCCAAGGAATACTTTCCTCAGATGATAGGGCAGCCATTTAAGCACGGCTTAATCGTCGTCCTTAGCTTCGCCATAGTCGCTTGCTTAGTCGCCGCCGTCGCTTCCTGGATGCGCGGAGGTAAATATATGCATGGGGATAAGCCGCTTGAACCGGCGCCAGTAGACGCTGATTAAAAAGAATTAATTCTTGCGCGCTTTACCGATAAGGGCTGATTTCCATTAAGAGTACATATATGAAAAACCGCGCCTATCGGTTAGACGCGGTCTTTATTCTAGACCCTAAAAACTTAATTACTGTACGTGATGGTGCCGGGGGTGCGAGAAGGCGTTCATAATCGCCACCAGTATAACCGCCCCGATTAGAGACCAAAGAATTCCGCTCCAGTTCAGCGACAGGTAGGATGTACCGTTGGTAAATAACCTGGCGATAAAGCTACCGATAAATGATCCGATAATACCAATAACTATACTAGCTAAAATTCCCTCGTTTCGTCCCATTATCCTGGCAGCTATCCAGCCGACGATTCCACCTAGGATTAAAAATACTATTATGCTCATACTGTTATGTGCCTCCTTGTTTACTGTAACCCTAAGAATATGGGTAACGCTTAGATTTCACTATGAAGAATTTAACTTTTACTGCTGTTTAACAGTGGTGAGGATATTCTTTTGAGGCCTCTAAGGGCGATTGATACCACTTAAATTTATTATAAGGACCCTAATCATATCGGGTTGCTTCAACTTCGTAACGCACTTTACTTATCAGCTGTTTCGGAGAAATATCAGCTTTTAAGAGATGTCCCACGGCGCCGGCTTTAAGGGCGGCTTCAACTTCCGGTCCGTCAGACAGGTTAGTCAGCAAGATTATTTTTGACTTCCGCGGTAGGGAAGCTACGCTTTTTAAAAATTCGACTCCTCCCATCACCGGCATCATGATATCTAAAAGCACTAAGTCATAATTGTTCTGCTTATATCTTTGAAGTCCAACTTTTCCGTTTTCGGCCGTTTCGACGAAATAGGGCCCAGATGACAATATTATCTTGTAGCTTTCTCTAAGTAGGTCGTCATCCTCGACGACCAGTATCCTACGCATAGGAACTGTCAACAGGAAAGATAATCGTGAACTGGGTTCCGTTCTTTTTATCGGAAGCGACTTTAATTTTGCCGCCATGAAGCTCGATAATCTTTCTTACCCAATAGAGACCTAATCCGCTGCCGCCAACTTTTTGCGAAAGTTCATTAGGTATGCGGACAAACTTTTCAAACAACTTATTGATGTCCTGTTTTTTTATGCCCACGCCGTTATCCTGCACGCAGATAGTTATTTTTTTAGCTTCCCGCTTTAATGATACGACTATTTTGCCGCCTTCGGACGTGTACTTAGTGGCATTGTCTAGCAGATTGCTGATTGCCATACGGAGGTTATCGTAATCGGCTTCCATATGGACGGTCTGCTTAACCGGCAAGGATAATTTAAATTCCTGGTTACGGCTTTTAATAGTATCAGCTTGTTCCTCGTAGATATCGTGAAGCAACTGGCCCATATTGACTGGCACTTTCTTCAGTATCACCTTACCGGCATCGAGTTGAGCAACTCTAAGCAGGCTGTTAACGGTGTTTATGAGCCTCTCATTGCTTGTATAGGCCTTTGTGATAACAGTTTGAATATCGTCGGGTATTTCGCCGTAGAAACCTTCCTTCAGCATGCCAAGAAGTTGCTTTATCGCTGTCGAGGGGGTCCTCAGCTGATGCGAGGCGAGAGAAATGAATTCGTCTTTCGAAACGTTTAGTCGCTCCAGTTCTTGCTGCTGAGACACCAGCTGGGTATTGGCTTTTCTGAGGGCGTCCTCATGGATTTTCCTCTCAGTTAAGTCACGGGTCACTTTCGCGAAACCAATATGGTTATGGTTGGAGTCATAGAGGGCAGTAATGACGACATTCGCCCAGAATGTCGATCCGTCTTTACGAACCCGCCAATCCTCATCCTCTACCCGTCCCATTTTCAGCGCCAGCTCAAGTTCACGCTCGGGCTTTTTAGC
The DNA here is from genome assembly GCA_035713075.1 of Saccharimonadales bacterium (SeqCode). Lineage (GTDB taxonomy): Bacteria > Patescibacteriota > Saccharimonadia > Saccharimonadales > UBA4665 > DASTAD01. The sequence goes on along the minus strand of DASTAD010000025.1, from coordinate 48,148 downwards.
GATCACGTCATCTTCAAGATAAAATTTCGAAAAATGCTCGCCGATTATCTCGTCTTCGGTATAGCCTTTGGTCTTCTGGGCTCCCCGGTTCCATGACATGATATAGCCTACAGGGTCGATAAAAAAAATAGCGTAGTCTTCAATGGTATCGACGAGAATCTTATAACGCTCCAGTTCGACCATGGCGCGTTCATGGCGCACCTTCAGTGATTTCGTCGTCGTAGAAACGGTTTTATGTTCCAATTTTTTGCCTCTTTATATGTCGCCACATTATATAAGACAACCCTTATTTTTTGTATACGGTTTTCTAATTGATACCACCCGCCTAATATGTTAAAGGCTTAAGTGATTATCTGGCCTTATCGACCAAACTCTTTCCTTAGTTCAACCTTAGCTTGATTTAAGATTCTAAGCTGGGAGGCGGGTATATTATCTCCGCCGCGGTTTATGTAAAAATTAAGCATCGACATGGCCGAGCGAAAGGGATCGGTTTTCCTGCGCTTGCTGACTTCGGCTGAGTATTTCAAAGACCTGGCGATCTGGCGGGGGTCATTTAGAGTAAAGACGCCTTCCTCCAAATCCAAGGCGTCGCTATTTTGAGTAACATCCCCCGACCATTTTTTAACCATCTAGCACTCCCATTGTTTTACTTAGTAAATATCCTCATCTATGAGAGATAATAGTTCCTTTAAAGGAAAGACTTCAGTAATAATTTTAATGACAGGTGTGGGATTTGACGCTGAGTTTCCCTGATTAAACGTTCATGATGGCAGACATGGAAATAACTGTTTCGACAACTAAAAAAAGGCAGGTCATTGATATAACCGATCTGCTTTCCCGCCAATTATCCGGCGACGGCATAGCCCATGTTTTTATTAAGCATACGACTGCCGCGGTCGCTATAGCCGATATGGACCCCGGAACTGACGCAGATTATCTCGCTGCAATTGAGAAATTAACCCCTCAGCTAAAATGGAGGCACCCTCATCAACCGGAGCATTTTCCGGACCACCTATGGTCTTTTATCTTAGGAGCGTCGCTTAGCTTGCCATTTAAAAATTCTGACTTTGATCTAGGGGCCTGGCAGCGTATCGTTTTGGTAGAACTCGATGGACCTCGCCAAAGGCATTTAATTTTAAGTCAACTGCCTACAGTTTAAAGCGGCGTAGATTTAAATCACCGGTTGTATTAGAATATTTACTTACATATCTAATACGACGCAGGGAGCGGCTTAATTTGGCCTAGCAATGAAAAATATCTGGCAACTCTTCAGGCAACATAACCGAATAAGTTTAATTTATCTGCTTCTTATTGTTGCTTATCTCTACCAATCACTCGTCGTCCCGCCTAACCCAAGCACGCTGCACCTGTATCACATAACCGCTGGCCATCTGAAATTATTGCTACTGACGATTGAAATTCCCTACGTCGTTATTTGGCTAATAGCGTTTTATGGTTTTCTCAGGCTTCGCGATTACGCCACTAAAATTAGAGGCGAGAAAGACGGACAGGGCTTCTTTACCTTATCGCAAGGTTTATTCTTGCTTGTGTTATGGCTGCCTATATCGTCAGTTATGACTAACTTTTTTAAGCAATACTACACTGGCCATCCGGCCTCTACCGCAAGCCTGGTAAGACTTCAAGTATATATCGATCTGCTGCTTCTGCTTGTCGGATTTTACCTGATTTATCTGGGATCCCAGAGATTATTAAAAGTCATTTCCGATACCAAATTCAGCGCCTCATTGCCCATAATCTTACTGTTCATCGCTTACGCCTCTTTTTACGTCATGCTTGCGCTCCACGATCCGTCGCGCCGCTATCCTGCCGACGGTGTAGCCGTAGCCACATATTATGAGCCGGATTGGCTGATTACACTGACGGTGCTTATTCCCCGGCTATGCTATTGGTTCCTCGGGATTCAAGCGGTCTACAACCTCTTCGTATTCAGGAACAACGTAAAAGGCATAATCTACAAAAATGGCATCAAAACCTTCGCTATCGGCATATCCGGGACGATCCTGATTACGATGCTGCTCAGGAGCTTGCAATCGATATCTACGACACTTGTCAAATTTCACCTTAACTTCCTGCTGATTATCATTTACCTGCTGCTGATCGTCATAGCCGGAGCATACATTTACGTTGCCCGCGGTTCGGTACAGCTGCAAAAATTAGAAGAGCTCTAAACAGAACTGTTCTGGCTGGTAAAATCGGCTTGAACTAATGACATTTCAGCTTAATTACAATAATATGCTAGTAAAGTGAAGTATTGATTTAGGGAGACATAATGAAACTCGTCGTCATGATACCTTGCTTAAACGAAGAGGCAACCTTGCCTTTAGTCCTATCTAAAATTCCTAAAAAAATAAAGGGCATTGATTCCATAGAGGTTCTGATTATAGATGACGGCTGCAGCGACGACACAGTCGAAGTCGCCAAGAATCTAGGGGTCAGACACTTTATCCACCACGCCCGAAACAGGGGACTGGCCTATTCCTTGCGCGATGGAATTCAAGGAGCTCTCGAGCTAGGAGCGGACATCTTAGTGCTGACAGACGGAGATAATCAGTACCCCCAGGAAAAAATTCCCGATCTCATCCAGCCGATCCTTGATGGTCAAGCCGATACCGTCATCGCCGATAGGCAAGTGCACAAGATTAAGCATTTTTCTAGAACTAAGAAATATCTGCAACAATTCGGCACAAAAGTCATGAACGCGGCAGCTGAGACCAATCTGCCTGATAGCACCAGCGGTTTTAGGGCATATACTTCGGAAGCGGCTATCAAGATGAATTTAATCGGCCGGTTTAATTTCGCCATGGAAACGACATTGCAAGCGAATTACAAACGGATGTCTATCCGGACGATTAAGATCAACACTAATCCTAAGACCCGCGAGTCTCGCTTGTTTAAATCTAACTGGGAACACGTCAGAAAGTCAGCCGTCGCCTTAATCAATTCATTTGCTATGTATAAACCCTACATGGTCTTTTTGAGCATTAGCGTCATTTTGTTCATCGGCGGCCTGATACCATTCGTCCATTATGTTTATAAGGCTTATGTCGAGCATGACAAATCAAGCGCTCATTTTCTTCAGTCTTTAATTATCGGGACTGTCCTTTTAAACGCTTCCTTCTTATCCTTTACTCTAGGGATAGTGGCGAATCTAATTAGCGTCAACAGATCGCTGATAGAAGACGTACTCGAGGAGGGAAGGCGTAACCGCTATCATGAACGGTTAGTCAATTTGGAAGAAGACAGTTAGATCGTCAATATTAATCGAAGAACCACATCTTTCCTGAGTAATATTTACTGCCTTTGATGATTAAGTAGTGAGTGACGTCGCGGGCGGCGTTATTAGCGCGCACGACGGTCGGACTGTGCCAATCCCAGGATTTATTGCTCCGAACTATGAAAGTCAGCGTACCGCCTCCTTCCAGGAACATGACGACTATAAAAAGCATCAGATACTGCCTTAGCTTTTCTTTTCGCGATAGTGCTAGCTGGGATGCGCTGACAAGTGCGGGTATTAAAAGCGGCAGAACGGCTAACAGATACCGACCGTTCATGTTTTCACGCACCGATGTATGGGTATAGGTTACGAAACCTTTAATAAATAGCGAACCCGCATACAAGGCGAATATAAGCAGCAAAAGCTGATTATACGACCTGTCCACTAATACCTTTCGCCAGTATCTAATTAAGGCGTAAGCTGAACCTAGAGTCAGTAAAATGGCCCCCAGTGCCGGCAGCGGCAGGGGAGGGTAATTGCGGAAACTGCTGCGGGGTCCGTTGACGGCGAAGAATAACCTGAACCACATCCAGTAAATCCATTGGCCCAAATAATAAATGAGATTTCGGGAGACATGGACGCCCTTGCTTTTGACAGTTTGACGGTTAGTGTAATCGTAATACCAGGGTTTATACTGGCTGCACTCTTTTACGCTCAGTATTTTCGCGCAATCGGGATTTATCGAATGATAGTGAATTAGATTTAACCCGTATCGCTGGAGGAACAAAATCGAACTTAAAAGAAACAATAGGGCAATGATGACATTTGGTAGTGTTAAACTGGCCTTTAAATTTCGAGCTGCTATATTCTTAAGCGGTAATTGATGTCGCCAAAATTTAATGGCGGCAAACCCGATCAGGAATAAGATTTCGGCTAAGTAAACTGGCAGGAAAGCGTAGGTAACTAAGCTAGCAAGCAAACAGACACTCAGGAGTAAAAATAAAGACCGGTAGGGAATAATCTTTTTTTTCAAGCCGTCGAGGCAATCGAAGGCTATAAGGCAGGATAAAGGCACCATCAGGAATAACAAATCATCGTAATTTATCTGGCCGGCCAACTGAGGAACAATTGGTATCAAAATGAAGATCAGGAGCGAGACATTTACAAGCCGGCGACTTACTCCGGCGCGCATTAGCAGCTTTTTAAACAGTATTAACCCGCCGCCGAATAGAATAATGTCGACAATGCGCAGACTGACTATCTGTAAAGTTTGATCATTAGTTAAAAGCGCCACCAGGCGGTAGGGAAAGCTCATCAGATAATGGAACAGGTAAGAAGGGTCCTGCGCGACCGCGCCGTAGCGCGCTGACCCGGCTGGCTGTTGACTCAAGAAAGGCGATAAATGCCTGGCATATATCCGGATTAAGCCCAAGTGAAAATCCTCGTCAAAAGCCTGCGGATAGACGGCGGAACAGGCGATCCAAGCGGATTCGACGGCGAATAACGCCATTATCGCTTTAAAAAACCTACTTGAATCAATGATCCTTAAGAAGCTGTTAATTATCTTTACTTTCATAGCCTCACTTTACAATTAAGTTTGGACCTGTAGACAAACTGTATTTTTTTGTAAATGCTTATTAACCCTGTAAAATAAGTTAGTATAATTAGTGGATATGGTAAATAAAAAGTTTAAGTTATATGTAGCCGTTATTATGCCGCTAGCTACAATCTTAGCATGCAGCATATATCTCAAGGCGCACCGCAGCGTAATAGCGCGGCTTATGCATACTTCTCCTCAAGTCGTTATCTCTGTTTTTTTAATGTATGTGCTGATGATAGGCATACTGGTGGTTATTCTAGACGCTACGCTGCGCATATGTTCTAAGCGACTCGATAACCAGGAGAACGCGGCCTTAAATTCTTACACTCTACTGGCTAATTTCTTCCTTCCCGGTCAAAGCGGACCAGCGATCAGGGGAGCCTACTTATACAAGAAGCATAAGCTTAAGGTTAAGAATTTTATCGCCGTAACTCTCCTTTACTATGTCTTCTATGGCTCCATCGGCATCATAATGCTGGTGCTCGGTAGCAAATCCTGGAAACTTACTGTCCTTTCAACTCTCATTATGGTCTGCGCCATCGCTTTAGCCATTTATCTTTACCTAAGTTACTCGAAAGTTAAACGCAGCGAACTAAATCTAAGTCCAGCCAATATTATCTATCTCGTACTTGCTACAGTCATGCAATCTGTCATCCAGGCAGTAATTTATGGCATAGAACTGCATAATGGCAACCACCATATCGCTATCGATCAAATTATTACATACACCGGAGCGGCTAATCTGGCCCTCTTCGTCGCCCTGACCCCTGGCGCCATAGGGATACGCGAATCCTTCCTCCTCTCAACCGAGAAGCTACACCATATCAGCAGCAACAGCATCGTTGTGGCGAACATTATAGACCGGTCCGTCTACCTCGTCTTTCTGATGGCTATTGGCGTCTATCTGCTTATCAGCAGCCTGCATTCAAAGAACGCCGTGATTAACAAAATAGTGCCTAATCGTTTCAAATTAACCAGGTCTGTCGCCAATGAACCCGGCGCCAACTGATATATCCAGCTTTCAGTCAGTTAAAGTCTTTATAACCAGCTTAGTAAAACGCCTTATAAGTGTAATCTGCCGAAGGCAATGGACGTTGGCGCTGGCGGTCGGTGTTAGCTTCATTGTTTTAGGAGTCGGCCTTGGCTGGTATAACAATAAGATTATGCTGCCGAACCCGGCGCCGATAGCTCACTATATCGGCGAGCCTGGCAATAAGCTTAGCTTCATGTCTAACTGGGACGGTCCGAACTATATTCATATCGCTAAGCAGGGTTATACTTCAGCCGGCAGTACCAATTTCTTTCCGCTATATCCTCTACTAATCCGTCTTTTTCACCAGCTCATACCTTCTTGGCTAATCAGCGGGTTGGTTATTTCTTGGATCGGCGTTTGCGTTGCAATTTTCTTTTATATGAAGATACTTAAGCAGCTATTCCAAGTCGATAGTTCGGAAGACTTATTTCAAGGCGTCCTATTGCTCCTGCTTTTTCCAACTGCCGTATTTTTCCTCGCCACCTATACGGAATCGCTTTTCGCCGCGCTAGCGCTCGGGGCGATCTACTACGCCCTCAAAAAACAGTGGCTGGTGTCAGCAATACTGCTGGCGTTCTGTACGGCCACCCATATTACAAGCGCCTTCGTCGTATTGCTTGTAGCAATAATCCTAATCGAAGAGAGAGTAAAGTTAAGTAAGATTATTCTTTCAATCGTTATCGGCGCGCTTGGCTTACTCGGCTTTATGTATTATCTTCTTCATAAATTCCAGAAGCCTTTCGCGTTTATAACTGAGCAGAAAAAACACGGCTGGCTTGTCTCGAACGGACTGGGCAGTTTTTTTAATACCATGGACTTTTATAACGTCATTTTTATCGGTCTTCTTATTGCAGCCATAATTTATTGGTGGAATAGGCGCAAAAGCCTGTCCATTTATTCGTTTTTGTTCTTATTGATACCAATCGTTGGCAAGCAGTTCGGCGGCTTTAACCGCTATGTCCTGATGGCATTCCCGATACCGCTTATGATCTACGGCTGGACTCTGGCCAGGAAGCAGGTTTATTACACCGTTGTAGTCGCTCTCTTTGCAATTTCCTGGACTTATTTCCTCTTCCAATATGCCGGCGGCTACATTGGCGGCTGAAAATCCTAATATTAACAATATCTTCCAAACTAAGATAAAATAGCTCAAGTAATACACAAGTTAATAACAGCAAAAGATGCCAGCTAACCATTATAAGATTCTTGGGCTTGAAGCTACGGCTTCCAGCAGCGACATAAAAGCTCGCTATAAAGAGCTGGCTAAGAAGTACCACCCCGACAGAAACGGCGACGCCGGGAAAATGGTGGTAATAAATAAGGCCTATTCCGTGTTATCGGACCCTCAGAAACGTTTTGAATATAATAGCAGCCTCAGAAAAGTTAGCCAAAGGAGCCGTAAAACACCTTCTAGCCCGGACTCTCGCTACAAGGCTTCTCAAACTTCTCCCAAGGCTCAATCAACTAATGAGTCATCAACTTCCGGCATGGCGGATATCGGTCAACAAATCCTTGGCAAGATAGTATTAAATCCCGTGGGATTGTTTATTTTTCTGTTTATTATCCTGATCGCCGCCGGCTACTTAAGTTCACCCCCTGCAAACGGATGATAGAAAGGATTTTTACTCAATATAAATACTTTCGCCCTTTCACGAGGGAAGAGGCTTTTATGCTGTTCAATATCGCAGCCATAGCCGAGGCTATCGGATGGACGCTGTTAATAACGGGTATAATAATTTCTAAATATATTACCCCTGGCAATGACATAGCAGTGCAGTTAGCCGGTCATGTCCACGGAGTACTTTTTCTGTTTTATGTGACGGCGGTTATTATGCTAAGTCCCAGCTTAAATTTTTCTTTCAGGCGACAGGTCGTTGCCGCTGCCTGCAGCGTCCCGCCATTCGGTACTCTAATCTTTGAACTGTGGTACTCTAACGACAGACGAATGCGCGAGGTTACAAACATACAGTCATTACTAACATATAAGCAGCTTCTCGAGCTAACGAGCTGATATTTTAGGCCCTAAATTATGCTGGCGGTGAAATTCTCCTATTTCTACTCCGTCCCATGTGGCTATTAAGAAAATAACCACACCAGCAGCCGCCATATTCCAGGACTCAAGATTACCGAGCCTGTAAATGAAAGCCGCAATAAAAAGATAAATTGCCAGTACGCTAGCTGTCCAGCTCGGCAAGCTACTTTCCCAGAACATTTGTAAGAGGCCGGATAATCCTACTAAAGCTCCGACTCCTAATATGCTTACAAGCGCCGCGCCGCTATAAGATAAGGCTGCCGGCGATAAAACCAGCCAGGCCCCCAAGAGAATTAACAGCGAACTAGCTATCCGTGACTGCGATAATCTTTCCATTCCTTATCACCCTCCTGTTTTTAGCCCATATTATTTCAATGACCAGTTTATACCTTTTTCCATAGCTTACTCTTAATCTACAAGGCCAACATATACCCCTATTTGAGCAAAGGGCAATCTATTTATTTACACTGCCGCAACGACTTATAAGATGTAAAATACTTAAAAACCTTTATCAAGCAGGGAAGACTTATCGTCGTCCAATCTGAAAACCCTGGCTATTTTTGGTGGCAATAATCTGACGACACAGACGCTTATAAGGCCGACGGCAAACCCGCCAATTATGTCATCGGGCGTATGATCACCAACATAAATCCTCGACAGACCGACAATTATAATCCACAGGATTGACAGCCAGCGCCACTTCCGCGGAAGTATTATCCATAAGGTCAGGGCTAAGGCAGTCGCTATAGTTTCATGGCCGGAAGGGAAGCTGTTTAGTCCTGTCTCAACTGCCCTGACATGCAGATTTCCGTGAAGCAGTGCGGCCGGTCTGGGTTCCTTGGCTATTTTCTTTGCGATCTCCATAACAACTCCGGCCCCTCCGGCAGTTGCAAAAAATCGCCACGCTAAACGGTAACGCTTAATTAAGAGCGGCACTAAGACGCAGATAATAATCGGGTAGGCCGCCCCTAACCCCTCAGTCAGTATCAGAGCCGGATATTTAAAAGTGTCCGACAAATTATTGAGGTCCCGGAAGATCGATAACTGCAGCCCGCTGAGATTGTGCTTGGAGGCGATATATAAGGCGGGCAGGAATAATATTATGCCGACGATTAGTCCAAAGATATAGCTCCTTGGATAGTCGTCGTCTTGATGGTCTCTGTTATCGGCGAGGTTTTGTTTATTTACTGTTTCCATATCGAAGTTATTATAATTTAATCCAGCTGGTTTTGATATATCTTTAATGAGGTTTGAGGCTGTAGGCACGATATATTTATATCCAGCCCCATCGTGAACTGACTGAGCACTACTCGGCCGTCGTTGAATGCGGGTAGGGTACAGGCTTTAAAAGCCGACCCGATATTAGAGGTGCCCGTAGCAACCCAAGCGGGATAGGCGTTTTTCCAACTTCCAGTAATAGCCTTCCACTGATCGGGGTAGGAATAAAAACCGACTTTCGCCAGAAAAATATTGTCTTCAATCGCTTGGGCCGCGCCCTTTAGGTCATCAACATTTACGCTCGGATATGCCGACCAACTGTTTTCTGTCTCGACATCGAGCCACCAAACTGTTGAATGTGCATTACTAAGAGAAGCCTGTCGGATAGCGTATAAAGAAGAATTATATCCGTAATTATAAGCTTCGCAGTTTAAGTTTCCCGGTCGGCAATGGATCGGCGTTCGTTGGTAAAACTGCTTGATATGAGGTCCGGGATAACCGGTATTTTCATAAAGCTGATAGCTCAGCAGGCTGCCGGTTTCTTGGGCCAGGCATTTGTTAGGATGAAAGTCGAGTCCTCCGGTAACGCCTATTATTCCTGAATTAAAATTAACTAGGCGTTTGGCGCAGTTCGGCCAGGAAACGTCGACGCGGTAGGCGGAGTAATGGTCATTGGAATTAACGCCTATATCAATCAGCAGCAAAAAAGCAAACAACGGAATGATAAGATGCAGGCGGACATTCTTCATCCATATAAGCATACTAGATTTGTTCGTAAAGGGTATATGAGTGTCAAAAAGTGTTAAATAACTTACTTTATTACATTTATGCTTTTATGTATGATGCTTAGATAAAATAAGCTGCGTCAAGACAAATGATAGGCATTGCGCCCATCACCTGGACGCACGGCGGAGAAAAAATGCAGACGACTAGCGGGAAAAAATCTAAGGACAGCACTAGCCATGGAAAAGGCTACAACATTCTGATAGTCGAAGACGAAAAAATTCTTAGCGATTCATACATCATCATTCTCGAACGACATGGCTTCCATGTCGATATCGCCTGCAATGGGCGCGAAGGAGTCGAACGGTGCAAGAGTTCAAATTATGATCTGATACTGCTAGATATAATGATGCCGATATTGGACGGGATTGGATTCCTGAGAGTCTTTTCAAAAATTAAAATGGCTAAGAGGCCGCGGGTAATTCTTTTAAGCAACATGTCTATTGGCAGCGAAATCGAAGAAGCCTTAAAACTTGGCGCGCATAAGTTTATGCTCAAATCCCAGCTCGAGCCTGACCACTTGCTTAAACTGCTGCGCCGCGAGCTGGCGGCATCGGCATGAAAACACTTTTACTCCAGACCGTGTAAAATTTCAGCTTTCAGCGACACCTCCTGACAAGTCAGAATCGATAGATACATGGCTATTAAAGCCGTGTAGTACTTCTTAAAGGAGGAAAATATGGAAAAATTAAATATGGCTAACTTACGCAGGCTGTTAACGACCCAGACAGATTTGGCCGTAACTATGTATATTCCGATGCACACCTCGGCTTCGCCGCCGCACATCAGCGAAAACCAAATAAGGTTCAAGAATATCGCCCATAAGGCAATCGAGGAGCTTAAGGCGAGGCGAAACTACAATTTGGCGGATCACCTTGAGGCCGTCATTAACGAACACCATGACGACTTAAATTTTTGGAAGGAACAAACGCCTGGCCTATTAGTCTGCGGCGCAAACGAAGATATTAATATGTATCACCTGCCCATTAATACCGAAGAATATATGTCTATCGATAAGGGATTCCATCTGGCGCCGCTATTAGGTGTAATAAGCGACTCCCATCAGTTTTACGTTTTAGAACTAGCGGAACATAATCCAAAGCTGTTGCTAGGAGACTTGTACGGCTTAAGGGAAACGGGCATTTTTCTACCAGCCAGCTACAAAGATGCCGTAATGCAGCAGGAAAATGCCAGCTCATTTGCTCATACGTCGCATGAAAACAGCCCCTACGCCAGAACTACAGGTTATCCGTCGAGGTTTTTTAAAATAATAGATAAAATACTTATCGATAAAGCCGATAAGAAGCTGCCGCTTATTTTAGCCGGAACCGAAAAAGAAGTGGCTGAATTTCGGGAACTCTCAAAATATCCTAATATTCTAAAGAATAGCGTAACTAACGGCTACGATAAAAGTCATCTTAGAGATCTCTTTGAAAAGGTAAGCATCATCGTCCACAATGAGATCGTTTTGCCTGAACATAAATCCGCGGCGGAAGAGTACCTCCAATTAGAAAAGTCGGCTCCAGAAAGAACCGCTAGTACCGAGGAGGAAATTCTCGAAGCCTCTAAGCTCGGGCGGATAGACAAATTATTTACGAAAATGAGCCTCGAAACAACCGATAATGTCCAGGACAGTTTACTGCCATTGCCGAGAATCACGTTCTTTGAACCACGTCTTAACAGTGTTTTAAGCCAACTGGCGTATAATGTCTGGAAAATGCGCGGTATGGTCTTTAATTTTATGCCCAGCGAAATGCCAAACAGCGAGCCGGTGCTGGCTAAATTGCGTTACTGATTAGTTACATAAAAAGCTCCTGAAAACCCAGGAGCTTTATAAGCTTACAATACTTGGATGCTTAACGAACCGCGATACGTTCACTGACAGCCGAAAGCTGCAGCGTACCGACCACAATTGCGTAAAGACCAAGGATCCAGACAAAGCTGACTCCGCCGGAATGTTTCGCGAATAGAATAACTATTCCAGCAACCAGAGCGCCTAAACCGCTGAGGTAATTAAGAGCCCTAGCCTTTGCTGCCACAATAGGAGCAAAGTAAGAGCTGGCTGCCTCGATGACGCCTCTGGCTATGAGCGTAAAGCCGATTAGCAGTATGAAAGTCTCGAATTTTACGCCGGGATGCCGAAGCAGATATACGCCCACGCCGATTTCAAAGGCGCCCAGTACGATTGGAAGAAACCAGGTGTCTGCGACGCCGACATTACTAAGGCCGGCGGTTACGTCCAAAACCCCGCTTATCAGCACGTAAGCGCTGAAGAGGTAAAGCAGGGTCGTCATTGTCAAACCAGGCCAAAATACAGCCGCTACGCCGAATATTAAAGTAACTACTCCACCCAGTACCAATGCCCACCAATTGTCTCTTGTGACACTTGCCGAACTCATGATATCGCACCTCCATTAAGTGATATCCTCATCATCTCCTAGTCTTTATTTATTGTCAAACAACTTATCTGGAAACGAAAGACTATCCCCAGGAAGCTTAAACCTTATAGATATTCAGCGAGGGCTAGGAATTGGCGGCGAGAAACTCAAGGGTTATCCGCCAAGAATCTTCAGCCGCTTGTCGATTGTAGGCAAATTCGTTAGTGTCATTAAAGAAAGCGTGGCCACAGTCGGGATAAACCTTAACCGAAAAATCCACTTTAGCTTCGGACATTCGCCGCTTGAGATCGTCTAGCCCGCTGATGAGTCTCTCATCTTTTTCGCCATAAAAGGCTTGTACGGGACATTTTATATCAGCTAGTTGCGCCACTTCCTGGTCGGCAAGGCCATAGTAAGCTACCGCGCCTTTTAGCAGCGGTTCCTCAATCGCCAGACTAAAGCTATATGTACCGCCGAAGCAATAACCCATGACAAAAACTGTCTCGTGGCAGTCGGGCATGGCGTATAAATAATCGAAACATTCTTTTAGGCTGGTAAGTGTCTTAGCGGCAAAAGCCGGACTTTGTATAGGAGCCATTAGTTCCCGCAGCTTAGGCTGGGCTGAATTTCTTTTTTCGGCGTCAAATAAATCTTCTTGCAGCTGACGAATACCCTTAATATCCAGTGAGGAACTTAATAGGTCTGGCGCCAGCGCCAGGTATCCTTGTTTTGTCAGCCGCTCAGCTATATCTTTGGTGTGGTCGTTCAACCCCCAGACTTCATGGATGACTATTATAGCTCCCTTAGGCGTTCCTTCCGGGCGCGCTAAATAAGCTTCGAATTCTTCTTCTGCCGCTAACTTTACTGTCTCTCCCATTTTTCCTCCTCGTTTAAGTCTTACTTCTATTATATGGTTGGCGGGCAACATCCCCGAAATACCGTCGTCCAAGCGCCAAGACGTCCGCAGCTATCTATACTTAAGTCTAACTAGCTTGAGACAATAACTTCTAGGGCGCCTTTAGTAGAGTTAATTATGCCGCTAGATTATTAGAAACTAGCGTCTTTTCGTCCGCTAAAACCATGTTTAACTTTTCTCCTGGCAATAAGATTTTAATCTCTTCCATCCGAGCGCCGATAGCGATAGGGTAGTGGCCGCTAAAACAGGAGGTGTTAAAGTCACTTTCACGCATGCCGGTGGCTTTTACCATACCGTCGAAAGACAAAAAGTGGAGCGAAGTCGCTCCGACGTAATCACGCATTTCTGGCACTGACATGTTAGCCGCTAGAAGTTCGGTTTGCTTAGGGGTGTTGATACCGTAAAAATCAGGATGCCTGACGGGCGGGGAAGTAATAAGCAAGTGGACTTCACTGGCGCCTGTTTCCTTCAGCATCGCTACCAAGTGTTTCATCGTCGTCCCGCGGACAATCGAATCGTCGACGAGCACGACTTTCTTGTCTTTTATAAGCTCAACTACCGGGTTTAACTTCATTTTCAAGTCGCGCTCCCGCAGTTGAGCCGTCGGCCGGATAAATGTTCGATGGATATAGCGGTTTTTTATCAAAGCCATTTCAAAAGGAATACCGCTGGCCTGAGAGTAGCCGATAGCCGCCGGCACCGCCGAATCGGGGACAGGCACGATAACATCGGCTTCGACCGGGAACTCGCGCGCCATTTGCCGGCCAAATTCTTGGCGCACGAGGTCTACCCGCTGGCCTGCCAGAAGGCTGTCGGGCCGGGCGAAGTAGACAAACTCAAAAATATCCAGTTTCAGTTTACCGGCTGCGACCTGAAGTGATTCGATTTCAAGACCGTCAATAATGACCATCTCGCCGGGCTCAACGTCTCTTAGGAATTTAGCTCCTACCGTATCGAAGGCGCAGGTCTCGCTGGCTACTACGTAGCCGTTTTCCATCTGGCCAATCGACAGCGGGCGAATGCCGCAGGCGTCGCGGTATGCGATTAATCTCTTATTATCTATGACAACAACGGAGTAAGCGCCGGTGAACAGCGGCCAGGCTTTAACGATGGCTTTTTCTAACGACAGCCCGTCATCCATATAACAACTTATAGCTTTCAGCATCATCGCCGAGTCGTTCTCTTCTTCTAAGTCGACTTTTCTAGTTTGAAGAAATTCAGCAAGCCGGCTGACGTCGGGCAAGTTGCCGTTATGAGCCAGAGCTATATTATGCTTGCGATCAACGAACGGCTGGTTAAACTTGTCATGATTACCGCCTGAAGTTGCGTACCGGTTATGGCCGATAGCCAAATGGCCCGGTAGCTGCTCCAGATCTTCTTCGCGGTAAACGGTAGCGACCAGCCCTTGAGCCGCGTGCTTATATAAATTCTCGCCGTCACTGCTGACGATACCAGAACTTTCTTGTCCTCTATGCTGTAGCGCCCAAAGACCATAAAAAGTTAAACGGGCCGCTTCCAGGCCCGTTTCTAGCGTCTCTTTTTTGCCGATAATCCCAAACACACCGCACTTTTCCTTTAAACCAAGTTCAAAGTCTTCTTCGACGTACGGCATTCATCCCCCTGATAATTATAAAAGCGAAACCTCCGGCTCGAGGTTAGACAATTTAGAAAGCTCCGCTTCTTATATTAATTAACAATATATACGTCTTATGCTTAATAGACAAGTTCAGAATTGACGGACTCGGAAGGTGATATTCAGCTATGAGGATGGTTTTTTAGGCGAGCTGACCTGAAAGCAGCAGGTCTATCAGCGCCATCCTGACATACAGCCCGTTTCCAGCTTGCTTGAAATAGTAAGCCCGAGGATCGTCATCGACTGCTGGCGCTATCTCGTCGACGCGGGGCAGGGGATGCATGATTATGGCATCCTTTTTCATGTAGTTTAACGAGTCCTCGTTTATTATAAAACCGCCGGTAACATTCTTGGTTTTATCATCCAGACGCTCCTTTTGTAATCTTGTCCAATAGACGACGTCCGCATTTTTAAGCGCAGATTGAACATTGTCCGTTTCTTGAAAGTCAAGATTTGATTGCTTTAGCCTAGACTTAATGTCTTGGCCGATTTGAAACTGTGGCTGAGAAACAAAGCTTAGTCGATTTCCTTTGAACTGAGACAGCAGCTGACTTAAAGACCTGACCGTTCTGCCGTTAGCTAAGTCCCCTCCCATTACGATATTTAAATTACTTAGGCGACCGAAGCGCTGCCGGATAGTAAAGGCATCAAGCAGTGCCTGCGTCGGATGTTCGCCTTTACCGTCGCCGGCATTGATTAGAGGTGTTTTCGATACAGCCGCGGCTTTAGCAGCTGCTCCCGTCTGGTGGTGCCTCATAACTATCACATCGAAATCGTAGCCGTTTAAGACGCGAAAGGTATCTTCCAAGGTCTCGCCTTTCGCTGCCGAGGAAAATTCGCGGGCGTTCTCGGTACTGACTACGCCCATGCCTAGCTTTAATGCCGCCGTCTCGAAGCTTGTCCGCGTACGGGTCGAAGGCTCGTAGAATATGCTGCACATTTGCTTTTCCATATGCCGTGAAGCTAATTGCTTGCGACCTGTTGATTCTCGCGACAGGGCAATCATTTCGTCTGTCCGTTTAAATATAGACTCGAGCATTTCAACGGTGAACTGATTGACGGAGATGATGTTCATTTTTACCCCCATACGGAAATATTTTAATAAGAATTTGAGCTCAAGTATAACACGCTTAGTGCATGAGGTATCAGGGATCAAATGCTTTTTCGAACACGACATTGGCTTGTTTCATTAATGATAAACTTAATCTATATGAAGGCGATAGATACGGGCGGCAAGATGAAACTAATTAGCGGACGGACCCATATTCAACTGGCCGAGGATATTGCCGAACATCTGGGTATTAGTTTAAGTAAAGTCGAAACTGAAGATTTTATGAACGGCGAAATCAGCGTCAGGTTCCATGAATCTTTACGAGGAAACGATGTTTTTATTATTCAGACTCATTTTCCGGATGTTCATAAGTCCGTCTTCGAACAATTACTGATGATCGACGCCGCCAAAAGAGCTTCAGCCAGGAGCATTACTGCCGTCTGTCCGCTACTGTCGTATGCCCGCCAGGACAGAAAATCGGCAGGGCGCGAGCCGATTGGAGCCCGTCTGCTAGTCGATATGCTGGCAATTGCCGGAGCCGATAGAATAATGAGCGTCGACTTGCATTCCGGACAAACCCAAGGCTTTTTTAACGGGCCTTTTGATCATTTAATCGCCATGCCGCTGTTCAGTAAGTACATCGCGTCGGTGATGGATAAGGATTGCGTCATCGTTTCACCAGATGCCGGCAGGGTTAAGCTGGCTGAACGTTACAGCAGTATCGTTGGCGCGGATATGGCAATTATCCATAAATCGCGCTCGACTTTTAAAAAGAATACCGTCGAAGCTAAACATTTAATCGGGGATGTCGCCGGACGTACGTGCATTCTAGTCGACGATATGATCGATACGGCCGGGACATTTTGCGCCGCCGCCGATCTTCTGAAAGAGAAGGGGGCTGGAAGTATAATCGGTATTGCGACTCACGGAATATTATCCGGACCGGCACTTAAGCGAATAGAAGAATCCGCGTTTGAGAAAATTATCGTGACCGACACCGTCCCGATTGAAGTTAACGACATTACTGACAAGATAGAAGTAATATCGATTGGAGCAGTGCTAGCGAACGCCATCAACGCCGTCGCTACCGGCAACTCTGTCTCAGCCCTGTTCGAAGGTCAAAATCAAATATAATTAGACAGGATATTCTTGCCATAGCCAGTGGACTTAGGTTATTTTATAGCTAGATATGCCATTAGACGTAGTAGTCGGACTTCAACGCGGCGATGAAGGTAAGGGCAGGTTCGTGGACCTAGTCGCTAAAGACTACAAAGTCATCGCCAGAGGCAACGGCGGGGCCAATGCCGGCCATACCGTCATACCGGACAACCTTGAACCGCTGGCCTTACATCAAATACCATCAGGCATTACCTACCCGGACAAATTAAACATCATCGGCAACGGGGTATACCTTGATCCTTTAAGGCTGCAGGCTGAACTCGAAAACGTCCGGGCGACAGGCATAAAAGTAGACCCTTCCAACTTGCTTATCAGCGACTCCTCTCACCTAGTCTTTCCCCACCACGTTATTTTAGACGCGCTCAGGGAAGGAGGTGATCAAGCTCAGGGATCTACAAAATCCGGCATTGCATACGTCGCCGCGGACAAGTTCCTTAGAGAAGGACTGAGAGTTGAAATGATCGAGCAGCCTAAACTTCTCAGCGACCATGCCCGCCAAGGCTTGGCCCAGCTTAATGGCAGCCTGCCTAAAGAACAACAGTTATCGTTAAACGATATAAAAGCAAAAGTCGACGACTGGATGGAAGCCGTAGAAGGCTTGAGACCGTATGTTGCCGACACTGTTGAAGTTATAAATCAAAGATTGGATGCTGGTGAAGCCGTCTTGGCTGAAGGGGCTCAAGCCTACTGGCTGGATATTAATCACGGCATGTATCCGGCCGTAACGTCTTCAAGCACGACAGTCATTGGCTTGCTCGACGGCCTCGGTGTCTCGCCCAAACATCTGAATAAAACTACTGGTGTAGCAAAATCGGTTAAGTCTCACGTTGGCGGAGGTCCTTTCGTGACTGAGATTCACGAGGAAGCATTAGCCAGCCAAATAAGAGGAGAGTACGGCAAAGCCGACAGTGAATTCGGAGCCACGACAAAACGGCCCCGACGAATCGGTTACCCGGACATCGTCGAACTGCGTAATGCCGCCAGGCTTAACGGCGTTGATGAAATTGCGCTGTCGAAACTGGACCACGTTCCACGCTACGGTAAGGTAATAAAAGTAGCGACTAGTTACAACTACCAAGGTGATGTCAGATTGACCGCACCTAGTTCGGCGCTGGCACTGGAAAAATGTTCGGCTAACTATATTAACCTTCCTAGCTGGGACGGTGACATTAGCAATATCCACGAATACTCTGAACTTCCTAAAGCAGCAATCGACTTCGTCGGCTTATTCGAAAGGGAACTTGGCCTACCGGTAACCAAGATAGGCGTCGGACCAGGCAGATCACAGGTTATCCTACGTCGCTGATGTTAAACTGTATTCATGAACCAGGAAAAGGCTAACGACCCGATACTAGTAATCTTCGGTATCACAGGCGACTTAAGTAAGAGAAAGCTGCTGCCCGCTCTTTACCATTTACTAAGAACCGGTTCGATTAGCCCGGCCACTAAGATTATCGGCACCAGCAGGCACGATCTGACGACCGACGAAGTTGTAGATACTTTCGAAGCCAGTATTTTAGCTGCCGATAAAGAGTGCGATCCAGCGACAATAGAATTAATAAGAAACTCTCTCCGAACTATAAAACTGGACCCGAGCATCGACGAGGACTATCAACTTCTAGTCAGTCTGCTTGAAAAATGCGACGAGGGTAAGAAGAGAGACCGGATCTTTTATATGTCCGTACCTTCAACGGCTTTCGGACCGATAATCCAGCAACTCGCTAAAGTCGGTCTCAATGACAGCCGCTCGAAAATCCTAATTGAAAAACCATTCGGTTACGACGTCGACTCGGCCGCAAAACTAATAGAAACAATAAATACGGGATTCAATGAAGAGCAAGTTTACCGCATCGATCATTATCTGGCGAAGGAAACCGCTCAGAACCTGTTAGCTTTCAGGATGCATAACCCGATCTTTAAACCGTTATGGAACCATGAACATATCCGCAGCATCCATATCCGAGCCCTCGAATCTATAGGCATCGAAGGCAGAGCAAATTTTTACGAACAAACAGGCGCTCTCCGTGACCTGATCCAGAGCCACCTCATGCAACTGCTATCAATTACGCTTATGGACTTACCCGAAGACATGGATAGCAAAGATATCCATCAGGCTAAACAAGTATTTTTTGAAGGCTTATTGCCGGCAACAACTACCGATGCGCTAAGGGGGCAATACGCTAGCTATAAGGAAGAAGTCTCTAACCCGGACAGTTTTGTCGAGACATACTGCAGAATCAGACTTAGACATTCTTCGGAACGTTGGGATGGAGTAGAGCTGATTTTGGAAACGGGCAAGGGGATGAACGAGAAAACCACCGATATAACGATTGAGTTTAGAACCCCGGGCGTCAGAAGAAGAAATAACTTGGTCTTCCGGATACAACCCAATGAAGGTATCAGCTTAGATCTTATCGTTAAAGAACCGGGGTTAGAAGACAAAATGACTCATGAGGCGTTAGATTTACGCTACGATACGGTTTTTAGAGACTACATGCACGTCGACGCTTACGAGAGAGTGCTGATGGACGTCATAAGGGGAGACCAATCCTTATTCGCGTCTGCCGCGGAAGTTATGTCGACGTGGAAGGTACTGCAACCGTTAATTGATGCCTGGAATCAAAACGGCGAAGACCTTAAAATATATGCTAGCGGTTCGAAAGGGCCACATGACAATTAATGAAACCAGCCCGCTTATAAGCTAAGGTGGCGGAATTGAAAGATCACATAAAAAGAAGATGCTAATAGACATAATAATCGTATTAATTGTTATTGCCGGCGCGATCAGAAACTGGCGCAGCGGTTTCGTTCATCAATTCTGCGCGACGATCGGCTTCTTTGGCGGCCTACTCGTCGGTAGAGTGCTGGAGAAATATACGATTGAATTAGCCCATACTCCAATAAGCAGGGCTTTCGTGACTATACTGACTATTTTCGGCTTGGCCCTAATCGGATTGTCTATAGGCGAGTACGCCGGGCTCCGGCTTAAACACCGCTCTCTGAGATCAAAATATAACACTATCGATAATACTTTAGGCGTTGTGCTCACGGCCGTCACTATACTCTTGAGCATTTGGCTGATTGCCTCGGTCATCTCCGGTCTTCCAGCGACGCGTCTAAAAGGAGACATTCAGAAATCACATATCATCGCCGCCATGAATAAGGCCCTACCGTCAGCACCTAGAGTCATATCTGATTTAGGAAAACTCATCGATCCGAACGGCTTCCCGGATGTATTCATAGGTAGCGAGCCAATACCCAGAGGCAATGTTAATTTGCCGGCTCTGGGGGACCTGCAGACGGCCGTGAACGCCGATAAAGACTCGGTTGTTCGGATAGAAGGGCTAGGCTGCGGCGGTTTAGTGGCGGGGTCGGGATTCGTCGTTGGTAACGGTTTAGTAGCAACCAATGCCCATGTCGTAGCCGGTATCTCCACTCCTTACGTAGAAGACGTCAACGGCCGGCACGTTGGAAAAGTAGTCTACTTCGATCCTAACCTTGATTTCGCGGTGTTACGGGTCAGCGGTTTGGCAGGAAGCGCCTTGAAGATAGACCTTAACCAGATAAACCCCGGAACGCCAGGAGCCGTCTTAGGTTACCCGGGCGGGGGAGGATTTAGCGCCGGACCGGCGGCTGTATTAGCCGAGTTTAACGCTACCGGGCACAACATTTATGGCAGCGGCGCGACTCTCCGTCAGGTTTATGAAATACAGGCCGATGTCATCCCAGGAAATTCCGGAGGGCCTTTGGTAAGCGAAAGCGGCCGTGTAATGGGAGTAGTCTTCGCCCAGTCAACTTCTTACGCCCACGTAGGCTATTCGCTGGCCATGCAGAAAGTTCATTCGGAGATACTTCAAGCCCGCAATAGTTACCAGGGTGTCAGCACAGGGCAATGTGCCGAGTAGCTACTCAGCTCTTAAAGCTTCAATCGGGTCCTTGCGCGAAGCTTTGACAGCCGGAATAGTGCCAAATATTAAACCGACAAGTAACGAGACGCCGGCGGCTATCACAACAATTTCTACTGATATTACAGGTTTTAAATCAGTTAGGGCGCGAATTGAATAAACGATCGCGTAGGACAAGGCTATGCCGATTAAGCCCCCGGACAGGCTCAAAAACCCCGATTCAATCATAAACTGGGCGAGAATCTGACGATTGGTTGCGCCAACCGCCTTCCTGATACCAATCTCCCTAACTCGCTCTGACACCGAAACCAGCATGACATTCATTATTCCAATCCCGGCAACTAGCAAAGATATGGCAGCTACCCCGGCTATTAGATTAGTCATTAGGTCTAGAATACCGTTACTCGAACCTAAGTTTTGATTAGCTGTTGTAACTGCGAAGCCACCGGCTCCCCCATGGGAATAAATCAGAGAATTCCGGATGTTGTCGGCCGCGAGTTTGGTGTCGGCGACTGAATCGGCTCGAGCGAATATTTCATAAGTCGGCGCCGTGTTGTTGGTTAAGCTTTGAGCCACATCCTCTGGTATGAAGATGGCGTTATTAAGATCGGCTTGCTGACTCAGAGGATCAGTGGTGAACTGATTGAAAATACCTTGGACTATGAAGCTTTGTCCGTGAAAGTATAAAGTTCGTCCTAAAGGAACGTTGGCGTTAAACATAGCGTTAGCCACGTTCTGACCGATAACCGCGACGTTGCCCGCCACGTCGCTGCCGGTAAAGAATGAGCCGTAAGCGATGGATTGATTTAGCAGGCTGGGCAGGTCAGGCGAGGTACCGATGACAAAAGCCGGTTTATATATTCCATTATCTCCGCTGGCACTGCCTGTCACTAAAGTCAACGGCGCAACTGCAGACACCGCCGGAGCCTTCTCAACCGTATTGATATCTTTTTGAGTTAAAGGTGCAGTCACGCTAAATCCGGTCAGATCTCCGAAGGCACCTGGATTAGAACCGGCTTTCAGCTGAGCCGTCCGAACGGTTATTATGTTCGCGCCTAAACTATGGATCTGGCCGCCAATCTGCTGTTTTATACCTTGGCCGATTGCGACGATAGTAATGACCGACATAACCCCGATCACAATTCCTACCATTGTCCAGAAACTTCTGGCTTTATTGCTTCTAACGGATTCGATTCCGGCGCGTATGTGTCCCGTCGCTAAAAACCGCATGAATAATTAACCCCGGGCTTTCTTGGTCTTAGGTTTTGAACGGCGAGAAGTCCGGCTAGACTTTGGCGCAGGAACACTGCTGCGGCTAGGCAAAGCTTTCATAAGTAAGGAAACTCCGGCTAGGTCATCCTCTTCGCTTGTCGTAGGCAGCGTATAAAGAACTTTTCTAGCCGTAGTCGCTACCCGGCCAATAGTCGTATGCTCGTCATGGACGATGCCGCCGTCGTGCATATACACTACTCGGCTGGCATACCGGGTTAATTCGGGATTATGGGTGACGAAAATTATTGTGTTACCCATTTTATGAATATCCGCCAGGATCTCCATCACCAATCTGGAACTGGCGCTGTCAAGATTACCTGTCGGCTCATCGGCGATAATTATTTTCGGATTGTTAACCAGTGCTCTTGCGATAGCCACGCACTGCAACTGACCGCCGCTCAATTGGCTGGGCAAGTAGTACTCTCGGCTCTGGATTCCGACTCTTTCTAGCATCGAACTGGCTGTCTTAAGTCGGCGGGTAACCGACATACCCTTATACGTAAGCGGCAATGCAACATTTTCTAAAGCGTTTAATTTAGGCAGAAGATTAAAGAACTGGAAAATAAAGCCTATATCATCTCGCCTTATCTTGGCCGCCTGATTAGGGCGCAGTCTTGAAACAGATTTTCCGCTTAGCCGGTATTGGCCATGTGAAGGACGATCCAGTAAGCCGATGAGATTCATTAGCGTGCTTTTACCGCAGCCGCTCGGACCCATAACGGCCACGAATTCACCTTTTTCAATCTTAAGCGAAACTTCGTCCAGCGCCAAGGTAGTCGCATCGCCGAAGCCGTACAGTTTACTGACGTCTTGTAATTCTATTAAGGCCATTGGTTGATTAAGTTTAACTCCTTATTTGCAGGAACTGCAACATGTTTTTGTAGTAATTTTGAGATATACTAATATTGAGCATTTGGCAGGCCATCCTGGAGGGATGCAAGAGCGGTTTAATTGGCACGCTTGGAAAGCGTGTGTGTGTAGCAATATGCACCGAGGGTTCGAATCCCTCTCCCTCCGCCATTTGTCGGTATAATATTACCTTTACGGAAGTTTACCGTCATTTCTTGGCGGTCTAAACTTAATTTAATATAACAAAGTGAGGATTCATGGCTAAGGCCGCTAGAGCAATAATTTTCCAAGACGATAAGCTGCTAATAATGAGGCGTCATAAAGAAGGCAATGAATACTTTACTTTAGTTGGCGGACGCATTAACGACGGCGAAAGCCCGGAAGAGGCTGTTATCCGAGAAGTAAAAGAAGAGACCGGATTGGAAGTAACCTCTACCAGGTTAGTATTCATAGAAGAACACCCTGAACCATATAATGAACAGTACATCTTTTTATGTGCGGCTAAGGAAGATAAGGATATCGCCGTTCAAGACAACTCCGAAGAGGCTTTTATGAACCGGCTGGATTTCAACACTCATGAACCGCTGTGGATGTACGCTGGTTCTTTCCCCAATCTAGCTTTCCGCACTCCTCAGCTGCAAAAAGTAATTAGCGAATGTCTAAAAACAGGCTTCCCAGACACGCCTAGGAAAATTTAATTTTTCCTGCCATTAAGTCGTAATCAACTCTAAACTTTCTATATCAAGGGCTGTCGGTCTGGCGTGATCGTTATTAGGTTCATAAGTAATGGAGAAAGCTTTGGCTCCGGCAATCTTGCCGGCCATGACTTTAAGCGGGCTGACTATGTCGTCAGGCGATTGGAGGATACTGATAGACCTGAGTTCGGCACCGAATTTGTCAAACAACTCAAAGCTACATTCACGTGCCAACATCGGGTATACTTCCGCGTCGGTAGCTTCGCGTGGATTGTCGATTCCGGTGCCGTAAAGATCGTCCTTACAGCGGCCCATCACGACGTTACGTAAGGCTGAACCGCAAATACCCAGCACCCCAGTAATTAAGGCCTCCTCATCACGGACATTATAAGCGAAGCGGTAGCCGCCTTCGTCTTCCATCTTGCCGGTATGCGGATTCGTTAGAACTCCCCATTCGGCAATCGAGCTGACGGTTATCTGTTCATGGCCAAGAGTGACATTCATATCCGGCAAATTAGTAAATACTGACTGCTCGCTAACTAGCCTGTAGCTACGTAAGCCAAAATTAAAATACTTGCCGGTTCCAACCGTCCCGTAAAAGCCCCCCTCTTTATTTAAAGGCCGGTTGGCGTGCTCCCGAAAAGCCGAGTGCTGTTCAGGAACGCCTATTATGCAGGCGCGGATAGCTCGCGGGAAAATCGATAGTCCAAGGACTCCGCCACCTACTACACTCACTTCCTTCATGACTTCGCTAGATACACTCATGCAATATCGATACTATCTACCTCGAAAGAATATATTTCAAGTGTCGCAGCGTTGCAATATTGTAAACGAGAAATGAGATAAGGGAAGTGACGGGTCGCGTTACTAACAGATGGAGCAGAGAAGGCGAAATGGTACAATAATGTTTATGTTTATGACAGCTTTCTTATCTTGGTGGTATGGTCCAGGCTGGAAAGCCGTAGCTTTATCTCTTAACAGTCGCCTGCAAGCAGTATCGGGTATGTTTTCTGTCGCGCAGCTAGTGAAAACTATTTTTGCGCCGTGGCGAAGAATCATCAGCTATCCCGGCGCATCGCTGGAGGATAAGTTCCACGCCTGGATAGACAATCTCTTTTCAAGGACGGTTGGTTTTTTTGTAAGACTTATCGTTTTGTTTACGGCAATGCTTGTTGCCGCTTTCGTCTTAATAATTACAGTACTAGAAATCTTTCTGTGGCCGGTAATTCCGGCGGCGCCCGTCGTGTTAATCATATTAGGTATCGTGTTATGAACGAACTCCTGGAGTTGAATTCAGAAAGGGCTTATCTCGCCCGCATCGGCGCCAAGCTAGGCAAAAGCACTTATCTTGTTCTCATCTCCTTATCGCTTATGCTGCTGATTCTTTCATTATTTACGGCTGTATTTCTTGGAATAAAGCTAGCTTGTTTCGTTGCGGCCCCGATAGCCATTCTTTTTTGTCCGGCCGTCTGGTGGAAACGAGAGCTTAGTATTCTGCCGGTAAAAAAAGATGGTCTTACACAACGGCTTAGCGTTGATGTTCTTAGCCGGCTTCAGCCAGGTAGCGAAATTACTTCGGGAAAATTATGGGCGTCGCTTAATAAACACTGGCAGGCCGCTTTTATTACTAACCACTTATTGCTTGACAGGCGAGCAGTTGAGGTCAGTCTCGAAGCGGGTACATCGGACGAAGCAAACCTGGCCCTGCAATACGCCGTCCAAATAGCCGACCATAATGGCAGCAGACAGATTGAACTGGGCAACGTTATTACCGGCTTGCTGTACGCCTCCGCTGGCATCAGGCAGCTAATTATCAGCTATAAAGCCGATCCGGCTGAGATAGTCGCTACCGGCAATTGGCTGGCGCGTAACATCCATGAGCATGCTTCCGTCGAAAAAAGATTTTACGGGGGTATTGGCAGAGACTGGGCGTTCGGTTACACGCCGCTACTGAACCGATTCGGGCAAAACGTTACGCTTTCGATCACCGATCATGGCGCCCACTTCGGATCGCTTTTAAACAGCGCTTCAGTTAAAGCCATGGAAGCCGCTTTTGATAATCATGCTAATACTATAGCTTTAGTCGGTCCCTTAGGGATCGGCAAATCTAGCAGCGTTTACGCATTCGCTCAAAGGTTAATCGAAGGCAAGACATCCAGCGAACTGGCTTATCATCAAATAGTAAGCATTAACGCAACAGACATCACCGCATTCGCAACTCAGCCTGGCGAGTTGGAACATATCATGATAAGTCTTGCTAATGAAGCGGCGCATGCAGGTCATATTATATTGTTTCTCGATGACGCCGAAAGCTTCATGAACGATGCGCCGGGTGCTTTCAACGCCTCCCAAATTCTTCAGTCTATTTTACAGTCAAAAACTACGCCCATGATTTTAGCGCTGTCTCCTCATGGATACGAGCGGCTAAAGGCGACAAACCAGACTTTGGCCAGCCTTATCACCCCCGTCGTTATGCAGGAGCTTCCCAGGTCTCAGGTCATGGAAGTACTGGAAGACACAGCCGTGACACTTGAGAACAAAAACCATGTCATCATAGCCTACGAAGCATTAACTGAAGCTTACAATTTAAGCGAACGCTACGACCAGGATGAAGCCTTTCCGGGAAAGGCGACTAAGCTGCTCGAGCAATCAATTGCCCACAGCAACCAGAATGTCGTTTCGGCAAAAAGCGTCCAGGACGCGGTCGAACAAACAAAAGGCGTAAAAGTTGCTAGCGCAGCCCCGGCAGAAGCAGACGAGCTATTGAACTTGGAAGACAAAATTCACGAGAGAATGATAAATCAGACCCATGCCGTAAGCGTCGTGGCTAATTCACTCCGGCGAGCCCGCGCCGGGGTTAAAAACCCCAGGCGTCCAATTGGCAGCTTCCTTTTCCTGGGCCCGACGGGGGTCGGTAAAACCGAACTGGCCAGATCGCTGGCCGCTACTTATTTTGGCGCGGAAAGCAACATGATAAGACTAGATATGACAGAGTATCAGCAGGAATCAGACGTCAGTCGGCTATTGTCTGATGGAGGTAACGAGACAAAAAGCCTAATAATGGCCGAGCGTCAGCAACCATTCAGCGTCGTCCTGCTCGACGAAATTGAGAAGGCCCACCCTAATATTCTTAACCTTTTACTTCAGCTGCTTGACGAAGGTCAATTAACGGACATTTCAGGAAGAGCGGTGTCATTTAAAGATTCCATAATCATTGCTACATCCAACGCCGGAGCTCAAACTATCCGCGAGAATGTCGAGAAAGGCGTAGTCTTAGAAGCCTTAGAGTCGGCGCTTCTGGACGAGCTGATAAAGACCGGCGCCTTCAAGCCGGAGCTTATTAACCGGTTTGATGAAGTTGTCTTATTCAGGCCGCTTAACGAAGGGGAGCTGACTCAGGTCGTCGGCGTTATGCTTAAGGAAATTAACTTAACGTTATCGCAGCAGAATATATCGGTGGCGCTAACAAAAGAAGCAGTAGAAAAGATAGTACGGGTTGGCTACGATCCGCGACTAGGCGCCAGACCCATGAGACGCACACTTCAAAAGGCGGTCGAGGACACCATAGCTCAGAAGATTTTAAGGAATCAAGTAAAACCCGGGGAACATCTGCTATTAGACGTAGGGGATCTGTCTATCTGATCAAGGTACCGACGGATTCGCCTTTAACGATCTTCAAAAGGTTATTCTCGCTCATTACGTCAAAGACGATAATCGGTTTGTTCTGTTCCATCGCCAGCCCTATGGCAGCCTTATCCATAACTCTGATGGCATTGTCTTCCACGGCATCTTGGAAGGACACTTCATCTAGCTTC
Source organism: Saccharimonadales bacterium (SeqCode) (assembly GCA_035713075.1). Classification (GTDB taxonomy): domain Bacteria; phylum Patescibacteriota; class Saccharimonadia; order Saccharimonadales; family UBA4665; genus DASTAD01. The sequence continues at coordinate 20,554 of DASTAD010000025.1, read as the reverse complement.
TTAGCGGTCGGATGAACTGCCGGATCGGCATCGTAAACACCGTCAAACTTAGTAGCTTTTAAGACTACCTGGCAATCAAGCTCAAGAGCGAAGCTGACAGCTGCCGTATCATGCGTGACGTAGGGCCTGGCCGTACCGCCCGCAATTATGGCGACGCGGCCTTTTTGGAGGTGCTTTTCTGCCAGTCTGTACGAATAAGACTCCGCTACCTGCTGGGCGTATATATTACTTAGACACCGGGTCTTGACTCCGTTATCCTCAAAAATGTCTGTCAGCGCTATCGAATTAATGAGCCCGCTTAACATTCCCATCTGATCGGCGGTCACCCGTCTGATTCCGTGGCCGGCGATCCTGGCGCCGCGCACCATATTGCCGCCTCCAACTATCATTACCACCTGGCAGCCTGCGTCTGTCGCTTTTTTGACTTCTCTGGCTAAAAAAGCTGCGATCTCGGGATCAACTCCGAATTCATACTGGCCTGCCAGCTGCTCCCCCGATAGCTTTAATAAAACTCTCTTATAAGATTTTTCCTGCATCTAATTCTTCAGTCTAGCAAATAGCCATAGCGAAGGCTATACTTTAGCCAATGATAAAAATCTATTCGTGGAATGTTAATGGCATTCGAGCTGTCCATAAGAAAGGCCTATGGACGAAATTTATCGATGAGCATAAGCCGGACATATTACTGCTTCAAGAGATAAAAGCTAAACCCGACCAGATAGATATACCGTTATATGGATACGACGCCTTCTGGTATCCCGCTGAAAAAGCCGGTTATAGCGGTACGGCAATAATCTCGAAACTGGCTCCCCTACAAGTAATAAACGGCTTTCCTAAGGACGTAATAGAACATCATAATCTGACAGGTGACATTTACGGCGATCCGAATTTAGAAGGCAGAGTAATGGCGGTCGAGTATGAAAAATTCTGGCTGATAAGCGTATATACACCGAATGCGAAAGAAGATTTAAGCCGGATACCTTTGAAATACAAACAGTGGGATCCGGCATTTCTTGAATACGTGACTAAATTGAATGAGCAAAAGCCAGTCATTTTCGGCGGTGACATTAATGTCGCGCATACTGAGGATGACTTGGCTAATCCGAAGGCCAACAAAGGCAAGAAAGGCTTCACCCGCGAAGAGATCAGCGGATTCCAGGCGTTTATCGATCAGGGTTTCATCGACAGCTTCCGCATGTATCATCAAGGTAACGGGCATTACACCTGGTGGTCGCATTTCGCCAACGCCCGGGCTAGAAATGTTGGCTGGAGGATCGATTACCTGATGGTAGCTTCGTCAATAAAGACTAAAGTAAAATCTGCCGACATCCATCCCGAAGTGCTAGGCTCAGACCACTGTCCCATATCTGTTACACTAGATTTATGACAGCGGATGTAGACACACTTAATGAACGTCATATTAATGTAGGTAACGGGCATAAAATTTATGTCCAAGATTGGGGCGATAGTACGGCAAAAACTCCAATCCTTTTCTTGCACGGTGGGCCCGGCAGCGGCTGCAAAGACACCGACAAGCTGCGGTTTGACGCCTCGACTAACCGTGTCATTTTCATCGACCAGCGCGGCAGCGGCAATAGCACTCCTACCGGAGAGACTGCCACTAATACAACAAGCGACTTAGTGGCCGACATCGACACGGTGCTTGATACTTTAGCGATAAAAAAAGTTGTCATAGTCGGTGGCTCTTGGGGATCGGCATTAGCTTTAGCTTATGGTATTACAAATCCGGATCGGGTCGGGGGAATGGTGCTGGATGGTATCTTAACAGCCACGCGGGCTCAACTAGATTGGCTAGAAAAAGGCCAGTGGCGGACATTATTTCCCGAGGTTTGGGAAGAACTATGCGCGGGCGTACCGGAAAAGTATAAACACGACCCGATTGCTTACCATTATGAAAAAGTAAGGGTAGGGAACAAAGAAGTTAAGAAACGATCTGTATACGAGGTTATCAAAGCCGAGGCGGCACTACTGAGCCTTGATAAAACATATAGACTACCGCCTTACGAAGACTTTGATCCTGGGCCTGGCTTGATAGAATTACACTATTCAATGAATGGCTTTTTTCTGGCAAACGATTACCTCCTAAAGAACGCCAAAAAGCTTAGTATGCCTATATATCTGATACAAGGGCGCTATGATATGGTCTGCACGCCATCAGCGGCATACGAGCTCGACCAGCGCCTTCCGAATTCACGCCTAATATGGACTATCAACGGTCATAGTAAAGCCCACGAAGCCGCAAACATTCAGCAGCTTCTAATATCCAGACTGAAGGGGAATATATAATGGCGGCGCAAGTTGCCGTCTTCGACATCGACGGAACCCTTATCCGCTGGCAGCTATACCACGCCCTGGCCGACCAGCTGGTTAAAATGGGCCTGATAGATTCATTTTCTTTTAAAACCGTCCAAGCTGCCCGGATGAACTGGAAGAACAGATCCTTTGACGAGTCTTTCAAGCGCTACGAAATGAGCCTGATAGACGTCTTTGACGATGCTTTGAGCGGTATAACCGACTCTAATTTCGAAGAAGCCTGCCAGACGGTATTCGATACATATAAAGATCAAACCTATACCTTCACGCGGGATCTGATTAAGAATTTCAAAAGAGAAGGCAGGCTGATGTTCGCAATATCCGGTTCGCCAGAGTATATAGTCCGGCTAGTCGCCGAGTACTATGGCTTTACTGACTTCGGGGCGACTAATTACGAATCGCTTAACGGCATGCTAAGTGGAAAAAAAGATCTATCAATCAACAAAAAACCTGAGCTGCTCAATCGCCTGCTGAAAAAGTACGGCGCGGATTTGAGAAAAAGCATAGGAATTGGCGACTCGGAAGGAGACATACCGCTTCTAGAAATGATGGATAAAGCAATCGCTTTCAATCCTTCCAGAAAGCTTTTCGATCATGCTACGAAGGAAAGCTGGCAGGTAGTCGTCGAAAGAAAGAATGTCATTTACGAATTAATACCTGCAAATGGCAACTATACCTTAAAAACTTTGAAGCAGCTTTTATGAAGCCGGCTAGTTAAGGCTATTTTACTCTTATGGACAGAGATTATTGGAATAAACAAACGGCAAACGAACCGCTTTTCCCGGATTTAATCTGGAGCAGGCCACAAATGAAATCGCAAGCCGGGAAGCTGCTTATCATCGGCGGGAATGCTCACGGTTTCGCTGCAGCGGCTGAATCTTATGCCGAAGCCGTCAAAGCCGGGGCCGGAAGTGTGCGCGTTTTATTACCGGACGTTTTAAGAAAGACAGTCGGCAAAGTATTTGAAGCCGGCGAATTCGTTCCAAGCACACCCAGCGGCAGTTTTTCAATGAAAGCCTTAGCTGAAATTATTGACAGTGCCGCGTGGGCGGACTCGGTTATTCTAGCCGGTGATTTCGGGCATAATTCCGAGACAGCTATTTTACTGGAAAAATTTCTGTCAAAATCCACAGCGCCGGTTACGCTGGCGCAGGACGGGCTTGCATATTTCACAAAAACTCCACTGTCAATACTTGAACGGCCCAACACGCTTTTAGCAGCTGAATTCACTCAGCTGCAGAAGCTGGCAACGACGGTCCGTTTCCCGAAAGCTTTTACCTCCGATATGGATTTACTTCGACTTGTCGACCAGCTGCATGAATTCAGTCTGGCGTATCCGGCATTTATAGTAGTAAGGCATTTAAATAACGATTTCGTCGCCGTATCGGGAAGGCTTTCTACGACAAACACAAAAGAAGAATTTTCAAGTTGGAGTATCACAGCGGCTACGCACGCCTGCGTCTGGCTTATGCAAAATCCCGCCAAGCCTTTTGAAGCAATCACTAGCGCCCTGGTCGCTAAAGTCTAAAAGTATTGCTATTTGGAGCTTTTTGTTATATAATTATGCTTATAGCCGTGTATGGTGGGCGAGGAGGGACTTGAACCCTCACGAGCGTTAAGCTCACCAGATTTTGAGTCTAGCGTGTATACCAATTTCACCACTCGCCCGGCAGATTAACCTTAAGTAGCGTATCTCATAGGCTACAAGAGGTAATTGTACTATACTACCACTGACAATATCTAGGATTCTTTAAGGCAAGCACCATGGCAGACAATCCCTACTATAACCAGACTGGCGATCAAGATCAGCCCGCAGTAGTTACCGGCTCATTCGAAGTTAATCCGCAGGAAAACAGCGCCGCCGATTTAATCAGGCAGAAAGTAGAAGCAATCTACCAGGATGCGCCTGATACCCAAAAAGAAGAGGCGGAAGCGACTCAGGCAAGTCCTAGAAGCAAACATCAGCAATTTATGTTTGAGCTTAGCCGCTCCGGCAAGGACTTAGCGGCAATCCAGGTTGAATGGAATTCCTACTATAATAATTTACCCGATAACGAGAAATATGAGGTTTGGCAGGAATTCTACGATAGCCAATCGTCAATTGCTCCAGGCTCCTCAACTACCCTCAAAGAGAAAATAAAACAGCCTAAGACTGTCGCCAGGATAAAGCATCAGGCGGCTAGGCCGAACCGGGCGGCAAAGAAGCTGAAAGATGACCGAAAGCCAGCCGAAATCCAAAATAAGATCAAAGAGAAAGTACGTGCTGGAGGAAAGCTGTCAGCTAAGCAGCACCTGCAGTCACTGATGTTCGGCCTGAGTATGGGCGCGCTGGTAGTTTTTATTTTCCTTTTCGGTTTCTTTAACGAAGTAATAATCGCGCCTTTTATCCAACCCAGTCGAGCAAGCGCCGACACTCCTATAATAATAAACAGCAGTGGCATAGCCCCGACAAGCACGCCCGAAGTCATCATTCCCAAAATAAATGTTGAGATTCCAGTAAATTATTCCGAAACTTCGACCGACGAAAACGTCATAGAAAATGATTTACAAGACGGAGTGGTCCATTATCCGACAACGGTTATGCCGGGGCAGCTGGGTAATGCTGCCTTTTTCGGTCATAGCAGCAATAATATATTCAATCAAGGTCGTTACAAATTCGCTTTCGTCTTGCTCCATACTCTCGTACCGGGCGACACATTCTATTTGACCAATAATGACAAGGTCTACGTTTATACGGTGATTAAAAGGTCGATCGTAGCGCCGACCGACGTTAGCGTCCTCGGACCGGTCGCCGGTCAGAGTGCGACGGCGACCTTAATAACCTGCGACCCGCCTGGCACCAGTATCAACCGCCTGGTCGTGGTCGGTAAACAAATTAGCCCCGACCCATCAAAAGATACTGCCGCCCCGGCTTCACCGACAATAAACCCAGGTAACTCTAGTCCGAGTCAGCTGCCCGGGAACGGTCCGTCATTGTGGAGTAAATTTATCGGTACTTTGTCAGGCAAGCTAGTTACTTTGGCCGTCATTGCGATGCTTTTCCTCTACGGCATCAGAAAGATCGATAATAGGAAACTGGCTTTCAAGCGTTAAAGGTCAGCCGGTAGCATCAAAGGCGTCATATTAAGATCGTACTGCCCACTCGAACCGTCAGACGTTAAGGTGTACAGGTATCTATAATTGGTAGAGAATGCCGGCAAATAATCGGACGAGGCCGGGACTAAGGCCCGGAAGTTCTTGTTGTCGTATTCCTGAACCACGATTTTGCCATTACTTACATACGTCACGCGGTCGCCGTCCATCCAGCTGACATTGGCTTGGGGTGGATCAAGCGGCCGTGTCGGATCGTCATATAGATAACCGAGATTATTCTGAATATCGTAAGAGGCATAATCGGTACCATTTTCGGCAATAATAAACTGGGCGCTGGCCGAGAAACTCAAATAGGTAGGCTGGGGAACGTTTAATACCCAGATGGGGGCTAAGCCTTGCCCGGGGTTACTAGTTATAAAGCTGACGGGATCCTGGTAGATATATACCCGATTATCTGATTTTGAGCCGACAGCTACGTAAAGCGTACCGCTATAGGTGGTTAAATCCACAAGATAACCGGTGCCGGCAGGCAAACTTCGTATAGTATAACGAGTACCAGCCTGGTCTATTTTTACCAGCACTTTTCCAGATTCGGCCCCGTTATTTGTCACATATAAGACAGTGTTATCGCCGTAAGACTTGAAAGCTAGCACATGGCTTAAGACTGGCTTTAAGCTTGTATCGCCAAGACTAACGCTACTAAGAGTATCGTCAGATGGATTATATGCGTAATAAGAATCGTACTTCTTATTATTTAATGTCAGCTGGTCTTGGCCGATAGGTAAAGTGCTAGAGAGATTGACGGACTGCGTCGGATCGGCACGGTCAACCAGGATATACTCGCTTTTACCATCGAATTCATGAGACAAAAGGATATGCTGGTTATCGTCGGCCCAGGCGTCCAGTTTCCAGGATTCGGCTGAAGTTGCTTTGGATAGAATATTCGACGGTATAGATAAAGCAGTTGTGACAGGCTGGTTCGGGGTACTCAAATCAATTAAGTCGAAATCAGTGATACTGCCTGGCTTTTCGACCAGCAACCACCGTCTGTCGGGACTCTGGGTCATTAAGCCTGGGGCAGAAGAGTAGGATTTAAGCTGAGTCGTAGTAAGTTTTATAGGGAATAACATAGGGTAGTCGAAATGTTCGACAGCGCCGCCATCAACAGTTATCGACCTTGTCCAATCCTGATAGCCGTTACGGGTGAGTTTGATGTCGTAGATCCCTGAAGGCAAGAATATCCGAGCATTTGTCGACTGCGGCTGAAGCGTGCCGTTAATGTAAATATTGGCGGGATTGGGCTGGCTGGAAAAGAAAACAAGACCATCCTGGATAACTGATCCATTTTTACCGAGACCAAAACCGTATGCCTGATAAACTAGTATCAACGTCGCGGTGACAATTCCAACAGCTATAAGAATATAGCCGACAAACAACAATATTCTTTCCCTGAATTCTTTACCTTTATCTAAATAGTCCATAATTCGCTAGCTAGATAGTATGGAGATACTTGTATCAATGCACAAGAGGGTCTACTATAGGATTAAGGTTACTTAAACAAAAATCTTATAACAGAAAAATGATGGACGAAGTGGCAACATCAGTAAAGTCAGGGCGCATGAGAGCAGCCTTCAGTCACGCCCATACCCCCTCCAAATCAGTGGCGCTGATGCGGAGATCGGTTAAAAAACCAAATCCGACCCTCAAGCGCCAACTACGAGTTTCTTCGGCGACCGACAACCTTCTAGAACGTTCAATCGTTAGGAATCAGCGGCGGCAAATGGTAAATAAACGCGGGCGAGTTCTCGATAAGTATCAAAAGAGCCCGCATATCGATCATTTTGCAAAAACCGCAGGATCAACTTTCACTTCATCTGCAACCACAGCTGACCAGCATAATAGGGGACAGCTCAGACAAATCGCTACGATTAGAGAAACCGTCAATCAGCATCAGCACGTAACTCCTACACTGGATATATTTGAAAGGGCCATAGAAAGAGCTTCGGTCATAGAACAGCCTCCCCTTAAGCTGCCAAGAAAAAAGCGCAGGCAAATCGCCGTCAGATGGACGGCGACTGCGGTTTTAGTGTTGATCCTGGCTGTGGGATTGAGTCATAACATGACGAGCTTTAAATTACAGATGGCTTCAGCCAAAGCCGGCTTCACACCTTCGGTCCCGAAAGTCATGCCTTCAGGTTACAGCCTGTCTCAATTAGCTTATACCCAAGGCGATATAGGCCTTAGTTTCCGCAACCCAAGCAACGGCGCGACATATAACATAATCCAAAAAGCTTCCAACTGGAATGACTCTGCTTTAAGGACAAGCTTTTTAAATCCTTCTTTCCCGGAATATCAGACAGAATACGCCGACGGGCTTAAAGTTTACTTTTTCGGAAATCATAACGCTACCTGGGTCGATAACGGCATATGGTATACCATCGAATCCAACGGCGTGCTGTCCGTTAATCAGCTGCTTCAAATGGCAACCAGCACTTAAAGACTTTTTTATTTAAGAAGTAGGGCTTTTTACAATATAATTAACGGGTATGTCTAGCGTTCGAACGAGATTCGCACCCAGCCCAACCGGTTTTTTGCACGTCGGAGGCATTAGAACGGCCCTGTTTGCATATTTAGTCGCCCGTCATGATGACGGCAAATTTGTCCTGCGTTTCGAAGATACAGATAAGAAAAGGGAAGTCGAAGGCGCTAAAGAACATCTAATTCTTTCGTTAAATACACTTGGTCTAAAGCATGATGAAGGTCCTGATATAGGCGGTCCCTTTTCGCCATATATCCAAAGCCAACGACTTGAGATTTATCATAAATGGGCCCGTAAATTAATTGCAGCCGGCCGCGCTTATGCCGATTCTTATTCTGTCAAGGAATTGGAAACTTTGCGCCAGCAGGATCAGCAGAATAAAACACCTTTCCTATTCCGTAATCACCGCCCGCTTAAGACCATCGAATGGGACGGAACGGTGCCGCTGCGCTTCAAGTCCGAACCGAAGGCCTATGAATGGCACGATGTAGTAATGGGTGACTTGCGAAGCTCACCGGAATCTATCGATGATTTTATCTTAATCAAATCAGATGGATATCCGACATATAATTTCGCCCACATTATAGACGATTTAGAAATGGAAATTACTCATGTCCTTAGAGGCCAGGAGTTCTTATCTAGCATTCCTAACTATTTGAACTTATATGAAGCGCTAGGCATCTCCAGGCCATTACTAGCAACCTTGCCTCTGGTTCTAGGCCCGGACGGGAAAAAGAAACTTAGTAAACGCGACGGCGCTAAAGATATTATGGATTATATTCGGGACGGCTACTTACCGGAAGCGTTGGTAAGCTTCATCGCGACGCTGGGCTGGAACGACGGAACGACACAAGAAATTTTTACGATGGAAGAACTTATCGCAAAATTTGATCTTAATAAAGTCCAGAAAAGCGGGGCTCTCTTTGACGAAAAACGCTTGACCTGGATAAACGGCACTTTAATAAGGTCGAAAACTATCGACGATCTGTACGAATTGGCAGCTTCGTATTGGCCAGAAGAAGCCGCCGACGCGGAAGCATCATACAAGAGGCTGGTCCTTAGCCTATTGCAGGAGAGGCTCAAATATTTAGCTGAAATTCCTGAATTGAGCTTGTTTTTCTTTGTCGAACCGCAGATCATGCCCGAACTCATAAAAAATAACAAACATTTGAAGAAGCTTAGCCGGGATGAATTAATCAACCTTTTAACCGTAAGTTTAGCCAGTCTAAACGTTTCCGACTTTTCAATAGATGATTTAAATTCGAGACTGAATCAGCTGCTGGTAAGCACCAATCAAAAACCAGCCGTATTATTCAGTCTTATTAGAATAGCTACTACTCAAGCGCCCGCGAGTCCTGGACTTAGCGACACGTTGCACGTATTAGGCAAGGAACGATCACTGTTAAGGATTAAGCGCCAACTCGATTCCCTTTAATACCATAAGCTTTGTTATAATAAGGCTTATGATTGACGACTTCCAGCCGTCGGTCAAGCGAACCAGCGAAGAACCGGGTAAACTTGACCAGATAAAAGACAAACAAGCAACACTAAACCAAGCAGACGCGGCCGGTCATAGTCCGCTTAAAGCTGATTTTGATATCGATGAACTGTCCTTGGATAACGATGTAGCCGAAGATGAAGAGGAGAATAAAGACAATCCAGCTCCCGGGGAAGGGAAAAAAGTTCCGAAGGCAAATTGGCTGAAGCGCTTAAAAATGAAGTGGCCTCCGGGCAAAAAAGAATGGGCAGCCACTTTAATCATTGTCCTGGTGTGCGGAGGCATCACAGGCTTTGTGCTTTCTCATTCCGGTCCTAAGCCCGTTGCCGAAGCCGCAGTTATCCATACCAAAGCCAAACCTAAGCCGGCTGTGCCCACAACCGTGCCGTCGACATTAAGCGGCCTCCCGGTAACCCCGGCGCAAAACAAGCTGCCTGTTACCGCCGTCATGATAGAGAATAGCGACGGAGCAAGACCACAGGCCGGTCTAAGCCAGGCCGGTGTAGTCTTTGAAGCCGTCGCTGAAGGCGGTATCACACGCTTCATGGCGCTATACCAGGACCAAGCTCCCACGAACGTCGGGCCAATCAGGAGCGCCAGGCCATATTACCTGCAATGGGCATTAGGTTTTGATGCGGCGCTGGCACATGTCGGCGGCAGCCCGGATGCTTTAAACGACATCCAAGCTTGGGGAGTTAAAGATCTTAACCAAATGTATCACTCCAGTTACTACCATCGGATTAGTACCAGACAAGCTCCGCATAACGTATACACCGGTATACCGACTCTCAATCAGCTTGAAGCGGCCAAAGGCTATACGACCTCCAACTTCACCGGCTTTGAACGCAAGCCAGATTCTCCAGCCAAAGTAGCTAACGCCGCTAGTATCAACATGAACCCCAGTTGGTCAGACTATAAAGTCCACTACGACTACGATTCGGCGACGAACAGCTATAACAGAAGCGAGGCTGGAACCCCGATGGTCGATTCTAATACCGCCAAGCAGTTAAGTCCTAAAGTTGTTATCGGCCTGATAATTCCACAGACCCAGGGTCAGCTTGATACAACGGGAGCTTATTACACCGTTTACCAAGTCGTCGGCAGCGGACAGGCCTACGTCTTCCAAGATGGCACGGTAGAAGTCGGCACTTGGACTAAGCCCAGTCCAACAGCACAGATAAGCTTTAAAGACGCTAGCGGCAATACGCTTAAACTAAATGCCGGACAAACATGGATCACTGCCCTCGGAGCATCCAATCTTTTGAGTTATTCGCCCTGAAAAAATGAACTACTTACAGAAGCTTCTAGGCCAGTCGAGGAACGGCATATTCATTTGCCTAATAATCGGTAATTTCATACAGGTCGCTAGCTGGTTCGTTACAAGAGATATTTTGCACTTAGGGATAAGTGATACGCTAATATTCTCAGGCGTCATTGCCTTTTTGGAAAGTACGCTTCTAGCTTATTATCTTGGTAATTATCTCATCCAACCTATGTCCGTTTTGTGGCAGGCAATTCTCCATGTAGCGCCGACCAGCACCGGCGTCCCGGCGCCCCAGACGGAAAAACTAGCTTTAGGCAAGGATCTTGTCGACCATCTCATGTCGCATATTTACCAGCTTATTTACGTTTCCGATAAAGTTAAGCAGGAAGAAGAGCAGAACGAAAAGAACTTAAGGACAAATTTTATTGCCCAGAACTTACCCTTACCGCTATTTGTCCTCGATCCGAGCGCAACTATAAAATACGCCAACCCTCAAGCGGCTGAATATATCGGCATTCCTGCCAAAGAACTGATCGGAAAGAACGTCTACATGGTGCTGGATATGTCATTCCCGAGCGACGATACGCTGGACAATTGGCTCAAAAAAGTAACCGCCGCGTCGGCTACTTCGAGCAAACAATGGGAAAGGGTAAAAATGGACGTCCGCGATAATCATCCAACGCTTCTCTTTGACTTAGCCGCCTATTACAACCGGGATAATCCGGAGCAGAATGAAACCATGCTGATACTTTTTGACCATACTAAGCAGTACAGCCAGGACGACCAGGCAATTAGCTTCGTCGCGTTAAGCGTCCATGAACTAAGGACGCCGCTTACTCTCCTACGAGGCTATATCGAAGTATTCGAAGAAGAGCTAAAGGATAGTTTATCGCCAGAAATGCAAAGTTTTATGGAAAAGATGCGTTCCCAAGCCGAACAATTAATGGCCTTCGTAAACAATATACTTAATGTCGCCCGGGTAGACGATGATCAGTTAGAACTAAAACTTATGGAGTCGGACTGGTCGAGTATACTCACTTCCTGCGTTGAGTCTCTCAAACTTCGGGCGAAAGTGCGGGGCATCACTATAGACTGCGATATTCCTAAAGATCTTCCTAGCGTCGGCGTCGATCGTTTAAGCATCCAGGAAGTCATATCTAATCTTGTAGACAATTCCATCAAATATAGCGGAACCAGCACCAAAATAAAGATAAGCACGCATATGTCTCGAGACGGCCTGGTTGAGACCACGGTTCAGGATTTCGGTCTAGGTATACCTACATCAATCATTCCCAACCTCTTCACCAAGTTTTACCGGGATCATCGTAATCGTTCACAGATTGGCGGTACAGGGCTTGGCCTTTACCTTTCGAAGGCCATTATACAAGCCCACGGCGGCAACCTTTGGGTCAGAAGCAAGGAAAGAGAAGGCAGTACCTTCGGCTTCACTATAGTGCCCTATTCTCAGATCAGCGAAGAAGCCAAAAAGAGTTCAGATAATGAAATTGTCAGGGGCGCTCATGGGTGGATCAAGAACCACTCACTCTACCGGCGCTAATCATGATAAAGTAATAATTGCTAATGGACACCGATACGCCCCAACCCACGCCCAACCGACGGATTCTCATTATTGAAGATGAGCACTTCATTAGTGAGCTCTATGAAAGGGCGTTAGGAAGGATAGGATATAACGTCACTATCAAGGCGGACGGCTTAGAGGCCCTCAGTGAGGCACAGACGAACAATTATGACATCATCCTGCTCGATCTTATGGTGCCCAACCTGACCGGGATAGAAATACTGCGTCAATTAAGAGACCCGGCGCGGGTCCCGGCAATAAAATCAAAGATCATCATCATTACCAATTTGGAACAAAGAGAAGACGTTCGAGCAGACATCGAGAAACAGGCAGACGGATACCTCGTCAAAGCGGACCTTACGCCGCACGAATTAGCAGATTTTATTAACCAGGTAAAGTAATCGTCATGACGGTTAACAAATTACCAAGCGACGTCCTGAGGTTGCACAAGGGACTCAGTTTCACCGGCATAACAACAGTTTTTTATGTTATGACAAAAAGGGCAGGGTTCTTTTGGGTAAACGTAGCCAGAACGCCCGCGACGAACACGGTCGGTGGGACCCAGGGGCGGGAGGTCTAAAACACGGACAAAGCGTCGAGCAATCTATGTTAAGAGAGATAAAAGAAGAATATGGCACTAAACCTATAAGTTACTCTTTCTTGGGATATTTCGACTCTTTCAGACAGACCGACGATGGTCAGCCGACGCACTGGGTAGCATTATGTTTCGCGGCCTTGGTTGATGCCGATTCAATTAAGATTAATGAACCCGACATGATCGACGAAATTGGCTGGTTCTCCTTAGATAATCTGCCTACGCCTATGCATTCACAGTTCCCTAATTTCATGAACCGGTTCGGTAAGCAGATTAAGATTTTACTTAAGGAAGAATAAGGGGCCACCTAAGTCAGCCCCTTATATTTATTAGTCCGTTTTTCTTACGAAGCGATACAGCTATATTGGTTAACGGACCAGGTTCCGCCAGCATACTGAAGCATGAGCTGAGGTGATTGTGGCTGAGCAGCTGAGCCGGATGACGCAAGCTGGTGAAGCACTACGGTGGCGGAATCACCACTTAATGTAGAGCTGGCAACTGTAAAGCCGGTGGTCTCGCTCGACGAACAAGATACGGGATTGACGTTAGAAGCAACCAAGGCCTTACCGCTATCAACCATATCCTTAAACGAAGCAGTAAAGTCCATATCATTGACGTGCTTACTAACGAACGTGTTTAACGATGCTTTGGGATTTGCATTAGAATAGGCAAGCATGCCGGTAGCGATTAACTTAGCCCTGGCCCCAGCAGCGGTCGCAGTCTTCGTGCTCGAGCGGGAAACGCTATTGGCTGCGGTATTCGTGTGATTTGCGGTGTTAATGGTATCACTGGCTTTCTTATTCGAGCTATAGACGTACCAACCTACAAAAGCTAGCAGAGCGACAATAACCACTATCAAAAGACCCTCTACGGCGCTGAAGCCGCCCTGATCTCTTTTATAACTTGTCATTTTTGTTTTTCCTTAAATTATATTTTTCTAGGATTAAGCATAAGCTTAAAGCCTAAAAAACGCAACCGCTAGTTATACGCAAGCGACTTTATGATATTCAAGGCTTGAGGGTAGAAGGGATCGGCCTGAAAGGCGCTGATTGTGTTCTGCATAACCTTGCCGGACTCGTCTTCCGGATAACTGATACAAATAACGTTATAGCCGACCCCAGACCCAGATTTACTTGCGTAAGCGCTGGCCGGATAAGCAACGCCGGAGTTAAGTCCTGTCTGAAGGCAAGCACCTTGTGCTAAGCCCGTAGAAGAAGTTAGAGCGTTAAAAAATGATAAGTATACCTGTGAGCCCATCGAGCTTAATGGAACACTGGCTAATACGTTATTCATATTCAACGCCGTACTTGCCCCTGTCTGCATTGTCACCATAAGGTTTGACGGGCTGGTAAGGGTGACTGAGTCACCCGATACTTTTGAGCCGGGAGAGTTAAGTTGGACGCCGCTAGTCCGTACCCAATTGGAGGGATAGCGGTAGCTAAGCCGCTCATCGATTAACCGGTCAGTTTTCCAGCCGGAGTAGACTCCGGTCTTAGCGGCTTGGTGCACGTTGAGCGCCGACTTATTATTAGCGGGGTGACTTTTTAGTAGCCTTCCACCTTGGCCAAAAGCCAGCCAACCTAGAATAATAGTAACGAAGACAGCGATAACGATGCCTCTAGCTTTCCCAGTACTCATTTCACGTTTAAGAACTTTTATCCTCGGTTTTCCTTTTACTCTGTCTTTATTTTATGATTTTAAGCAGTTCTACTCAAGCGCTCTCAAAGCTTCCCAAATTAATGTAGATTAATAGGAAATAGACGACGGAAATTTAACTTCAAGCGTATTGAGGTAGGGTAGAAACTGGTAATTAAACGCTGCGGAAGGCGTCGGGCACTGTAACGTAGAATAAAGATAAAAATCCTGTCCTTTTATACTAGCTTCGCTTACCGGTCCACCTGGTTTGCCGAGAGCAGCAAACGGGGTACCGTTGCCAGTGTTATCCTTGTTTACTATTTTGGCAAAGACGTAGGCTGGGAATGATCCGTGGTTGCTCAAGACCCGACAGCTAGCTGGATTAAATTGGTTATTTATTTGCAACAGATAGGGAGACGTTAAATCAGCACTCTTACTTGACCCGTTCCAAGAATAAGAGACATCCTCTATTGCGGCGCTCAAAGGCACCGTTATCCTCATTTGGTTAATATTTAAACTATTTGTCGTCTTCAGAGCATCGGACAATTGCCCACTGGATGATACCTTTGGTTTAGTCGCTGTTTTTGTTTTCTTCTCGCCGAGATGACCGACAATGCCGATAACCGCCAGGAAGATGATAACGGCCACGATAATTACGACCGAGACAACCTCTACCTCCATCCGAGTCTTTTTCATAGCATAATATTATCACATTAAACGTAAGCGTTGTTGGTAATTAATTCTTTATCTAATATGAAAAAGTTCCTGGTCTTTGCAGTTTATAGAATTTAGCAAACCAAGGAAGCGTTAACTGGATTTGAGCATGTCTGCACGTCCTGATTAATGTTATTGGTCACGTCGCCTCCAGTTGACGGGGAAGCCTGATTAGGAAGGCCAATGCTTGAACTGCCTGATTTGACGCCGCCGCCAGGTTTTAGTGACGATACGACTAATGCCGCCATGACTGCCAAAATTATAAGTGAGGCTACCGTTATGAGAATTCCTAAAGGTAATTTCTTGTGGCGCACCTGGGCAGCCTGAACGCCGTTAACAAGCAGGAGCGCCTGGGCTTCGGCGTCGGAAAGATTTAGGGAAGGTTTCTTTGATTCAACAGGAAGTGGTTCAGCGGCAGGATTAGCTGCTTCAGGCGCTTGTACAGGTGATGTTTGAGTATCTGGTTTCGGTTCCATGTCTCGATTATACTTATCAAATCGCTAAATGGGTAAGCTGTGTATTTTTTATCACTGTTAAAGTTTAACGAAGAATAGTAAACAGAAGGGAATTAGTCGTTAACCTTATGCCTGTGAAACTCACGCAGAGACATATAAAATTCTCTTATCTGCGCTTTAGTGTAACCTTGGGATTCTAAAAGATCTTTGGTGGAGACACGGACTTTCTTGTGATAGAGAACAGGAGTGAGACCGGCATTAACGATAAGTTGCTTGAGTGCTCTTTGCTTCCTGGCAGCACGCAGGTCGCTAACGGAAACTTTTAATACTGATGCTGCAGCTTCTTGTCTATCATTAAGGAATATTTTCTTTGTAATAACGCCGCTTGACTGCTTAGGAGTAGCTTGCGGAGACATTGCATTAACTATACCGGCGCTCGACATTAGAGCTCCCGCACTAGCAAGACTAATTAGCAAATATTTTAATTTAGTCATTTCTTCCTCCTGGTGACAAGAACATTTATACTTATCAATTAATTTTAGGCATCTTAGCTGATAAGGCGCTTAGAGATGGTGACAAATTAACTGCAATTCTTGTTTAGTTGATTTCTCCGGTAAACTTAATATATGCATCTGACTCAAAAGCAACTTAGTCAGCTCCTTATTGAAGCCAAACAAAAAATAACAATTGGCGGCGCCTACAGGCATTATAAATCTTCGCAGATGACCTACATTGTCAAAGATATAGCGATAAATGAGGCCGATAACGGCCCGTGCGTTATTTACCAGGCGCTATACGGCAATCAGATCACATTTATAAGACCTGTAAAAGAATGGTTGGAGACGCTACAGACGGGAGATAAGACCGTTCAGCGGTACGCCGCCATCTATGATAAAGCAGATTGAATATCCTAGGATTAGACTAACAAAAGCAATTATCTATTCAATTAAAAGCCAAGGCCTGACAACTAGATTATTTTACAGGCTGCAATTGACCGCGCCGCAATTGATCGATGCTTATTTCTACAGCTTTAATTACACTACCGCGTTCATTATATTGACAGGAGAGTAAACCGGCCTTTTCCATAGCTCTCAGAGTCCGAATAAAATCACTGTAACTAGCGTCTTCCAAACTAATTTGGGAAATGACGGCGTTATATAGGTGGTCCTTGTCTATCTGGGCCGTTTCTCGACCGGGACTCCATAAGCGATTAGGGCTGCGAGCATATTCATACGTCAAAATCTCACGCATATCATAGGCCATGCCAGCTAAAATAGGATCGACTTCGGCAATTTGCTTATAGGGACCCTTATTAAATTGTAAAAGCGTCGCTCCTGCTTGATTGAGTCTTTGGCGCAGTCGGGCCTTTCTTATTTGTAAGGTGTTTGGGGTCAATTCTTTGACTCCTTCATAATCTTCAGGACGTATAGTTTGGGCATCAGGAAAATTCTGAAGCTTCTTCACAGCTTGATTTTCAATTTGACGGACGCGCTCCCTCTGAACATTAAATCTGTGACCTATTTCATTCAGACTGTGTTGGTGCTCTCCCCCTAGTCCATATCTCAGTTCGAGTACGCGGCGTTCGCGGTATGACAGATTTTGAAGCAGTCGGTTCAGATTGTCATGATCCAACTGTTCTTTAGCTAGCTGGAAGGGCGTTTTTTCCGAAGAAGGATGGTTATCCAGTCCAACCACGTCTAAAACTTGCTCGTATGCCAGTCGTCTTAATTGCTCATGTTCATCTGCTGTTTCCGTTTCCAATCCTATATTTACTGCTATTTCTTTAAACGTCATGTCCGCGACAATTTGCTCGCCTAATTTTTTTTGTAACTCAAGTCTTCCTTTTTCGAATTTTGCAATAAATTCGTAGTGTCTAACGGGCAGCTGTATAATCCCTCGTTGTCGCTGGGCGACAGTTAAAGCCTTGAATATAGAGAAGCCGATATTTTTCCTTAGATCATTATTTTGTATTGGATCATACTTATTAATACCTTCATATACGCCTATCATTGCCGCTTGAAATAAGTCGTCCACAGTTAGTTCTGGTGAAGGATTTGACTTGGCGTAAGTACGCGCCGTACTGTAAGCGGTTCTCAAATATCTTTGGAAGATTTCCAGCTTAACGCTTTCCTCTCCTTTATTAAGCCGTTCGGCGTAGTTAACCCAGTCTCTGCCGGTTATACGTTGATTTGGTAAGTGACTTAAGTGTAAAATATTTTTGACTTCGCCTTCTTCAAATGCCCATTCATCTAGGCGAGGCGTTTCTTTGGGCGTACGCTTATGGCGCTTTGCTCCTCGAGCATAATTTATAGTAGCAATAGCTTGTACCGCTTCTACCGAGTAATGGAATTCAGCTGCGGTATCAACAAACTCCGGCAAGCGGGTTCCGTAGGATTTCCTCTGCTTATACGACTGTCTCCTGATTCCGTCTTCCAGGGACTTTAAAGTATGAAGCCGTTCCCAACTAGCGACAAAGTCAAGATATACGACTTTATCCTTTCCTGGATAGCGGCGCAATCCCCGACCAACTTGCTGAAGAAATATCGCTCTTGACTGTGTGGCGCGCAAAAAGACTGCCATATCTAAATCCGGAACGTCAATGCCCTCGTTGAGCATGTCAACAGCAAGGAGGCCATTAATTTTACCACTCCTGAAGTCTTCCCAATTCTTATCCCGCTCAAGAGTTTTTTGCTGAGAATGAAGAGTTTCCAGATTTCCAGAGATTAAGCTAGCGAAGTATTCTGTATGAGGAATAGAAGGACAAAAGACTATCATACGCGGTTCTCGTCCAATTTCTCGGCGCAAGCGTTCCCGGTACTCATTGATAGTAGAAGCTATTTCTTCATCGCGCTTCGGCACGAACAGCATTTTGTTAATGTAATCGAGACTTCGGCCTTCTAAATCACTGACATCTAAATCGCGGACCCTGTCGGTTAAAACGTGATACTCCGGGCGGGTTAGCCATCCTTTTGCGATAGCTTGCTCTAATAAAATAGAGTCAAGTTCCGGCCCAAATATCTTACTTATATCTTGATTATCGCGTCTTTCCGGGATGGCGGTTAGCCCCAGCCAGAAAGAAGGCTGAAAGTAATCAATTACTTGACGATAGGTTGGCGCTGGTCCGTGATGAAATTCATCAACTACTCCATATCCGAATTCATCTGGATCGAACGCTTCAAAAACACGACCTCCACCTAATTTCCGGTTCATGGCTTGAAAGCTTGCAAACACGACACGGCCTCGATCCTCATATTCTTGACCAAATATATGCCCACGTCTCTGAATACCTGTAACGCTGCCGAAAACTTCACTAAGATGTTGAAGTATGAAGCCCCGGTGGGCTAATACCAGAGCTTTATTGTCGGGATTTTCATCCAAGTATTTCTTCACACTGTAAGCGGCCACGACAGACTTACCTAAGCCGGTAGCCCAGTTTAGATAACCGCCTTGAGATCCAGACAGACGAGCCGCTTCAATGGCCGCCAGTCCATTTTCCTGAAAGGACCATAAATCACTTTCTGGTTCCGGAATTTGATTCTGCCGCAGAGACTCAAGAGCCATTTAATAAATAATGCCATTACTTTATTAATTTGGCAATAGTTAGCGTAATATACACACCACTTAACTGCGAACGATACCCATTATTAAGTCATAGGCTAAATCGCCGGCAAAAAAATATCGAGTAGCAGGCAAGGGTAGTTAGACTACGCGAAATCCAGCACAAGAGCCTTATGGTCAGAGACAATATCATCTGGCGCCCTGAAACTTTTAATGTCAATGTCGTTACTGACAAATATGTAGTCGCAAACTTCTGTTTTATGAGTTAGCTGGGTTCTGGTGGTAGAAAGATTATATTTAAGTGATAAATTAGTCAGAATCTCATTCAATTGTTCTATAGATGCGCTGTCGGGCTCAAGATTGAAGTCTCCCGTTAAAATTATTTTACCTTTTAATCCTTTGATATATTCAGCGATCTGCCGACATTGACGCAAAGAATCTGCATCGCCCTGTTTGTGATGGGGAACATGGTGGCCATGATGAGTCAGAACGTGTAATTGCTCTCCCTCATAATTGATACTGACGTGTAATAAGTTTCGTATATTGTAATCATCAGTAGCAAAATCGAAATCATCTTTATGTTCCAGGTTGGTAAATAAAGTTTGTTGGGTTAAGTATTTTTGTTTCGATAAAATTGCATTCCCAAAAGCCGCATTTCTCTTCATATACTTAAAGCTAAAAACCGGTGCATAAGATAAGTTCATGCCAGTGTTGCTCTTCATTTCTTCAACTGTTAAAAACAAACCGCCGTTACTACCGCCCGGTAATGATACGGCCTCCTGAAGACAAAGGATATCAGGCTGTTCTTTGTTTATAAGATCAAGTATTTGTTTTTCGAGCCTGCCGCCCCAGGCATTTAATTGCAATAGTCTCATACTGATTATCTTACCCGACATTCCACAAATTATCGAACCACACCCTTATCATGTTGATACGCCTCATAAATCGTCAATACCGAAAGCTTATTCCTAGAGATATCCATATTAATAAAGATAAACAAATGTATTTATTAAACTACCGCTAGCTTACAGAGTTGAGTAGTATCCCTGGAATAATTTAGATATGTTACTTTTTTACAATTAAATGGATAGGCAGAAACCATGATATTAACCTTCGCCTGACGAAGCATTGTATAGTTCGAATAAAAAGTACTGGCATATACTTTATAAATAGACTTGGAAGTTCTTAAGCTACCAAGCTGGGTATTAAGCCTGTTAAAGACATTGCTTTCAAATGCAGTCACTCCAGCTAAAGTTATTAGGAGGTTAAGACTTATTAATCCTATAAGGA
>DASTAD010000024.1:0-2530 GCA_035713075.1 Saccharimonadales bacterium (SeqCode) | reverse complement strand
ACAGCCAGATTTAGAGAAGCGGATATTCGCTATGCGTTTGGATCACGGTGTGCTGGCGCAAGTAGTTAAAGATCGTTTTGATAACTTCAGTTATTTCATTTGCGGCAGCAAGCGGTTCAACGACGATCTGTCGTATGAGCTAAGGAATCAGATGGTAAGTTAAGAACGCATTGTGACGGAGTCTTTCAGTCAGGCGACTAAGCTCGGTTTTAATGGGCTAAACTTAAGTATTCCGTCTCTGACATACATGGCAACCGGCATGGCCATGGTCGCGGCATTTATTTTCTTCATGGGCATAGACTTGGTTCGATATATCCCGAGAGCGGCCGCAATTACTTCTAAGACCAGCGCGACTTCGACTCCCGCCACATCGTCCGGCAGCACCACGACACCTACTTCTACTGGATCAAATACCACCGGTTCCTCGACGACTCCCAGCTCCAGCAGCAGTCCTTCTTCATCGCAGTCCTACTATTCTCCGCCTGTCAGCAGTGTCTCATGATCAGGGTGCAACAGGAGGGGCGCGGGCTCGGTTCGGATATCCGTTTGACCTTAATCGTTAAGAAAGAGTCAGAAGCGAAAGCGGTCTTTGAGCAATTATGGGCCGTGATACAGTCGTTTGAAAAACGCTTCAGCCGCTTCCATGCAGACAGCGAATTAAGCACGGTTAACGCTTCGGCCGGCGAGACGGTTGTTGTTAGCTCCGACTTCCAAAAGCTGCTAACTGAGGCTTTAAAGCTTTCTAAAAAAAGCGGCGGAATCTATGAACCCCTGATTCTTCCGGCGCTGCAAAAGGCCGGTTATACCGGATCGTGGCCTGAAACCTCGACCTATGACCAGCGCTTGGATTTTAAGGAAAGAGACAACGGTTCGGCAGACAAAGATATTATTTTAAAAGATGATAGTGTCCACATTAACCCTAACACGGCACTTGATTTTGGAGGCATCGGCAAGGGTTATCTCCTTGATCAGCTCAGCGACGCGCTTTTAGAATTAGGAATTAATGACCACTGGTTGTCTTTAGGCGGCGACATAATCTGCAGCGGCCACAATTTGGAACAGACTGACTGGCAAGTCGGAATTGCCGATGCCTTACGGCCTGACGAGGTCGTCGGCCAAGTCGTAAATCGTACCGGTCAAAGACTAGCTATCGCTACTTCCGGGATCACTAAACGTAAAGGCGAAGGCTGGCATCATATAATAGACCCCCGGACTGGCGCTCCAGCCGATACCAGTATTCTGACCGCGACCGTCACAAGTAATTCGGCAACCGAGGCCGACGTTTTTGCCAAATGCATCGTTATCGTGGGGCAGGAACAAGCGGCGAAGTTCGCTGACAGCGTAGGCCTAAGCCAAGTTATAATCCAAGTCGGAAAGGGTGATGGATCCGAAACAATAACGATCCGCTAAGCAAGATTATGAATTTATATTTGACGCTGCATTATCTGGCCACTTCGTCGCTACAGCTTGCCCAGAACAGGTTTAGTTCGTCTTGGGAATGGTACGTTATCAGGGCGGCGGGATTCGTCGCCGCCGGACTGCTTATACTCCTAATGCTATCGGGCATTGGTCATGTCACCGGTCTTACCTATCGCTTCGTTTCCCCGGTTAAGGCATGGGCTATCCATAAAGCCATGGGAATTGCTCTGCTAGCCAGCGTCATAGTGCATGTCTTATTTGTGCTAATCGATAAATACATCCCTTTCAGCTCTTCTCAGGCGCTTGTGCCGTTCCAGTCCCATTATAATAACGGCACGACTTTCGCCGGCATGGCACTAGGCGGGCTGGCGATAACCTTTGGCATAATAGCGGCCTACGGAATTACTTTGGTTGTTCTATCGTCCTTGGGCTGGATCGACACCAAGCCGGGCCGCTGGCGGTCTCTGCATTATGTCAGCTATTTAGTCGTAGTCATGGTCTTCCTCCATGGCCTCTACACCGGCAGCGACCTTAAGTACGGTGTCTTCAGAAGCTTCTGGATACTGGCCGGGATGGTGCTTTTACTGGCCATTGTTTCCCGTGTTACAAGAACCGCACGGACGAAGAATAATGACTCAGATAACAATCCTCGAATAGTTCAGTAGTTAAACTAAGGTCTTCCAGTAGTAGTAGAATTTGACGAAGAGCGTCATAAAGACAATTAAGTACCAGCAGAAGAGTATTTCGCCGTGATGCTTCTGCAGCCAAGCCGATAATTTCGGTTTAATAAAAGCGAAATCGAGGTTCTTTTCGCGCAGGTTATAGAGAGTCGTATACCAGAAAACGGGCGGCGTAATCATCCATACGACGAAGCACCAGGGACAGATGGCATGTATCCGGAAAGACGCCTGGAAGAAAAGGTAAACGAAGAAAATGAAACCGGCAAGGGCTCCGGCGTTGATCAGCTGCCATAACCATTTCTTTAAAACTGAGCCTGTCGATAAAACCAGACCGAAAGTCAACAGCATCGAGAAGCCGATGAGGCCGAATATCGGGTTGGGTACTCCCAGGATCTCCCCTTGCTTGGTCTTCATGACATCGCCGCAGCTTA
>DASTAD010000023.1:0-25781 GCA_035713075.1 Saccharimonadales bacterium (SeqCode) | reverse complement strand
AAGTTAAAAATACCCGGCTGCACCTTGCCGGTTCCAGTCCGGTCTATATCTATCTCCATTTCGTTGCCGATATACGGTTCACCGGTTAAGTAAACCTGGTCGAGCATCTCTATTATCCCGGTTCCGACAAGCTCTTTAAGGGCTTTTGCTACCGGCTTGCCGATTATGTCCCGTCCCCCGACCAGCTTTTTATATTGATGGTTAGCGAAAGTGTAGACATGTTTCGGTCCAGTCAGTAGAGCGATATAGGCGGGGGAATAATCAAATATATAGTCCAGCTTTTCTCTTTCGGATCGGGCGACAGCTTCGGCTTCGCGCTGCTTCTTCTCAGCCTGAATCAGTTCGGTAGTCTCAATGACGACGGCGAAGATTCCGGCGTTATTTCCATCCTCGTCGTTAATGGGACTGTAATTGAGGTTCATCCATACCTGCTCGGGACCTCGGCCGCGGTTTAGAGTCAGTTCCTGGTCGTGGAAGGATAGTGTCCGGCCCGCCAAGCCTTCTTTAATTACGCGGCGATTGAAGTCGGCTACTTCTGGCCAGGCGTCAACAGCCTTGGCGCCGAGTATTTCGGGGTGTCTGCCGCCGGCGAATCCGGCGTAGGCGTCATTATAGATAAGAATCCCGTCTTTCCCCCAGAGCATGACGATCGGTATGTCTGCATTGAGGGCGATATTGACTGACGTTTTTAAGGACTGCGGCCAGTCTGATAACGGTCCGACGCCCGTCTCAGCCCATTTGTATTGACGAATCAATGAACTTAGCTCTTTACCCTCCGGTAAGAAATTGTATTCCTGCCTCTTTTGCTTAGAATTTATTTCAGGTCGCATCAGTATATAAATTATAACTTTAAATCGCAGTCTTCTTGTAAGATTTCTAAGAACTCATGCTTGCTCTTAACAATGGAGTTTTGCTAAAGTTCCGTTTTAAGAGGTAGATTATGTCATTTAGAAATGAGCTAGAACTTAACAGGCGCTTATGCGCAACCGAAGGTCAAGACGGTCAAAATCTCAAGCAAGCCGTAGATGAATCGCTCGAACTTATCAGCCGCTATGCATATTCCGGACTGCTCGAATTATCGGTAGGCCAGCCGCAATCTGAGGTGGGTGCCGCCGCGACAGTGTCTAATGAAGTTATAAGGGCTATGCGAGAGGCTAAGATTTTAGGAAGCAGCGTCATGGCGCCTAATGACGAGATCATGACTGACATCGCCCTTTTTTCGTCAGCGGTTACAGTGGAAGCGGTAAAGAAGGTCGCCTTGTTGAGACGTAGGCGCGGCCGAAAAGATAATTAATCCTTTCCAGCATCGATTCTTTTAAGCGCGGCCGAAAAAATTATCTAAAGTCACTTGAGTGAATAAGGGTATTGGTCTAAAAAATACCATGGCCAGCGCGTTAGTTATAAAATAACTCACGGGTAGGATACCCAGGTTATAAATTATTGCATTGCTTTTCATCGCAAATAAATATATATTAAATAACTTAAGTAAATGTGAATAGAACAGGACTTTTCCTATGATATATACAGCATACGAAAGCGGAATTTTATTTAACCGCGCCCACGCCGCCGTCTATGCGCGCATAAGCGCGGTCTTAAGCCGCTATAACCTGACGGCGTCTGACTGGTCAATTCTAGTCTTCACCGAAAAAGCGCCTGAAGGAATAAGGCTTGCAAGTGTTGCGAGAAGCATGAACGTGAAGGCGCCATTAGTTACGATGCTGGTTAACGACCTCATAAAGCAAGGCTATGTAAAGCGTATCCCGCATCATACCGACGGCCGGGCCAAGCTGCTGATTATGACGTCCCATGGCAGCAAGGTATTAAATCAGATATCCCAGCAAATGGACGATCAAATAAAAGAATTGACTCAAGGCGTATCGGCAGAGGACATGAAAATATTTACCCGTTGCTTAGAAGTGATTCTGAAAAACGCCGGCTGAAATAAGCCGACGGTAAGTAAATGTATTGACATGAAACAAATTAACATATTTAATTAAATATATTAACAATAATCATAAGGAGCGAAATAATAATGGATAATTTATCAAGCAACAATAAACGTGCGGGTATGTCAGCTACGGTCATTGGCGTAGCTATGCTGGTGATAGGAGTTTTGATAGGCTTTGGTATCACTAAGGCCATGGATCATAATTCAAACAATTCTAGCAGCACAAATTCATCAGCAGTAGCGCTGTCTGACACGAAAGCCAATACTTTGCGTATGAATCTAGTGACTCTAGGAATCGACCATATGACTTTAACTGACCAGGCTGTCGACGCCGCATTGGATGGCAGTCCCGACGCATCAGCGTTCGGCACCGCTCTAAATGACAACGGCACGGCTATCGGTGCGGCCGTCGGTAGCGTCTATGGGTCATCCGCCCAAAATACTTTCGATAAAGTATGGCAGTTACACCTTAATGACTTTGTCAAGTACGCCGTTGCTGACAAAGCCGGCGATGCCGCCGCTAAAACAGCAGCACTAAGCGACATCAACACTAACTACACCATGCCTCTTGCTCAGTTCTTAGCTAAAGCAAATCCAAATTTGCCTGAAGCAACCTTGCAGAGCGCGTTGAACGATCATATTCAGATGACGGCACAGATGATTGATTACCACGTTCAGGGGAACTACACAGCCGAGGCTAACGAGCTGAATATGGCTAACACGCACATTGCTGGACTGTTTAACACCCTGGCAAATGGCATCATCAAACAATATCCGAGCAAGTTCTAGTAACATATAAAGTAGGCATGTAAATATTATTAGTGGGTCAAATCCAAACTGACCCACTAATTAATACAAAAGGACCACATGAAAGAAGCAACTAACAATACTCATAATGGCGACCAGACATCCAAGCGTATAGCGATTGTCAGGATTGCTTTCGGGCTAGTTTGGCTAGCAGACGCCAGCTTGAAATTTGAGCCGGCTTTCTTTAGGGGCATCTTTAATATCGTCAAGGCTGCTGATTCAGATAGTCCTTCATGGTTGAATTGGTGGTTTCATTCGTGGTTTAGGGTTATAGGCGCCTATCCGCACTTGTTCGCGGCGTTGATAATGATAAGCGAAAGCTTACTTGCCCTTATGCTGCTTGCCGGCGTAGCCCGAAAAGTCACCTATATCGGCGGCGCTATCCTCAGCTTCTTACTATGGGCAGTCGGAGAAGGTTTCGGTGGACCCTACGTCGCCGGGTCGACTGACATAGGGGCAGGCATAGTCTACGTCCTGGCTTTCATTTTATTGTTGTCGACCGATACTTCTAAAGCCCCGGCTTTAAGTTTAGAACCTACCCTGAGAAGACTCCTCAG
Organism: Saccharimonadales bacterium (SeqCode); assembly: GCA_035713075.1. Taxonomy (GTDB): domain Bacteria; phylum Patescibacteriota; class Saccharimonadia; order Saccharimonadales; family UBA4665; genus DASTAD01. The sequence continues at coordinate 22,469 of DASTAD010000023.1, read as the reverse complement.
ACGAAGAAGCGCTGATGGAACTTTATATAACCATAAACCTTTAAAAACGATTGAACAAAGTGGAAAATAGCAAAAAACCAACAAAAGAAATTGCCGCCGCCATCGGTGTTCTGGCGGTTGTGGTTATCATAGTGCTCACGACAAGCCTGACTTCAAGGAACAAATCGAATATGGCTGCGTCTACCACTAACCCAATGGTCATGGCTAGCGCTAAGCAAACAAACCTATCCTTCAAGGACGGCACCTACACAGCCGTAGGCACCTACGAATCTCCTGGCGGACAAGAATCAATTATGGTAAGCGTGACGCTTAAAAATAATATAGTCAGCGACACTTCGGCTAAGTCCGGCGCGAATGACGATATCGCCATGGCTTACCAGAGCCAATTTATCAACGGTTACAAAAAACAAGTCATCGGCAAGAAGATAAGCAGCTTAAATTTGACTAACGTATCAGGCTCTTCATTAACTTCACAAGGATTCAGGGATGCAATCAAACAAATTGAGCAAAAAGCCCAGAGTTAAAGAGTTTAGTTTTGTCGGCATCGGGACTTCCTGGAAGGTAGTTATTTATGACGACATGGATATAGAGGCCTTTAATTTAGTTAAAGAAAAAGTCAAAAAAAGAGTAGAAGATTTCGATCAAAACTATTCCCGCTTCAAAGGCAATTCTTTAATCGGTTTAATCGCCAAAAAAGCCGGCACTTATCCGATGCCCGAAGATTTTAATAAATTGTATTCGTTTTATAAAAAAATGTACAAGATCACTAACGGCCAAGTCACGCCGTTAATCGGTCAAACAATTGCAGATTTAGGCTACGACGCAAATTACAGCTTTAAAGAAAAACATCAACTCAATCCCGTACCTGAGTGGGAAGAAGTCATGGACTTCGATGGGTCTAATCTTAAAGTTAAACGGCCGGTGCTTTTAGACTTCGGCGCGGCTGGCAAAGGCTATCTCGTCGATGAAGTTGCCCTAGTCTTAAATAACCTGGGCGTAAACGCTTACTGCATAGATGCTAGCGGCGACATTTTATACGAAAACCCTAAACGGCAAATTAGTATCGGTTTGGAAGACCCGGTTGATCCAAATTTAGCTATCGGGGTAGTGGAAATAAATAGCGGAAGCGTCTGCGGATCAGCTATAAATAGACGAAAGTGGCTGAATCATAATCATATTATCGAGCCTATATCCCAAAAATCCGTCACCGATAAAGTTGCCACCTGGGCGCTTGCAAAGTCCGCTATGCTGGCAGACGGACTGGCTACGTCTTTGTTTTTCGTTGAACCGTTAGTTTTAAAGCGTCACTTTAGTTTTGAGTACGTTACTCTGGATAAAGAGCATATAGCTGATTACTCGCCATATTTTAACGACAAGTTATTTATAAAAACATGATTATTGACGCACTTGATAATTTCTTAAACAAGCTAACTATGTACCGTCTGGTGTTATACAGCCTTATTGCGCTGATACTTCTGGGATTATTATTTTCAGTAACCGGCAACGTCGCAATAAGCACATCCGGACTTATATTAACCACTGCCGTTTTAGTCGTCATTTGCTACGTCAGCAACCGGGCCATGTCCTACGCTTTTAAAGTTTCAACCAATAATGAATCTTGGCTTATTACCGCCTTAATTCTAGCTTTAATATTGCAACCGCAAACGCGCCCCGTAAAGCTAGTTGAAGTCGGCTTAGGCGCCGTAATAGCGATGGCATCGAAATTCATTTTAGTTAAAAACCGTAGTCCGATTTTTAATCCTGCCGCTATCGCAGCGCTAGTCTTGAGTTTTGCTGGATTCATACCGGCTACGTGGTGGGTCGGCAGTCCGGCGATGGCTAGCTTAAGCGTAGTTGTGGCGCTGGCCTTATTAAGAAAGCAACGAAAATTTAGCTTATTCGTAAGCTTTACTATAGCTAGCGTCATTATATATTTAATTTCCAGTTACTATAGCGGAGGGCAGCTAAGCCTGCTCTCAATCAAAACACTGCTCCTAAGCTATCCGTTAATATTCCTAGGCAGCGTGATGCTTACCGAACCATCGACTCTTCCCGTAACCCGTTACTTTCAGGTGCTTTATGCAATAATCGTCGGTTTCATTTTTGCGGCCCAACAACATTTCGGCAGAATATCCACTACGCCGGAACTCGCGTTAATAATCGGGAATATTTTTACAGCCCTGATTGCTTATAGGTTTGCCTCAAGAATTAGGCTAATTGAGCGCTTCAAGCTGGCAGATAACATTTATGAATTAGTCTTTGAAAAACCTCAATCGTTAAACTTTATAGCCGGCCAGTACATGCAGTGGACTTTCTCTCATCCTAAGTCGGATAACCGCGGAAATAGGCGAAGCTTTAGCATCGCCTCCTCGCCGACAGAAAAAGACTTGAGGGTAATATATAAGACCTATGAAAAATCAAGCACCTATAAGACACGTCTCGGTTCGCTTCAGCCAGGTCAGTTTGTCGATATCGCTCAGCCGGCTGGAGAGTTTACGCTTCCGACCGACGTAAGCAAGAAGCTTATCTTCGTCGCTGGCGGAATAGGCATAACGCCTTTTCGCAGCATGATTAAGTATTTGATCGATCAAGGGCAGGAGCGTCAGATTGATTTATTTTATATCGCAAAACCAAGCGAGCAAGTATGTAAAGAGCTATTTAAAGCGGCTGAAAAGATAGGTATAAGAGTAAATTATATCGACGGAAAGATAGATAATAACGTTTTAAAACAAGTTCTGGATGGCGATGAGGACAAAATAATTTATATATCCGGCCCCAATGGTCTCGTTAAGTACTATAAGCGGCAATTTTTGAACTTGGGACTGAAGCGTAGCAGCATAAAGACTGATTATTTTTCAGGTTATTAATCTAAGAGCTTCTTTTTTAATCCGGCAATCTCATTCTTTAATTTGGTATTTTCCTGATGAAGTTTCATCAAAGCTTTTTCAGCTTCTAACTCAACACTTACGTCACTCATGATGCAGACAGCTTGATTTAATGCCTTCACATACTTACCGCGCAGCAGTAATTTTATAGTGATGCTCTTATACTTAAGATCATATATGCCATTTAAATCGGCTACTGATTTCAAGGGAAGTTTACTACCCACTTTATTGCGGGCTTTTAGCATCGGGACCATATCCCATAAGCTCTTACCTAACAGCATTACCCTGTCAGAATCTAGAGTATCGGCTAGGTAGGAATTAGCGAAAATTATTTGCCATTCTTTATCCAACACTACTATGGATTCATTGACGTTTGCCATAACTAAATCCATCCAAGCGATGGTCGCTCGGAGAGAATTAATCTTATCGTCGTATGCGGAACTGTTCATGGAAGAGGTTTTATGCTTGCCGCGAAACGCCAAGAACCATCCTGCTTTTTACCGGTAATATAGTGTTCAGCTTCTCTTATGGTACCGTCTTTATAAAGAATACTTAAGGGCAGGGGTTTTTCCATTAAAGTTGGCTGCTCGGTGATTAAGAATCTGGAAATGCCGACTAGATGAGCGTCGCGTAAATAGGGAGGAATTATCATGGTAATAGATTGCCCGATCAGTTCTTTTGAGCTCCAGCCATATTCTTTCTCGAATGATGTATTTACGAGAGTAAAAAAGCCATTGTGGTCAATAACCACTACAGGCACAGCCGTTTCTTTTATGATTTCGTCGAATGTTTTAGGAGTTTGTGTCATATATATTGAATGTTTCCTCCGTAGACTTAGATTCCAGTGACCTCACGTTGTCAGTAAACCGATCAATCGTGTGCTGCTTATCAGTATACAGGCTCATTACTAACTTAGCCCATACCAAAAGAGCCGGAATGTCTTTCGGGGTAATTTCCTCGGGCTTGATATTTAGATGGCTAGTGATTAAGCGGTAGATAATTTTTTCTGCTGTCGGCCCAAAGCAATCGCTTGCGGCGGTTACTATCTCGTAATATAGTTTGCCTCTCAAAATTTGCTAATCTTTCTTAAGGTATGAAGCATGAATTTCCATTTTAACTCATCCTTTTTGGTTAGATGGTTACTAAAGTTTCGGAGGCGCGAGATAAATACTAAATTCAAAATAAAAGTATTTTGACGCAGTGTCTGTAAAAGTTTCGGTCAGTTTAAATTGGGCTGCTAAACCTAGGGTGAATATATTTCACTGCCAATCTAGATGTAGCTTAAGCTAATATAAGGTAATGCTAATCAAGCTGTATTTATTAATTGGTAGAATCGCTCACCGTTATAGTCGGCCGCTTTTGCGTCTCTATCTAAGAAGAACAGAACGGGCTTATGTAATACTATGTCAAAAGGACACAGTTCTGTTACTTAAGAATTGGTATGGCGACGGACAGTGGGCATTGCCAGGTGGCGGCCTACGAAAAGGGGAGACGCCTGAGGCAGCTGCCATTAGAGAAGTGAGGGAAGAGTTAAAGATAAGCTTATTTAAAAAAGATTTACGCCTGCTGACGGAAGGAAATTGGACAACACATAAATTAGGATATACGTATTTTATCTATTTATGCGCTACTCCTGTAAAACAGTTCAGTATCCAGAGGCCGGAAATCGTTGAGGCTCAGTGGATAAGCAAGAACGACATTAAAGGGCCGAATTATATTATTGAAATCAAGCGAGCAGTCAAACGAATCGATCAAATCAGCTAAATCAAAAGTACGTAGTATCAATTTAAGGCAAATATGGCTAACTTCGTATCTGTCTGATATATACCGTCGTACCATATAAGCTTGCCGTTATCGCCGTTGGGTACTTGATAAGTCAAGTAGTGGAACGTATCGGTAGAATTATTATTTACGGAGTCGGCGATTAGTGGCTGTAAATCGCTGCCAGCTAACTGAACGTTTCTAGAATCTATACTAGAGCCCGTGCCCTCTGTACTAGTATCATCGTACAATTTACCATTAGACGTTTGATAGTAGAAAGTCCCGGGCATAAGTCCTGTCTGCCCGCTATGATTAGTGATAGTAAAATCAACTTCCATATAATGCCAACCAGATTTTGGTGCTTCGCCTGTTGTCGGCGGATTCTGCTTGACGGCTATTTTTACTGACCACCCTTTGGCGTCTCCGTTGCCCGACGCTGTTTGTCCAAGCGGCGTTACGGTACTCACTGACATCGACTGAGACGTGCTAGGTAGATTAATTGTTTTATTATAAGAGCTTGTCGTATTAATAGACGGCTTTATGGACGAAAAGAAGAAGATACCGCATAGCTTAAGTATGATAATAATTGCTAACCAGATACCTAATCCAATAGCGATGTTTTTCTTGTTATAACCCTTAAGGAAGCGGCCGTCTTTGGCTCTCATATTGTTACTGAGAATTAATACCCAATCAACGAAAGCCCATATGCCCAGACCGCCTAAAGTAAACAATTTTAATAAGCCGGTACCAACTTTACCTAAATAAAATCTGTCTACCCCGAGAAGACCCACGAAAGAGGATAGTAGAAGAGTCACTAGAAAGGATTTATCACCCACTGGATTTAGGACTGGTTGGTTAGCAGCGGCGGTGCTTTGACCTCCCGAAACTATGCCGCCGGCTTGGGGTGGAGCTTGCTGAGGCGGCGTTACGTAAACTGGCGGCTGAGGTTGATTATCCACCGAGGGAGCGTTAGGCTGAACTAGCTGGGGCTGTGGTGGCTGTCCGCTGGGTTGCTGGTTAGACGGAAACAAGCTGCCGTTATCAGGGTTTGCGGGATTCGTAGGCTGGTTTTGATTGTCCATCTTGTTTATTTTTAAGTTATTTTTCTCAGGATATCATAAGCATTATAAAAATAACAACTACTTAACTGCTATGAACACTTTGTTTTACTACTCAATTAGAGAAGGGGATATTACCGATTGGAACGAGCCGGACTAAGGAATAAGCTTTAGTCATTAAGTATTATTTCTTCAAGAGTTTCTACGATAACTATATCGCCTTTATTCTTATTTGTGAGCGTATTTAGATGCGGAATATCGCTATGGCGTTTAATCAATATTACGCGGGCACCTAAATTGATGGCGAGTTGAGCATCAATAAATTGGTCGCCAATGACTACTACTTCGTTTGCAGCAATCTTATGTTTCTTCATCCAATCGCCGACTGAACGCTTATCAGGCTTCCGGTAATCAACTTCATCGCCAGGGCGAATTTCATGTATACAATCGGCTAAAACCGTCGCTTCGATGATGTTCCTTGGGCTTGCGTTACCCCTGCCTTGATGCGTTCTGTTTGTTACGAGGAGTTGCTGGATGCCTTGCTTGGCAGCTCGCTGAGCGAGCATGGAGGCATCCTTAAATAAGTGTGCTTCCAGATCACCGGCATAGTGTTTTTCTTGTTTCTTTAAAAACGAGCTGATAATTCCGTCAAGTTCTTCCGCCGACTCAATTCCCAAAACTTGTTGAACTGTCTCCTCAAGCGATCCGTGGAAGTTATTAAGCATGTACTCATGGGTAGGCATAGTATGTCCGCTCTCTTGCACGACTTCAGCTATAATCTGTTCGAATATGCCGAAGCTGTCTAAGAGTGTTCCATCTAAATCCCAAATGACGCCTTTTACGTTTTCAATTTTCATGTATTAAATCATACCAAAGCCAGGAGCCATATATGTAGCCCTAGTGAGAAGATAATTAACCAGCTCAAGGATATCCAATTGCCATGGCGGCAATATTAATAAGCTTGCACTAAATATATTTTGACTTAATTCTATTAAAGCCGGAGAGTCTGAAGCTGGTAATCCGTTAATTGTCCGAGTGCAATAAGCTGACCGAGGTGTACGCGCTAGTTGTTGTTCATAAACGGCTTTTAATTGGTGTTGTAGCCGTCAAATAAAATAGTTTTTAACAACTCAGTATTCTACAGTGGGGCTAGTTTGTTTTACAGCTGTTTAGAACCTAGATGGAGGGGTTCTCTAGGTATTCCATATGCTAGATTCTGATTTTTGTATCTCCGGTCTTTAGTTACATCTCGACCAAACCATGCTGGCGCTTCAAAGGTAGTTGCCTTAACCTCTGCTTCTTCTGGCCGCCCACTAAATTCAACTTCGGCCGTTATAAGACCTGTCAAATGTCCTTCGTAGATGTCTAGTTCAATTACGTTCTTACCATAAGGAATTTTGTAGCGAGTCTTTTCCACCCTCATTCCTGCGGTTTGCGCCCATAAGACTTCGAACATGTCTTTAGGAAGCTTTATAGTTTGTTCGCTACGCTGAATAGTCCCGGCCGATTTCACTGTCAATTCGAATCGCTCATTATCAAAACTTCTAATTCGAGTTTCAGCCCCGTCACTACTAACAACAACATAGCCTTGCCTGAGTATGGTGTGAGGTATATTGCTAAGTTCAATATCTTCTGGAATTTTATCTACTAAAAACTTTCGCTCTGTCTCAATAGGTCCGCGCACTGTTTCTTTGACCTTCAAATTTTCATCAGGATTCGCTTTGTATTTCTCTTCAAAATCAACGACAAGGACTGCATGAGCGGCGACTAGGTCAGGAAAATCTTTGCCAAACTTCTCTAACATACGTTCGTATAGTTGATTATGAGACACTTCTAAGCTAATCAGGTCAGCAACGCCATAATCTTCACGAATCACACGTAAGCCGTCCCCAGTAACATCAACAGCGACTGGTAGGAGTTTATCCACCATACGCACAAATACAGCTTCTGACGTATCTTGATTATCATATTCCTCCAAGTCAGTAGCGACATTTGAGGAAATTTTAGCTAGCCGATTTTTGACTATACGCTTGGCTACTTGTTCTCGCCTATCTTTTTCTGCGAGTTCGGCTGAAGTTAAATCAAATGTAGCAACATCACCCACTTCAACTTCTAAAAGATCATGAATCAATGCGAACCTTCTGACCTTATCCGTATCGAGATTTGGATAATAGCGTTCTGCAATAGCTGGAGCTGCTAACGCAAGCATATAGCTATGTTCTACGTCATTTTCTCGTCGACTATTAGATAATCTAGGTATTCGTTCTATTGCAGTAAAATCATCTGTCAACTGGCTGGCTTCAAGAACTATGTTACCTATTTCACGAGCTTTAGTATGTCTTTGGTCGATGTCTATTCCACAAGTAAACCGTTCATTAAATGCAGTCGCCATGAGTATAGTCCCTTTAATTATAGGACTAGTCTATCCTTATGATGATGCGTATACAAACATAAGCGTAAGAGAATGTATATTTTTATTTTGAAACAGTATAGCCGGAAAACAATTAAGGGATGTAAAAGTTCAATTAGTATTTGGTAGCGGCGAGTGGGCTTAAACGAATGACCTTAAGCTTATGAGTAATGTCTTGTAACTATTCCTGAAAATTTGCCGATGCGTAAAAGATAGTATTAATTCGCTCAAGGCAGTAATTAATTTGTTTATTGCCGTCATTTGTAGCCGTCAAAATCAGAACCGTAGTTTTTGTTTAGGAGAGAGTAATAAACTTATTTGAAAAGTTGCCTAATACTGTCTTTTATATCAATTAGTATAGAATTATTTAGTGTGCCCAGTTTTTTTTCAATAACAGATATTTCAATAGTAAAAAGTTTGTCAGGGCGGATATAACTATCTAGGTTAAGGCTACCATCTGTAAAATCTTTGTCTGTTGCCAAAATAGCTCTTTGACTTTTACTCGATTTTGATGTTATTTGGCAAAGTATAAAATTATTAAATTCGGCTTCTCCAACTATTAATGCTGGCCGTTTCTTGAAAGTTGATAAATCGGCGTATGGAAAAGGTATTAGAACCACATCACCTACTGCAAATGTGCCCATGCCTCATCTTCTTCCGGGGTATTCCAATCTCTAAGACTGCCTAAACTAAGTGCATATTCTTCGTTTAGTTTTTTCTCAGATTTAATCCGAGAGACTATTTTTATTTCTCCTCTTTTTACTTTAATCTCTACCTCATCGCCTAACTGACTCTCTTCAAGTAGTGGTTTTGGAATTCGAATGCCTTTGGAGTTACCTATAGTTATAATTGAAGCTTTCATAGTATATACATTATATCTACTTTATATAGAGTTTGCATCACGATTTGGTAGCGGCGAGTGGGCTTGAACCACTGACCTCAGGCTTATGAGTCCTGCGCTCTAACCAGCTGAGCTACGCCGCCATAGTGTTTCAGATTTAAAATATAACACGGTTAATATCTGTTGGCCAGGAAGACTAGAAGTGTCAGTATGTACGCGCGCCTAAGTATGCAGCTGTGCTGAAACCTATTACGATGACGCAGGTACGTAAAGTTTGCGGAGACATTCGCTGTACGGCGGCTGCCCCGTAGTATCCGCCGATCAGTCCGCCCGCTCCCATTATCAATCCTTCTCGCCAAAGGATCAGATGAGTTGAATAAAGAAATATCACCGAGATCAGAGCAATAATAACGGTAGTCGCAGTTCTGAGAGCGTTCATCCGATGCAAGTGTTCATGCAGTTTGGTGAAACCTAGAAAAGCTAGCATTATAAAGCCAAAACCGGCACCGAAGTAGCCGCCGTAGACGGCAAAAGGAAGCAAAGCCACGCTAATAATAACTAGCGATTTTATATCCGCCTTTCTTTTTGGAGACTGCATGTGCCGGTGTAGTTCCTTATATAAGAATGGCTGCAGAGCGAACAGGACAACGGCGAACAGAACAAGTAACGGTATCAAATGGTTAAAGGCCGCGAATGAGGTATGCCTCAGCAGGATAGCGCCACCCGCGGCACCGACGGCAGCTGGAACCAGAAGCAGTAGGTAAGCTTTAGGTACTTTCCTTAAGTAGACACGGTAGCTGTAAGCCGCTCCCAGGTTACCGGGAAGGACAGCGACGTTGGCCGTGATGTTTGCGACCAGCGGAGGCATTCCCAGAGCCAGCATCACCGGAAAGCCTACGAGCATGCCACCGCCGGCGACGGCATTCATTGAGCCGACGGCAATACCGGTTATAAAAAAAATTAAATCGTTTAGCATGTTTGTTTTAAAGAATCCAACTTCAATACTAGCACAAGCACTAGCTCTTTAAGAAGTTAGACGTAAATAATTTGCTGAATTTTGACCGGTTAAAGAGGTACAATATATGACTATGCGCGTGAGACTTCCTCAACCTGGTTTGTATATAGTTGCCGTCAGTGGCGGCGTGGACTCGATGGTTCTGCTTGATCTTCTTGGGAGCTATACGCTAGCGAATACTGATAGAAAGCTGGTTGTAGCTCATTTTGACCATGGTATCAGGGCAAATTCAGTTTTAGATAGAATATTTGTCGAAGAACGAGCTAAATTAATGGGATTGCCTTTCAGGTACGCAGAAGGAAACTTAGGCGCCGGCACTAGCGAGGAGAAAGCCCGACTCGCCCGCTACGCTTTCCTCGATTCACTGGTAAAAGAGTACGATGCTGTCTCAGTCATGACGGCACATCATCAGAACGATCTGCTCGAGACGGCAATCATCAATATGTTGAGGGGAACGGGTCGGAAAGGATTGACCTCGCTATGCGACCGCACCGGCAGAACCAGGCCATTGCTCGGTTACGACAAAACTGAGATTATCGGTTATGCCCAAGCGCACGCAGTCGCCTGGAGGGAAGACGAGACTAACACCGACACAAACTACTTACGCAACTACATAAGACAGGCGGTCATCCCCCGATTAAGTCCTGGCGAGCGGGAATCACTTATGAGTATCATCTCCCGCCAAAGAAGAATTAATCACGAGATAGACGCAATACTTGAGGAAATCCTAATCGATCAGGAAGAAAAGGCAACGATTGACCGGATGTGGTTCAACCAGCTTCCCCATCAGGTCTGCCGGGAAGTTCTGGCGACATGGTTTAGAACTGAAGGCGTCAACGGCTTCGATCGAAAGACCATCGAGAGACTGGTTGTTGCGGCCAAAGCCGGCAAAAACGGCAGGCAATACCCGGTAATTAATAAGAGGTATATGCGGGTCAGAAAAGATAATTTGGCACTCGAAGGCTTCGAGCGCTAGGCAAATAATATCAGCGGGGGTATAATAAATTTCTATGGATAACAAACTACCTGGATCGGGAAGAAGACAATCACCAAAAAGCCGACGCGCCAAGAACGCCGGTTTCATAGCGTTAATCGTGCTATTTGTATTAATTATCATTGCAGCTTACAGCCAACCAAGTAATCTGACAGAGATAAGTGCTTCTCAGGCACTTACCCAGAACAACGCTGGCAACTACAGTAAGATTCTAGTAAGCGGTAACGAGCTGGAGATAACTCCTAAAGGCCAAAACCACGCGACTATGAAGGCTTATGTGGACCCTAATTCCAGCTTGAAAGGACAAGGATTCAATTTGAGTAAATCACAAGTTACATATAAGCCGGTAAGTTCCGGAGGAACCACTATCCTCGACTTCGCCACCTCGGTCGTCCCCGTTCTGCTGATCGGCGGCCTGCTTTACTTCATGCTGAGGAGCGCCCAGGGACAAGGCAACCAGGCTTTATCATTCGGCAAGAGTAGGGCCAGACTTTACGGCAATGAAAGAGACAAAGTCACCTTCAGCGAAATAGCCGGATCAGCCGAAGCTAAGCAAGATCTGGAAGAAGTCGTGGAATTCCTGAAGTACCCTAAGAAATTCTCCGGTATGGGCGCGCGAATCCCCAAGGGCGTATTACTGGTAGGTCCTCCAGGAACGGGTAAGACGATGCTCGCTAGGGCCGTCGCCGGTGAAGCCAACGTGCCGTTTTTCAGCATATCGGGATCGGAATTCGTAGAAATGTTCGTCGGAGTCGGCGCTTCCCGAGTCCGTGATCTATTCGCTAAAGCTAAGAAAAACGCTCCCTGCATTATCTTCGTCGACGAGATCGATGCCGTCGGAAGGCGCCGCGGTTCTGGCATGGGCGGCGGTCATGACGAACGCGAGCAGACCCTAAACCAGATCCTTGTAGAAATGGACGGCTTCGAACAGGGCCAGAACGTTATAGTCCTGGCGGCTACCAACCGGGCCGATGTCCTTGACCCGGCGCTTCTACGGCCTGGCAGGTTCGATCGCCGCGTAAACATCGGCTTGCCAGATCGAAAAGACCGTGAAGCCATCCTTAAGGTACACTTCGATAAGAAACCTTTGGCCAAAAACGTCGACCTGGATTCCTTAGCCGCTAAAGCCGCCGGTTCTTCCGGCGCCGACCTCGCCAATATCGCTAACGAATCGGCCATCATCGCCGCCCGTAACAGTCATCATGAGATTACGCAGAACGACGTTACTGAAGCCTTCGAGCGCGTAGCCATCGGACCGGAACGCAAGAGCAAGATAATGACCGAGGCCGACAAAGTGACGACCGCCTACCATGAAGCCGGACACGCTCTTGTCGGGCACGTTCTGCCTGACAGCGACCCGGTACACAAGGTGACGATAATCCCCCGTGGCGGAACAGGTGGCGTAACCTGGTTTATTCCTCCCGAAGACCGCCTTTACGTGTCTCTGATCCAATTTAAGGACATGCTAGCCAGAGGACTTGGCGGACGTATAGCCGAAGAAGTAATCTTAGGTCGTGACCGTATCACAACCGGAGCCGGAAGCGACTTGCAGAAAGCCGCCGAACTTGCCCGGGACATGATCATCAACCAGGGAATGGGACAAAAACTCCGCGATCAGGTCTTCCATGTCGACGACGGCATGATGATAGACAGGTTAGTTCATGAGCGGGAATACTCTGACGAGACTGCCAAGATAATAGACGACGAAGTAGAAAACCTGATTACCGAAGCCGCTAACCGCGCCCGGGCCGTCATAAAGAGTAATATGGACAAACTCGAGAAGCTTAAAGACAGGCTAATAGAAAAAGAAACCGTTGACGCGGACGAAGTGGAAGAAGCGCTTAAAGGGGCTAAACTTCCAGCATCAGCTGCTTTATACTAGGAGGGAATGGATCCTAGACCTCCTGCCGCCAAAAAAAAGAAACGCCTAAGTATCGGTAACGTGGCGCTCCTGTTAATTGCCACCTCCTTCGCGGGTCAGCTTTTAGGTTTCTTAAGAACTAAGCTGGTTAATACTAACTTCCCGACGACCGGACCGCACTCAACCGACGCGTATTTCGCCGCCTTCAACGTCCCGGATCTGTTTTTCTTTACGATAGCCGCCGGCGCTCTGGGAGTCGCCTTCATGCCAGTGCTAAGCGATCGACTTCATAAGGGAGATCGCCGTGGAATGTGGGAATTGTCAAATTCGCTGATGAACTTTTTGGCGGTCGTGATGTTCTTCGTCGGTCTTTTCATGTTCGTCTTCGCCTATCCGTTAATCCGGGATATCGTCGCCCCGGGATTAAGCCCCCCTCAGCTACATACTGCCGCGGAGATTATGCGCTTGTTAGCTTTTAACCCATTGCTGTTTACTATCTCGGGCGTCCTGACGAGCGCCCAGCAATCAATGGGCCGGTTCTTTTTTTATGCCATAGCGCCGCTCTTCTATAACCTTTCCATAATCTTAAGCATCTACATTTTTAAGCATAATATCGGTCTGGTAGGCCTCGGCGTCGGCGCCTTGATAGGAGCCGTCGCCCAACTGATCATAGTCATATTTGGCCTCTGGAAGCTTGGCTATCATTGGCATCCGAAGATCGATTGGCGAAACCGCGACTTTAAGAAGATCCTTCACAACCTTCCGCCTAGGTCTCTTGACCAGGGAATGGATCAAATCGAAAGCATCGTCGAGACGCATGTGGCGTCCGGCCTTGGCAGCGGCAATATAACTTTCTATAACAACGCCTTTATACTGTCCACGGCGCCTATCCTGCTGATAGGCACGGCCATATCGACGGCCGCTTTTCCGCGGCTTAACTCCCGCCTCAGTCAGGGCAGGCGAGATCTGTTTCGGCGCGATTTCCTGATGGTCATCCGGGCCATGATATGGATATCTATGCCTCTGGTTGTGATTTGTTATTTCTGCCGGGGTTATCTGGCCCGGCTTATTTATGCTCATGGAAGCCCGCAGATAGCGACAATCTTCGGCTTTTTGTGCATGGCTATATTCTTTAGGATTATGTATTCGATAATCTCCCGCTGGTTCTACGCCCAGATGGATACCCGGACGCCTTTATTCGTGTCTTTTTTCACGATCGGCCTTAACGTCGTCCTGGCCGTCACCTTGTCGCGTAAGAGCAGTTACGGTGTCGATGGCCTGGCCCTGGCCCAGAGTATTGTGGCCGCCGTCGAGGTTATCATATTATCGGCGATAATGCTGTACCGCGACCATAAGCTTTTCGACGGCCGCTTTTGGGGCGGTATCGGCCGCATCGTATCAGTGACTGGGTTCAGCGTCGTCGCTTGCTTCATCATGATCTCGATTTACCCCTTAGGCTTTAACGACCGGGGCATATTAACGCTCGGCAGCAAACTGTTCTTTATAACGGCTGTCACGTACGTCGTCCATATAGGCGTATCGGCATTGTTTGACCTTGAAGAGACCCGCCCGATAATCAATAAAGTGCAGAAAATCATTCTCACGCCAGTCAAGTTCGATATATAAACCGCATCTACCTCTGTTATATCTGTTATAATACCCGTAACACATGACTCGTGATCACATCAGGAACTTCTGCATTATCGCCCATATAGACCATGGCAAGTCTACTCTTGCCGACCGTTTGCTCGAGATGACGGGCACGGTTGAGAAAAGGGACATGAAGGCCCAGTTGCTTGACCGCATGGACTTAGAACGGGAAAAGGGCATAACTATAAAGCTGGCCCCTGTCAGGATGAACTATAAAGGTTATGAGCTTAACCTGATCGATACTCCCGGGCACGTCGATTTCAGCTATGAAGTGTCGAGAAGTTTGGAAGCTTGCGAGGGGGCCCTTTTAGTCGTCGATGCCACCCAGGGCATCCAGGCCCAAACTATAGCCAACGTCTACCTGGCCGTTGCAGCCGATCTCAAAATAATCCCGATTATCAATAAAATCGACTTGCCGGCCGCTGACGTCGATAAAGTCAGCGCTGAGATAGTCAGCCTTCTGGGCGTAGACCCGTCAGATATCCTTCATATCTCAGCCAAGACCGGTATCGGCATAGACAAGGTTCTCGACGTCATCGTGAACGACTTGCCGCCGCCGTTGCCGCCGAAATATCCGGAGACCAGGGCTTTAATCTTCGACAGTTATTACGACGATTACCGCGGCGTTATCCTTTACGTCCGGGTATTTGACGGTTCTATCAGCAAGAACTCGCAGCTAAGAATCATGGCTACCGGCGCGCAAGGCCTAGCCCTCGAGCTAGGCAGCCTCAGTCCGGAGATGAAGCCCGGCGTCGGCTTAGAAGCCGGCGAGATAGGCTACATCGTCACTAACCTTAAGTCTACTCGTGAAGCTAAAGTTGGCGATACTATAACCATCGTGGCTTCTCCCGCCACTTCGCCGCTGCCGGGATATAAGGACGTCCAGCCTTTCGTCTACGCCGGTTTTTTCCCCGAATCAAACGAACAGTATCAGGATCTTAAAGACGCCGTCGAAAAATTATCTCTGAGCGACTCGGCCTTACAATTTTCACCAGAGAATTCACCGGTACTCGGCTTTGGCGTAAGGATCGGATTTCTGGGACTTTTGCATATGGATATCGTCAAGGAACGCCTGGAACGCGAATACGACTTGAACCTGGTTATAACCAATCCGTCGACCGATTATAAGGTCGTCTTGCTGAGCGGAGAAGAGTTAGACATTAAAAGCGCCTCCGATCTGCCAGACCCGGCCCGGATTGCCGAGATCCGTGAGCCCTGGATTAACGGCGAGATTGTCGTGCCGCAGGATTACGTCGGTCCGGCCATCCAACTAATCAGCTCCAAGCGGGGCATCCAGAAGAATATATCCTACGTCGATGAGCGCGCAATTGTGGCTTTCGAGGCGCCGCTGGCTAATCTGCTGACAGATTTTTACGATCAGCTGAAAAGTCTGACGAGCGGTTACGGCTCCTTTAATTACGAACTTAAAGAATACAGGGCGGAGAATCTGGTACGGCTAGACTTTTATGTCGCCGGCGAGATGGTCGGGGCTCTGTCGGTTATGGTCCATAAGACTGAATCCCAGTCTTTAGGCCGGGAAATAGTCGAAAAACTTAAGGAAATAATTCCCCGTCAGAATTTTCAAGTCGCTCTGCAGGCGGCAATCGGTGGAAAGTTTATCGCCCGGGAAGACCTTAGCGCCTACCGTAAGGACGTCACGACCGGCCTATACGGCGGAGACGTATCAAGAAAGAAGAAAGTCTTAGCTAAGCAGGCCAAAGGCAAGAAGAGGCTTAAGCGCTTCGGTAAAGTAGATATTCCGGCAGAAGCCTTCACCGTCATGCTCCGTCGAGACTAGCAGAGCTTAGTTAACATGTTAAGCAATTATTAAACTGCTATCGACCGCTCTTTTAGGTGTTGATTAGTTTGTTATACTTCTATGTATCTATGCAAAGCCCGATTAAGAACTCAAGCCTGGCTAAAAAGCTCTCCGGCTATAAGCCATCTCCCGCTGCGATTAAGCTAATAAAGTCTACTCGGATTCTCTTTCTGGTCGGTCCGACCGGCGCCGGCAAAGACGCGCTTAAGGACGAGCTGCTGTCTACCGGAAACTACCACCATATCGTTTCTCATACTACCCGTGAGCCTCGGATAAACCACGGCATATTGGAAGAGGACGGTCGCGACTACCACTTTATCAGCAAGGCTGAAGCTGAGCGCATGGTAGATAACAAAGCTTTCATCGAGGCCAAGATTTACAGCGGCAATCTATATGGCACAAGCGTTGCGGAAATCAAGTTAGCGCATGACCAGAATTTAATCGCCATGACCGATATTGAAGTCCAAGGCGTAGCCGA
Organism: Saccharimonadales bacterium (SeqCode); assembly: GCA_035713075.1. Taxonomy (GTDB): domain Bacteria; phylum Patescibacteriota; class Saccharimonadia; order Saccharimonadales; family UBA4665; genus DASTAD01. Next base: position 5,697 of record DASTAD010000023.1, on the reverse strand, counting down.
ATACAAAGAGCTCGACCCTAATGTCATGGCAGTTTTCTTACTTCCGCCAGATTTCAAAACCTGGCAGCAAAGGCTGACTCGCCGTTACGGTGACGTCGTCGACGAAGTAGACCACCAGATGAGACTGGAAACGGCCCTGGTCGAATTAGACGAGTTAATCAATACCGACTATTACGTACCGGTAATTAATGATGATCTCAACCAGACGTTTGCAGCCGTCCATAAGATTGTAGCCTCTAAGAACCACACTTCAGCCGACGCGCCGCGGGCCAGAGCGGTTGCCCAGCAGCTAGATATAGATATAAGAGACTATCTCCAGACTCTCAAGTAACGCTTGGCACTCTTGACTATTGAGTGCCAAAATTATATCCTAGAAAGGATATGACAGACCGTCAGAAAAATATTCTCAGCGCCATAGTTGAACAGTACGCCGAGGTCGCCAGCCCGGTGGGCAGTACATTGCTAGCTAAATTATTCAATGTCAGCTCGGCGACTATCAGGGCGGAAATGGCAGAGCTTGAAAGACTAGGCTATATCAATCAGCCGCATACCAGCGCCGGAAGGGTGCCTACCGATAAAGGTTACAGGTATTACGTCAATTCACTGGCTACGGCTAGCGAATCGGCGCAACCTAAAACCGTCAGCCGGATCGAAAAGGCGCTGACAGCCCGCGTCCATAATGCCGGCCAGCCCGAACGGATGATCAGGAACGCTGTCGATACACTTGTCGAGTTGACGCATAACTTAGGTCTGGCGACTATTGGCAATCAGCTGTACATGAGCGGCTTATCAAATCTTTTCGGCCAGCCCGAGTTCATGGACGGACTTCAGGTCCAGCAGGTCGCCCGGCTATTGGACAACTTGGAGCCGTGGTTGAGAGAAGCGGCTCCCAACAAGCCTTTAAGTGTCTATATCGGCCAGGAGAACCCGATCGGCCGGACTGCCGGCTGTTCTCTAATAATCAGCCGTTTCCGCAGTCCTTTCAGCGACCGCAGCTATATAGGAACATTAGGACCGACGCGCCAGAGTTACAGAGAGGTCATGAACCTCGTAAGTCTAGCCGGCCAGGAATTAGAGGAGGTACTTTATGACTAAGGAAGACAAGCAACCGCCTAAAGGCGATCATAAGCCTAAGCAAGCAGATGCCGACCATGCGGAAGTGGAACAGAGATTGGCCGAGCTGACCGCCGCACTGCAGCGTGAAAGAGCCGACGCTATCAATCTCAGGCGTCATCACGAGGAAGAAATCGCCCGGATGAAGACCCATCTGAAAGCCGGCGTTATCCGCGAACTCTTGCCGGTAATTGACAATTTTGAAAGATCGCTCAAGCATGTTCCCGAAGACCTTAAGGACAATGATTTCATCAAAGGCGTGCAGGGTATAGTTAAGCAGTTCGATAAAACATTAGCCGATCTGGGGGTCGAGAAGATAAAGACTGTCGGCGCACCATTCGATCCGCGTTTCCACGAAGCAGTTAGTTTCGAAGAGGGCGACGGCAAAGAAGAGATTGTCAGCGAAGAGCTGCAGCCGGGCTACCGCTTAGGTGATGACGTGCTGCGACACGCCTTCGTAAAAGTAGTAATGAGATAATCACAACAGTTAGCACTCTTGACACCGGAGTGCTAACTAATATAAAATATCCTTAAAATCTGTTAATTCCACTGTTAGGAAATACTAAAGAAAGGGTAATAACTATGAGCAAGATTATCGGAATCGACCTCGGCACAACTAACTCGGCCATGGCTGTCATGCAGTCGGGTAAGCCGGAGATTATCGCTAACTCTGAAGGCAACCGGACAACCCCGAGCGTTGTCGCTGTCAATAAGAACAACGAAAGGCTTGTTGGCCATGTCGCTAGAAGGCAGCAGGTAACTAATCCGCGCAACACAATTTACGAGGTGAAGCGGCTTATCGGGCGCAATTTCAACGACAAAGAAGTCCAGCGTGACCTTAAGCTAATGGGCTATGAGATCGTCAAAAGCGGCAACGGCGTCAAAGTAAAGATGGCCGATAAGGAATACAGCCCAGAAGAAGTCAGCGCTATGGTCCTCGGTAAGCTTAAGGCTGACGCCGAGAGCTTCTTAGGCGATAAAGTCACGGAAGCCGTCATAACCGTACCGGCATATTTCGACGACTCGCAGCGCCAGGCGACTAAGGACGCAGGCAAGATCGCCGGTCTGGAAGTTAAGCGAATAATCAACGAACCGACTGCCGCCGCTCTGGCATACGGTCTAGACAAGGGCGAGAAGAAAGATGAGAAAATAGCCGTCTACGACTTAGGCGGTGGAACTTTCGACATATCTATCTTAGAGCTTGGCGACGGAGTTTTCGAGGTTAAGTCAACTAACGGCGATACCCACTTAGGCGGAGCGGATTTTGACCGCGTCCTGGTTAACCATTTCGTCGATGAATTTAAGAAAGAGAACGGAATTGACCTGACGAGCGACAATGCCGCCATGCAGCGATTACGCGATGAAGCCGAGAAGGCTAAGATCGAGCTGTCTACCGCCCAGGAAGTCGACATCAACCTGCCGTTTTTGACCGCTGACGCTGACGGTCCGAAGCATTTCGAATACAAGCTGTCCCGGGCCAAGCTTGAGAGCCTGGTCGCTGAACTGATAGACAATACCGCCGGACCATGCGAGAAAGCCCTCAAAGACGCCGGCCTTAAAGCCAGCGAGATAGACGCCGTAGTACTGGTCGGTGGAATGACCAGGATGCCGGCCGTCCAGGAGAAAGTTAAGAAGATATTCGGTAAAGATCCGATGAAAGGGGTTAACCCCGACGAAGTCGTCGCCGTCGGCGCCGCCATCCAGGCTGGCGTACTCCAGGGCGACGTCAAAGATGTCCTCCTGCTCGACGTCACGCCGCTTTCCCTTGGCATAGAAACCATGGGTGGAGTGATGACGAAACTGATAGAGCGCAACACAACTATCCCTACGTCCAAGAGCGAAGTTTTCTCTACCGCCGCTGACAACCAGCCTCAGGTAGAGATACATGTCGGACAAGGCGAGCGCGAAATGATCGAAGGCAACAAATCTCTAGGCCGCTTCGTGCTTGACGGCATACCGCCAGCTCCCCGCGGCATACCTCAAATTGAGGTAACATTTAACATTGACGCTAACGGTATCCTCAACGTTACCGCGAAAGATAAAGGTACCGGCAAAGTGCAGAGCATTACAATTTCCGGTTCCGGCAACCTAGATAAGAACGAGGTCGAAAGAATGGCCAAGGAAGCCGAATCCCACGCCGAAGAGGATAAGCAGAAGAAAGAAGCCGTCGAGGCCAGGAACCTTCTCGATAGCGCTATATACCAAGCTGAGAAGCTAAAGAAGGACTATGCCAACAAGATAAGCGAAGAAGACGAGAAGACCTTGGACGAAGCCGTTGAAGCGGCCCGCAAAGTCGTGGCTGACGAAAAAACTTCCAAGGAAGATTTAGAAAAAGCCGCTAAAGAGCTCAGCGACAAGATGATGCCTATTGGCGCCAAAATGTACGAGAATAATGATGGCGCCGCCGAACCGACCGCAGCAGCCGGCGATGAAGCTAAGGGCGAAGATAAGAAAGACGACGAAACTATCGAAGGCGAAGTCGTCGACGACAAGAAAGAATAAGGTGAATAGCGGCGATCATTTGATCGTATCTTGCAAGAGCTGGCAAGAGGCGCAAAGGGTCGCTGATCACCTTTTAAGCAGCGGTCTCGTGAGCCACGCCGAATTCTTTGACGCCAGTCGACAGACTTCACAGCACATCCATGAGCCTCATAAAGAGATCAAGCTGATGCTTACTTGCTATCCCGGTAAAGCAGCAGAAACTGAAGCAGAGATCGCTAACCGCACCGCAGCACGGGTACAAGTAAAGGGAAACAACTAACGACAAGCCGTCAGGCATAAAGTTGTAGAATAAGATAATGGCAAAAAGAGATTATTACGAAATATTAGGAGTCAGTAAAAGCGCTTCCGCCGATGAGATAAAGAAAGCCTACAGGCGGGCTGCTATTGAACATCACCCTGACCGTGGCGGCGATGAGGAGAAGTTCAAGGAGTTAAGCGAAGCCTACGAAGTCCTAAAAGACGACCAGAAACGGAAGCGGTACGATCAATTCGGCCACGCCGGCGTCGGTGGCAACAGCGGCAATCCTTTCGGCGGCGGTTTCGGCGGCCAGAACGTTAATTTCGATTTTGGCGACCTCGGTCTCGGAGACATCTTCAGCAGCTTCTTCGGCGGCGGTTTCGGCGGCCAGTCCGGACCGCAGCGACAAGCCAGGGGCCGCGACGTTGAGGCCGGGGTAGAGATAAGCTTCGAACAAGCCGTCTTTGGCACCGAAGTGGATCTGTCTTTAAATTTAGAGGATAACTGCGAACACTGTAAGGGAACTACGGTTGAACCGGGTTACGAATTGAAGAAGTGCGACCAATGCGAGGGTACCGGACAAGTAGTGACGGTTGCCCGGACTATATTCGGCAATATCCAGCAAGCCAGCGTCTGTCCCAAATGCCATGGGTCGGGTAAGATACCGGAAAAGGTTTGCAGCGTCTGCAAAGGCAAGGGCACTCAGACCAAACGTCAGACGATTACCCTGAAGATTCCAGCGGGCGTAGACGACGGAGCTACTATCAGGTTGAGAGAGCATGGCGAAGCCATAGCCAACGGACCGAAAGGAGATCTGTATATTAATATCCGGGTTAAACCGCACAAGCATTTCACCCGGGAAGGCGATATAATCTTGAGCGAAGAACATGTCTCGATGATCGACGCGGCCCTAGGGGCAGAAATAGACGTCCAGACCGTCGACGGCCCTGTCAGGATGAAGGTTCCCCCTGGCACTCAATCGGGATCCGACTTTAAACTGTCAAATCACGGTGTTACACACATGAAGGGAGATAGCCGTGGACCGCATATCGTTACCATTCTGGTTGACACTCCCACCAGGCTATCGCGCAAGCAGCGCCAGCTGCTAGAAGAACTAAAACTAGAGAGCTGATCCTTCTGCCTTAGTGCGGACGTGATGCTCTTTGCGTTGTCTCTTTTCTCTGTACATAAGGTCGTCGGCTTCAATCATCAATCCGTCTATATCGTCCATGGTAATAGAATCTGCGGGCTTGATGGAGCTTTGCATGACTGACATGTCCACGCCCATGTTTGACCATGGTCGCCCGGCTATTTCTGATACGCGGCGGACTGAATTTCGAAGATGTTCGCTGATCCTAAGAGCCGATGCCTCGGCGTCTTGTCTATCAAGTACGTGCAATCCGACGAATTCGTCACCGCCGAAGCGCGACAAAATATCTTTGGGACCGGAGCTTGATTTCAGTCCCTCGGCGACAACCTTAAGCAAGCTGTCACCAACGGCGTGCCCGAAACGGTCGTTTATCGGTTTGAAATTGTCCATGTCGCCCCAGGAAACCACGACCGCCGATTCTGCCGTCAGGCTAGGCAGTAGCCGCCTTGTTGCAGCAAAGAATCCGGCGCGGTTATACATTCCGGTTAACTGATCGTGATGACTTTGGTATTCCAGCGATTTGATAGTTTCATTTTTGCGGTCCAGACCATTTTTAATATGCTGCAGCAGCTGTTTTGGTCGTTCATCCTGAGCCGGTAAGTGAGAACTTAATTCTTCGAGCATGGCGAACAGGGTCTCGTCATCCGGACCCTGTTCATTGCCGCTCTCAGGCGGTTGGGAAATCGCTTCACCG
>DASTAD010000022.1:0-63225 GCA_035713075.1 Saccharimonadales bacterium (SeqCode) | reverse complement strand
GGGAGCCATACTCTTCTGCTTACGGGAAACGCAGTTGAAATATAAGTCTTTGATCGAGCGGAACTGATCAAACATCAGCCGGTTGTCGGGTATGCCCTGCGCAAGCTTACGCGGGTCGGTAAAAGGCTCGTGCAGCGTATGGAGGGCGGGTGGCAGACCTTGAGCGTAAGCCAGTACGGCTGGGCCGATGAAGCTGTTATGATCATGAATGATATCGAAGTCACCCGCCTCCCTTATACGGTTAAGGGAATAAAGCAGATGAGAGACGGTGACGCTCAAAACCTCATGTTGCGGGCGATTAATGTGCTTGTACTGGTCTTCCTTATGGTACCAGTGTATTTTGCTTACTTTGCTTTTACTGCCCCCTACAGTAAAAAGCTCAACGTGGTGGCCCATCGCCGTTAAGTTCGTCGATAAGTAATGGACGACATTCTCTATCCCGTAGTAGCACCCAGGATAAAGACTTAGCCAAGGTGGCGCTATTACGGCTATCTTAAGCTGCCTCATCATATGTTCCCTGATTAGCTACTAGATAATAGCAATATCTAAGACAGCCCCATATAAAATAAGCTACACAGCCGCGCCGCTTGCTTATCCGATTTTAATGTTCGGGTTGCGTTCGTAATGATGCTTATGTACTCTGGTATAAGCATATAGGTAAATAGATGGAACAAGACAAACAAGTGAGAATAGCCAAGCTACAGCCTGACCTTCACGAGCAGGAGCAGATAACTGAGCCCAAATACCCTCTCCTTGATGCCAGCGAAGTGTGGGACGGCCAAACGGACCTAAAGAACGAGTTAGCTGTTGACGTTCGGGAGCGCTTAAGAGAAGAAGAAGTCTTAATAGATATAAGTCCAGCCAAGCTGCGATTACCTAGCCGGAAAGTCTCTTCGCTCGAGATACTCATGAAAGCGGCGCATGCCTCTTCTCCTGATGAGATCGGCAATAACGGACCGACTGTCGCATCGGTAAGCTTTTTTGAAGATAATAGCGACTCGAGGTACCAGCGCCAACACGGTCGTGATGATCTTTACGCGGCAATGGACGTCTGCGATATACCGTTCACTGAACTGACATCCCTTGAAGAATATGCCGATCCCGTCGTCAGGGATTACCTGAGTCATGTAAGCGGCGAAACGTACCCTAAACTTTTAGAGACAGTCGTCCTCTCTTTGGCGGCCAGCCAGGGGATGAGAGAAGAAGCTTTCGTAGAGGAAGCTAATATCGAAGAAGGCTTGCCTTACGGCTTTGAAAAACCGGGTTCGATAATTTTAGTGAACTTCGAGGATGGGGACCCATTAGGCCGAAAATTCATGAACCGAAAAGGCTGGAGGCCAAGATTCTATGCTTCAGCCGACGCGCCTGGATTATTCATAGACGCTATAGCTTCTCTCTATGCCAAGGACAATAACTTTTTCCTCAAGCACGCTTATGAGGCTATAGACGGCAACACCTATAGCATTAATCACGCCTTCGATCTTACGGTCAGATGGCTAACATCAAACATGGACCACAACCCTGCCGGACTTGTGTATTACAGCAATCCTTACCGAGATGGCCGGGGCATGCGTAACCAAGGATGGAAAGACAGCGCCGAAGCCATGGTTCATAAAGACGGCAACTGGGCCGATTCTAACGCCGGCGTCGCGCCTATAGAAATGCAGGCGCAAGCGGTTATTAGCCTAAGAAAAGCCGCCGCCATATACCGTCAAGCATACAGTAGCGCTAATGAGCTAGCCGATGACCTCGAGCGGCGGGCGGATAAACTGTTAAAGTTCATTCTGAACGACGGCTGGATAGAGGATGAAAGCGGAGGCTACTTCGCGATGGGATGGGACCGAGTGGTTGAGGGAGGTATCAGGCGAATCGAAACCCGTTCAGTAGACATGCACTATATGCTGCGAGTATTGGATATGGGCGATCCTTACCAGAAAGAAATGGTCCATCAAACGGTCCAAAGCCTCACCTCCCGGGACATGCTGACGCGTTGGGGTAATCGGGTAATGTCACGAAGCGAAGCCGCTTATGGCGACTACAGATACCACTGCGGAGTCTGGCCGGACAAGAGCAACAGGGTAGCTGAAAGTATGGCGGCATGCGGTTTTTATGGGCTCGACAAATATTTAGGCAGATTAACCAGTAATCTTATAGACCGCCTGGGTTTCATACCAGAACATATAGCCGGAGTAGACTCGGCTGAGCCGGCAATACCGAAAAATGACCTTTATGTTTATAACAGGAAATATAGCGAGCTCTATCTGGTCGAACAAATTCCTCCGTTATGGCAGACATGGGGCGCGAGCTCGGAGTTAGGCAAAATCTACAGGCACCTCACCACTCCTCAAGAAGCGGACGCCGATGAAGATCGTCAATTTGAGAAAAAGATTATCGAGGATATAGCGGGCCGCTACAGTACCAGAGCGTAATTTTATTGGTACGGGTCGTTATTGAGCGATTGCCATAAGTGAAGGCTGGCTATGGTCCGATAGGGCTGCCAATTAAGTGACGTTGCTAGGATTATGTCTTTTGGCGGCATGCTTTCCCATCCGTATAGCTTTTTCATAGCTCGAAACAGCCCAACGTCATCAGGCGCAAAGACATCGATTCGCCCCAAAGTAAATATCAGGAACATCTGAGCCGTCCAAACGCCGATGCCCTTAATAGCAGTAAGCTCCTTGATGACATCTACATCTTCATCGCTTTGGTGTTCTAGATGGTTATAAACGTCTGGATTTGTCATGAAATGTTCTGATAGATCCATGATGTATCCGGCCTTCGACCGCGACAGGCCGATTTGTTTTATGTCATCGACCGACATCTCTGCGATCCTGCCGGGCGTAAGCCCAGTCTTTTGGGTAAGCCGTTCAAAGATCGCTCTGGCGGCCGCTACCGAGACTTGCTGCCCGACTATAGACCGGCACAACGAACCGAAATAATCGTGCCGCACAGCTAACTGTGGCAGTCTCTGGCGAGCAATAAGTTCGCCAAGTAATTTATCTTTTTTAGATAGTGCTATTTCAGCTTCTCTGATCTGTAGCTGATCCATAGCCTTAATTGTAGCGGGATAAATTAATATATACGACGAGGCTTCGCCGGCAACTGCTAGTAGCGGCCAATGCTTGTGGCAAGTTCAGAGATATAGGCTTCGATACGATGCCTGTCTGAAGAAGGCATGCCCGTCAGGTAGCTTTCTCGCGGTTGTTTGCTTGTCTCGTTAGCCCGGAAATCTAGCTGGCTTCTAAGAGCCGTGGCGCCGTATCGTAACGGTCCGCTGAATAATCCGGCTAGACCAAATCTCGATTCACCAGGACTGCTGATATTTCGGCCCCTTTGTTCATCGAATGAATATCCTCTTTCCATAATTTTTACCTCCTATTTAACATCCGCCAGCATAGAGAGCGCCGCTTTGTTAAAGACAATGCAAGAGGTTGACGGCTCTTTCTCCTGTTTTAGCCATGATTAATATAAAGCTTGTGCCTGAGAATAAGCTATTAGATTTTCTATTGGTGCATTTTCTAGTTATGGTAAAGGTTACCTACCAAGCTTCCTTTTCACTGGTCGGGAATCCTGGCGTTAAGGACGTCAGTTTCTCGTAAGAGCCGGCTATTTCGGCTAATCAGTGTAGGAAATTTTTCTCAGTTTAACCCGCCTCTTGTAGGTATACTTATTGCAATAAGAGGACGAGTGACGGCAGCTTAACTAAATATGAAGAGCATTATCAAGGAACTATATAAAGGGCTACGGACCTATGAGAGTCAAAAAGGCCAGATATTAGCCGGAAATAACGAAGAACCTGCCGGAGTCTACCTCATAAGGCGTGGCTATGTGAAGACCTATGACATTACTTTTCAAGGAGAAAGTCAGATTATTGCGATTTCTGGCCCCGGGGAGATATTCCCGCTGTACTGGGCCCTTGATAAAGAATATAGACAACTTTTTTATCAAGCGATGACGCCAATCGAATTCAGCGTCCTAAGCAAGCCGGAGTTCAAAGACCGCTACGAAAATGACAGCGAATTACAGAAAGAAATAATCGAGTTGTTACTAAGGGCGTATAAGTTTTCCCAACAAAGAATACAGAATCTGGAGTATAAAAGCCCAAGAGAAAGACTGGCTTACCGGCTTTTATTCCTGGGTAAGTATTTCGGCCATGTCAGACGCGACCAGCTGGTTATAGATATGCCGCTAACTTATCAGGACTTGGCCGACTCTCTTAATATAACCAGAGATACGGCTAATAGGGCGAGTTTGGAACTGATGAAGCAAGGCCTGATAGAACGCCTAGACCACAAGGTGGTAATTAAAGACGTCGACGGCATGAAAGAGATAATTGGTACTGACTTAGCGTGAAATAGTTCACCGGTTAATAGCGAGCCGGAACATAGTTGGCAATCCCGTATGGCTCTATAGTTAGACCTGCGTTATTAATTTAAGGAGGAGGTCATTATGGCAGATCCTAAGAACCCAGGACAGTTTGGTAATCGTAAAGACACAGAAGAGCAAGCTCGAAAAGGTGGGCATGCAAGCTCAGGTAAGTTCGGCAGCCCGAACGGTGCTGATCCAAGCAAGGCCGGACGTGCCGGTGCTGAAAACGAACCGATAGAAGCAAAGCGTAAAGGCGGCGAACATAGCCACGGCGGCGGCCGATAAAGCCAACAGGGGTCCGTCTCGGACCCCTTTTACTAATTAAATCTTTATAAAGGAGGCACGCGATGAGCGATGAAGCACAAAGTAAGCTCGCAAGTACGCTTGCGGCTATAGTAGGAGCATATATCGGGCTATCCCCAATATGGACTACGATGACAGAGGGCGTAATGGTTAGCGCCATAGCCACGGGTAGCGTAATCTTCCTGGCGTCTCTTTGGCAGATGGCTACAAAAAGCACACTACCAAGCTGGATTAACGGCTTAGCGTCAATCTGGCTAATAATCGGCGCCATTATTTTTGGCGCGTATAGCTTTTCCGTCATAAGCCAGATAGTAGCCGGCGTAGCAGTATTCTTTCTCGCCAGCTGGGACGGAGCCGAGGTATCCAACTACAATAACAGGCATTATGGAGCTACTTCTTAATATGACCGGAATTTCAAGAGGGGACAAGCTAGCACCCCCCTCTTGAAGATGGAACTTATAAATTATGAAAACTAACGAATTATCATCTAACGAAGTACACACCTTAGGCAGATATACGGTATTTTGGGTAAACGTTACCGATTGGTACGCTTCCCGGGTAAAGCTTAAGAAAAAAACTGATATAAAATCTGTATCTTCAAAAGCCGATATGTCTGAGCGCTCGGCGCACACTGAAAAAGCGAAGTCGGAAAATAAGAAAAAAGAAAAGAAAAAGGACGGTCATGCCAAAAAGCTAGAAGATATTGTCGGGGAGGCTTCAAATGTTTTGGCCGAAGCTAAGACCTTATTCCCTTTTCAAATGTTTACAGACGAGATTATTATCGATCGGCACAAATTGACGTTAATTTTCCGGTCTTCCTTTAATTCGGCTAAAAAAGTCAGCGTCCCCATAGAGGATATAAAGAACGTTCAGTCTAGCACGGGTCCGGTTGTAGGTTCCCTGACTATCACATCGGATCATTTCGTAAACAATACCCAGACTATCAATAACCTTAAGAAAAAAGACGTAGAAGTCATTCAGAAGCTTATACAAGGGGCGGTCATCGCTACCAAAGAAGAAGTAGATATCAGCAAGATTGAACCTAAGAAGTTAAGGAATCTATTATGCGAACTTGGTGAAGGTAAAACACCCGAACCATAAACCGTATGGTTACCTTTTTTACTAAAACCTAAAGCACTCTTCTTCAAAAACAGCATTTAAGTCTTTTAAGTTCACCTAATTAATTACAAGCTAAAGTTGACATAATAGCTATATTGTGCTAGTGTTTAAGTATAATCTAAAAACAAAAATATGCTTGCCACTGAATCGCCTACTATCGAAACATCCGCCCTAATGATCGATCCGGCTAATAAAGCGGGTCACTCTCCCATTGACCCCCAGCGTGAAACAGTCCTAAGGAACCTGCTTGATGGACCTACCCGAGGCGAGAGACTAAATTATGAATCAGCTATAAATTTGGGCCTAGTTGATATGTTTTACTATGATCCAAAAACAGGCTATGACGGGCTTGTCCATACTCTAAGCGGAGAGCTACTAAAAGGCGATGAAGGCGCCCAGGTGCCTGCTAACCCACAAGGTTTCCATCACGAACCATCTGGCACTTTCGGGCCCGAAGAGGCACCTAGTTTTGTTGACAGGGAGCATTTAAAATCAAAGACATCAAAGCAGAAGTCTAATTATACGGAAAGACCTTACGAACCGTATCAGGCCAAAGTTAGCATCGCAGGGCTTAAAAAGATGACCTTGGAAACTAATCCTACGACCAATGAAACGGAATTAGCAGAGGTCCGGAATAACATGTTCCCTAAGGAGTATGATGCGCTGACAGTACTTCAGGCAATACGGATCGCTAAGCAAGGTAGAGATAAATCAAAAGATACGCTAGCAGAGAACGGCAAGCTGGTTAATGAAGGCTATGCTCCGATGATAGATGCTAAATCCGTTATGAAAATAAGGCTGGTAATGGATCCGGTCGACGAAAAGATCATAGTTGCCTACCCGAAAGTGAAATTCCGAGGGATCATGAAACTAAGTGCCACGGCTCTAGAGCATTTTGAACAGGTAGGAGATATCTAAATATATGGTATAATATGCTTAATGGAAAAAGAGAAAAACTCGGAAGACTTCTTGAGCTACTTACTGTTCAGAGAAGTCGTTGAGCAAGTGGGCGCACCAGTGATTAGAAACCTTATAGAACATTCGGAACAAGAAGTAGCCGCACATCATAACGGAGCTTTTTTGGTTACTGACGATCTTACGGTTTCTGCCGCATCCGAGGGTGTAAGTTTTATTTATCATGGCTGGGGTCCAGTACATTTATCTATGAACGGAGTAAATAAGGTGCTGGGAAAAGCCCCTCCGAAAGAATAGTTAAAGATGTCTTATTAACGGTTGTGCCTACTGCTATAGAAATAATATCTATATTTCGCGGTACTTAATGCAATTGAAAGGAGTAGAATTGAAACATATTCCCTAGTGATCTAATTTCAAACCTAGGGGCGGTAGCGACTTTGCCAGAAATGTTGTCTATTTGTCTCTTAGCGATTGTTCAGTTATGACTAAGCGTTGAGTAGGTCTCGAATGGGGATTAACTCTTTCCTGCTCAGATAACGTTTCAGCTTCAAAGCCTTGGCTTGGTTGACCTAAGTCGTACCCATGACCTATTAAAGATTCTACAGCTGGCGAGCCTAGTCGTTGAGCTAATTTCTTAGGCAAATGATATTTGTTTATCCCCGCAGCTAAAGCCTCCTCAGGTGAAATTCGTAGGTTATCTACGCCGACATCAGGCCCTTCAGATTTACGAGCATTTTTAACAATATGTCTTTGGCCGGTATCCATTAAGCTTTTAGCAAATGTTTCTTTAAACATGATATAATATTAGCATAAGCTTGATGTAATGTCAATCAACTTAAATAATCACTAAACCGGCTATTTCCGACACTGTATATACAGACATAGGAGACTCCAATATCAATAAGCTTAGCGACAACACAAGAAAAGGGGTTTTCTGCCAATGGTCGGAAGTAGCTGCTGGCGATTTAAGTTTAACGACTATCGGGTGGTATACGATATTCATGACAATAAACTGATCATCCTAATTCTTAGGGTGCGGCACCGAAGAGATGTTTACAGAAAATAATTTACACCGCGCTATACATGAGGTCTTTGCGCAAGGGTTTGAGGGTACGTAGTAGTGAGGAAAGTTCTGTTAAATTTATTCAGATTTCTGCTTGGTACACCGTAGTGAGCGATGCTCGTACCTATTTAATTGCCAGCTGCCAAGGGGTTAAATAATTGTATGCCTTTAATATGGGAGAAGTCAGTTGTATTAGCGGTCCATAGCTCGGCACTATTGACCAGAGCGGTAGCGGCAATAATGGCGTCAGGCGTTTTGATTTTATAGTTCTGGCGTAAACTAATGGTCTGGTCAACTATATTATCGCTGATACTAACCAATTCTCCGTTAAAGAGCATGGAGTTAATGGCCTTAACTTCACTATTTGTGATGTGTTGAAAACCGAGAACTTCAATCTTAGTAATTATTGAGAACATGGGAACGATAGTGGTTAAGTCCTTGTTAGATGGAATGAAGCCAGTCTTATACCAATAGATAAGAACGTTTGTGTCAATAACTACCTGTTTCATGTCCAGTTATCACGCTCGGTTCGCTGCCATTCCGAGGGGTCGGCTATTTTATCCCACGCGGTTACTTTATTTTTATTGCGAGAGACTTTGATTATGGCATTAAGGTCAGCAAGTGTTCCTCCCGAAACTTGTGGGTCAGGAAGAATCACCTTGGCGCCAGGACGGAGGTTATTCCGTTCAGCGTATGCTTTAGGCACGCGTAAGGCGTACGAGTTTCCAGTTTTAAATACAGTAGCAGTAGATGTTTTCATAGTATATATTATTGTATATACATAACTAACTACAGTCAACAACTTTTTACGTCTAGATACAACATGATCCTGGCAAGATTTGTACCCAATTTAAGGTGATAGTAAGGTTATAGAAGTTTAGCTAACAAAAAACAGAGGCTTAATGTGCCTTTGTTGAATTAAGTCAGTTTTCTGCTTCGTACACCGTAGTGAACAAAGTTCAAACCGCTTTGCGCCTAGCCAATGCCCAACACTAACAGTAAGCTATCTTCCAGCTGCTTGATAGCTGCATGTCTTAGCTGACCAACTTCTTCAACTAAAAAACTTTTATCCAATGTGAGCAGTTGCGATACATTAACCACGGAATCTTTTGGAAGTCCGCTTTCAACCTTTGTCAGGTTGAAATTGCCAGGGGCATCTGCAAGCCGCAGATTGGAGGTTATAGTCGCCACTATTACGGTGCTAAGTCTACTTACATTAAACTCATCTGCTTGAATAATAACTACTGGCCTTTTGTAACCAGGCTCAGAAGCGCTAGGTTCAGGCAATTCGGCCCACCATATTTGACCGCGCTTCACCACTCTTCCTTAGGAATTGAAGAAAATTGTAGCTTACTGAGCGTTTCGTCAAGGTTTGATGGCTCGGTGGTATAAACCTTGTTCAGTTTCTCTGTTACTCCTTCTCTTTGATGTTTGGCAATAAAGCTATTAATAGCTTGTGTATATAGCTGACTACGTGACTTACCTAAACGGTTTGCCAACTTTTCGGCAGATTCGTATATGTTATCTGGGATTGATATTGCTGTCTTCATATTAAAAGTATAACGAAAGTTATACCCTAAAGTCAAGCAAAGCATTTAAGAGCTTCGACAACAGATAACCCTGGCAGGATTCGAACCTATTTTAAGGTGTTGGCAAAATTGCCAAATTCTAGAAAACAAAAACAGAGGTTAATTTCACCTCTGTTAAGTTAAGTCAGATTTCTGCTTGGTACACCATAGTCAGCGAAGTTCAGACCTATTTATATAGCTGAGCATGAGTTCCACAAGCGACAAAAACAGCTTCGTTGTTGACTGCCTTATAATGCGCTCGCCAATCACCTCCAAAGGCAATGGAGCGATACCCTTTCCAGTCTCCAGTTAGCGGATGGTTATATAAATCTGGATGCATGGGATTTTCCACAAATATAATCAATGATTCTTTCAGACGATTACGTTGAGCAGGCTTAAGTCTAGCAAAATCCTTATCAAATGATTTAAGACGGCGTATCCTCATACTTGACTGCGTCTTTCTCTAAATCTTCAAAAAACTCACCGACGTTATCGTAGGCTTTGGACATATTCTTGCCTGTCTTTATGTCTTTATCGGCCTGACGCATTATTTCTTCTAAATATGGAGTCGGCTCAAGAGTTGGAGTTAGTAACACGCGGCCTTCTCGGACTGTTTGTAATAGTACGGCAGTTGCGAAAGCACTGGTTGACATGCCGACTGAACTAGCAAAGTCAGCAATAGCTTTCTTTGTCTTTGGGTCAGTTCTAATAGTTAGGGCAGCAGTATTACTCATAAATGTCTACATTGTAGTACAAAACGATGCATATTGTCAATAGTGCAGTAGAAAATGTTAACTATCTTTCAGATTTTCTAAAAGCTCGATAGCTTTTCTGCGCAACTCATATTGTACAAAGACATGGTCGTGGTAAAAGGCAGCGACAACATTGGCCGATACACCATGTTCTGCTAGCTTTGTTGCCATGACAGCCGTTAGGCCAACTAATTCAAGTGACGTATGCACATCAATCGTTAACTTAGCGTAGGGACCTTCATTTTCAATACCCAGCGAGTCTAAATAGTCCTTTGGTGCAATTATCGCAAGCCGACCATTTTCATGGAAAGTAGCCAGTACTTTATCACGCTCAATTAACGATTCATCTACTATGCTTGCGAACCCATATTGCATATCGTCACAAGTGACCTTCAATGATTGAAGTGTTTTTCGTAAGTCGGTAAGTCCAGGCATGCTTTAATAATAGCAGGCAAACGATTAGGTCGAAATCTCTTCAGAACCCCAAATCTATATCTGTTATTAAGCCATGAAGTTATCATTTTAAACCTAATTGGGGTGCGCGAAACAATAAAAAATAAAAGCAGGTTCGAACCTGCTTGTTACAGATATAAAAACTTACTTTCCGGCAATAATTTCTGCTTGGTACGCGTGGCAGGATTCGAACCTACGACCTTTGGCTCCGCAAGCCAACGCTCTATCCAGCTGAGCTACACGCGCAAAATTCTTTAACCGATATCTGTTTAGCAGGGGTAATATTAACACGTCTATGGCTCTATGACTAGCATAGGGTATATCTTTACTATTATTTTTACACCGGGCTATTCCTAGTATATCCCGTGCTAGTACGCAGATACGTCCTTACCTGTTAAAATACTTCTCGACGGAGAGGTGCAAGAGTGGTTGAATTGGCTTGTCTCGAAAACAAGTGTGCGCGTAAGTGTACCGAGGGTTCGAATCCCTCCCTCTCCGCCATAAAAGACAGGAAATAATATATATGAGTGATAGTATTTTTACGCAAATTATAAGAGGAGAAATCCCGTCTCATAAGATATATGAGGACGAAAAGACCTTTGTCTTCCTGGATATACACCCAGTACAACCGGGACATACTCTTGTCGTCCCGAAGATAGAAATAGAATTCCTCTGGGATTTAGATCAGGAAACCTACGAAGCCGTAATGTCTACCGCCCATAAAGTGGCTTTGAGGCTGAGGCAAGTTTTTGATAAGCCTTACGTCGGTATGAAAGTAGTAGGAATAGACGTGCCGCATGCGCATGTTCACCTTATTCCCTTCTCAACCCTTAATGAGTTCAACGACGTACCCGAACCCACTTCTGAACCTTACCACGAAAGATTGTCCGCGATTGCCAAAAAGCTAGCGTTTTAAGTAGAATAAGTAATTATGACTTTATTGATATCCTTAGCTTTTGGTGCCGGAGTCGCCGCTTTCGTATACAACAAGTTTGCCAGAAGAGTTGGTTACTCTAATACGAAGAGCGTATTCACTATTATTAGCGTTGTATTCATCTTATCTTCAATAGTCTTCTTCACTGTCATATCGACAGTTTCATCACGATAGCCGTTTAGTACTATTTAGGTTTTAAAAGAGCGGGTTTATTGATATCATATGGCTATGGACGAGAGGGGGTTGGGTAAGGTGTTGCAGAAGGCGCGTCAAAACGCCGGATTAACGCAGCAACAGCTATGCCACAAGGCTAATTTAAGCTTCTCTACCCTGACTAAAATTGAACGCGGCGCAATTAAGTCGCCGTCGATATTTACTATTCAATCGATTGCATCGGCATTAAATCTAAGTTTGGACGAGCTTGTCGGTCACGAATCCCGACAACCTCACAGGCGAGATCTGAAGCGTACGAAAACAGGCGTCAGTTTCGTTTATTTTGACGTCAATGGTTGTCTGATCTACTTCTACCAACGGGCATTTGATAAGCTGGCTCTCGACACCGGCGCCAGGCTTGAGACAGTTGAATCGGCCTTTTGGCATTATAACGACCAGGTTTGCCGGGGGGAAATAAGCATTTCTGACTTCAACAAGAAGTTGGCAAGCCGTTTAGGAGTGGACAAGCTGAGCTGGCAGGATTACTACCTCCAGACGGTCGAACCGATAAAAGAAATGCAGGACCTCTTAGAATGGACCGCCGAACGCTACAAAATCGGCTTGCTGACAAACATTATGCCCGGGCTGATAAGCTCAATGCGGCGTAATAAGCAATTGCCAGCAACTAATTTCGACTCCGTCATAGACTCTTCGGAAGTAGGGGCGATCAAGCCGGAGGCGAAGATCTATCAGATCGCTCAGGAACGGGCCGGCTGCAGCCCAAGCGAAATATTGCTGATTGATGACGACCGCGTAAATCTGATGGCCGCCGAACGTCTTGGTTGGCACGTCCTTTGGTTTGATGATTCTCATCCCCAAGCGTCAGTCGAGCGCGCCCGGGAAGCGCTGGAACCGGTTTCTTAAAAATATAACTTTTATCCGAAACGCTTTTCTTCAGTTTTAAGTGATTCCAGTAAGCTAGTAGCTTCGGTGATCTGGGCCTTAGTCTGCTCGACCACCGCTTTAGGGGCGTTCTTTAGGTAATCTTTATTTTTTAACCTGGACTCTAGTTTTTCTATCACGCTTTGCTGGCTGGCTATCTTATTCTTAATTGCCAAAGCGTAGTCGGCAGCCGTGCCGGCATCTATGTCGAGCCAGCAGTTGTGGTCAGTAGTAGTAAGGTTTAATCCGGCGCCGTCTTTTACCTGAGTGACGGCTTTTAAGTCGGCTAGTTTTTTAAGTATCGCTTCGTTCGCGCTGATGAACGGGTCGTCGGTATAGTAAAGAGTTACGTCGCTTACCTTCAATGCCCGTAGGATATATCTTACTTCGGCGGCTATCAGTTGGATATCTTTAAACTCTTTTGCTTGAGCTTTATCGTAGCCGATAACTTTAGCGGACACCTTCCCCGCCAGGATTGAACCTTCTTCCCAGGCCATAGTCTGCCATATGGTCTCCGAGACGAACGGTGCGAATGGGTGCACCAGCATGAGCGCAGATTCCAGTACGTAAGCCAGCATGGGCTTGTTTTGGCTGGCTTTGCTGGCTTCAATGTACCAATCGGCCAGTTCATCCCAGACGAAATGATAGATAGTCTCGTAAGCCTCGCTGAATTTATGTGACTCCATAAGCCTTGAAATCTGAGCTTGTGTTTCTTCAAGCCGATGTAATATCCAGTTGTCGGCTGAAGACTCGGGCTTGACCCCTTCCCTGTTTGTTTGATCGCCGAGCACGCCTTCGATGTATCGGGCTATGTTCCAGATCTTATTGCCGAAATTCCTGGCTTCTTCGACCTTTCTTTGGTCGTAGCCTCTGTTTACTCCCGGTGAGCGGCCGCTTATAATCCCCATCCGCATAGCGTCGGAACCGTATTTTTCTATTAGGGGTAAGGGGTCGACTACGTTACCGATTGATTTGCTCATTTTAGAGCCGTCCTCGGCCATTACGTACCCGTGGATATAGACTTCCTTGAATGGTATTTCGCCCGTGACGTACAGTCCGAGCATTATCATGCGGCTTACCCAGGGGTAGAGGATTTCCCCGCCGGTTTCCATCAGGCTGAGTGGGTAAAACTTCTTGAATTCATCGCCGTCCGGGTAGTCCAAAGTTGCGTATGGCCATGAGCTGCTGCTGAACCAGGTATCGAATACGTCAGGATCCCGATGGTATGTCTTATCGCCTATCTGTAGTATCTCTTCATTAACGCGTTCGTCGTAAATCCAGTCTTCGGGGTCGTCGACATTCTGAAATGCCGGAATCGGGATGCCCCAGGCTATCTGGCGGCTGATGTTCCAGTCGTGCAGCCCTTCTAAGTAACCGATAAGCTGTTGCTTCTTGGCCGCAGGATAAAACTTTATCTTGTTATCCTTAAGCGCCTTTATCGCTTTCTCGGCCAGCGGTTCCATTTTTATAAACCATTGTTCCCTGAGCAGCGGCTGGATCACAGTGTCGCACTTATAACAGTGGCCGACGTTGTGAACGATGTCCTCCGTTTTCACGAGGTAACCTTGAGCGTCGAGGTCCTTTAGTACCTTGTCCCTTCCCTCTTCAACGCTCAAACCTCGGTAGTCCCCAGGAACGTTGATAAGTTTTCCGTCGATGTTAATGACGCTAATCATGGGTAAGTCATGCCTTTTGCCTATGTCAAAATCGTTCGGGTCATGAGCCGGGGTGATCTTTACCGCTCCCGTACCGTAGCTTTTATCGACGTAATCGTCGGCAATGACGGGAACCTCCCTGTTAGTTAGCGGCAATCTGACGGTCTTGCCGACATACTGCTTATATCGGTCGTCGTGAGGATTAACGGCGACGGCAGTATCGCCAAGCATGGTTTCTGGCCGTGTCGTAGCTACTTGTATTTCCCCGCTTCCGTCGACCAAAGGGTAACGTAAATACCACAGGCTTCCCTTCTCCTGCTTATGGACTACTTCAATGTCGGCAAACGCCGTTCCATGAAAAGTGCAGAAATTTACAAGTCGCTCTCCCCTATAAACTAATCCTTCGTCCCACATCTTCTTAAAAGTAGAGTAGGCCCGGGAGATGATCTTCTCGTCGAGAGTGAAGGTGAAGTGCGTCCAGTCGCAGCTGACTCCCATCTTCCGCAGCTGGGTTTCAAAGTTGCCTCTGTTAAGAGCGACAAAATCCCAGATTTGGCCGTATAAATCTTCCCGAGAAAAATCAAACCTGCTCTTCCCTTCCTTGGCTAATTGCTTCTCGTAGACCGATTGGGTTTCAAAGCCGGCATGGTCAGCGCCCGGCAGCAAAAGTACCGCTTCTCCGCGGCCCCTGTGGTAACGGGCTTCGATGTCTTCCAGCGCCGCTGTTAATTCATAGCCGATGTGAAGGTTGGCATTGGCATTGGGCGGCGGCATGACTATCGAGAAGCCTTTGCCTTCTTTTCGCGGGACGAATACACCGGTCTTCTCCCATAGGGCGTAGATGTCCGATTCGTACAAACCCGGCTCATAAACTTTAGGCAGTCTCATCAGGATTCATGATACCACCTCTGTAATTAAACGTGAAACCCCCTGCCCCCGTTCATATGAAAAGGGAAACAAAAGCTTAACGAATTAGCGTTACATAGACAGATTGGGCGCTATATCTAGAGAGTAAGCATCGGCCGCCGGTTGACCGAGCATCGCTTTGAAACAGCCGAGGGCGGCTACCATGGCGCCGTTATCTGTACAAAGACGGATATCGGGGTATTCTATGCCCCCGGGAAGAAAGTCATCGAGCTGTCGGCGAAGCTCTTGATTAGCTGCTACGCCTCCTGCAATAACGACACTTTTGGGGGCGTATTGGTCATAAGCCCGTCGGACCTTGTCGACTATTGTTTCAATCGCTACGCGTTCAAAACTAGCCGCAATATTATCTCTCTGAGCTTCTGTGAGCCTGTCTGAGACCTTATAGGAAGGGAAATCGTAATCTTCCCCGATTGCTGACTGAGCAAGCCTCAGAACCGCCGTTTTCAAGCCGCTGAAGCTGAAATTGTAACCGGGCATCCTGGCTTTGGGTAGCCTGTAAGCTAGTGGATCTCCTGCAAGCGCCGCTTGAGATACTGATGGGCCGCCAGGGTAGGGTAGCCCGATAATCTTCGCCACCTTATCGAAGGCCTCGCCTATGGCATCATCCTGGGTCTGTCCAAGAAGCAAGTAGTCGAAGTGATCTTGAAAAAGTACGAGCTGGCTGTGGCCACCGGATAGAATAATAGCTAACATGGGAAACTCCGGCTGGCGACTTGGCATCTTCAGGGAGGGCAGGGCAGTGTCAGTGATAAAGTTTGCGTATACGTGAGCTTCGACGTGGTTAATGGCGTAAAGGGGTTTGCCATATGCGATCGCCAGAGTTCTGGCCGTGAGGACGCCGATAAGCAGGCAACCGCTTAAGCCGGCTCCATAAGTGATGGCGACGGCGTCAATATCTTCCCAGTGAAGCGATGCTTGAGCCAGGGTTTCCTCGATGACCGGAATGATGACTTCAATGTGGCTTCTAGCGGCGACTTCCGGTACCACGCCGCCGTATTTGACGTGCAAATCCATGCTCGAGGCTACGACATTGCTCAAAAGAGTATGGCCGTCTCTGACAATTGCCGCAGCTGTTTCGTCGCAACTCGTCTCAATTCCTAAAACTGTCATAGTATTCAAGTATACTAATAGGGATGAATTTTCGTAAAAGCGTTAAGCGAGTAATACCTAATAGCCTGTTCCAGTCTATTGAGCCCTATGGACATCTGATGGAAGCTGTCTTGCTTAATACCTTGAACGGTTTTCCGGCAAAAGATCTTAAAGTAATAGGCGTGACAGGCACCAATGGTAAAACTTCTACCTCTTATCTGATTCACCGGATGCTACATGAAGCGGGCTATAAGGTAGGGTTAATGAGTACGGTCGGTTATGGGGTAGGAGCCGAAATCAACCCACAGATCCACCATATGACAAATGTCGGCGTACCTGAACTTATGAAAAGGCTTAAGTGGATGAAAGAGCAGCGGGTGGAATGGCTGGTCCTCGAGACTACGTCGCATGCGCTGGCGCAAAACCGGGTTTGGGGGGTGCCTTATTCGATTGCCGTAATGACCAATATTACCCATGAGCACTTGGACTACCACAAGACTTTCGAGAGGTACCGCGACGCCAAGCGCAAGCTGTTTAAGCTCGCCAACGCTAATAAGAAGGGTTTACGGACGGGGATAATTAACGCCGAAGACCCCAGCGCCGAGTTGTTTACCGGCGATATCAAAAATCCTCTTCTATATGGCATGAAATCCGGAGACCTGCTAGCCACAGATGTCATTATGACGCCATCAGGTTCGACTTACACCGCCAGGTTTGACGGCCAGGAATACAGCATTAAGTGCAACTTACCGGGCAGTTTCAATGTCTATAACTCATTGGCTGCTGTCGGAGCGGGAATCGCCGCCGGTCTGACACAGGAACAGATAGAAAAAGGAATTGCCGCGCTGCCAAGCGTTGAAGGAAGGATGACGAAGATCGACGAGGGCCAGGATTTTGACGTAATCGTTGATTTCGCACATACTCCCGATAGTTTCGAGAAATTGTTCAAAGATATAAAGCCGGTGGTAAAAGGCAGGCTGATCGTAGTGTTCGGCTCAGCCGGACGCCGAGACGAAGCAAAACGCCAGGTCCAGGGCGAGCTAGCCGGACGCTACGCCGACGTAGTAGTCGTTACCGAAGAGGACGATAGAGATATAGACGGCATCGGAATAATGAATGAGATTGCCATTGGCGCAGAGAAGGCGGGCAAGCGTAGGGAAAAGGACCTGTATCTGGTTCACGATCGGACTGAAGCCATTAACTTCGCCGTTAAGCTGGCTAAGAAAGCTGACACCGTCATGATGTTAGGCAAGGGACACGAAAAGACAATTGAACGGGCGGACGGCGAACATCCCTGGGACGAGATCGGTACGACTCACCAGGCCGTCAAAAGGGTAGTTAAAGGATAGTCTAGGACCAGTCGTTATCTAACGTTAGTGTGCTGCAGCGGATTGAACCGCCGCCTTTCCTGAGTTCCGGTAAATCCAGTGTAATAGTGCTCAAGCCATGGGCCTCTATAGCCGCCTGTAGCTCAGGCGCCCCGGTGTTCATGACTACGGTCTCGCCTGTCGAAACAAGGTTGAGGGCAAAAGCTTGCAAGGCTTCTTTTTTTGAAACGGTTATCTTATCGACTTTATCGAATTTCTTTAATAGTTTACGGCTTGAGGCTTTGAAGACATCGGGGCAGTAGGCTATCAACCCCTTATTATCGCCCTCGGGCCATTTGAGAATAGATAAGGCCAGGTCTATATCGTAAGTTGGACTATCCGGCCAGCCGGTAATCTTATTCTTCTTCGGCGGTCCGAAACCGAACCACCGCGCCGGCTTTGTTCTAAGTGCAATAACTTCTTTAAATCCCAGTATCTCTTTGAGATAGCGATGGGCGCTAACAGATGTTCGAAAAGGGGATTGCGTGAAAACCAGGTCGCCACAAGGCAGGGCATCACCTTGTCCACTAAACCGCTCTACTTCTGGGGGCAGTGTCACCGCCTCCAGACCTAGCATCTGCACAGCTTTCAGCGCGTATCCTTCTTCGGGTTTTCGCGTGTTCGGTAACCGGGCCATTAAGGCTTTGCCGTTACGAACTAATCCCCAGTTGGCCGTGTAGACCCCGTCCTGACAATTAAGCGGAGCGGTAACTTGCTTTACTTCTACGCCGGCCATCTGCAGAGCTCTTTTTATCGAGTTATGTTCTTCGACGGCTGCTTTAACGTTAACCGGTACATGAGAATCCATCAGGATGTTGATGGCGTCGGTGTCGTTGAAATAGTCGGCACCTGACATTAGAACTGTCTTGTTTATTTGCGGCATTCTGGCACTTAATTATACTAGCCATCCAGAAATGAGTATAGTAGGGAATCAATCTTCGGTAACGCCGTTTACAAAATGGCAACAATGTGATTATATATAATTCAATTAAGTGATGAAAAACCATAACTTCCCCCCCGAAGCCTTTAATTCCGGATACGACGTCGTACCACCGGTATTCAGGCTAGGAAATAATGAGCGTAACCATGAGCGTGTTGAAGGCGGAAGGCGTATACTTACATGGATGGTACAGCCTGAGGATATTGAGCTTGCGGCAGCTGCCGGCTGGGATAGGTTCAAGGTCACCTATCATGAGGGGGAGGGTTCACTTGAGATTCCAACCGGAACCCGGAATGGGCGAAGCGTTTTATCAGGAGTTGAAGCTTGGCGAGGCGAAAAAAGCTCGCTTGTTAAAACAGTCACCGATTATATAAAAATTCTCCATGACCGCTATGAGGCTTACGACACTAAACTGTCGTGGGGTCAAGTCGGCGTTACTCCTATGCACGAAGTTTTCGTTGCGCCGCCCAATTCACCGCATACTTCAAATAACGAAAAGGTGGCGGCCTGGAAACGAACAATGGCTTCCGAACTTGCGATAATCCTAAGAAATGACGAAGAAAACAAAGATCTGCCAGTAAATTTCGAAAATGAGATCGATAGGATCCTACAAAATGCCGGCTAGCACGGTCGAATTCAGAGTTGGCGCCTATGTGTCTGACATTCTGGCCGATAGTTTAAACGGTGACGCTAATAGCGACGCTAGCCTGCTGGAACGGATCCCCGAAAGATACCTGCAAAGCCTGCGCCGGACTGAGGTAATAGCAGAAACAGTCGGCACGGAATTGCCGATCAGATCGGTAAGTTCTGTTTATGGAATTGCTCCTGAACCCGGCATGTATGTTTTTGGCGAACAGGACAGCCCTCGTGAACATGATATTAAAGCCACCAGGTTTACGCTTGAGCCACAGCTGCTTAGCGGTAAGATCGATTCGGCCCATTCGGTTCTGCCAGGCACCTTGTCCTTCCTGTATATCCGAAACAATAGATTTGCCGAACGGCATTTAAACGTCGCCGCCAAGGGCTACTATAAGAGAAATTTTGCCGATAAGTTCGAAAGAATCGCCGCTGAAGTTAGGACCTCCCATTGCCAAAGGGCGCGGAATGAATTCGTCTACGATCCAATCGCAGTCATCATCGCTCCTCCAGAATATAAAGGTAAGGGCACTGACGAAGATGATTACGATATGCTGCTGCTGACTAAACTGAATGAATCAGCTACTTCATTAGATAATGTGCCATGGACGCTGGGTTTTCAAAAATCTAATCTTGAGGCTGCCGAACAAGCGGTTCACGCTCTAGGCCGTTTCAATACCACCATTGGTTGCCAAGGTGACGCCAAAATTAAAAACTTTATCCAATGTCCAAGCGGTAAGACGAGTATGATTGATTTTGAAACCTTCGCCGGAATCGACTGGGAAGATTCTCTTAGCGTGGCGACTGCCGTGCATGTCGACCTGGGGAAGTTCCTTGATTCACTGATGGATCTCGGTTTCTTCGCGGCTACGCCCCACCGGGCCAGGGAAGTCGCAGACAGATTAGGCCAATCGTATCTGGAGCACTGGGGAAGTTTCGGGCCGGATATACAGGAATCGGTTTACGAAGCGACAGTCGAAGTCATTGAACGCTGCTTAAGCAAGTAAGAAAAAAACGCCGGCTTGACGGGTTATTGGCACTCAGGTATATTGAGTGCTAGATACAGGTGTACATTTGCGAGATTACATCTGTAGGACAACATGATAAATGGAGGTAAAAAATGAGTGCACCTTTGCAGCCATTAGGCGACTATATTGTCGCCCAGCATGAAAAAGCTGAAAGCAAGACGGCAAGCGGACTGTATCTCCCTGACAATGCTCAGGAGAAGCCGGAAACAGCCAAGGTCGTTGCCGTCGGCACGGGAGCGAAACAGGTAAAGGTCGGTGACCGGATCGTATACAAAAGTTACAGCACCACCGATGTCAAGGTCGGGGAAGAGAAGTATATATTAGTTAAAGAAGAAGACGTCCTAGCGACAGTCAAATAGAAAGGCAGGAGCTAATATATGGCAAAGAAAGTTTTTTATGATGACGATGCCCGTAAACGTGTATTAGGCGGCGCCGAGATCCTATACAACGCCGTTAAGACAACTATGGGTCCCAAGGGTAGAAACGTGGTTATAAGTAAGAGCTACGGCAATCCTACCGTGACTCACGATGGTGTGACGGTAGCCAAGGGCGTCGACATCGAAGATAAAGATGACGAGAAGCTAGGCTACAAGGTCGGCGCGGAACTGATCAAGCAGGCGGCATCTAAAATGAATGACGTGGCCGGAGATGGTACGACCACGGTCACAGTTCTGACATACCATATTCTAAGTGAAGCCAACAAGCTTATAGCTGCAGGCCATAACCCTATGCTTTTAAGGAAGGGTTTGGAAGCTGCCGCTCGAGACGTCATAAACGCGCTTAACGGTCTTTCGGAAGATATCCAAGGTAAGAAATCGAGAGTTGCGGAAGTAGCTACCATTTCTGCCGGTGACGGTGAGATAGGCAATCTGATCGCCGATGTAATCGATAAAGTCGGCAAGGACGGTGTCGTGACTGTTGAAGAAGGCCAAGGCTTATTGATGGAGTCCGAAGTGGTAGAAGGCTTTACCTTCGACCGCGGCTTTGTCAGCCCGTATATGGTCACCGATACCGCCAGGATGGAGGCTATATACGACAAGCCGGCTATAGTCATTACCGACAAGAAAATCTCTAGTATCCAGGAATTCCTGCCCTTACTGGAGAAACTAGCACAGTCAGGCAAAAAAGATCTCGTATTGATTGCCGAAGACGTAGAAGGCGAAGCTCTAGGGACTTTGATTCTTAACCGGCTTAAAGGCGTATTTAACACCGTCGCCATTAAGGCTCCGGCATTCGGTGACCGCCGCAAAGACATCCTAAACGATATCGCCATTCTTACTGGCGCTGAAGTCATAACCGAAGACCGTGGCATGACCTTCGAAAACGTCGATTTAGACGTTATCGGGTCCGCCAGGCGAGTAATAGCCAACAAGGATGAGACGACTATCATTGAAGGCGGCGGTACTTCCCCCGAGGTTGAAGCCCGCATTAAGCAGATAAATGCTCAAATAGAACAGGCCACTAGCGAATACGACAAAGAGAATCTTGAAAAGCGCCGGGCCGCACTTTCAGGCAAGGTGGCTGTCATTAAAGTTGGTGGTGCTACCGAGACGGAGATCGAAGAGAAGAAGTTCCGAGTCGACGATGCCGTCCATGCCGTTAAGGCGGCGCTCGACGAAGGTATAGTGCCGGGAGGTGGCGTGACCCTGATTAATCTAGCGAGCGTAGTCAGCCCCAGTAGCGATGACGACGATGCCGTCGCCGCCGGCAAGAATTTGCTAGTCAGGGCATTGGAACAACCATTCAGGATTTTGCTCACTAACGCCGGCATTAACGCAGACGCCTGGCTTCCACAGGTAAAATCCGGCAAGCCAGGGCAGGGAATTGACGTTAACGATCCTCTAAAGCTGGTCGACCTGAAAGCTAAGGGGGTAGTCGATCCCGCCAGAGTAACTAAGGAAGCTATCCAGAACGCAGTTTCTATCGCCGGTACATCTATGACCATGGGTGCGCTCGTAGTTGACGTGCCTAAGGAAGAGAAGGCGGCGGCGCCTGATATGGGCGGCATGGGCGGGATGATGTAAACTCCCGCGTTAAAGCTGCGCATTCCGCGACATATAAATAGAGCCTGCTAGCAAGGCTCTATTTCGTTAATCGATCTTCTGCTGTCTCTAAACTTATCTATCTATTTTAAGCCTGAGGCGGCTGGGTAAAATAGTTGATTTCATTGACGATGTCTAAGAGCGCCTGAGCTTTTACTTTTTCGTCTTCAATTGCGTGCGCAGCCTCGTAGGCGACTTTGACTAGGTCCTTATTGTCGCTGGCTTGGAGCATCATCATGACGATTCGGAACTTTTCTTCCGGATGTAGGTCTAATTTATCTATTAGGGGATAAAGCTCGTCGAGGGCTTGTATCTTAAGCGCTGCAAGATCGGTATTAGCCGCATCCGCAGGAGACATATTGAGGATATCATTAGGGGGCAGGCTGATAGGCGGCGCCTGTTCAGGCGGTTGAGCATCTGGTTGCTCGTCTCCGGTTTCCTCATTGGCTTTCTGAAGGCCCAGGTGAACGCGTTGGCTTGGCGGCTTAGGATAGCCTCCGGCCGGTGATATAAGGTCTTTTAGCTGGCTTTCGTCAACAGCAGCGGTTCCAGCCTGATCATCCGCTGGCGTTACCGGAGTTACCAAGCTTGGATCCGGAATTGGCTGACCCTGATCGTCATTATTTTGTTGCGTACTTGGATTTGGGACTTCGGCAGCAAGCGCGTCGATGGCGGCGTCGTCCATATGGCCTTCCTGTCCGGAGTTGTCATCTTGGTGCCCAAACATTTCCCCCCCTAATTTGTTCTTACATTTAGGATATACTATATACAACCGTAAGGGGAAAGCACAAGTATTTTGGAGGGCAAGCATGCTAGATGATCTGAAACTTATTCATGACCGAGACAGCGAAGACGCTATTGGAGTGGCAGCCAAGCAATGGCAGCAACTAACTTATGATTACGAAGTCGATCTTCCTGAATTTGGAGAAATATCTAATATTGTACTTGCCGGCATGGGAGGTTCTTCTTTTCCGGGTGTATACCTAAAATCCTGGCCGGGGACCTTGGCCCCGATGGAAATTATCCGTGATTATACTTTGCCTGAATACGTCAACGCCAAAACCTTATTTATTTCCTCCAGCCATTCCGGCAACACCGAAGAGACGCTGTCGGCCTTACGACAAGCGGAGGAAAAAGGCGCCCAAATAGTAGTTATTTCCTCTGGCGGGAAGCTGGCCGAGCGGGCAGAGGAGAAAGCTTATCCACTTTTCCGTATCCCGGGAGGCATTCAACCGAGGATGTGTTCGTTTTATTTCCTGGCAGCCTTCATGCAGATACTGGAACCGCTTGGACTGGTTCCTCAAGGCAGCCGCCAGGAACTTATGGAAGTTTCCGAATGGCTAAAAGGCGAGATAGACGATCTTTTGGCGGAGGTTCCTACGGCCGGCAATCCCGCCAAACAATTGGCTCTGGAACTGATCGGCAAGTCGGTTGTAGTCTACAGCGGACCAAAACTATTTCCGGCCGCTAATAAGTTCAAGATATGCCTGAATGAAAGCGCCAAGAATATAGCCTGGGTAAATCAGTACCCGGAGTTTAACCATAACGAGTTCATTGGCTGGTCGTCCCACCCCGAGCAAAAGCCATACGCGGTTGTCGAGTTTAGGTCCACACTGGAAAACGAAAGGGTACAAAAAAGATTCGAAATATCTGAACGTTTGCTGTCCGGGAAGAGGCCTCAGCCGGAAGTCATAGTCCCTAAAGGAGACACCGTTATACGTCAGCTGCTATGGTCGTCTAACTTCGGCGACTTCACCAGTCTTTACGTCGCGGTCCTTAACGGGGTCGATCCGACACCCGTCGAGCTCGTCGAGAAACTTAAGCAGCTGCTCGGCTGATTGAGTCTTAGGCTTTTTGGTTTGCCGCTTAGCGTTTAAGCTTTCCACTAACTTAGGTACGCGGATTAGCGTCAGATTGTAAAATGTATATATGGATTATAAGATTAACGACGAAGATTTGAAGAAACAATTGACCCCGGAACAGTTTGACGTTCTGAGGAACAAAGGCACCGAAGCGCCCTTCAGCGGCCAGCTTTTGCATAATCATAAAAACGGAGACTATACCTGTCTGGCTTGCGGAGCGGTAGTTTTTAAGAGCGACACTAAATTCGACAGCGGATCGGGTTGGCCTAGCTTTTACGACCCCGCCAATACTGAGGCGGTCAGGCTTAAGGAGGATCGCAGCCTGGGCATGAGAAGAGTTGAAGTAACCTGTGCCCGGTGCGGCAGCCATTTAGGCCACGTCTTCAACGATGCGCCTGACCAGCCTACAGGGATGCGTTTCTGTATCAATTCGGCGGCCCTGGATTTTAAAGAAAAATGAATTGTCGTTCTAAGCAGGATCGGACATGTGTTTCTTGCCCCAGCTTGCCATCTGTTGAAGGATAGGCAAAAGATCTTCACCCTTCTTTGTAAGGGTATAAACCGTCTTAGGCGGGACTTCCGAGAAGCTTTTTTTATGAATGATACCTTGTTCCTCGAGATCGTCGAGGCGCTGCGACAGAGTCCGCGGATTAATGTTACCGACAGAAGTTTCCAATTGACAGAAGCGTTTAGGTCCCGAGAATAGATCACGTAAAATAAGGGCGGTCCATTTGCTGCCTATTATCTGCATGGTTGCGGCTATGCACCCGACTTGAGTTTCTAATTGTGGATTCATTGCTTGTATTCCCATAGCTTTACAAAGTATAGTATCAGTCCTATACTAAATATACAACCAACTATAAAAAGTATAGCAAGAAGGAGAATCTATGAAATTACAGGTAATTATTGGTTCAGTTCGTCAGGGAAGGGTCAGCGACAAAGTCGGAAAATGGGTCAGTTTAGAAGCAGGCTTGCTGGAAGACACCGAGGTTGAAACAGTAGATCTGAAGGATTATGTTTTACCGATGTTCGACGAACCGGTATCGCCGCAATATAATCCAGACCGCCAGCCGGTGCCAGAGGTGAAGAGGTTCTTAGATAAGCTGGCCGAGGCTGACGCCTATGCCATAGTCACCCCGGAATACAACCGGTCCTACTCATCGGTCCTTAAGAATGCCTTGGACTTTATCGATTTTCAGTTAGTCGAGAAACCCGTCGCCTTGATAGCCCATGGTTCAACCGGAGGCGCTCAGGCTGTCAGCCATCTTCGTGGCGTGCTTGCCGGACTGAAGACCTTCACCACTCCTACGGCTACCTATATTGCCGGCAGGGCAGGCGAGCTGATTGACGATTCGGGAAAGATCGTCGACGAGGAAATTTTGAGTAACCCTTACGGACCACAAGGCGCATTGAAGGCAACTTTAACCGAGCTTAAGTGGTATAGTGACGCGCTCAGTGCCGCCCGCATCCAAGATAAGTAAAACTTCAGTTTTTTCAGACGAACGGATATAATTGCCGGTAATGATAGATAAGCATATGCCGCCGAGCAGATTGCTGTGGGTTGATCTGGAAATGACCGGGCTTGATCCTAAGGAGGACGTTATCCTGGAAATAGCTGCCGAGGTCACGGATTTCAATTTCAAGACGCTCGACAGCTATGAGGCCCGCGTCAAGCAGCCCCGCAACGTCGTCGTCAACCGGATGCAGAAGAACATCTGGTGGGCTGATTACCCGGCCAACCGCGACGATTTCGTTAATAAGCTAGGGGAGGGCAAGTCAAGCAAGTTGGTGGAAGCAGAAATGATCGAACTGATTGACAGGAACTTCGGCAGCGAACCGGCAGTTTTATCCGGCAATAGCATTCATAATGACAGAGCTTTCATCAAGCAGTGGTGGCCCGCGCTTGACCTCAAGCTGCACTACCGTATGCTTGACGTCAGCGCCTGGAAGGTTTTTATGCAGGGAAAATACGACGTCCAATTTGAAAAACGGGAAGTCCATCGGGCTTTCGATGACATCCAAGCCAGTATAGCCGAGCTGCAATATTATCTGGAATGGTTCAGGACTCAACTCGTTTAACTAGATTCACCTCTGATTGACAGGGTATAGGCCGGTTTGCCAATATAGGGGTAGTAATTGCAAACAGGATAAAGAAAGTGTTGGCAGTGGACCATAAGACGGTAGAGGAATATATCTTGAGTTTTCAAGACGCTTGGCTTGACCATCCCTTCGGCGAAAACGTCGCCGTCTATAAAGTTGGACCAAATCCCGACAAAGAGGGCGCCAGTAAGATGTTCGCATTAATAAACGAAGGTAAAACGCCTATCAGGCTTAGCTTAAGATGCGAACCGGTCCTATCGGCTGTCCTAAGGGAAAAATACGAGGAAGTCTTACCGGGTCAGCACCTTAACAGTAAGCAGTGGAATACCCTAATTCTATCCGGTCAATTGGAATGGGAAGAGGTCAAGGGGCTTATCCGCCATAGTTACGATTTAGTTTTAAGCGAGGAGTGAGGGGTTATTGGTAATTGCTGTTCAGTAGGACCTGCAGCTTAGACGCTTGGGCATAGTCGCTCCTTAACAATGCCTGCCCCTTTGGCCCTTTGACTGCTTTAAAAGCCAGTCCAAGGTCTGATTTATACGAATTAAGTAACGATTCGTTTACCTGACCAAAAGCCTGGTTGAAAGTCCCGGCAGCTTCGGCTGATTTGAGTTCATTATCCGTAGCCGCGCTTACCTTAGACATAAGCAGTTTATTGTCGATTTTCAACTTATTAAGGGTCATATAATTAAACAACTGGGCTTGGTTGGACGCGGCCACTAGCTTTAGCGTAGCGGCATAATCAAGATATGATCCGGAAATGTCCGGAAACTGGCCGCTGTCAGTCGCTATATGGGCTAACTCCTGCTGATCGGCCGCCACGGCCATTAATTGAGGCTCGGCAGACGGGCCCTTAAGTAGTCCGCTTATGACATTGAAAAGGATTACCAGAGCTATTAGGGCCACCAGACCGTAGACGACTAAGCTGAAAGAACCTAGACCCGGAAATGAAGGCAGTGACCACGAAGATCGAGGCTTAACGTCCGGTTCGAGGATGAAGCCGTAATCGGGGGCGCCTTGGCTTTGTCCGGGAACTGGCCCGCCTATACTTGCCGGAATCTGTGCGTTTCCGTCTGGCGTCGAGAATCTAGTGTTTGCGGCGGTAGGGAGCTCGTTTAAAGCGACAGTGTGCTGCTCGCTGCCGGCAGAAGCGGAGTGGTCGAGCCGAAGACGGTCCGGGACGGGCGCATGAGGCGTGATCGTTGTCGGCCGGTCAACATTGGCTTGGGCAAGGTTCTGCTGAACGTAAGCTCCGGCATACTGACCCAGATGAGCCGGCATCGATTTTTGTAAATGCTGAGTCAGTTTAGCTTCGACGCCTTTTGGAACGTAGGCAGGTCGGTCCGAACCGACGTACTGACGCAAATGCGCCGGCAATGACTGCGCCGCCTGCTTATCCATGGCTTGTTTTATCTGAGGCGGGATATACGTAGCTTTGGATATCGAATCCTGTCCATATTGGGATGGCATATATCTAATTAAACCATAAGCTTATCTGGATAGTGAAGAAGCGTTGGCGCCCGGCTTAGCGGCCTCGTTCAGACTTTTTGAATAGGCGTTTAAGGCGGCAGGCCAGATAATGATATTTTTCCTGCCGAATGAAATGAGCTTTAACTCTTCGAGTTTGGCTAATATCTTGCCGGTGCTTTCTCTTGACAAGCGGACCGTATCGGCTACTTCCTGGATAGTAATAGGATGGTTGACTATTATATAGTCCTTCTCTTTATCGCCAAGTTGCTCCGCGAAAATACTCAGCCATTTAACGAGGCGTGGCTCGGCACCGTCGATATTAAGCATAAAAATGCTATCGAAACATTGGCTGCCTTGGTTGACTATAAGAGGCATGACTTCGGGATGCGAAGAGATAAACCTTTGACAATCTTTTATTTCCTTGCGGCGCAACACGACGTCGGTAAAGGCCGAGACGCCTATGCTCTCTATCGGAGAATCAAGTATACGGGTAAGCGGGAAAAGACTGGCCTCTCTATACCTAGCGTGAACACTAGTATTAAAGTGCCGGTCATAGGAAAAGATATTAACTATGCCGCTGACGATCCAGTAGCCGTACCTTGGTTCTATTCCGGGGGGTATAATCAGATCCCGGCGCTTGAATCTAAGTTCCTTGCTGCTGGCGAAGAATTCATTAAATTTCTCGATTGACTTACTAGTGTCTAACATGACCTGCTTGCTAGTTCCCATAAATAATGTACTGACTAGTTATTGTATACCGAATAGAACATCCAGTCTGTGAGGGCTTTCACAAATAACTGATAGTCCACAATATATTCCCGATAATTCTAGGATACAATAAGGGGATGGACGCAGTTGATGAGGTAAAAAGCCGGCTTAGCATCGAGGACGTTATTAGTGAGTATGTCGAGTTAAAGCGAGCCGGAAGAAACTATAAGGGCCTAAGTCCTTTTACTAGCGAGAAGACGCCCAGTTTTGTGGTTAGCCCAGAAAAACAGATATGGAAAGACTTCTCCTCCGGCAAGGGCGGTAGTATGTTCGATTTTGTGATGGAGGTCGAAGGTCTTGATTTCAAAGAAGCGCTGGAGCTTCTGGCCAGGAAAGCCGGCGTGGACCTAGAGCAGTACCGTAAATCGAGCGGCGGCGGTCCGGACAAGAAAAGGCTATACGAGCTTTTGGAGCTAAGCGCTAAGTTTTACCAAGTCCAGTTTTCTAAGAACAGAGCGCCTCTAGTATATGTTTTGCAGACGCGCAAGTTCTCTAAAGACACGGCCTTGACCTGGAGGATCGGCTACTCGCCCAATACGGGCAACGCCTTGACGCAGTACGCTAAATCAAAAGGTTTCACTGACGAAGAACTGCAGCTTGCCGGATTAACCTCGAAAGCCTATCGGGGGGGATTCCAGGATATGTTTAGAGGCAGGCTAATGATACCGCTTCAGGATTCAGGCGGGCGGATCATCGGCTTCACGGCCAGATTACTGGAAGATAAACCGCGTGCGCCTAAGTATATCAATACTCCCCAGACCCCCCTCTACGACAAAAGCCGTCATGTTTATGGCTTGCACTTTGCCAAAGAGGCTATCAGACGCAGCGGCTACGCGCTTTTAGCCGAAGGCAACCTCGACGTCATCGCCAGCCACCAGGCCGGTGTCAAACAAGCCGTAGCCACCGCCGGGACAGCCATTACCGAATCCCAGCTTAAGGCCCTTAGCCGCTTCACCGGGGATATTCGATTATGTTTCGACAGTGACCGGGCGGGTATGGCGGCGACCGAAAGAGCTATACCCATCGCCAGCAAAGTCAAGGTTAGTCTAAGTATTGTCGATATACCTAGCGGCAAGGATCCAGACGAGCTTATCCGGCAGGACCCAGAGCTTTGGAAACAAGCCATAGACAACAATGACTATGCCGTAGACTGGCTTATAAGCCGCTACGAAAAGCTTTTGGATATAACTTCCGCCCAAGGCAAGCGGGGTTTCAGCGATGTTCTCCTGCCAGTTATCCGCCGGCTTTCCGACCCAGTCGAGATAGATCATTACATGAACCTGATTGCCGAGAAGATTTCTGTAAGTAAAGACGCGTTGACCCAGAAATTAGATTCAGTCGCCGATAGCCGAGAAATAACTAATAGGAAAAATATCAAACAAATCGTGCCGGTCCCGAAAGCCGATGCTGAACACCGCCGGCTTCAGGACAGGTTCTTAAGCCTGGTTCTTCTAAGGCCGACGCTTCGGGAATTTCTAGACATGCAGGTTACTACGGACATGCTCCCGACCGAAGAAGGACGAGAGCTATTTAGTTTCCTCCGAGATAATCCGGCAGCCGGCGCGGAAGATATACTGAAGATGAAAAATTTGTCAGATTATGTTAAAATAGAATCATTACTCTATGATGAGCTATACCAGGGCTTAGAGCTGAACGAGCTTCACGACGAAGCCGCACGACTGCAGGCCGAATTGGTAACCAAATTTGTAAAGATTGAAAAAGAAAAGATATCTCTGGCACAACGAAGTACCACTGACGAAGTGGAGCTTAGATCGTTGCAGGAGAAAGACCGTAATTACAATTCATTATTAAATCAAGTGAAAGGAGCCGCGAATGGCTAAGAAGAAAGAAAGCAAATCCAAGGGCAAGCAATCAACCGAAGCGCTGACGCTTGAACAGAAAAAAGAACTGCTGTTTCAACAAGCCAAGAAGGCAGGCAATATCGACCAGCGCGATATTTTCGCGGTAATCCCTGAAACGGCCGAAAACGCCGAAATTCTTGACCAGCTGTATACCGAACTGGCGGATAATAGCCTGGAGATTACAACGACCGGCGATCCCGCCCCGGAAAAGTTCAGCGACGGTTGGGAAGACGAGAATATAGAGGAAGAAGAAGTCGCCGACACCTCAAGCGTTTATCTGGATGACGACGTCGCCGACGACTCGGTCAGGCTTTATCTTAGGGAAATCGGTAAAATACCCCTTCTTAGTTCAGAAGAGGAACTGGCGCTTGCAAAAAGGGTAGTCGCCGGCGAGAAAAAGGCCAAGGATCAAATGGCGGAAGCCAATATGCGTTTAGTGGTATCTATAGCCAAGAGATATGTTGGCCGCGGCCTCGATCTGTTGGATCTTATTCAAGAGGGTAATACCGGCCTTTTGCGGGCAGTAGAGAAATTTGATCCTGACAAAGGGTTCAAGTTTTCAACTTACGCCACCTGGTGGATACGTCAGGCTATCACCCGGGCCATCGCCGACCAGGCCCGAACGATCCGTATACCTGTACATATGGTAGAGACGATCAATAAGCTTCTCAGAACCCAAAGGCGACTTACTCAGGAATTGAACCGCGAACCTAGCAATGAAGAGATAGCTAAGGAGATGGACATAGATGTCGACAAGGTTGAGCACATCATGAAAATCAAGCAGGACATTTCTTCTCTGGACGCTTCCATCCGCGACGACGAAGAAGACAGCGTCCTCGCCGATTTCATCGAGGACGAAGATACAGTCAGCCCAGAGGAATCCGCTACCGGACAGCTGCTTAAGGAGCAGGTTAAAGATATGCTGGGGGCCCTGACAGAAAGAGAGCAAAAGATATTGAAGCTCCGATTCGGCCTGGAAGACGGTAAAAGCCACACTCTCGAAGAAGTAGGCCAGGAATTCTCTGTCACACGAGAGAGGATCAGGCAGATTGAAGCCAAGGCTTTAGCTAAGCTGCGAAAGCATCGTGACGCTAAGAAGCTGCATGACTATATAAAATAACGCTCAAGCTCGGTATACAATAAACAACATGGACAAACTCTGGATAATCGGCATTTCAGGAACTAACGGGGCGGGCAAGGATACGGTCGGCCAGATGCTGGCAGACCAGCACGGATATTTATTCATATCTATCACAGAGCTGCTGCGCAGCGAAGCCAAGCGCCGGGGCTTGCCCGTCGAACGGGAAATCCTTCGCACGATCAGCGCCGAGTGGCGACGCGAACTTGGCTTAGGGGTACTTGTCGATAAGGCCGTCGCCGAATACGAGGTTCAAAGGGCTAAGTATCCTTCCGGCGTGGTCCTGGCTTCGATCCGGAATCCTGGCGAAGCCGACAGGATACATGAGCTAGGCGGAACTTTAATCTGGGTTGACGCTGATCCCAAGGTCCGTTACGAGCGGGTACAGGCTAACAAGCAGGCCCGGGGCAGGTCAGGAGAAGATGACAAGACCTTCGAGCAGTTCATGGCCGAAGAAGCGGCGGAAATGCAGTCGCTCGGCGGAGATGCCGCAACTTTGAACATGGCGGCGGTAAAGGAAAAGTGCGATTTTGTAATCGAGAACAGCCATGAAAACCTCACGGTTTTCCGCAGCCACGTGGAGCGAACCCTAGGGCTATAGGGCAACAGGTACGGCTCGTACTTCTGGTTTAATCTTCTGTTGACGCATTACTTGTCTCAAGACTAGTCTGATTATTCCATATACCAAAGCGAAGCCGATAGCTAACAGCCAGTCGTCTAATGATAGGGGGCCCGAACTAAAATAGGGCTGAACAAACGGGTTGTAGATGATGTTGCCGATCAGCAAGAAAGATATTCCGAAAGCCAGCAGAAGCTTCTTATTGGCCCACAGATAACTTGAGAAAAAGCGTTCGGATATATCGCTCCTTTCGAATAACAAGAAGACGTAGAGGCATAGAACAAGGGTCAGGTAAGTCAAGGTCGTCGCCCGATGATAGAGCGGGTCGGCCATAGTAAAGTCCGCCGGACTGATATGGTGACGACTTATAAATAGCAGATAATTGCCATATGAAAAGGCCGAAGCTACCAGGCCGAAGCCTATAAAGCCTCCGATCGATGGTAGATTGATGATATGGTCCGACAGGTTGCGGGGTTTCTCGGTCATTAAATTATGCTGGGCTGTATCCCAGCCTAGCGCCGTGATCGGCAGGATCTGCGCGACTACGTCAATAGCTAAAATCTGAATGGCGGTGATAGCGGGCGCTATATGAAACATGGATACCGCCGCCAGGCTGATAAGGACGGTGAATAGTTCGCCGGCGTTATCTGTTAGGGCGCAGCGGGCGGCTTTCTTAATATTATGGTACGTCAATCTTCCTACCTCTATTGCGCCGACGAGGGTGGTAAAGCTGTCGTCCAGCAATACTATCTCGGCCGCGTCCTTAGCTACGTCCGTACCGGTACGACCCATAGCGACGCCGATGTCAGCCCGTTTCAGTGCCGGGGCGTCATTTATGCCATCGCCAGTAACCGCCACCACGTAACCTCTGGCTTTGACTAATTCGACTATCCTCAGCTTATCCTCCGGCGCAACTCTGGAAAATACGGCCCCGCCCTTGGTCACTAGTTCGAGGATAAGACTGTCGGACAGCTTCGACAGCTCCTCTCCCAGGACGATGGTGATCTTGTCATCCAGCCCGGCCTGATTGGCGATTGCCCGAGCGGTGGTCGGGTAGTCGCCGGTAATTATTGAAACCTTAACCTGGGCCTGGCGGGCGGCTTGCATGGCTGAAGGCACCGCTTCTCGTAGCGGGTCTACCATGCTGACTATTCCTAGAAAAGTGAAGTCCTTTTCAATTTCTTCCATGACGAATTTAGACTTAACTTCGCTATTCGACAGAATACGATAGCCAAAAGCTAAGTTTCGTCTGGCTAAAGCGGCTTCCTTCTCGTTATAGTCGCTAAAATAAGCTCTGTCTTTGGCCGTAAGCTTTCTAACGTGCCCGTGATCCCATATGTCTGCGCTTCGCTTCAGTACACTCTCCGGCGCTCCCTTGGTGAAAACGATAGTCTGTCCGTTGCGTTTTCTAATTGAACTCATCAGCTTGCGGGCTGAATCGAACTGGAATTCTTTTAATTCGGGCAGGCCTGATTGCAGTTTTTCGGTGTCAACGCCGGCTTTTCTGGACATAGTAATTAAAGCGCCTTCAGTCGGATCGCCGACGACGTACCAGTCGGCATGCTCATTGTCTGGAGGGTCGACTTTGGCATTTGACGCCAGCACTGCGGTCGTAAAGAAGAGGTCTAGTTCTTTTAATTTCGCCTTAGTCAGCGGCTCGCCGAATTTATCGCAAATATGGCCGTTGGCTTGATATCCAGTCCCGTTAACCTTATACATATCGCGGCCAACTATAAAGTGCGTAACCGTCATTTCGTTTTTTGTCAGGGTGCCCGTCTTATCCGTCAGAATAAAGTTGGTCGCGCCAAGCGTTTCAACTGCGGATAATTTCTTGACGAGCGCTTTAGACTTGGCCAGTCTTCCGGCCGCTTGCGACAGAGTAATATTGACCTCGGCGACTAATCCGTTGGGAATCATGGCGGCGCCTATGCCTATGCCGAACAGGATGGCGTCATGGAGGCTCAGATGAGACCGTAAAGCTATGATAGTCAGGATCACCGCTAGAATAACCGTTCCTTGGGCTATTCGGGTAGCCAGATGGTTCATTTCTTTCTGAAGCGGCGATGCTTCGGCCGTGGTCGCCTGGCTTAAACCGGCTATCCGACCTAGCTCGCTCTGCATGCCGGTACCAATGACTATGCCGTGGCCGTTACCCGTGGCGACCGTCGTACCCATGAATAGAAGGTTATGACGGTTACCCAGCGGAACGTCTGCGGATATGGCGTGAACAAATTTCCGGCTCGGGTTGCTCTCGCCGGTAAGGGCAAAGTCATTAGTGCTCAATTCTGTTTCGTCTAGCACGCGTACGTCAGCAGGTACGCTGTCGCCTTCCTCTATATAAATAATGTCGCCTAAAACCAGTTCAGTGGAATTGATCTCTTCCAGCTTACCGCTGCGCATAACTTTGGCTTTAGGCACGACAAGTCTTTCTAAGCTTTTGACTATGCCTTCGGCCTTGTATTCCTGAACGAAGCCGACGCCGGCGTTCATTACACCTATGAGCAAGAGAATTACGGCCGTTTTGGCGTCGTGAAGATAGAGGGAGAAAGCTGAACTAACCAGCAGCATTATTACTAGAAGGTTCCTGAATTGCCGGAGCAGAGTAATGAAAGGATTCTCGTGTTTGATTTTGACTAGCTCATTCCCGCCCAACCTCTCAATCCTGTCTTTAGCCTCAATGTCCGATAAGCCGTCAGTGGAAGTATTGAGTTGGCGAAGTACTTCCTGAGGCGACAGACGGTAATAATTTAGTTGTTTGAATCCCTTATGCATGCATAAGCATTATATCCTAACGGTGTTGATAGAATAAGGGAATGGAGTTAAGCAAAACTACTCTCAGGCGCCTCGCCAAATCTGCCAGGCTTGATATGGCTCCTGACTTGCGCCAACAAAAGAGCGACCTGATTAGCGCAAAGCTGACGAATCTTATGGATTGGTCGGAAACTACGCGCCTTCATGTCTATGAACCTATCTTGGAACTAGGGGAAGTAGATATTTCCCTTTTCATTAACCGTCTCGCTAAAGAACATCCTTCTATCAGGCTGTACACATCTCGTCGGCAAGACCGTGACTGGCGGATAGAAAGTTACTATAAGGACGCCCAGGTAATTGTTCCACGAGTTTTCGATGCCGTTATCGTGCCTATGC
Organism: Saccharimonadales bacterium (SeqCode); assembly: GCA_035713075.1. Lineage (GTDB taxonomy): Bacteria > Patescibacteriota > Saccharimonadia > Saccharimonadales > UBA4665 > DASTAD01. Next base: position 28,005 of record DASTAD010000022.1, on the reverse strand, counting down.
TTTGTTTTGACGAATCCTTGCATCGCATTGGCTATGGCGGCGGATATTACGATCGTTTTTTAAGCGTTCAGGAAAAAGCTAGGGCAATCGGGGTCTGCTTTGAGGCTGGCAGAGTTGCCCAAATTCCGGCAGAAGCTCACGATGTTCCGCTGGATGTAATTATTACCGAGAAGGATGTATTATACGAGACCACAGCAATAAACCAAAGAAACGGGTATACTTAGGTTCAAGAGATGGATAAAGAGGCAGTAAAAGGTAGCAGATTTGCCATAATCGACGGCAAGAGCGTGTTCTATAGGGGCTATTACGCTATGCCAAACCTCAGTACCAAGGACGGTAAGCCGACAGGCGGCGTCTTTGGTTTCGCTACCATGGCTCTGGAGGTAATCAGAAGGCTTAAGCCGGATTATGTAGCAGTTGCCTGGGATAAGCCGAAGACCAATATCCGTCGACGCGTCGAGCTCTATCCGGAATATAAAGCGGGTAGAAAACCGGCGCCGCCTGACTTTTATGAGCAGGTGCCGATTTTGCATGAATTGCTCGAGGCTTTCGGATGGCCGCTGTACGAAATGGACGATTATGAGGCTGATGACATCATGGGAACGCTTGCCCTCCAAGCCTCCGCCAAAGGGCTTGAGACGTTCCTGATAACTTCAGATATGGACATGCTTCAGCTGATCAGTCCGCAAGTCCACGTCTACGCCCTTAAAACCGGTCTGTCCAATATCGAACTATATTCCCCGAAAACCTTCGAGGCAAAGTACGGCATAGAGGTCCATCAATTCCTTGACCTCAAATCCCTGAAAGGCGATTCCTCGGATAATATTCCCGGAGTCCCGGGTATTGGCGAAAAGGGAGCGTTGGATCTGCTAAAACAATATAAGACTTTAGACGGAGTCTATGACAACTTGGCGCTTCTGAAGGATTCTCTCAGGAAAAAGCTGGAAGCCGGTAAAGACCTGGCGTATTTGAGCAAGGAACTGGCGCGGATATGGACGGACGCTCCAATAGAGCTAGATTTAAATGAAGTTGACGGCAGCAAGCTGAGGCCGGCTAAGGTACTTGAGTTGCTTCAGAAACTTGAATTCCGATCGCTGACGCGCAATCTTCCAGAAGTGATGCAGTCGGCTATCAGCGACCACCAAACCAGCGCCGGTGTTCATTCAGTAAATATAGGCAAGAATATCTTCGTTGACAGCCTTGAAAGTTTGGAAGCGATTAAACTCAAGGACACGGGACCGATTCTCGCCCATAGTTTCATTGCCGGAAGAAACGGACAAAGACCCCTCTACTTAGCCTTAAGTTCAAACGAAGATGAAGTATACACGCTCGACTTTGAGAGACTTGGCGAAGACAGCATCAAGCAGTCATTAAGCCGGTTTATATCTCCTAAAACCCAACTTGTAGGCTACGACCTGAAATCGACGTTAAAGCTGCTGATAAACCTGGGACTGCCTTTACCGGAAGTGGCTCATGACGTCCAGGTAGGCGCTTTTCTTCTTAACCCGCTAGGACGTGAGAAGAACCTTACTGAACTGGCGGCCAGGGAACTGGATTACGAAGGTTCGGGGTTTGAAAACTTAGACCCCGAATCAATGCCGGCCGCCATACCGGAAATAATAGGCATCGAACGGGCTTTATACAAAAAACAGGTCGATGCGCTCAAGCAGACGCCTAAATTAGCCGCCCTGGCAAAGGACATCGAGTGGAAGATCATACCAGTTCTGGCGCATATGGAATTTACCGGTATCAGATTGGACACACAATATTTAAAGAATTTTTCAGAAGAGATCAACGACCTGATCTCAGACTACGAACAGCAGATATACGGTCATGCCGATCACGAATTTAATATCGGGTCTCCTTCGCAGCTGGCAACCGTACTATTTGAAAAGCTGGCCCTGCCAACCGCCACGATCAAGAAAGGCAAGAGCGGCTATAGCACGGCAGCCAGCGAGCTGGATAAACTTAGGGGCATTCACCCGATCATAGATTTAATTACTCAGTATCGGGAAGTCGCCAAGCTTAAGAATACTTATGTCGATACGCTGCCGAAGATGGTCGACGAAGCATCGAGGCTTCATACTACCTTCAATCTGACAGTCGCCCAAACCGGACGACTGAGCAGCACCGATCCAAACTTGCAGAACATTCCGATACGGACTGAGCTGGGCCGCAGGATAAGGACGGCTTTTATAGCTAGCCCCGGGAAGAAGTTAGTCAGCGCCGATTATTCGCAGTTCGAGCTAAGATTGGCCGCCGTACTGGCCGAAGACGGCGAGCTAATAGACATGTTTAATCGGGGTGCGGATATCCACGCCGCCACGGCTGCGCAAGTTTATGGAAGGGAACAAGAAGACGTCACGAAACAGATGCGCCGCGCCGCCAAGGTAATTAATTTCGGGATTCTATACGGCATGAGCCCCCATGGACTTTCAATCGCCACCGGTATGACTAACGAGCAGGCCCAAATATTCATAAGCCGATATAAGGAGCTGAGGAAGCCGCTTTTTGATTACATCGACCGCGTCAAAGAGACGGCTCGTAAGGAAGGCTACGTCGAGACGCTTTTTGGCCGGCGCCGGCCAATGCCGGATATACACTCGAGTAATTTCGTTGTTCGCCAGGCGGCCGAGCGGGCTGCCATCAACCTGCCCATACAGGGAACGGAAGCGGATCTGATGAAGATGGCTATGATAAACGCCGATCAGATGCTCAATCGCCAACATAATGATTGCCTTATGCTGTTGCAGATTCATGACTCGATACTGGTAGAATGTCCGGAAGAAGTAGCTGAGGATATCGGCGAACAGCTGAAGGAAGTGATGGAAGGAGTCTATAAGCTGCCGATCAGGCTGGACGTTGACGTTTCGATCGGTCAAAACTGGGGCGAGCTATAAGTTTCCGTAATTATGTTACCGGAGCAGCTGAGGGTAGCCTTAGGTATCGCTTTCGACGCTATGGCGGCGCCTTCTGGCGTGGACTACCCTGGAAGAGCCGGCCTTATACAGCCGGTAAGCCAGGGTAATTATCCATGATGACAGTATAAGGTCTATCAGGCTGGTGAACAGGCCAAGCACGGCGTTATGGTATGTAATGCCAAGGTAAACATTAGCGGCGGCGAATATAAAAACAGCCATTTCAGCGGCCATTACCATCAGAGCGAACTTCTTATTGCGTCTTGTCTGAGCCAAATAACCTAAGAATGCAAGAAAGGCGAACCACAGTACTGTCGCGATATAGAAGGCTACCGAGCTGAATACGTTTGTCGCGCACTGGCCTCCCGTATGGAAGCAATTGGCAAGAATCGATTCGACCGTATTAGCAATATTAAAGAAGGACAGTATGATCAGCTGGATAATAGTCGCGGTGCCGGTTTCATAAGTTAATCTCATTACTAGATTATTATGCCACGAGCGAAGAGAGATGTGGTCCTGAATTTTATATTTTAACTGCTTTTAACCAGGTTTCTGGGATTCTAGTGGCAGCCGGGACGATTTATACCGCTTTTATACGCGACCTTTCAAACGCCGCCGTCTCCTTTAAGTGTTTATCCTAAGCCCTTTTCGTTAGCGGCCAGTGAAACATCTCTCTTGAAAAATCAGATAAAAGTGTTAGTATATATTAGTTCAAATGGAGACAGCAGAAGATTTATGTTAAATCGGATTTGGATAGGCGTATTAGCTATATTCGCTCTTATTGTCGTCATCGTGCTACTGGTGGCGCCTGGGAGCGGCACGAAACCCTCGACGGCCAAGAGTCTGCCGAGCTATGCCAATACACCTACGATTGCCCGTTTACGAATTGACGGCCCGATTGTCTACGATCAGCAGCATCAAGGGATACAGATTGATGTCAGTAACAGCCAAGTAGTCTTCGAGCAGCTCAACGGTTATAACTACCAGGTGGTCAAACAAGAGGCTTTCCCGAATAATACAAGCGCATTTTCAAATTTCCTCTACGCTCTTAACTACGCCGGATTTAATCTTGGCGACAAGAGCAGCTCATTAAGCAATGTCACAGGACGTTGCTCGGACGGCTCGAGGTATAGCTTCCAGCTGCTAGAAAACGGTTCTTTCATCCAGAATTTCTGGGCCACCAGTTGCGGAGGAACCGCTACCTATAAGGGTATAGTTAGCCAGACTATTCAATTATTCAAGGCGCAGGTACCAGGTTTCGATAACCTTACCCAGGGTATCAACTTATAGCTGATCACGTCAGTGTGCGACAATGAGAAAGTGATTAAAGCGCTTATATTCGATTGCTTCGGCGTCATAGTTGGTAAGGGTTTCACTCAGACATACTCTGGCGCAGGCGGCGACCCGGTAAAAGACCGGGCTTTTATAAAAGATATTTTAGCCCAGGCCAACCTCGGTCTGATAACCGACGCCGAATTCAATGCGGCTATTAGCGACAGGCTGAAAATAGATTCAGCAAGCTGGCAGGCGGCCGTCACCAGGGCGGAGATGCCGGACAAGCAGCTGCTGAAGTTGATAGAGGATCTAAGGACAGATTACAAGACAGCTGTACTAAGCAATTCCAACAAGGGAGTACTAGAAAGGAAGATCGGTAGAGACTGGCTCGATAAATGCTTTGACGAGGTAGTAGCTTCAGCCGAGGTAGGGTTAGTGAAGCCAGACCCGAAAATTTATCAGTTAACCGCCAGCCGTTTAGGCGTTAGAACCGATGAATGTATCTTCGTCGACGACATAAGTTCTTTCCTGGAAAGCGCGCAGACATTAGGCATGAAAACGATCCGGTATTTCGATTTTCAGTCTTTTAAGATTCAGCTTGACGTACTGTTAGGCGACAATCCGGAAATTTAGCCTTTTTTCAGTACCGGCCTGACGCTTAATCTCGATCTGTCTGAGACGCAATGTGTTAGCCAGCGCAGCACTGGATACTTGAATCAATATGTCTTTTTCCCGAACCAGCACGCCGACAGTCTGACCATACTCTTTTAAGACAAACTGCTTAATCAGCTCAATCTCGGGAGGCTCGTCATAATGTTTGTTCTCTAGTATCTTAAAGATTGAGTCCATACCTGCTAGTGTATACCTGTTAATATTATTATCTATGCCAGAGCTACCGGAAGTTGAAACCATTAAGCAAGGCCTAGATAGGTTATTGCCGGGTCAAAAAGTAATATCTGCCGAATCCGATTGGGCAAAATCGTTCCCCAACGCCCTCGAGGATATCAAACAATTCTTACTGCAAGCGGAGATTTTAAGAGTCCGCCGGCGGGCCAAGGTACTAATTATCGATTTATCCAGCGGCTACTCTTTAGTAGTTCACTTAAAGATGACAGGGCAGATGGTATTTAGAGACAATACTGAAAGGTTCGGCGCCGGACACCCGAGCGGCTCGCTAATAGGCGACCTGCCCGATAAATCCACCCGTGTTATTATCGGCTTTGCGGACGGGGGACAGCTTTTCTTCAATGATCAAAGAAAGTTCGGCTGGATGAGACTAATACCGACTATGGAAATTGTGAATCTGGATTTCTTCCGCAAAGTCGGCCCTGAACCGTTAAGCGACGATTTTAGCGGCAAGGTGCTTATAAAAAGGATAAAGCGCCGTAAAAATTCCTCGATTAAGGCTGTTTTGCTGGACCAGACAATCGTCGCCGGCATTGGCAACATCTACGCCGATGAATCCTTGTGGGGGGCGAAGTTACATCCGGCGACGCTAGTCTCCAGCATTAAGCCCAGACAGGCAGACAGGCTATACCAGGAGATAGTTACGGTTCTTAAGCTATCAATCGAGAAAGGGGGGTCGACTGATAAGAACTATATCGACGCCGAAGGAAAAAGGGGCAGTTACCTATCTTTCGCTAAGGTTTTTCGCAGAGAAGGTCAGCCGTGCCCGAGGTGCGGCCATATAATTGAGAAAATCAGGGTCGCCGGACGGGGTACGCATTTTTGTCCGGTCTGCCAAAAAAGGCCCTAAGCCATCTGCTTGAGAAGCTTGAGGACCTCCTTATGGGTATTGACGCGGTAGCGCGCCCGGGTTAGCCCTTTGCCGACCTTTAAGCTGTTGGAAGCCGGCGGCAGGACGCTAAAAAGCTCTTCGTCAGTCACGTCGTCGCCAACCGCTAGAATGAAGTCATAATTGCCGCCAATCCATCTCATGGCGGCATTACCTTTGCTGATAGCCGGGTCCTTTATTTCAAGAATCTTATTGCCTTGCATGATTTCAAGACCGTACTTCTTTAGTATTGGTTTGAGCGCTCTTTTAATAATTACAGTGTATTTCTGGGCATGGTAGGCAGAGGCGGATCGGTAGTGCCAGACCAGGCTATGGGGTTTGATTTCAACCTTGGCGCCAGGCGTTAGGGAAGCGTATTTTTCCAATGCCGGCAGTAACAGATCTTTCCAGTCCGACTCAACTCCTTTGACGACTTGCCAGTCGCCACCACGTTCCTTAAATCCGACTCCATGTTCTGCGACCAGGTTAACGGGCAGGTTGCCGAACCACTTATCGAGATCTACGGGCGGCCTACCGCTTATTACCACAACTTCGTTATTGCCGGATTCTGCCAGCGCGCCAATGAGTTTCTGCAGGGAACGGGGCGGTTTCGACTTCTTATAATCGTCGTTAAACGGTACCAGGCTGCCGTCATAATCTAGTAGCAGCAAGCGACTTTTCGAAGTCTCGTACTCCTGGACAAGTTTTTTCCGGCGCTTGGAATTAAGGGTGAAGGTATAGGGAATATTCGGCGTCCCCGGCAATGGCTGCTGAAGCGTGTCGACGAAAGTCTTAGCCCAGCTCTGGACTGTATGAGTAGAAAGATAATCCCGCATGTGCTTAAGCCGGATATTCAACTCGCCTTTTTCCATATTTAAGGCTCGGTTTAAGGCGGCGACCAAGGTTTCGGGTTGACGAGGATTTACTATTAGGGCATCTTTGAGTTCCTCGGCGGCTCCGGCTGTTTGGCTTAGTATCAGCACCCCGCGCTTATTGCTGGCGACAAACTCTTTGGCCGTTAGGTTCATGCCGTCTTTTAGCGGCGCGATGAAAGCCACGTCGGCGATCTGGAAGAGAGCGGTCACATTTTCGAAAGGCACAGGAACGTTTATGTAATCCACCGGCTGCCATGTCTTCGTCCCGTACTTTTTGTTTATTTCCCCGGACAGCTTATCAAGCTTATCGCTAAGTTCTTTGTACTCGTCGATGTCGGTGCGTGAAGGCGCCGCTACCATCACGAAGACCACGCGGCCCCTGGCGGAGGGAAATTCGGCAAGGTAATTCTCGTAGGCCTTCAGTCTGACTAACAATCCTTTGGAAGGGTCTAGTCTGTCGACGCTGGCGATTATTTTAAGGCGCCGGTACTTCCGCCTGTAATTTCTGACGATGTCTTTAACGTCTTTCGACTTATTAGCTTCGGCGAACTTGGCGTAATCGATACCCATGGGGAATTCCGCGACCCTGATCGCGTGTTTACCGTAAACGACCTGGCCTTCGCCGACCTTGCCGATATCTTTACTTTGGAGACATTTTAAGAAGTCGTCCACGTATGAAGTGGTATGAAAACCGATTAAATTGGCTCCGAGCATACCTTTGAGAAGGCGGTTATCCTGGCTGGCTTTAGCCAGTTGTCTGGGACCGGGGAAGGGGATGTGAAGAAAAAAGCCGATGTTAGCTTTAGGAAAATCCTTCCTGATCATCTCCGGAGCTAGCAGAAGCTGGTAGTCATGGATCCAAACCTGGGCTTTATCCCTCATGTAATTCATGGCCGTCTCGGCGAAACGTTTATTGACAGTTTGATAGGCCGTCCACCACTTATCGGCTTTGTCATCGTGAAGATGCTTTACTGGCAGGCTATGGAAAAGCGGCCAAAGCACCGAGTTGCTGTAACCGTTATAGTAATTATCCACCTGATTGCGGCTAAGGAATACCGGTACGTAATTTTGTTTACCTAGCACGGCGGTAATTTCTTGTTTTTCTGCCGTCGAAAGATTGTCGCTGGGTATGCCCGGCCAGCCGATCCAAACGTTCTTGCTGCCTTTTTTTACAAAGGAAGAAAGGCCGGTCGCCAGTCCTCCCAGGCTGGCTGAGAAGACCAGCTTGCCGTTTTCTTTCTTTACGCTCACTGGCAAACGGTTTGAGACGATAACTACTTGCGACATATTTATTAACAAAAGCATAGCAGATATCACAGGCGGTAAGAGTATCAATTGCTACAATGGGTGATATGAAGAAGACTTTGGCAGGCGAAAACAGCTTCTTGGTCAAAGACGCGCTTAACCGGATTGTTAACGATTATATAACCACGAACGGCGATTTAGGCTTGGAGCAAATAGACGGCGAAGAAGCGCCGCTGCAACGAATCGCCGAAGCCCTCACCGGGATAGGGCTGCTAGCCGATAAAAAGTTGGTTATCGTCAGGGGGCTGACAAAAAACAAGGAAGCGGCGACCAAGCTTGACGATCTGCTTGGTCAGGTTCCAGACACCACCGACGCGATATTCGTCGAGCATAAGATAGATAAGCGCTCGGTTGCTTACAAAGTACTTAAGAGTAAGACCGACTACCAGGAATTCAACAAACTTGACGATAGAGGCCTCGTCCGGTGGGTCGGTCAGGCAGTGAAGGACCGGGGCGGTAAGATTGCTCTAGCCGACGCCGAATACCTTGTCGCCAGAGTAGGCATCAACCAGCTGACGCTTAGCAACGAAATAGACAAGCTTCTGGTATATGACAAAACGCTCAATCGAAAGAACATTGAGTTATTGACAGAGCCGACGCCGCAAAGCACGGTTTTTCAGCTGCTGGAATCGGCTTTTGGCGGCAATACCCGCCAGACGATCCGTCTTTATCAGGAGCAAAGGGAACAGAACGTCGAACCTCATGAAATCATAGCGATGATAACTTGGCAGCTTGGCGTCCTGGCGATCGTCATAGCCGCCGGCGGCAAATCGGACTCTGAGATCGCAAAAGTTGCCAAACTCCACCCTTACACCTTAGGCAAAACGAGGGCTATCTCGCGCCGGCTGGACGGACGGCGCTTAAAGCAACTAGTTCACGGCTTACTAGACATAGACCTGGCATCGAAATCTAGAAATATTGATCTTGACGCGGCATTGCAGAAATACCTTATTGAACTGTGCGCTTGAACTTATTTCTTCTTAGCGGCTGTCTTTTTCGCTGGAGCTTTCTTGGCTGCCGTAGTTTTCTTGGCTGCCGTAGTTTTCTTGGCCGACGTAGTCTTCTTTGACGGCTTGACTCCGGATGTCTTAGCTTTTTGTGAAGCCCGGCTCTTTAACCTGGCGGCTTTATTCTTGTGAATCACGCCTTTTTTGACAGCCTTGTCGACGTTGCTCTGGACTGAGCTGTGCGACTTCGTAGACGGGCTTCTGGAAAATACTTTCAGGGCGCTCCTAAGGCTTCGTTTTGTCTTACTGTTCCTGACGGCAGCCTTATTGGCTACGCGGACTCTTTTTTTTGCTGACTTGATGATTGGCATCACTTATCCTTTTTTACTTATGCTTATCTATGCGTCAGAGTGGACTATACCAGAGTTTAACAGGTGTTGTAAAGCTATAGCGTTTATGGTAGTATTCAGACAGATAATATACCCATAAATAAAAACACAAAATAAGTCTAAAAGAGTAGTAAGAATTAATTATGGACAGCGCTAAGCAACAGCTAGTCGAAAAGCTTAAGGACGCTAAGAACGTTCTCGTAACCGTCAGCCGTAATCCCGACGTCGACCAGCTGGCGGCGCTGATCGGCCTAGCGCTTATTATGAACAAGCAAGGTAAGCATTGCGCCGCGGTCTTCAGCGGAAACGTCCCTTCAACCCTCGAATTCCTTAAGCCGGAAGAGACAATTGAGAAAAACACGGATTCATTAAGAGATTTCATAATCGCCCTCGATAAAAGCAAAGCCGACAAATTACGCTATAAGGTAGAGGACGATATTGTCCGTATCTTCATTACGCCGTACCGCACATCAATTAATCAGGATGACTTGGAATTCAGCCAGGGCGACTTTAACGTCGACGTCGTCGTGGCTCTAGGTGTTCACCAGCAGACTGACCTGGATGACGTAATAACGGCCCATGGGAGAATCCTTCACGATGCCGTAGTCGCCAGCTTAAATATTTCGAATGACGAGAACGTCCTAGGTTCAATCGATTGGCATAACTCCACTGCCAGCAGCTTGTCGGAAATGGTAACTGACTTGAGCCAATCACTTGGCGATGGCCTGCTTGACGAGCAGATCGCAACGGCTTTACTTACTGGGATAGTCTCTCAAACGGATCGATTCAGTAATGATAAAACTACGCCGACAACGATGAGCGTCAGTTCTATTCTAATGGCTGCGGGAGCCAACCAGCAGCTTGTCGCGACGAAATTGGAAGAACCTCTAGTAGCTCCAGAAAGCCAGACACAAACTGTGGAAGAAGCGCCTCAAGGTACGACAATTGACGACGACGGCACATTGAATATACAGCATCAACCGGAAGAAATTGACAACGGCCGGCCAGCAGCTATGGAACCAAGTGCAGCCGATCCGGCGCTGACTGAGTGGGAACCGCCAATTCAAACGGAATGGGCGCAGCCGGCTGAAATGCCCGCTCCTTCAAATACCGAGTTACCTTCAGTCCACGATCTACACCAGCAGCCTTCAGAAACTGACGCCGTTGACACACTCAGAGAAGATACGGCAGGAGCGCCGGCTACCGAACCCGTCTCACAGGTTGAATCAACTCCTGGCAATAAGCTCATAACCGAACCTCCGACATTAGGCGGGACGCTGACATCGAATGCTTTCGAGAACCCTTATGAGCCTAGTACTGATCCCTTCAGTATGCCTACAGAAGAGCCGCCGCAATTGTTTGAGAGGAAGGCCGCTAGCATCGGAGAAGGACCCCAATCCGCTGAGGCAGGCCAAACGTCGGACAATGGACAAATGAAACTCGCCGACATACCTCCGCCTCCAGCAAATTTGTTCGAGGAAGATAATCTTAACAGTCCGACTGACAATACTTCGCCTGATCAGCAGCCGCCCACAAATAACTTCGGCGGTAATAGTTCATCCGAGTCAGACAAGCAAGCTGGTAATCCTGACAGTCCGGTGGCAGCGCCCGGTGAGCAAGTAACCCCCGGTCAACCTTCGCTAACACAAGCCTCAGACGTGAGCGACCAAACGCTGACAAGCCTTGAGCAGGCAGTCCGCAGTCCGCATTTATTCCAATCGGATAACTCTACCCTGACGAGCCTCGAGCGCTCAGTAAACAGTCCTCACGTTTATGAGTCGGACCATGCCACTTTAAGCAGTCTTGAGGAGGCAGCCCATAGTCCTCTAGTCGAACCGACGCCGGCCCAGAATCAGGTTGATAGTGCCAGGGCGGAGATCGATAAGGCCCTTGGTTCTTCTAGCGGCCCGTCAATGACGCCGGGAGATCTCATCCCGCCGGTAACAGAAAATCCTCCTGCTACTAACGACCAGCCACCGGCTCCAAATCAAACGCCGCCTCCGGTAGCTCCGCCGTTGCCATTTAATTTTGGCAATTAAGTAACAGCCGGTTAAGCTGTGAGTCAGTGTTGCAAGGAATACTTTTACTAGACAAGCCCGCCGGATGGACAAGCTTCGACGTCGTTAACTATGTCCGCCGTATCGTCGCTGAACGGGAAAATAAACGTCCGAAAAACGTCAAAGTCGGACATATCGGTACGCTCGACCCTTTCGCGACCGGACTACTAGTCTTGCTTATAGGCAAGGAATATACGAGGCAAGCCGGTCAGTTCTCAAAAGCCGACAAGTCTTACGAGGTAACAATGAGGTTGGGACAGATAAGTTCGACCGGTGATATAGAAGGTGAGCTGACTCGATGTTCAGACGTCGTTCCTTCAAAAAATCAGATTGAGCAGAGCCTGGGCGGCTTTAGAGGGGAAATTAGCCAAGTGCCGCCAGCGTATTCGGCTATCAAGGTTGCCGGCGTCCGGTCTTATAAGCTGGCGCGGGCAGGCAAGGAAGTTATACTCGCCCCGAGGAAAGTAACAATAACTGATTTAAAGCTGGAAAGTTTCGACTACCCGCTGATAAAATTTACGGCCGACGTTTCTTCAGGCACCTATATACGTAGCCTGGTCAGTGATATAGGGGAATCCTTAGGCACCGGCGCCTATACCGAGTCACTTAGACGCACTAGGATTAACGGCTGGGACGTTTGCCGGGCGGTGCCGCCTAAACACTTAAACACCGACAATATTGAACAATATATTTATATATGAATCACATGAACGAACCCGTCGACGATAATTACTTCTTGCCTAAGAAGAGCATATCTGGTAAAATACTTGTACATGATAACAATTGAGAAAAAGACGAAGGCTGTTAAAAGCACCCAAGCTCACAAAAACGACACCGGTAGCCCTAGTGTCCAGGCCGCTATTTTAACGGAGCGCATCAAGGAGCTGACTGAGCACTTGAAGGTCAACAAACACGACTATATGGCCCGCCGCGGACTATTACAGATGGTAGGTAAAAGACGAAGGCTGCTAAGGTACATAGCCAGCAACGACAGTAAAGTTTATCTGGATTTGATTCAGAAACTCGGCATCCGCCGATAACCCGGACCTGTGCCCAGACCGGTGATCTCACGCCAACCCGAGATCACAAGCTTGTGCACATTAAATGTAAAATTAATCTCCTCGGTAGAGCAACAGATATATAGGAAGACATACTCTTAGAACTATTAGCACAAGAGAGGTCTATATATTTGAACCCTACACGAGGAGACCGCCCGGAGACAAAAAACGGGCAGGAAAGGAAATTAAACATGGGACAGACTATCAACCCAAGCGGTAAACCCATCATCAGTGTCGAGACAGATTTTTGCGGACGCAAGCTGTCTTTAGAAGTTAACCGGGTCGGCTTTAGGACAAGCGCCAGCGTGGTAGCGCGGTATGGCGACACGGTCGTACTAGGCACGGCAATGGTCAGCCCTAACCGGGTGCAGGGAATGGATTATTTTCCGCTTAGTATCGATTACGAAGAGCGTTTTTATGCCTCCGGTAAGATCAGCGGTTCGAGGTTTATAAAAAGAGAAGGCCGACCATCTGACGAAGCTATACTCATTGGCCGGCTTATAGACCGACCCATACGCCCGCTTTGGCCTAAAGGTTATCGGCATGAAGTTCAAGGGGTAGCGACTGTTCTTAGCATGGACCCTTCTTTCCGACCTGATATGATTGCCATGATTGCGATGAGCGCCGCTTTTTCGCTGACGGGAGCGCCATACGATGGGCCTGTCGCAGGCTTGAGGGTAGGTTATGACGAAGACGGCAAACTGGCATCTTTCTTATCCGCCGAGCAGCTGGATAAGGGCGGCTTGGACTTAGTCGTGGCGGGCACAAAAGACGCCATCATGATGGTTGAAGCTGGTGCTAAGGAAGTAACAGAGGAGGAGATTGTCGCAGCCCTCCAGTTCGCCCAGGCAGCTATGCAGCCGGCTATTGAGCTGCAGAACCAGCTTGTTAAGAAGATAGGGGTAACGAAGCAGGAATTCGTGCTCGACCTCCCAGACGAATCTATCCAGAAAAAAGTTGACGACTGGGTCGAAGGCAAGCTCGGCGAAGATCTCCGCAAGCCTTATCCAGAACGCAACCTTCTTATACAGACGCTTAAGGATGAGATGCACGAGGCTTTTGCCGAGGAGATAGGCGACACTTACGACGAAATGCGCCGGCAATATGACGACGCTTTCGGACTAGCCGTCCATAAGGATGTCAGAAAAGGCATCGTCGAGGACGGCGTTCGGCCAGACGGTCGTAAGTTTGACGAGGTAAGGCAGCTCAGCTCGGAAGTTGACATTCTTCCTCGGGCTCATGGTTCCAGTTTGTTTACCAGGGGCGTGACACAGGCTATGAACATAGTGACGCTTGCTCCTTTAAGCTATGCCCAGCTTATAGACACGATGGAGAGAGCCGGCGAGAAGCGTTATATGCACCATTACAATGCCCCCGGTTATACCGTTGGCGAAGTCAAGCGGCTGGGAAGTCCAGGACGCCGGGAGATCGGCCATTCCTATTTAGCCGAGAGGGCCTTGCTGCCAGTCATTCCCGAAGAAGATGTATTCCCTTATACGATTCGTAGCGTGACGGAGATAATGAGCCAGAACGGTTCAACCTCCATGGCGGCAACCTGCAGCAGCTGTCTGGCCCTCCTTGACGCTGGCGTACCGCTCAGGGCACCGGTTAGCGGCGTAGCCATGGGTTTGATCATGGACGGCAGCAGACCGATAATCCTTACAGATATAGCCGACGCAGAAGATTTTGCAGGCGATATGGACTTCAAAGTTGCCGGCACCGCTAAAGGCATAACCGCGCTTCAGATGGACATGAAAGTCCACGGACTGCCGGTCGAAGTGCTAAAGCAGGCCCTCGACGAAGGTAATGCTGGCCGGGCGGCCATTTTAAAGCATATGCTTGATACTATTAGCGAGCCAAGACACGAGCTAAGCCCCTATGCCCCGAGAGTCGAATCTATCAAGATAAATCCGGATAAGATCCGAGAAATAATCGGCAAGGGCGGCGAGACGATCCAAAAGATAACCGCCGAGACAGGCACGGAAATCGACATTAAGGACGACGGCACGGTTATGATTGCCAGTCCTGACGGAGCTAGCATCGCCGCGGCGAAGCAATGGATTGACAGTATCGTCGCTGAGCCTGAGGTCGGGAAAATCTATCAGGATGTCCCGGTCGTCAGCGTCTTGGACTTCGGAGCATTTGTCCAGATTATGCCAGGTAAAGACGGACTGGTTCATGTTTCAGAAATGAGTGAAGAAAGAGTCAATAAGCCTAGCGACGTCGTCAAAGAGGGCGACAAGGTGACCGTCAAGCTTGTAGCTATCGATGACAGGGGAAGGCTGCAGCTCAGCATGAAGGCCGCCGCCAGGGAGCTGAAAGGGGAATAAGGACAGTTCAGGAAAAGAGCAAAATGGAAAGCTTAAAACGTTGGCGTCAAAAAAGAGCAGGACTGCTTATCTTCGGATTAGCGGAACTACTCTTGGCCTACGTATTCGCCAGCCTTTCTATTAGCAGTGGCAACTTATTGTTCTACCTGCTGACTATCGTGAGCTTCCTCAGTGGAATCGGTAATATCTTCAAATTAATCGGAACTTTCACATATGGCAGACGCCAAACTAGCTAAACTTAACGATATCCGGCAGAAGATTCTAGACGACCACGTTACTCCTGAGCTTGCCGCAACAGCTACGCAGATCGTCTTCGGCGAAGGCAGTCCGGAGGCCGACATAGTTTTCATAGGGGAAGCGCCGGGAAAGAATGAAGACTTACAGGGAAAGCCCTTCGTCGGCGCCGCCGGAAAGTTCCTTAATGAGATGCTCGGGATGATCGGGCTAAAAAGGGAAGACGTCTACATAACTAACATTGTTAAATTCCGACCTCCCGAGAACAGAGATCCAACCGCCGAAGAAAAAAGCGCTTTTCTTCCATACCTGGAGAGCCAGTTAGAGGTAATTCAACCCAAACTAGTGGTCACACTAGGAAGGCACAGCCTGAATTGCTTCTTACCGGACCTGCAGATTAGCGCTTGCCACGGCAAGCCTATGAGATTCAAAGGACGGGTGTACCTGCCGCTTTTCCATCCGGCAGCAGCGCTTTATAACGGATCGATGCGACAGACTTTAATAGACGACTTCGCATTAATCCCGGCAATTTTAAAGAAAATCAATTAATTAATAACTAAACTGCAACGTTAGGAGACAACACAATGCAACCAAACAATAACAACAACTCGAATAAGCCGCCCAAAAGACCTAGAAGGAATCAAGGGCATCCTAAGCCTAATGGCGGTCAGGGACAGTCAATAAGTTCGTCGCTGACTACCAGCCGGGGGCAGGCGGTCCGCGCCCAGAGGCGCAGCCAGGCTGACGCCCAAAGGATAGCCAACCAGTATCTGACCGCGGACAACCGACAGTTGCCGAGAGCCAACTATGTCGACGACAGCCCCAAGCTCAAGATAATCGGTCTCGGCGGAATGGACGGAGGAGGATCAAAGAATATGATCCTCGTCGAATATACGAACGACGCCGTGATCCTTGATTGCGGCAACGACCTCGGCGTCGACCTCCCGGGGATCAATTACGCAATCGCCGATACGGCCTACCTCGAGCAGATTAAACCTAAGATCAAGGCTTACATAATTACTCACGGACACCTTGACCACATCGGCGGACTTCCTCACATAGTGCCTAAGTTCCCGGCGCCGATATACGGCAGCCGGTTCAGCATCGGCCGCGTCGAAGAAATATTTGAGAATTTTGGACTACCTATGCCAGACGGTTTCGAATTAAAGACCGTGACAATGAACGAAGATACCCATGAACGATTGAAGATTGGAGAATTCTTCGTCGAATTAGTCCGGGTAACGCACTCCATTCCGGGAAGCACCTGCATTGTTCTGGATACGCCTGTCGGAAGAATCATTAACACTGGCGATTTCCGCTTAGACCCTAATCCGCTAGATCATGAGAGAAGCGACATCGAACGGTTAAAGGAATTAGGCCAGGAAGGCGTTTTAGCTCTGTTGAGTGAAAGCACCACTACCGAAAGGCTGGGCCGAACTCCAAGTGAGTCAACGATCGAGCAAAGCTTTATAGACATCATGAAGAATGCTCCCGGCAGGATATTTATCGGTCTGTTCTCGACGAACATGAACCGCGTCCAGATGATCGTCAATGCGGCCGTACATAATAATAAGAAAGTCGCTATGGACGGCCGGAGCATGGTCTCGACCTTAGAGATGGCGGTTCGTCACGGTTTCGTAAGAATACCGAAGGGCACATTCGTGCCGATAGCCTCAGTTCCGGGGATGAAGGACGACGACGTAGTAGTTGTCTGTACCGGTTCTCAAGGCGAACCCAGTTCTGCCTTGCAGAGGATGAGTAACGGCGAACACAAGCATATAAAACTGAAAGAGCAGGACACGGTCGTCCTGTCCAGTTCGCCCATACCGTACTCCGGCAATGACGGCTATATCCGCGCCATGGTCGACGACTTCTTTAAGAAGGGCGTCCATGTCTATAGGCATGAGACCAGAGAGCTGGACGGCATCGGTCCGCTGCATGTCTCGGGACACGCTTCTCGCGATGAATATGCCGATATGATCGAGATGACTAAGCCGAAATTCTTCCTGCCCATTTACGGCGACTACACTTCTAAGAAATATCACGTCGAACTGGCGGTAGAGCACGGAATCCCGCGGGCTAACACCCTGAACGTAGATAACGGCCAAGTCGTAGCTTTCTCGGCCGACAGCATGGAGCACGTCGGCGAGGTGCCTCACGGCACTATCCTGGTCGACCAGACCGGAGCTGTCGTCAGCAACGTCGTGGTCAAAGACAGGGTCCTATTAAGCGAGGAAGGACTGGTCGCGGTTGTGCTAACGATCGACAAGAAGTCCGGTAACCTCCTAACCAGCCCTGATATAATCAGCCGCGGGTTCATCTATATGCGCGATAACGAAGAGATAATGAACGGCTTAAGGACGGAGTTGAAGAGAGCTGTCGCTCAGCGATTCAAAAGAGTCGACCTCGACAGGTTCAAGGCCGAACTTAAGGATCACGTCACTCACTATCTCTTTGAGCACACACAGCGCAGCCCGATAGTCATACCCGTAGTCAATCTGATAAGCGCCGGCACTAAGCAGCAAGCCGACCAGAAGAAGCCGGGCAGCAATCAGGAGACCAGCGAACCGAAAAGCCCTGAGCAGATCGCAGCCGAGCAACAGAAGCGATTCCAGGAGATGCGAGCCCGCCTGCTGACCCAGGACTCACGAGTAGATTAAGCATAAAAGCTTTGACTTTTGTGGTATTTTGTGCTACAGTAAATCTAGTTAATTATGCTTATTCCTAATAAGTAGTAAAATAAAAGAAGTAAGGTTACGATGGCAAAAAAGAAAAAAACGACATCAAAAAAAAGAGCCGACGCCCAAGTCGCCGCTAAGTCACCCTTCTGGAAGCTGAGCCGGGGCATGCTGCTGATAGTTTTGGCGCTGCTGGTCTTCCTGGGCGGGCTAGGTACGGGCGGCCCGGGACCGGTCGACATATTCAAAGCCTTTTTCTGGTTATTCGGATGGGCTGCGTATATCGCCCCTATCCTGATGCTGTTCCTTGGGGTGTACATATTTCGGGACGAGGAACATAACTTGCCCGTCAACAGGGTTACAGGCTCTCTGATCTTACTGCTGTTCGGCAGCGGATTTTTCTATACCGCATTCGCCAGCCGCTCTCTTTCTGGCAGCTGGACAGGCCAGCATGGCGGACACGCCGGAAGCGGCATAGGCAGTTTTTCACTTATGTTCCTCGATAAGCTTCCTGCCGCTCTTATATTATTCGTACTGTCTTTCCTGGCCGCCTGTTTCGTCTTCGGCGTCTCTCAAAAATCAGTATTAATGAGAATAGCCGCATTATTCAAGCGCAAGGAGCATGAGGAGGAATCGGAACTGGCAGCCCTTAAGGCCAAGGCGGCCGCCGATCAGCCAGGCTTTAAGATAAACGAAGGCGTACCGGTCGTACGTCACGGGGAAAAGGAAAGAGATATAAAGCCCACCAAAATCAATTCCTTTAAAAATGCTTCCGAGAAACTTACAAAAGACGAGAATCATGAGGCCTTGACTATGGCCAGCGACCCTAACTGGCAGTTCCCAGGGCTTCAGTTGCTTAACCAGAAGCAAGATAAGGCCGATGCCGGCGACACCAATTCCAACGCACAGATCATCCATGACACCTTCGAGAACTTTAATATAGAAGTTGAGATGGAGGGGGCTAATATAGGCCCCAGGGTAACTCAGTACACGATGAAGCCCCCGTCTAACGTAAAGCTTACAAAGATAACGGCGCTTGAGGATAACCTGGCGCTTGACTTAGCGGCTCAATCGATCCGCATCGAAGCGCCGATACCGGGGAAGCGGGCGGTCGGAATTGAAGTGCCGAACGTCAAGTCAGCAACAGTCAGAGTAAGTTCGCTGTTCCAATCCTCGCAGTGGCAGGACGTCAAGGGTCCCTTAGCTCTGGCTATCGGTAAGGATATTTCGGGCATTCCGGTGGTAACCGACCTGGCTAAGATGCCCCACCTGCTAGTCGCCGGACAGACCGGTTCCGGTAAGTCCGTCATGATCAATACGATACTGACGAGCATGCTCTTTCGAAATTCTCCATCAGATCTTAAGCTTATCCTTGTCGACCCCAAGCAGGTAGAACTTAAACCGTACGACGAAATTCCTCATCTGCTTACGCCCGTCATAACTGAGCCAGAGAAATGCATCAGCGCTCTGAAGTGGGCGGTGGCCGAGATGGAGAGACGATATAAAGCCTTATCCGAGGTAAAGAAGCGCAATATAGCCGAGTACAATGATTTGAAAAAAGAAGAAGGCATGCCTTATATCGTGATAGTCATAGACGAGCTGGCCGACCTTATGATGATGGCCGCCCGCGACGTCGAGGCTCTTATAGTCAGGATAGCCCAGAAAGCTAGAGCCGTCGGCATCCATCTGGTACTGGCGACCCAGAGGCCGTCCGTAGACGTCATAACCGGCCTCATCAAGGCGAATATTCCCGCTCGAATCTCTTTCAAGACGACGTCACAGATAGACAGCCGGACAATCATTGACCAGGTAGGCGCCGAAAAACTGCTAGGCCAAGGCGATCTCCTGATGACGCTGTCTGACGCTCCTAAACCACGTCGTGTCCAAGGCGCTCTCATCGGCGATGACGAAACCATAAAGATCATAGATTTTCTTAGGATGCAGCGACCGCCGCAGTATGATTACGAAGTCGTCTCCCAGCCAGTCCAACTGAACGGCAAAGGCGGTATCGTAGCCGATTACGGCGGGCAGGACGCTGACGACGACATGTTTAAGGACGCTGTCCAAGTTGTCATAGATAACCGCAAGGCAAGCACTAGTTTGCTTCAGCGGCGGTTAAGAATCGGCTACGGCCGGGCCGCCAGGCTGATCGAGACGATGGAGGAGCAGGGAATCGTCGGCGCGGCTGATGGATCCCGACCAAGGGAAGTGCTCGTCAACTCTGCAAGTGACATATTCGGGGGCGGAGAGGGCGCGACTACAGATGATGATTATGCTCCCGATACTTCCGAACAAGAGACCTACCTGAACAAATAAACAGGCCTGTTGTATTTATTGCACTTGCCAAATAGCTGCGAAATTTCTAACATAAGCGTAAGAACAAAAACTGCAAATGTGAGGTAAAGCTAAGGTGAGTGAGCACTTAAATCCACCTGGACTTGAATGTCGTGAACCCGTGGCTTTAAGAACCCCTGACGATCGAATCAGGGGTTCTTTTATTTTAGGGAAATTAAGCGGCGGATACGAAGCTTTAACTGCTTTGCCTAATGCAACTGACGCCCCAGTTTCCTTCCGCCCTAACGATGCCTATGAGCAGTACCTTAAAATGCATAAGGTTTTTGTCGGTAAAGAGGGCGCCAAGCAGTTGGAAGACATTCATTTCCGACTTCAGGAAGAGTCGATGCCTAGGTACTTATCGGTCGCCGGCTGGGCAGCGGCTGAAGCGGCATTGATTGAAACAGACTCTTCAACCAGCCACCGCCTAGGATTACTGGCAAGTTCAATGAGTTGCTGGCATAGGTCGCTTCAAGCGCAGGCGCAATTGAATACTCTGAGCAGTGACTATCTTAAGGATTATACTTTGCCTTACCGGACGGCCCTGGATATAGCTGTGCTGCCACTTTTAGAAGATGTAGTGTTCGGTGATGTAAAATCTAATACCTGTGACAAAGTTTTCCAAGACTGCCTGAATATAGCCCAGGCTAATGCAGTCAGAATAAGGCTTATGGACAAAGAAAATGACGTCCAAGGTCTAGGCGAGCATGTCGGACTAGGCTATGAGATTAACGCCTTGCTGGCTCTTAACAGGAGGCGATCACCGACCTGGTTCGCCATTCCGTCAATGAACAGATCGGACAGCGGCTACTACCATAGGCAGCAAACTCACGACCTGTTGGTGATCCATCAGAAGCGGGGCGAAATACTAGATATGGCTCCGGTAGAAGTCAAATCGACCGCCGGCGTAAGGGAGAGGGAGCGCTACCGGGCATTAATCGTCCGGGGAAAGCTCCATCTGTCCGTAAACGGCATGCATAGGCCAGGCCAGGTGCTCGAAGCTTTAACGGCTGATGAGGAAGGCCGGGCATCCCGGCGAGAATTAAAGCTTGTCGGAGATATATCAGACAGGTTTATAGCGATGGTGCGCGACTATTATAGGGGCAAGAAACTCGGACACGTCGCCACCGATCGAAGTCTGACCAATTTTCACGACGCGTCAGTCGTTGCCGCCAGGCATCCCGGGTTCGGCGCGGTAGTTGACTAACAGGGGTAGATGCTGTATATTTGTAAGGCTATCAAATTCAGCTCATGACCTCTCAAGTGTGCATGGGCTATAACCAAAGGAAGGAAACAGTTTGAATCAATACGAGATTGCCGTCTTGTATCATCCTGACCTGGAAGTTGACCTTAGTAAGGCCGAAGACAGGGTGACGAAGATACTTACGGATAATGGTGGCAAGATTACCAATACAGATAATTGGGGCAAGAGGAAGCTGGCCTACCCTATTAAGAAGAACGAGTATGCCATATACGTCTTCTATGCGGTAGAGTTGCCGCCAACTAGTGTCGCCAAGGTTGAAAGCACATTGAATATAACCGGCGAAGTCATAAGATTCCTCATCACTAAGCCGGATCTTAAGGCTATCGTTAAAGCCGAAGCTCTAAAGGCTAAGAAAGCCGAACAGGCCGCCAAGCGGGCCGAAGACGGCGAAGAGGACGACAAGGAAGAGGAAGTTAGCGAGTAAATTAAATCGGACTTAATTCTATTCTTACCGAACTTGACGCTAACGGCAGAGGGGGATAGGGTGAAAGTAAGATTAACTAAAGACATAGGTCTTTTAAGGAGGGGTATAAGAAATGGCACGAAGTCTTAATCAAGTTACACTTATGGGGAACCTTACGCGGGACCCTGAACTTAGGCAGACGCCGACCGGGCAGAACGTAACAAGTTTCAGCCTAGCCTTGAACCGGAGCTATAAGGATTCAAGCGGCGAATGGCAGGAAGCCACTGATTACATCGATATAGTCTGTTGGGGACCGTTGGCTGAGAGGGTATCGCAATATCTCAGTAAAGGCAGGCGTTGCCTGGTGCAAGGCCGGCTCCAGTCCCGATCCTGGGAGCAGGACGGTCAGAAGAGGAGCAAGGTCGAAGTCCTGGCTAATGACGTGACTTTCCTCGACGGCCGCAGCTCCGAGGGCGGTGACAGCGGTTACGAATCCCAAAAACCGGCTGGCGGGTCATCCGCCGCGCCGAAGACAAGCAAGAAAGCTAAAGACGATAACGTCGTCATAGAAGACATAGGCGACGAACCTATAAATTTGGACGACATACCATTCTAAGGAGTAAATAATGGCAAAGATATTTAAACACCGGACAGACGTTCCGTATTTCGATTACAAGGATTATAAGACCCTTCAGAGATACGTAAACGTCTACGGACAGATAGAAACTCGGAAGAAAACCGGACTGACAGAAACTCAGCAACGGCGCCTAAGCGTCGCAATAAAGCGAGCCAGGCATATAGCCTTGCTTCCATTCGTAGCAAACAATTAGGCCAGGCAGGTAAGAATATGGCGTTGAGCATAACCGATCTTAAAAAAGGCACGCTTTTTCAGTACGAAGGTGAACCGTTCCGAGTCGTGGATTACAAGCAGAAAGTTATGGGCCGCGGCGGGTCAATAGTTAACGTCAGGATTAAGAGCCTGTTAGACGGCAAAGTCCTTGAAAAGACCTTTAAAGGCAACGAACAGCTCGATCGGGCCGATGTAGCTAATCAATCGGTCCAGTATCTCTATACGGACGGCCAGAACTTCTTCTTCATGAACGAAGAGACTTTCAATCAGTTCGAGGTACCGGCGGACCTGGTAGGTGACAGTGCCGGCTTTCTTAAAGAGGGCGATAAGGTCCAGCTGCAATTTTTTAATGACCAGCCGATCAATGTCGAGCTACCGAAGAACGTACCAATGAAAGTTACTTACACTGAAACAGCGGTTAAAGGCGACACCAGCACTTCAATAACTAAGGACGCCACTTTAGAAACGGGGATTACTATAAAAGTTCCCGCCTTCATAAAACAAGGCGATTTAATTTCCGTCGATACCGCCACGGGCGCTTACCGTGAACGCATAAAGGATTAACATGGTGCCGGGCGACCGTCTAGTGTGCGCGGTGGTTAAGCCTATTCCGTTAGGTTCAGTATTCGCGAGTTGGCCGTTGCACGTGACGATTGTTCCCTGGTTTAGATCGAATTACGATTCAAAAACTCTAGCGGCGGACCTAACGCAGGCACTGCAAGGTTTTCCGTCCTTTCTAGCGACCGTCGGTAAGACCGCCTGGTTTGGGCGAATGAATAATAAAGAAGTTAATTTAATTGAACGGCCAACGCCGTTTTTGAATTTAGAGAAGAAAGTCAGGCAAATACTTCACGAAAAGAGCTCGTGGTTTGCCGATGAGTCGACAAGGCGCAGGCGTCCTTTTGCTCCTCATGTAAGCGTCCAGCCTGGGGACCGGATGACGCTAGGCGAAGAATTCCTTTGCGATCGAATATATCTAGTAGAGCAGCTAGGGGATAAGAAAAAAGTAGTTGAGGTTATACAGTTAAATTATGGATAAGCAGCGCTTGGATCAGGCACTTGTAGAAGTTGGGTTAGTTAGCACGCGTTCCCAGGCTGAAAGCTACATAAAGCTCGGCTACGTAACTGTCAATAATAGAATAATTACAAAACCCGGCTACTCTGTACAACCCAATGACGTTTCTTCGATTAGGATTAACATTGAGGATCAGTATGTCAGTCGTGCGGCTTTGAAACTCGGTTCGGTGGCCCACGGACTGAAGTTGAATTTTAAAGGTAAAACTGTATTAGACGTCGGCAGCAGCACCGGCGGCTTTACTGACTATTCACTGCGCCACGGCGCGGCCAAAGTTATAGCGGTCGACATCGGCACCGATCAAATGCATCCCAGCCTGCGCGGCGACAGCCGGATAGATCTTCACGAGAAGACGGACATAAGGGATTTTAAAACTAGCGAAAGCCTAGATATTATCGTGATGGACGTGTCTTTCATCTCCCTTAGGGAAATTCTTCCGCCGGTAAGCAGGCTGGCTTCAAAGAAGACGCAGCTAGTCGCCATGGTAAAACCGCAATTCGAAGCTAGGCGGAGCAAGATTAAGCATCAAGGTGTCATTAAGAATGACCGCCTGCGCCGTCAAGTGCTTAAGGATTTCGAAGATTGGGTAAGCCAGGACTTTATAGTCCGCGATAAGCTTGATTCAGCCGTTAGCGGGGCCAAAGGCAACCAAGAGCGATTCTATTTACTGCAAAAAGCATAACCGAAAAAATGGTAAACTTCAGTTATGTATTTCGCCTCACGGGTCCAGGCTGGCCGCATGCTGGCAGCTAAGCTGGTGGACAAGTATCGTTACGAGAACTGCGCCGTCGTGGCGTTAGACGATGGCGGGGTTGTCGTCGGGGCCCAGATAGCAGTACAACTACACTGCGTCCTGACATTGCTAAACAGCGCCGAGATAAAATTGCCCCTAGAACCCAAGGCAATCGGCGGGATAACGAGCGCTGGTTCTTTCGCTTACAATAGCCAATACACTAAAGGTGATCTGGACGATCTGGTCAGCGAAAACCGAAACTTTATCGAGCAGGAAAAATACTCGATCCTGAGTCGGCTGAACCAATCGGTCGCCGGCACGGGCACGATCGATAAACGTTTGCTCTGGGGTAGAAATATTATCCTGGTATCAGAAGGGCTGAAGTCCAACTTAATCATAGACATGGCATATGAGTTTTTAAAGCCGGTTAAGATCGACAAGCTAATCTTCGCCGTGCCCTTGGCGTCCGTAGCGGCGGTAGACAGGATGCATGTAATGGGAGACGAGCTGATATGCCTGAGCGTCTTAGAAGATTTTGAAAACACCAATCACTTTTATGATACCCAAGACGTCCCCGATCATCAGAAAATACAAAAGATTATCGAGGAGATAGTACTCAAGTGGAAATGATTAAAGATATTTTTTCAGGGCCGGTAAGTCCCGCAGGATAATCAAGGATTGTTTATTCTCAAGCAGCCCCTTCTTTTCCAGGGCCGAAATTTCCCGGGAAGTCGTCTCGCGGCTAGCGTTAACTGAACTGGCGATATCCTGATGCCTGAGCGGAACTTCTATTTTTATACCGCCTTCGTCGAGGGGGACACCGAAGCGTTGGCTCATATTCAGTAAGAATGAGATGATTCTTTCGCGGACCGTCCTGTACTCCAGGCTGAGAATCCTTTCGCTGTGCAGCTTATACATTTCAATCGTCATATCGAGAATCGGGACTAATCCGTCTTTGTGGCTCGATATAAAAGTCAAAAAGGTCTTCCTGTCCACCTGGTAGGTAACGGTCGGCGCCAGGGCCTGATAAATAATGCTGCGGTCGTCTCCGGTTATAGCCCAGATAAGGGGAAAGATTTCATCCTGCTTTCGAATAATTAACAGGTTTTCTTCATCGTACTTGGTTATGTCGTAAGCCTTAACGAGGCCGCTGTAAATAAAGAAAACCCCAGGCGGAAGTTCGCCGGGGCGTATAACGTAGTCTCCCTTTTTAAATGTCTGTTTAAGACCGTTGTTGCGGAAGAAATCAAGCAATTCGGCGGTCTGCTTTAAGTTGGCTAACATATATTAATTATGATGTCGCATGTAGAACTTGTCAAATGTGACGAAAATCTCAAATTTTGAGTGAGCATTTTTACCATTGGGGGAATACAAAAGGCTTAGTATTAGTATCACCAAGAGCGGAGGTGACGTTATGGTAAGCAAAAAGACCGTAATTGAACAATTAAAAAAAATAGACTTTGATTATAAAGGGTGGGGAAAAGGTGAAATATCTGAGCTTCCGCATATAATAATTCCCGGCGAAGAGATCTACGAATGCGTCAATGGAGTATATGAAGGGGGCTTTGGTCTTCTGGTAGCAACCGACATTCGGGTACTTCTTGTAGATAAGAAACCGCTTAACTACCTAAACGTCGAAGACCTGCGTTTCGATATGATCAGCGAGCTCGATTACAGCCACAGGGCCTTTGGAGCTGAAATAAGTATTTCCTCGGGGAGCAAGAACCTCAAGTTTCGTAGCTACAACCAAGCAAGGCTGAGAAAGCTGATCGGGCACGTTCAGCACTGTATGGCAGAGACGAAGAAGAAACAATCCAGCCACCAGGATACGCAGGTTTCACATCTTGAACAGATAAACAGGCAGCTTCAAACTTATCTTGTGGCTCAGCAGCAGTACCAGCTACAACTGCAACAGATGAATAGCGCCAAGGAGAGTAAAGAGCAGGCGGCAGCCGATTTGCCGGAACCGCCCAAGCCCGCCAACGACCTCGCCGATTATTTGTATGCCCAAAGCTTGCTGGATCAATATCAGCAGACTCATGACATGAAACTTAATTCGAACCCTACCGCTCCGTCTTTCTCTTTAGACAACCCGAAGCAGCCTGCTGCCGAACCGGCAAGTGAGCCAGTAAAGATAGGTAACATGGCCGAAATTGACTCAAAGGAAATATACGACGAAGGCATGAAGGAAGTTTTCGGAAAGCTCAGTTCTACGGAATCCACAAGTTCAACCGCTTCCGCTGCCACCGTCCAGGATGACGGCAAGAAGGCGGCAGGACACAGGATTTTCCACGGCGACATAAACCCGCTTCATATAGCCTACGCTAAGCTGCCGATGCTGCTTAAAAATAGGCGTCTGGTATCTTTGAACCGTGGCGATCAGGATCGACAGATGCCGGGGAGCGCCGCTCCAACGACCGGCCGTATTTAGCAGTGACTTATTTACTGACGTTGAATTTGAATAAGACGACGTCATTGGACTGCATTACGTAATCCTTGCCTTCTGTGCGTACCTTGCCGGCGGACCTAGCTTCCGTGAAGCTACCAGCTGACACCAGGTCGTCGAAATCTACGATATCGGCGGCAATGAATCCTTTTTCGAAGTCCTTATGAATGGTTCCTGCCGCTTCTTTGGCGGTTACGCCTTTTTTGACCGTCCAGGCTTTGACTTCTTTCTCTCCGGCGGTGAGGAAACTTTGTAAACCTAAACATTCGTAGGCTGCCTTTATAAGCTGATGGAGACCGGATTCCTCCTGTCCAAAACTAGCTAGAAGTTCTTTCTGATCGTAGTCTTCCAGATCTTTCAGCTCATCTTCCAGTTTGGCGTTAACGAAGAGGGCTGGCGCCGGTGTTACCAGAGTAGCCAGGCTTGCTTGCTTAGCGCTATCGCTTAACGTAGCCTCATCTAAGTTAAACAGGTATATGATTCGCTTGGTCGTTAGAAGCTGTAGTTCATTAATATTTTCACTCAGAAGTTCGGGTCGGTTCCATAGAGGAACGCCGGCATCGAGAGTATTCTTAATTTCCAGAACCTGGTCTTTTAGCTCGCCTAATTTCGGGTTAGCTTTGACTTCCTTATCCAGCCGGCTTAGCCGCTTTTCGATAGTCTGCAGATCGGCTAGGACTAATTCCGTATTGATTACGTCTATGTCCTTTTGAGGTTTATGGGCGTCGTCGACGTGTGTTACGTTAGGATCATCGAACGCTCGAACAACCTGAACAATGGCATTTACGCCTCTTATATGACTCAAGAACTGGTTTCCTAAGCCTTCTCCTTGACTGGCGCCGGCTACCAGTCCTGCGATATCTACAAAAGTCACGGTTGCCGGCACGATATTATTAGTCTTGTATAAATCCGCTAAACTTTTTAAACGGCTGTCTGGAACTGGAACGACACCAGTATTGGGTTCAATGGTAGCGAAGGGATAATTAGCCGCTAAGATGTTACTTTTAGTCAGGGCATTAAACAACGTCGATTTGCCAACGTTAGGTAATCCAACGATACC
>DASTAD010000021.1:0-7935 GCA_035713075.1 Saccharimonadales bacterium (SeqCode) | reverse complement strand
ACAGCCAGATTTAGAGAAGCGGATATTCGCTATGCGTTTGGATCACGGTGTGCTGGCGCAAGTAGTTAAAGATCGTTTTGATAACTTCAGTTATTTCATTTGCGGCAGCAAGCGGTTCAACGACGATCTGTCGTATGAGCTGAGGAATCAGATGGTAAGTGAAGACCGCATAGTGACGGAGTCTTTCAGTCAGGCGACTAAGCTAGGTTTTAACGGGTTAAACTTAAGTATTCCATCTCTGACATACATGGCAACCGGCATGGCCATGGTCGCGGCCTTCATTTTCTTCATGGGCATAGACTTGGTTCGATATATCCCGAGAGCGGCCGCAATTACTTCTAAGACCAGCGCGGCTTCGACTCCCGCCACATCTTCCGGCAGCGCCACGACACCTACTGCTACTGGATCAAATACCACCGGTTCCTCGACGACTCCCAGCCCCAGCAGCAGTCCTTCTTCATCGCAGTCCTACTATTCTCCGCCTGTCAGTAGTGTCTCATGATCAGAGTGCAACAGGAGGGGCGCGGGCTCGGTTCGGATATCCGTTTGACCTTAATAGTTAAGAAAGAGTCAGAAGCGAAAGCGGTCTTTGAACAATTATGGGCCGAGATACAGTCGTTTGAAAAACGCTTCAGCCGCTTCCAGGCAGACAGCGAATTAAGCACGGTTAACGCTTCGGCCGGCGAGAAGGTTGCTGTTAGCTCCGACTTCCAAAAGCTGCTAGCTGAGGCTTTAAAGCTTTCTAAAAAAAGCGGCGGAATCTATGAACCCTTGATTCTTCCGGCGCTGCAAAAGGCAGGTTATACCGGATCGTGGCCTGAAACATCGACCTATGACCAGCGCTTGGATTTTAAGGAAAGAGACAACGGTTCGGCTGGCAAAGATATTATTTTAAAAGATGCTAGCGTCCAGCTTAACGCCAACACGGCACTTGATTTTGGAGGCATTGGCAAGGGTTATCTCCTTGATCAGCTCAGCGGTGTACTTTTAGACTTAGGAGTTAATGATTACTGGATGTCTTTAGGCGGCGACATAATCTGCAGCGGCCACAATTTGGAACAGACTGACTGGCAAGTCGGAATTGCCGATGCCTTAAGGCCTGACGAGGTCGTCAGCCATGTCGTTAATCGTACCGGTCAAAGACTAGCTATCGCTACTTCCGGGATCACTAAACGAAAAGGCGAAGGCTGGCATCATATAATAGACCCCCGGACTGGCGCTCCAGCCGATACTAGTATTCTGACCGCGACCGTCACCAGTAATTCGGCAACCGAGGCCGACGTTTTTGCCAAATGCATCGTTATCGTGGGGCAGGAACAAGCGGCGAAGTTCGCTGACAGCGTAGGCCTAAGCCAAGTTATAATCCAAGTCGGAAAGGGTGATGGATCCGTAACAATAACGGTCCGCTAAGCAAGTTTATGAATATATATTTGACACTGCAATACCTGGCCACTTCGTCGCTACAGCTTGCCCAGCACAGGTTTAGTTCGTCTTGGGAATGGTACGTTATCAGGGCGGCGGGATTTGTCGCCGCCGGACTGCTTATACTCCTCA
The DNA here is from genome assembly GCA_035713075.1 of Saccharimonadales bacterium (SeqCode). Lineage (GTDB taxonomy): Bacteria > Patescibacteriota > Saccharimonadia > Saccharimonadales > UBA4665 > DASTAD01. The sequence goes on along the minus strand of DASTAD010000021.1, from coordinate 6,381 downwards.
TGTTATCGGGCATTGGTCATGTCACCGGTCTGACCTACCGCTTCGTTTCTCCGGTTAAGGCCTGGGCTATCCATAAAGCCATGGGAATCGCCCTGCTAGCCAGCGTCATAGTGCATGTCTTATTTGTGCTACTCGATAAATACATACCTTTCAGCTTTGCTCAGGCGTTCGTGCCGTTCCAGTCCCATTATAATAACGGCACGACTTTCGCCGGCATGGCACTAGGCGGCCTGGCGATTACCTTCGGCATAATAGCGGCCTACGGTATTACTTTGGTTGTTCTATCGTCATTAGGCTGGATCGACACCAAGCCAGGCCGCTGGCGGTCTCTGCATTATGTCAGCTATTTAGTCGTAGCCATGGTCTTCCTCCATGGCCTCTACACCGGCAGCGACCTTAAGTACGGCGTCTTCAGAAGTTTCTGGATCCTAGCCGGGCTGGTGCTTTTACTGGCCATTGTTTCCCGTATTACCAGAACCGCACGGACGAAGAATAATGACTCAGATAACAATCCTCGAATAGTTCAGTAGTTAAACTAAGGTCTTCCAGTAGTAGTAGAATTTGACGAAAAGCGTCATAAAGACGATTAAATACCAGCAGAATAGTATTTCGCCGTGATGCTTCTGCAGCCAAGCCGATAATTTAGGTTTGATAAAAGCGAAGTCGAGGTTCTTTTCTCGCAGGTTATAGAGAGTCGTATACCAGAAAACAGGCGGCGTAATCATCCATACGACGAAGCACCAGGGACAGATGGCATGTATCCGGAAAGACGCCTGGAAGAAAAGGTAAACGAAGAAAATGAAACCGGCAAGGGCTCCGGCGTTAATTAGCTGCCACAACCATTTCTTTAAAACTGAGCCTGTAGATAAAACCAGACCGAAAGTCAACAGCATCGAGAAGCCGATGAGGCCGAATATCGGGTTGGGTACTCCCAGGATCTCCCCTTGCTTGGTCTTCATGACATCGCCGCAGCTTAGAATCGGATTAATGTTGCACGAAGGGATATAAGCGGGGTTCTTAAGAACTTTGATCGTATCGAAAGTCAATGCGTATGACGCCGCCAGGCCGATAATTGCCACGACGATAAATATGATTGGCAAACTTTGCCTTAAGCTGATATTTTTTCTCACGTTTATACTTTAAATTTTACCATAAACCAAGATGCCCATTATTAACTCAAGAAGACGATATGTCAGTATGTTTATACGCCCTTATAGTTTGCTATTTATTAGTGAAGTAAGAAAAAGCCCTTTAGTCTGAGCGCCTGAATAACTTAATGGAGAAGGTAGTCGCTAGCCTTCTTTAAAGTCCCAGCAACTGGATTATTTCCCGAATCACTGCTGGATGACTGAGCGTCCTGGCTTTTAGCGTCATGGGACTCGTATTGATCGACATTCATCGGTCTGACCTTGTAATTCGGCTTATTCGTGCCGGAGCCGTCGCTTTGGCGATTGCCGTTCGACAAGTTGGAAGAAGTAGTCCCGGCCGGAGGATTAACTAGCGTTAAGTGAGGTAATGGTTGAGGCAAGCCAGCCGGTTGGTAGGGTCGGCTCTGGACCGGCTGGGAATGGAAGAAGTGGGTTAATTTTCTGACTTCGTATAGTGGCGAGCTCGGTGACGCGTGCTGGGATATCATGACGATTGCAAAAAGGACAGCCACTGCCCCGGATAATGACAGTCTTTTTTCAAAGCTATGCTTGGACGGCTTAATTCCAAGCTGCTGGGCGATCTCGGACTTAGCTTCTAAACTAAGGTGGGGCAGTGGCAACTTATCCATGTGGCCGGCCAGGTCGGCTAACTCTCTAGCTTCCTTAGGGGTGGCACCTTCAGCCTGCAATTGTCTTCTAAGAATTATCTTCTTCATTACAAGAGTCCTTTTAACCGCTTCAAGGCGCGGTACTGTATGACGCGGACGTTAGCTTCACTTAAACCGAGACTATCAGCCGTCTGCTTGGCGCTATAGCCCGACAAAAACCTGAGCGTCACGACCGATTTCATCGGTTCCGGTAGCTGATTCAACGCCCCGCGAACCCGTTGTTTATCCAGGCGACGTTCAACTTCCTGAGTGATATCCACATCAGAGACTGTTTCCTGGTCGCCCATAGCTTCAGTCTTTTTACGACGCCAATGATCGGTCAGGATATTGCGGGCGATCTTATATAGCCAGGGCCGGGGCTGCGAAAAATCGAATTTATCTATGCTTTTCCAGGCCCTAGTGAATGTATCGGCCGTCATATCCTCGGCTAATTCTCTGTCCCTGACATGTACGAACAGATAACGAAAAATGTCATCTGCGTAAGTATCATACATCTTGGTGAATCTCCGCTTTCGCTGCATTAAATTATTTTCTTCATGTTATGTAACGTTTTAACATTACATACGTTACATCTATTACTAAAAGTAATAAAGGAGTGGTAGCAATATGGCGATTGATAAGCAAAGCCTAGCCAAACTTAAAAGCATCATGATGAAGAAGGGGATACTCAGTGCGGCAATTATCGGTCTGGTCGCAGCCCCAAGTATTGTAATGGCCGAAACAGGGGGAAGTAACGTCGCCCTTAAAACCGCCAGCAGCACATCAGGCGTTAATACTACGAGCGACAGTTCCACTCCCATTTCTAGCGGCTCAGCCGCGATCAATACAGCCGGCTCATTCAATCAAGGGAGCTCGTCATCAACCACGACATCCGACGTTACCGGAACGGTTACGACGACTGGTGGTTCTACTGTACCGACTGATGACTACACTACACTGAACCCGGGCATTACGTTTGAGCAGGCAGTAACAGACGCTCAAGACGTCTTTCCGTCAAAGACGATAACCCGCGCCAGTTTGTACTCTTTCGGCGATTCTACGGCCTTCAGGGTCCTTTTCAGCGATGGCAGCCAGGTAGACATAAACGGCAGTAACGGCACGGTCCTATCCAGCTTCGATTCGAACGCTTCGACATCTACTACAACCACGGCTACAACCCCGCAATCAAGCCCGGAAGCTTCCATTAACAGTAAAATCGCGGAAGGCGACGCCTTATTTAAGCAAGCCATCAATAAACTCTCTCATCACGACAAGGGTAAGCACGCTGATCAGGGCGATAACGTCTCCGACGATGCCAATGGTGACCGCTAAGACAGCTTAGCAATCAAAGATCTTGTCAGTTTGTTTATATAAATTAGTTCCCGTTTCAAGACTATTTCGGTCTACTTAACGGGAACTTCTTTAATTATTAGCTATTTGAGCAACTTGAAAGCATGCTTCCACTGGTCGCTTAAGTACCCCCTAAGCAGCCATAGGATACATAAGGGTTCAATTGCCCTGGCTGAACGGGCCGAGCCCATGTCTTCGACTTCCCATCCGATATCGCTTAGGATGTGCGAAACTTCTTCCTTGGCTTTGAGGTCGTTGCCGCATATGAACATGCTCGGTCGCAATCCTTCGTAATCAGGGTCGATCATATTGCTGCTGCCGACGCTGTTGAGAGCTTTTACGAGATGGATGCGGGGATTTATTTCCTGAATCCTTTCCATCAGAGAATCGCCTTGCCCGGTGAATAAGCTAACGACGCCGTCAACCGGCGGACTGTCGGCAATTGGATTCGTGGCATCGATTACCGTTTTTCCTACCAGGCACTCTTCCAGCTCGGATACGACCGCTTCGGCGGCGCTTCCTTTTACCGCCAATATTATCATATCGGCCCTTTCCGCGACTTCCGCCAGCATATCGACACGGCCACTCCAACCAGCGACAGCGTGGGCTGTCCGGTTGCCTATTTCTACCGAGTAGCCTTTGCCGCGGAGGCCGTTAGCCAGGACTCTGCCGACATTGCCTGAACCCAGTATTCCAATGTTCTTACTCATATGCCCCGCCATTCTACGCCCAAAAGTTATTACCCGCTATAAATATTTGCCCAGGTCAAAGTTAATGAGCTTTGAATAAAGTCCTAGTAGGTCCGTGGGTTTCGGATTGTCACCAGACGCGCCAGACCGTAAGCGATCAGCGCGTAAACCGCCATCGCTACAAGCGACGAGAACTCAAAGCGCGAAACACCGTACCGCACGTTATAGCTAAAGATACCGAAGAAAGGCGCCGCGAAGGGATGGCTGACATTATAGATGAAATCAACAAAGCCATTTCCAGAGTTAGCGCCCAGAAGGACGAAGACGAATCGGAAGGCTAGCAGAGCAATTATGACGCCGGCTATAAACCATATGATTCTCGCGAGTACGTTAGGCGTATTTTCGGCCGGTCGGCGGGCAGCCAGATCATCGTTTACCCTGGTTGTCTGAGTCGTTACTCCCCCGTCGGTTGTTTCGTTCCTGACCTGTTCTACATGTTCTGCCATAATAAGATCACTCCTTATATTACCTATGCTTACTTTAAGGTATTGAGACATAACAGTAAGTAAAATAACTTACTAATATAATATTATCTAGTATTTTTCAAAATTTGCTTAGCAGGCAACGTCTTGGTCGCCGGGAGTCTTAAGCGGCAGGTATTGCATCAGCAGGCTGGGTCCGCCAGTGAACTGATGTCCAGTGCAATAAGTACGGGCGTCAGAAGCCGTTGTCCAGGTTGTCGAACCCCAACTAGGCCAGCCGTTTTTCCAACCTCCGGTTATGACTTGCCATTGGACGGTCGTCGAATAAATACCGACGCTGCTAGCTCCCCCGGCCATTAAAGCATCGTACTCGCCTTGTATACTGTCCTGGTTTTGAGAGACAGAACTGCTCCACGAATTGGAAGTTTCGACGTCAAGCCACCAAGCCTTATCGGTTGGCAGGTTGAGCTGTTTCAAAGTGTGAAGCGCGTATACGCCGGCATTGTATCCGTAGTTATACGCCAGGCAGTTCTCATCGCCTACGCCACAGACAAGCGGGCTTAATGAATTAATATTCGGAGATAAAATATTCCAGCCGGTATTAACGTAGTAGCTGAGATTATTTTTATTCTTCCAGACCTGCTGGCTCAGGCAATGGTTTGTGGAATAACCGGTGCCGTCGCTGACTCCAACTATTCTAAAGCTTGAATTCGGTAAAGGCTGGCTGCAGTTTGGCCAGCTTACGTCAACGCCGGTGGAACCTGAACCATACTGCGCTAATGCCGAAGCGCTTGGAGTGGCCAAGACGAGTAAAGAAGCTATGACCGATAACGTTACGAGGAAGATTTTCATATATACCTTGTTTCTTTCACATTATAACCTCTGGTTGCCAGAGCTGCTAATCTAGTCGTTTTATAAAAAATAGTCATGGAAAAGGAGCCGCTGGCTGGCGGCTCCCGGTAATTAAAGTCAATTAGGAATATTCGGTATATAGGAATCAAGATTAGCGGTGAGAGTTGTGTCCACCCCTGCGCTTAGCCTCGCGTGGCTCTGCCTCGGCGCCTTTGCGTCCGGCCTCGCTGCGGCTCATCTTGCTGCTTCTTCCCCCGCGGCTGGCCTTACCGCCCATACTTTGGATTTTAGATGCCTTATCTTTATCCATTGATGCGAAACCACGATCACTTATGCCCATAATCTACCTCCTCCTTTTTATTAATGTGCACGTATTAATGTATCTTGCAATAAAGGTGTACTGCAGTGAATTATGCCTTTGAACCGATGTGCTAAAATCTTTTCCTTATTATGGTTGCTGATTTCATACTGCGGCCTTTTCTCATGGGTATTATACTTATTCGTAAGGCTATCAACTGATTATAAGGTTTTTAAATTTCAGTAATTAACAGGCTATAAGGGCAATCTCATGATTAAGGCTGAGAACATGGTTGTCATTAACAGGTCGGCTGATACTATTTTTTCCTTCTTATCACATGGCGAAAATGCTCCGAAATGGAGAAGCAATGTTCTTGAAGTTACGCTCTTAAGCGGTACATCCGGACAAAAAAACGCGGTTTACGAACAAGTTTTAAGAGGCCCTTTGGGCATTGAGATAAAGCTTCCCTACCGTATCGTTAACTTAGATCCTCCCATGATACTCACTTTGAGCGATAGATCCACGCAGCCGAGACTGCAAGCGAATTACCATTTAAAAAACATGGGGTCGACTACAGAGCTGACTTATTCTCTACAATACAATGCCGCCGGATGGAGGAAGCTGTTCTCTTCCCTGATGAAGCGTGAACTTAACAATGAGGTCGCTAACTTAAGCGACTTAAAACATTACCTGGAAAAGAAACGCACATAATAAACGTCTGTTTTATTATTTGTTTACCGGTAAAAAGCTCGAGTATGCGACGCTCAAGAAAATGATACCGCCAAGAACCACCACCACTTTAGCGGCCAGACTATACGGGTCCTTAGTGCCGCTAATGTTCATACGACTATTGACCTGGGATTGGGCCATGGCCAGGGGTACGCAGCTCAAAAAGGCGATCAGCATGAAGGGTCC
>DASTAD010000020.1:0-13366 GCA_035713075.1 Saccharimonadales bacterium (SeqCode) | reverse complement strand
TAGTGGCCATTGACCGGCATCCTGCTTAACCAGCCCAGACCGGCAGCTACTAATATAGGTCCGACAACCAGCCATCGCTTAAAGCCATATCGGGCTACCAGACTCGGAATTCTGGACGATACAAGAGCAAGTACGATTGGGAAAGGCAAGAATGCCAGCCCAGCTTTTACCGGCGAGAAATGCAAAACAGATTGTATGTATAGCGTTATGAGAAAGAAGATACCTAGCATCGCCCCGTACATAGGGGCCATCATTAAGTTGGCGCCTGAGATATTACGTATTCGGAAGATCGATAGAGGGACCAGCGGGTGTTTGGCGCGCGCCTCATTGAGAATGAAGCCGGCAAGCAATACCACTGAAGCTGCAAACACACCAATAGTTCTTTTATCTCCCCAACCCCAACTTGTCGCCTGACTGAACGCGTACACCATGAGCATAAGACTCGAGGTAATCAGGGCTGCACCAGGCAGATCGAGACCTGTATAAACATCTTCCCTCTCGTGCTTGGGCACGAACCTGGAGATAGCCCCGACCATTATTATTCCCACGGGAACATTAATAAAGAAGTCCCATCGCCAACCGACATATTCAGTTAATAAGCCGCCTAGCAATAATCCTACGGCTGCTCCACCCGTCGCTACTAATGTCCAATAAGCTAAGGCGCGGTTTCGCTCGGGACCATCACGAAACGTAGTCAGAACTATGGAAAGCGCCGACGGAGACATAAAAGCAGCCGCCATTCCTTGGAGCGCCCGTAGAGCAATTAGCAGCAAAGCCGAATGAGATATGCCGATAATAAAAGAGAAAATAGTAAAAGCCGTCATGCCGCCTAGAAGTATTCGGCGTCTACCGAAAAGGTCGGCCGCCCGCCCGCCAAGTAGTAGAAAACCGCCGAAGGTTAGGGCATAGGCCGTCACTACCCATTGAAGCGTGCTGTTAGTAAAATGCATTTGCTGCTTAATTGTAGGTAGCGCCACGTTAGTAATCGCGCTGTCCAGTACTACCATGAACTGGGCTATGGCCACCAGCAAGAATACTAGCCATTTGGAAGTATGTTTCATAAGTTAACCTCCTTAATTAGTTGATCCTTCTTAACTAATTATATACAGCAACTATTGGACTTGTCAAACCATTAATAAAGCGATACAATAAAATCATGATAAGTAAAAGGCTACAGGACCAGTTAAGCCTTCTGATAATCCGCTCCTCCATGAAAGGTAAGTATTCCATAGCCCAGATTGCCGAGGATCACCACATTACATTGATGCCGGCGATGACCCTGTGTCTGCTTGAACCTAATCAGTCAGTTCCGATGAAATCACTAGCCGCGTTTATGAGCTGTGATCCGTCAAACGTGACGGTTATCATCGAGCAATTGGTCCATGAAGGCCTCGTCGAACGCAAAGAAGCGGTTTACGACCGCCGCGTTAAGACAGTTACGATTACGCCTAAAGGTCTGGCGCTGCGCGATAAGTTCCTGGAGATTACGACTAACACCCGCTTGCCGAATATTCATTCGCTGACCGAAGAAGAAACCGAACAACTAATGACTATCCTCGAGAAGGCGACGGCGACGAGCGCCACTAACAGCGTCAACGCTTTCGTTGACGGACAGGCTTAGGTATTTTTCCGTCCGATCGTATCGAGTTCGTCTAAAGCATCTTGAGGAAGCTCCAGTTGTGCCGCACTCATATTCTCATACAGGTGGGTAACTGACGAGGTGCCGGGTATCAGTAGGATGTTAGGCGAGCGCTGCAATAGCCACGCAAGAGCTACTGTCATCGCGCTTACTCCTAGTCTAGCGGCAACTCGGGAAAGGGTATCGGATTGGAGAGGAGAAAACCCGCCTAAAGGGAAGTATGGGACGTAGGCGATGCCTTGTTCATTGAGCGAGTCAATCAGATCATCGTCGGACCGGTTGGCGATATTATACATATTCTGGACGCAGACTACGGGAGCTATAGTCTGAGCTTCCTCTATCTGTTCGGCTGTCGCCGTACTGATACCTAAATGCTTGATCAGACCTTCCTTTTGCATCTTTTCAAGTTGACGAAATTGAGAGCCTATTGATTTGGTCGTCGGCTGGTGACTGCTGTCGCCACCGCCGTGAATGCGGAGATTGACTACCTCGAGGCTGTCCAATCCCAAGTTCTCCAGGTTATCCAGGACCGCCTGGCGAAGTTCTTCTGGAGAATCGGCTTTCAGCCAGTTTCCACTATCGTCGCGTCTGGCGCCGACCTTTGTAACTATATGCAGATCTTCCGGGTATGGGCTCAAAGCTTTCTTTATAAGCTTATTAGTCACATGCGGCCCATAAAAGTCGCTTGTATCAATATGGTTGACGCCTAGTTCAACAGCTTCCTGTAAGACCTTAATTGCCTCGGCTTCATCTTCAGGTGGACCGAAAACTCCCGGTCCGGCCAGCTGCATAGCGCCGAATCCCATGCGATTGACACTAATTCCTGGAGCTAAAGAAAAGCTGCCGGCTGACGATGTCGATTGTTTCATTATCCTCTCCTTGTTTTTTGAACTATATCACGCTTAACGCGTTTGGCGGGATTAGGATTCTTACGGTTACTTGAGCGGGTATATTCCGCTTGTCCAAAAAGCTTAACTCGTTTAGTGTTATAAGTTAACCTGTTAAGTAAACTCTTTAAACAGGTTAACTATTTTTAACCGGCGCGTAGTAATCGCTTACAAGCAAGGCGGTATGTGTTACAGCTAATAGACCCAAATGATCGCCGTCGCTAATTTCCAAAACAGCTTCCATGCTATCGCTAAGTCCAAATGCCGTATTATCCTCGGTATCACCTTGGCCGTCCTGAATGGCTGAATCTTCTACTTCTACGATAGTAAAGCCGTCACTGGCCGCGCAGCTTACACGCAGGACTTTTCTCCTTAATGTCTCCGGGTTCAGAAAACAAAAGGTATATTCGTGACTTGGTAAAATATAATCGAATATGGTCACATCGTGATCAAAGGCTATCTCTACCAATGCCGGCATGGTTTCAAATCTTCAGGTTAGTAATCTGCAAGGTATCACTATTTTTCCATATCTGTCAATTAGACTAATCTATTCGCAAGCTAAAAACGGAAGCTTTGCGGCTACCTGATCTTTTATTACAAAAAAGCTTTCGCTTAAACCAGGAAAAGACTAGTCGCTACTATCACAATCCCCCACGAAGGCTATAATAGAAGTATCAGCTAACGGGAAAAACCATGAACGAGATCAAATGTCCAAAATGCGGTAACGTCTTTAAGGTTGACGAGGCCGGCTACGCCGAACTAGTCAAACAGGTGCGCGACCAGGAATTCACGAAAGAGATACACGCCAGAGAGCAATTACTTAAAGCCGAAAAAGACAACGCGATTAAGTTAGTAGAAGAGCGGACTAAAAGCTCGCTGAAAGACGACTTAGCCAGAAAGGAAGCCGAAGTCGCGGCCCTGAGGGCGGAGAAGGAGCTTGCCCTCGAGCACTTAAAATCCCAGAAAGATGCCGAACTTGCCGATCTCAAATCCCGGCTGCAAGCGATCGAGACAGAGAACAAACTGGTTATAACGGAAGCTGTCACTAAAGTAGAAAAGCAACGAGACGAGCTGAGAATGGAACTTACGACCAAGGAGACCGAAAAGAAGCTAATCGAAGCCAGCATGAGAGACAAATACGAGACAGAGCTGAAATCAAAAGATGAGCTGATCGCTTACTACAAGGACATGAAGGCCAAGTTATCGACCAAGATGATAGGCGAATCGCTTGAGCAGCATTGTGAAACGGAATTCAATAAACTTCGCGCCACCGCCTTTCCTAACGCTTATTTCGAAAAAGACAACGACGCCAAAACTGGTAGCAAAGGCGATTATATCTACCGGGAAATGGACGCGGCAGGCAACGAGATCATCTCGATAATGTTCGAAATGAAGAACGAACAGGACCAGACTGCGGCCAAGAAAAAGAATGACGATTTCTTGCGCGAATTAGATAAGGATAGGCAGGAGAAGGGCTGTGAATACGCCGTCCTCGTATCGCTGCTGGAGATTGATAACGAGCTCTATAACACCGGCATAGTCGATGTCTGCCACCGATATCCGAAAATGTACGTTATCCGGCCGCAATTCTTCATCCCGATGATTACGCTGCTTAGAAATGCCGCCCTGAATTCGATGCACTACAAAGCCGAACTCGAGCTTGTCAGGAACCAGAACATAGACATCACCAATTTCGAAGAGAATATAAACACTTTCAAGGAAGGTTTCGCTAGAAATTACGATCTTGCCAGCCGCCGGTTCAAAACCGCCATTGACGAGATCGACAAGACGATCGATCATTTGCAGAAGACAAAGGATAACCTGCTAGCGTCCGAGAATAACTTAAGACTAGCCAATAACAAGGCTGACGAGTTAACCGTCAAGAAGCTGACGCGGGGGAACCCGACCATGGCCGCTAAGTTTGCCGAGCTGGAATCAGGCGACTGAGCAGGAACACGCCGTCATACAGCGGGAATTTAGATTTTCCTCCCTCAATCCTAAACGTCACAAGTTATTTAAGGGTTTGTCCCAGGGAAATCCAGGCAGCTTAACATCGGGGCGAATAAGGATGGCTTTAGCGTCAATATTTTGACTATTAGCGACTAAAACGTAATTCTGTGGTATCCAAGAAGACATTCCCTCGGTAGCTGGAAATATTTCAACTACTTCAAAATGTTCTTTTAAGAAATCGTAAACCCGCCTGATGCTCTGCGAACGCAGTCCCCTAAGCGAAGATATTACATTTATGGCAACCAAGCCGTCTACCGCGGTATGTTTTCTTAAGTTCAAGGCGAACCTATCCGTCTGAAAGGATGGCGGAATATTTACGTCGTCGAAGACGTCGACTATAACGCAGTCATAAAGATTCCTGGTTTTTTCTATGTACTCCAAGCCATCGCCAATATGAACATTAACCTGTGGACCGGTCTTAAATCCGAAATACCGTTTGCCTAGTTCAAGCAGTTTGGGATCGATTTCGACTATGTCCATAAAAACTGAGGGCATCTGCTTATTAACTGCAACCGGGAAAGTAAATGCGCCCCCGCCAAGAAGGAGCAGGTTTGCGGGCTTTATGCCGGCGATGAGCTCGAAAAAAGTCTGGTTGTAATCAAACAGAAATTCGGGCTTACCGTCGGTCGCAATTCCCGATAGAGCTGCTATTTTGTCGCCGCTATAAAGAACCCGGGCCGGCCTGCCGTTATAGACAAGGTCCTCGATGACGTAATGGTTGAAGGGAGTGTCACATTCGTAATGCATCTGGAAAGATTATACCTTGCGTAAGGTAGGGGACTCGCAATCAAAAAAATTGAGACAGTAACCTTATAGCGAGCGGCCCTGATATGATAAAACCGGCGAAAGGAGAAAACTAAAAAGAAATGAAAGTGATACTTGCCAGCCAATCTCCCAGACGGCGTCAACTGCTGCAGCTGATGGGACTCGACTTCGAGCAAATTCCGAGCGCTTATGAGGAGAAGCTCGATGATAGCCGGAAACCTGAGGACGTCGCCGTCGAGCTTGCTATCGGCAAAGCCGGCAAAGTAGCAGCTGATCATCCAGAAGCCTTAGTCATTGGTTCGGATACCATCGTTACGGTAGCAGGCAAGCAACTAGAGAAACCTAAGGATAAGAATGACGCCTACCGACTGCTAAAACTGCTTTCCGGCCGGCCTAACGTTGTCACGAGCTCAGTCGCTGTCATCCGCTTGTCCGACAACACTAAACTCTTAGCAGCCGATTCGGCCAAGGTATTCTTCAAACCGTTTAACGAGGAAATAATTAAGGCTTATATAGCCACAGGCGATCCGATGGATAAGGCGGGCGCGTACGGAATCCAAAGCGGAGCCGCCCCGCTGATTTCCCACATTGAAGGCCGTTATGACACTATCCTGGGATTACCGACTAAAGCGCTTTCGTATTTTCTCCAAACTTTAGGGATAGATTCCACTGCCGTAGAACTTGTTTCGCCTGTCAAAAATATTGCCGATCTTTAAGCGCATATGCTTGCTAATCGGGCTCGATTTTCCGATACTGGAGAAATAAGGCGGTAGAAGTGTAAAATGGAGACGCGCGAAAAAGTCTATATGTCGACATTCAACCAGCACGGTATCTTAGAGCTGGCGGAAAGCTTTCACGATAACGGCTGGAACATAGTCGCCGAAGGCAATACTTTCGAACAGATAAACGCCTCTTCCATCCCGGTCATGAATTTAGCTGACTTGGGGGGAGGACATTCGGCCATCGCCGCCGGAGTGTCGCTTCCTCTCCAAGGCCAGAAGCCCATAAAACGTGGCCGGACCAGTCAAGTAATGAATTTCAGCGCGGTATGCATAGACATGATGCCGCCTAAGCTAATTAGCAACTCCGGCTATACCGATGAGGAAAAAGTCGAAAAGTTCGATTTCATACGTCCCGAACTTCTATCCCTGGCAGCCAGTTGCGGCCGCATAGCCGTCTCTCAGGACTCCCAGCGGCCGATAGTCGCCGAATGGCTAAGCAGCGGTCGCCCCCATGAAGCCTCGGTGGTCGCTACTCTAGCCGCCGTAGCCGTAAAAGAAGCGGCGGCCTATATCTCCAGCCGAAACGCCTTACTGACCCGCGTAGTCGAAAAGAGGGAAAGCGTTACTGGTCTAGAGGAAGACTTGCGTCAAGGACTCAAGCACACGCACTATTAACTGTTAACATTCTCATACCGCCGCGCCCTAGATACTGATAACCTGGCCATTAAGGTTTAACAGTTGATGTATAAGGAGTTTGTATGAGTGGACTTCAAGAAGCATTTTACATTATTGGCATAGTATTCATGAGCCTGATATTTATCCTTTTCATAATACTTGTCAGCGCGGTTTTAGTCATAAGAAATAAGATTAGTAGTCTCCATAACGAAATCGAGCATAAAATAAACCAGCTGACTACGATCGCAGAAAAGGGCGGTGAGATTTCGGCTATAGCCAGCTCGGCAGTAATTAAAAAGGCTAAAAAGGCGATCAAGAACAAGAAAAAGAGATAGATGGCATTATTTTCTACCGGTAAAAGAATCCTCGGGGAATTCAGCAAGGATAAAGTCGGGATGCTTAGCGCGGCCTTCTCTTACGGCGCGATTTTCTCTCTTGGACCGCTCTTACTGGTGCTGATCAGCATTATCGGGATCATCTACGGCGACAGGGCGGCGCAGGGCAAGCTGTATACGGAAATTTCAGGATTTATGGGAAGCCAAACCGCCCTATTAGTTCAAACCGCCGTCGCACATGCCGCAAAATCTCATAAGGATGGCTTGGCGTTTGTGATTGGAATCATCGGCTTGTTTTTAGGAGCTACGGGTATAACTAGCCAGCTCGAGAACGCTTTTGACATAATCTTCGGCGTCGTATCCGACCCCAAAGGCGGTATTGTCCGGACTTTATACGTCAAACTGAAGAACGTGGCGCTTGTAATATTAGGCGGGATTTTAATAACCGCTTCGCTGATAATATCGGCGATCGCCGAAGCTGTCGGTAAAACCGCCCAACACGCACTCGGCATGCCTCCCGTGACGCTCGAAGTTATCAATTCGGTTATAAGCATCGCCGTTTTTATTCTACTGATCTTCGGAGTCTATAAATCGATTCCAGACGTCAGGATTCCCTGGAAGATAAACCTTGTCGCCAGCGCCTTTGTTGCCTTACTTTTCTTTATCGGAAAATTTATCCTGGGTCTAGTTATCGGCCGCAACTCCACGGCCAGCGCTTACGGGGCGGCGGCTTCGCTTGTCAGCTTGTTGCTATGGATATATTACAGCGGGCAGATACTGTTCATCGGCGGAGAAGGCATGAAGGTCTACGCTTACAATCATTCTGTCGACTATCCGCCTAAGAAGCTTAATCTTAAGCGCACCAGCTTCTACTTTGATTCTGCCGGACTAAGCGGCAAACTGGTCGAAGCCTGGACTAGAGGTTTTAGAAAAGGCGCCGGGAAAAAATAGTCAAAGGCTAGAATTGACGCTCGTTGCAGACGATGAGGGTAATTTTGTTTTTAAGCCTTGTCTTCCATGCCTTTGAGGACCGAGGGAATGTCGACGCCTTTCTTTAACACCGGGGCCCAGAGATCTCCGACCTTGTCGAAGCGTTCTAGCGCCGTCTTTATAGTGAACTGCTCAGGACTTAGGCTATCGTTCACTTCTTCCCACTTTAGCGGCGTCGACACGCTGGCTACATCGGTCGGCCTGACGGAGTAGGGAGCGGCTAAGGTTTGACCTTCGCGGTTTTGCAGGTAATCGATGTAGACCTTATGCCGCCGCTTGCTAGGACTCCTGAGTAAGCTGGTTAGGCTCTCTGTCCTTTCATGTATAAGGTTCGCCATTAATTCAGAAAAGACCCTCACCTGCTTAAACGTATATTTTGCGCCTAAAGGAATGAAAATGTGGATTCCGGATTTGCCTGAAGTTTTCGGGTAAGACGGTATATCCAGTTCGTCACAGACCTTCTTAACTTCCAGGGCGACTTGGACAACTTGCTTAAAGCTTATTCCTTCCGGATCGAGATCGATGACCGCCCAGTCGGGCTTGTTGAGCGATTTGACTGTCGAACTCCACGGGTTAATCTCAATGCAGCCGAGCTGGACCATAAGCTCCAGATCTCTCAATTCGTCGCACACCATATAGTGGACTTTTTTCTTTCCAGCCTCAGAATCGATAGCGACAGTTTTTGCCCAAGCCGGCAAGGTGGTTGAAGCGTCCTTCTGGAAAAAAGACTTGCCCGATTGACCGTTGGGGTGCCTGAGCAAGGACTCGGGCCGGTCTTTTAGATAAGGCAACATCAGGCCGCTTACATTTTTATAGTATTCCAGTAAATCGGCTTTCGTATAGCCGACCTTTGGGAAGAAGACTTTATCCGGGTGGGTAAAATTAACTTCGTCTTTACCGGTCTTTTTATGTGGCTGTTCGTCTTCAGCCACCGGCTTAAGCTTGCCGATATCTTCTTCCTCTTCGCGATGAACGTCTGTCGGCTGTTTATCTTCTCTCAATCCGACGAAGATCGGCTGACGCATAATCTTCTGCTTAGTCCATTCGGCGAAACTGACCTCGCAGATTAATTCAGGCTTAATCCAATGCACCGCTGCGTTAGGAGTGACTTTTCCTTCAAAAGGCGAAACCTTAACAGCTAGCTTCTCCATCCGCTTCCGTAATTGTTCCAGCTGCTCCGGCGGTATTCCCCCGCCGACATGGCCGGCGTAGCGCAACTTTCCCTCGTCGTAGACCCCTACCAGCAACGCCCCGATATGGCGCCTTTGACCTTTGGGCTCGGTGAAGCCGCCAATGACGACTTCTTGCCGCCTATGCGTCTTGATCTTCAGCCACTGCTTCGAGCGCGTAGCTTCTTTATAGAGTGATTCCTTTTGTTTCGCCATTATGCCTTCGAGTCTTTTTTTGGACGCCGCCGAGAAGAACTCTTGACCCTTGCCGATTACATGGTCGCTGTAATAGACGATATCCGAGTCTTTCACTAAGACGCGCAAGATTTCTTTACGCTTATAAAGCGGGAGTGTTTCCAGATTTCTTCCGTCCTTCCATAAAATATCAAAGGCCATGTAGCGCAAAGTTCCCTGCGGCTGGCTTTTATAATTCTGCAGCCACTCAAAATGAGAAATCCCGTCTTTATCCACACAGACTATCTCTCCGTCTAAGACGAAGCGGCCTTTGAGGGCCTTTATGCCTTCAAAGATAGGTGGATACTTCTTGGAGAAATCGTTGCCGTTCCGGGAATACAATTGCGACTCCTTGCCGTCTGACGCGGCCACCGCTCTGTAGCCGTCCCACTTTATCTCAAACAGCCAGTCTTCATCATCGAAGGCCTCCTTCACTAAAGTGGCCAGCATAGGCTTAACTTGTTTGGGTATTGACGATTTTTTAAGTCCGGTAATGTCTAAAGTCTCTTTCGCCACCTCAAGTATTCTGTCACTCCTGACGGAACTGGAGTCAAGCCTTATGTCGGCCGTAGAAGCCTGCTCGTCACGTTTCTTGATTAGCAGCCAGCCATCCTTTTCCATCTTTGCAGAACGGATCAAAGCGAACCTGCCCTTTAGCTTTTTCCCGGCCATAGTGAAATCCAGATGGCCGGCTTTCAATTGCTCAAGCAATATCTTTTCCGGGTCGTCTGTCTCTTCTACGGGAGAATACGTCCCTTCGTCCCAAACTATAACTTCGCCGGCGCCGTAGTTGCCTTTGGCGATCGTGCCTTCGAAAGTCCGGTACGACAAAGGATGGTCCTCGACCATGACGGCCAGACGCTTATCCTGGGGATTGAGAGATGGACCTTTTGGCACGGCCCAGCTTTTCAGAACGCCTTCCATCTCCAGCCGGAAATCGTAATGAAGACGGCTGGCATGATGTTTTTGAACGACGAAGCGCAAATTGCCGCCCTGGCGTTTTTGGACTTTGCCAGCAGGCTCACGGGTTTTACCAAAATTCCGTTTCTTTTTGTAGTCTGTAAGAGCCATGGCTACTACTCAAGGCTAGCTTTTAAGGTCGACATCAGGTCCTGGACCTTAGTTTGCTTGGGTGCCTTGCCTTTTTGAGCCGGCTTCTTGCCCTTAGCCTTGTCCTCGATTATCTCTTCTAATTCCTCGGTGTAAGTATCGTGCCAGTCCTCAGGAATAAACGATTTAGTCTGCTGGTCAATAAGCGCCAGGGCCATATTTATTTCTTCCTCCTTGACTTTATCGCCGCTTGGAAAATTGAGGTCGCCGGCTTCCCGTATATCGGCCGGAAAGCGCATCTGGTTAAGCACCAGAGCGTTGCCGATTGGCTTGACGACTCCCATGTTATCCCTGGCCCGCATGGCGAATTTAACCATCGCCACCTTGCCGGACCGCTTGAGGGCTTCCCTTAATAAGGCGTAGGCGCGGTCGGCGCCTTTGCCCGGTTCCAGGTAGTAAGGCTTGTCGTAGTAGCGGCTGTCGATTTCATCTTCGGTCACGAACTGCCGGATTTCTATTGACTCGACTTTTTTAGCGTCAGCTTTTTTGAAATCCTCTTTCGATAAAACAACGTAGTCGCCTTCCTTCCATTCGTAGCCTTTGACGATGTCGTCATATGGTACTTCTTTGCCGTCTTTGCGGCATATCCGGGCGTATCTGATAGGAGTCAGGTCTTTGGCATGAAGCATATTGAGGTCCAGGCCCTCATGTGCCCGGCTACCGCTGAACATTTTTATAGGGATGTTGACCAAGCCAAAACTAATTGAACCCGTCCATATCGCCCTCATGTATTTACTGCTCCTCAATGATCGTATCTATAAAGTCTACTTAAATTTAACCCTGCTTCCATTAGATATCTAACAAGGGGTAAGCAACCGAAGCCAAGCTTAGTTGATATCCGATACGCCTTTTTCATGTATCCTTTCTCACTGTTAGGTCGGGAAGGAGAGGCCTAAACTTATAACTCGATCGTTAGACAAGATAAAGGAGGGATATTATGCATGCATTAACTTATCAAGGTACCAAGGACGTCGCCGTCAAGGACGTCGACAATCCCCGGATCATAGAACCAACTGACGCTATCCTTAGAGTGACCTCGGCCGCTATCTGCGGGTCGGATCTCCATATGTATGATGGACGGACCGACGTTGAGAAAGGCAAAATCCTCGGTCACGAGATCATGGGCGTTATAGAGGAAGTCGGAAGCGGCGTCCGGCAGCTGAAGAGCGGCGACCGCGTCGTTTTGCCTTTCAATATAGCTTGCGGAGATTGTTATAACTGCGTCCGTGGCTGGACTAACGCTTGTCTGACGTTAAACCCTGCCGGAGCCGGAGCGGCATATGGCTACGCCGACATGGGTCCGTTCAGCGGCGGCCAGGCCGACTATGTCCGCGTTCCTTTCGCGGATTTTAACGCCCTTAAGTTGCCGGGCCAACCTAACGACGAGCTCGAGCATGACTTCCTGATGCTGGCGGATATTTTCCCGACGGCTTGGCATGCAACCGAGCTGGCGGACGTCCAAGTCGGCAACAGCGTCGTAATTTACGGAGCCGGACCCGTCGGACTGCTCAGTATCATGTCGGCCAAGCTTCGAGGGGCCGCTGAGATTTATGCCGTCGATTCAGTAGAAACAAGGCTCGACAAAGCCCGGGAAATGGGCGCCATACCGATAGATTTCCGAAAAGGCAGGCCGAGTCAGCAGATAGTAGAACTTAGAAAATCTTTACTTCTGAAGGACTCATTGCGGCCGGGTGAAGAAAAAAGGCTCGAAGGAGTGGACTGCGGCATAGACGCTATCGGTTACCAGGCTCATGACTTTGAGCACCCTGAGCAGGAAGAAGCCCGCGAGGTACTCGAGGACCTGGCTACAATAATCAACCCAACTGGCCATGCCGGTATAATCGGCGTCTATATGCCCGAGGATCCAGGCGCCCCGAGCGAAGACCTGAAGAACGGTGTCATGAAGATTCCATTCGGTCTTTACTGGAGCAAAGGCATCGCCATCGGCATGGGCCAAGCCCCAGTTAAGCGCTATAACGAGATGCTTAGGGATCTCATTATTGCCGGGAAGGCCAGGCCGGGCGTTATAGTCAGCCATGATGTCGCCTTGGAAGACGCCCCTATTTTCTATAAGCGGTTCGACGAGCGAGTCGATGGTATGACCAAAGTAGTGCTGCACCCATAAGGAGGTGGTTTTCTCACCCAGTAAGATACTTAACAACTCAAGTATATAAAATGGGTTTATTGTTAAGCTTATCTTTTAAAGATAAAGAACTGAAGGAGGTAGCCTATGATGTTGCTCATAGCCGCGGTGCTGGGGGTGTTATGGTTGCTTTGTTTACTTGCCCATTTAAGCTGGGGAGTCGTCAATTTCGTCCTACTTTTAGCGGTTGCTTCGGCGCTGTCTCATTACCTATTGAGTCGCCATAGAGCCGCATAACGGCAGACAAGTGAAAATCCGCGGACTTTCTACATTTACATATTATGGCCGGTCGCCTTGGTGATAATCAGCAGGACGGCGACAAGTAAAAGGACTATGCCGCCAAACCTCTCGGCGTTATTGCGGAAGCGGTCGTTAAGACGTCCGCCCAGCCATAAACCGATCCTGGCGGCGACGAAAGTCTGTAAGGCCACGTAGCCGACCAGTAAAAGCAGCGGTACTTTTAAAAGACCTAAACTGAAGCCTACGGCTAATCCGTCGATACTTATACTCAGTCCCAGGCTTATTACCGACCAGCCGTTAGCTTGCGATAGCAGCTTAACGTTCTTTTCCTCCTTGCCTTCTGTTTCCGGCATGAGCATGAAGATACCGGCGGCCCCGATAACTATCCCGGCGGCGTAACCTCCTATATTGCCAATGCTGCTGCCTATGCCATGTCCGATCAGGGCG
>DASTAD010000019.1:0-14664 GCA_035713075.1 Saccharimonadales bacterium (SeqCode) | reverse complement strand
TACCACTTGGTAAAATTGAAGCATAGGTCGTAGATGACCCGACACGGTTAGACATATTAGTCTTCTCCTTTGTAGTTTTAGTTAGTTACATAACCTATTCTACAAGTCGGAATTGTCTACGATCTATTTGAGTACGGGCATGTCAGTTAGATGTTCGATGCAAAAAGAAGTTTACCCAAGATTCCATATTTCTTTGTAACGTAGAGGTCTTACTTGTATATACAACCTTATCGGTACTAAAAGACGGTAAGTTTACCGTGTGTGCTAATGCAACCTGTTGTGGCACTATCACTTCCTTTTCTCCTGGTGCGGCGAGTCCAAAATTCTGACGCGCTGATAATTCAAGATACTGGTTGGATTCATAATATTGGTTCTGAAGTTTTAGATTAGCGTCAGTTAGCTTCTGCAAGCCATTCTGTTGATTGAGGGCTGTTATTTGCTTCTGTAAACCATAGTTAGTCTGAATAGATTTAACGCCGCTCCAACTAACCATTAATACGATTAATACGAATAGAAGTTGACCAACAAAGCGAATATCGTTCAGTTTGCTGAAAAAGTCTGATACTAGTTTTTCTGTCTTTATTTTTAATTCCATATATGCCTGTATGCCATTATATAATTTTTGATGAAATCTGCTATACTCTCATCTGTTAGTTATCACTGACATACACTTGGGGGTGTAGCTCAGTGGTTAGAGCAGTCGGCTCATAACCGATTGGTCCCTGGTTCAAATCCAGGCACCCCCACCAAGCATAAGCTTTACGGTCTCATTGCCTTCATAGCTAAACTACCTATCTTGCCTCCATTTCCCAGTCTGCGTAGCAAAGTTTCTTTTGTTTTCTCCATTCTTATCCTTGGCTGACTTTTCCAAGCATTAATAGCTTCAAAATCTTCCGCCGACCGTTCTGAAACGATATCTTCTGAAGCGACTGCAAAATTCATTACTGGTTGTTCCCTATTGAATAAAGCTAGAGCCCTAACGGCATGAAAACCAACAGTAACCAGAAGCGGGTTGCTATGGCCTTCCTCTTTTAATTTGTGGGGTACGTTATGTGCGCTTGCTTGTGTGTCGTATGAATGCGTATCAGGGTCTGAATAATATTCATGAGGGATATGTCCGAAATGCTCGGCCATATACTCCATCGCAGCTTGGGGAAACAATGCCCTCTCATTTCCCGAGAAAAGAATTCGCATTCCAGGTTTCCACAGTAAACCTGCAGCTATGACATTTAGCCTGCTCTCAAAGCTAAGATGGTCCTTTGATCTTCGGACATCAGCCATGCTTGAGCCGACACCTAGCTGTTTACCTAATACGACTTGAGAATCTATGACATTAGGCACTTCAGATGATGTATGCAGTATTTCGGTATACATTATAAGTATATTATACTATTTTTATAGTGTCTTGTCTATAGTGGCGTAGTGTTAATTCTGGTATGTCGGATTACCCCAAAAATGCTTATGGTATAGTGAAATTATGGATAATCAGCCAGTACAACCAAATTTAACACCGTTATCTCAACCATCATTCCAATCATTACAAACAAATCGAAAGGATACTTTTAGAAAAGTTCTTGCTGGTATTTTAGCCATCATTCTTATTGCTTGCGTCGGTTACTGTATTTATGCTTGGCAGCACAGTAAGGTGACACAACTGAATGCACAGGTTACTACCTTGACAACTCAGTCAAGCACACAAGCAAATAAAATTATAAACCTCAATAAGCAGCTCTCTACAGCTAGTCAAGCCTTGTCGCAAAGCAGAAAGCCTATCGCAGCAACGAAAAGTTCTACGGGTCCGTTTAACCAAACAGTAGCTATAACTCAGGCCGTTAAGGCTTACAAGGATAACGTTCAAGGAGCTTCTCAAGCAAGCGTAACTATAAATGGAGTAACCGCTAGCGGCAATGCTGCGTACGGAAGTATCACACTACCTGGAGGTGGTGGCGGAGCGTGGCTTGCTATAAATAATAGTGGTAGCTGGACTGTAGTATCGCAAGGTCAGGTTGGTGTATGCAAATCCCAGGTACAACAGTATAACTTGCCCGCTATATGGGCCCCTACTTCCTTTTGCTAAGTACTGATTCGAGAAATTTTAGCTTACATTCCTATTGTCCTCTAAAACTTATACTACTTCATGTGATGATTAACCTTTCTATCTCTCAAGATTTTGTTTGGTACTATTCCAGTCCTCTGCTAACAAGCTAGATTCTCTTTCCGTGGACGTGCGACATCGAATTAATTGCGCCTAAACCAAGCCTAGAATAATGCTACTGTAACTTACGGCGAGAACCGCTCTTTTAAATGAGTATGGCTTCAGTTTTTGTTGGTCAAAGTCATATTGCCATTATGTTGGGCGGCCAAGCATAAGCTTAAAGAGGAGCTAAAACTAGAGGGAGGAAGCCGTAAAAGCCACTCAGTAACGAAGCGGCTATCTATGACTAAAGGGTATCTTTAAATATGTTTCTAATTAAGCGTTATAGACCCGAGGAGCACTTTTAGGTCTGAGAGACCAAAGTAAAAACCTTTTAGGTAGCGCTTACGGAATCGTTGACGCTCTCAACCAGCTTTAGCAGTTCGGCCGGGCCCAGGCTCGCTTTCAAGACATAATCATCCGCCCCTAAACCGGCAACTTCTTTCTGGACTTTCGTATCGGAAAGATTACTGCAGACGACTACACGCATTTCAGGATAAGCGCTTTTATCTAAGGCTCGTAAAAATCCTATGCCGTCAAGAACAGGCATGAAGATATCCAATAGCACAAGATTGGGCTTTATCTTAGTTAATTGATCCAGTGCTTCCTTGCCATTGTTAGCCGTATGCACCTTATGCCCGGCGTTTGTCAGTACCAGCTTATAGACGTCCTGCAAGATAGCTTCATCTTCGACTATCATGATTACGTTTCTCTTACTCATACTGGTAGTACTACCGTGAAGGTGGAGCCTTGATTTAGTTTAGAATTGACTTCGACCTGGCCGTTATGAAGCTCGACTATTCTCTTGACCCAGTAGAGTCCGAGACCGGAACCATAGACGGTATCGGAAAGTTCGTTGTCTATACGCGAGAACTTATCGAATATTCTAGAATGGTTTTCGCTATCTATTCCAACTCCGCGGTCCTTTACCATGATCCGGATATGGTGGTCCGCTTGTACAACCTTAACTTCAATCTTTTCTCCCGGGTGACTGTACTTGATGGCGTTTTCGATTAAGTTAACGACGGCGAGCTTCATGTCGTCCGGCTCCATTTTGGCCGTCAGGTCTTTAGGGCAGGTAAGTTTAATTATCTGATCCTTCATAGCTAAAACCGGTTCGAACTCATCGATTATTTTTTCTAGCATGTCGTGTATATTCTGACGCTTTGAATGCACTTTATAGTCCGAGGCGTCTAGCTGGGCGGTCTTAAGGAGGTCGTTTATGACCGTCAGTTGCCTTTCATTGCTGTCGTGGGCTATATGGAGATATTTGTCCTGCTTATCGGATAGCGGTCCCCCGTAACCTTGTATAACCAGTTCAAGGTATTGTTTGACCGCCGTGGCCGGCGATCTCAGCTGATGCGATGCTATGCCGATAAACTCATCTTTGACTTTATTCACTCTAATTAGTTCTTCCTGCTCGCTCTTTAGTTTTTCGACTCGGGTCTCCATCTCCTGCTGTTTCTTCAGATCCTCGACCTCGATACTTGAGCCTACCCACATGCGCACCTTGCCGTCCTTGTCCTTTACGGCGTCGGCGACAGTCAGATACCATTTATAGCTTCCATCTTTGCGGCGTATCCGGTGCTCAATAGCCATCGGTTTGGAATTTTTTAGAGCCTCTGCCCGTATCCGTTCTGTCGCTTTCCAATCGTCTTCATGAACTATATTCTTAAGTCCGCTATGTTCGAATTCACCTTGTTCGAGGCCGGTAAAAGCTAGCAGCTGCTTATTGCAGTATATGAAGCCGCCTTTCGGATCGGTAGTCCAGACAAACCCCGGCAGGTTCTCTGTCAGACTGCTCATAAACTGTTTCTCTTCCTCAAGCTCCCTGTTACTGTCTATCAGGTCAAGCTGGGCTTTCCGGCGATGAGTCATGTCGACGAAACTGACGGCAATGTAGCGGGCCTCCTTCTCCTTAAGGCTTTTCTTGACGGGCGTATAGTTGACGTCGAAGTAATGCTTAGTACCTTTGCTGTCTTCGTAAGTTTCTTCGGTTACCAGTTGCTTGCCTCTCAGAGCATGCTTGAAATTCTTATGAAAGGCGGCGAAAAGATTATCCGGCAAAGCTTTCATATAAGAAGAGTTCTCCGAGATCTGGGTGCCGAATATATCCTTATACATCTTGCGGGCTGTCTTATTAGAAGTTATAACCCTGTAGTCACGGTCAATGAGGATAAAGCCGACCAGGGTATTGTTGAGCAGGGTGCTCTGATTATCTGCCGCCCGCTCAAGTTCGGTTTTTTGCTGGATAATATGATCCTGAGCTTCCCTGATTTCCGAATAGGCGTTTTCAAGCTCCTCGTTAGTAGCCTGGAGTTCCTCGTTGGAGGTCTCGAGTTCTTCGTTGGACGCCTGAAGTTCTTCGTTGGACGCCTGCATCTCCTCGTTGAGTGCTTGGAGTTCCTCGTTGGAGGTCTCGAGTTCTTCAAGCAGCGAGTTCATGTGTTCTTTGGTGGCGTCCAGTTCATGTTCCAGTTCAAGAGTTCGTGGAGTATCGGTAATCTCGTCCTTGACGTTGGCTATCTGCAGTATCTTCTTGTCGAGATCCAAGGTTTCAAATATAACCAGGAAATAAGGATTATTAGGCTGGGCATATAGCAGAGGCCGGACTGACAGTCTGACGAATGAAGCTCCCTCACCTGTCCCGAGTTTCCTTATATGCCCAATTGTATTACGCATATTGTTTATAGCCAAGGTGCTAATTGAACGGACCTCAATCTGTAATTCAGGTATCATCAGACGCGACAGATTAAGCGTGGCGTTACCGGGCTTGAATTTGACGAACTTAGATATATCGCCGTTAATTTCAACTATATCCAGCCTGTCGTCTATGACTACGAAGGGGTGTCCGTAATCGTTAAATAGGGTTTCCTTGACCATGTCCTTGATCGATAAGTCGCTGCCGGCCGAGTCTTCAGTTATGGCTGGATTTAGACCTGGCGGAGTATGGGGGCGAAGCTGTGGAAATTTAAGTGGGATATTCTTAGCTGTGCCTTTTTTCTGGAATATCTTATAAGGGCTGCTGGTCGTGGAAAAGAGGTTCTGTAGTTTGCCGACATTCTCTGATTTGCCCAACATTAAGTAACCCTTGCTATTGAGGGCGTAGTAAAAGAGCGGCAGCACTTTCTTCTGCAAGTCAGTATTGAAGTAAATGAGCAGGTTCCGGCAGGTTATAAGGTCTAATCGGAGGAACGGCGGGTTAGCGGTAACGTCGTGCCTGGAGAAAAGAACCAGCTTCTTGATATCCTTGTCGACTTCGTAAGTTGTGTCGTTAAGTTTTTTAAAGAACCGTCGCCTGTACTGGCTAGGTACCCGCTTCAAAGCCGACACCTGATACCTGCCCTGGCGGGCAACCTGCAAGGCTTTCATGTCTATATCGGTCGCGAAAATCTGCAACGACAGTCTCTTATTTGAGTCCGCAAGCTGTTGCGACAGGATCATCGCCAAAGTGTAGGCTTCCTCGCCGGTGGCGCAGCCGGGGATCCAGATGCGAATCAGTTCGTTTTCTTTTTTGTTATTAATTATCGTTTTTACAGTTTCTTCAAGGGCGTTAAAGGCTTCCGGGTCGCGGAAGAACTCGGTTACGCCTATCAGCATGGCCTCAAACAGCTGGTCCAGTTCTTCTGGATGGCGCTTAATGTAGCTAAGGTACTCTTCTTCGCTGCTGAAGTGTCGTTCCTGAATCCGCTTTTGCAACCTTCGGTTCAAGGTCGACGACTTATAGTCGCTAAAGTCAGTCCCGATCCGATGCTCGAGCAGCTGGAAAATCTGGGTAAAAGCTTCCTCGGCTTCGGGAATTTCATTGGAAACCTCGGCTTCGACTGGGTGGGTTGAAGAATTCAATAGCTTCATTAGCTGGCTGCCGATCTTACCCGGCGGTAAGACATGCGAGACGATCCCGGAACCGATAGCCGATTGCGGCATACCGTCATATTTGGCGGTTACAGGATCTTGGGCGATAGTCAGGCCGCCTATCTTGCTGATGGCGGTCAGTCCCCGGGTGCCGTCTTTACCGGTACCGGATAGGATTACGCCGGCTGATTTGGGGCCATAGGCTTTAGCTAGGGACGCGAAAAGTACGTCGGCGCTGGGATGGGCACCTACGTCCAAAGGCTTTCTGAATTGGAACTGTCCGTCTTTCACGACCACGTCGTCGCTTGGCGGCGCAATATATATCCTATTGCTTTGAAGTGCCTGACCGTTTTCGACATGCTCTACCGCCAAGTCGGTTTTCCGGCTTAGAAGTTCGACTAGCATGCTCTTATAATCCGGGCTGAGGTGCTGGTTGATAACCAGGCAAACGTTATCCAGGGTTTTTGGCAGACAATCGACTAGCGCCTGGATGGCTTCTAGCCCTCCAGCTGACGCACCGATACCTACTACATACTCCGGCTGGTCAGTTCCAACCTCGCTTTTATCTGACATTCATACCCATTATGCACTGAACACGAGGATTTTCAAGCAAGTATCCCACTGCTCTTCAAAGTCATTAATGCAGGCGATCTTAGTCGTCTTTTATCTTAGCGGAATTCTTCGAAACCGCCGTGGTCCTGAAGTTTCTTAATTGATTGTAGCTGGACCCGGCGGACGTTTTCCGGATGAAGATTAAGTTGAGCCCCTATCTGTTCGAAGGTCTGGACAGGTTCGCCGCCTGCGCCGAAGCGTAACTTTAAGATTGCTACTTCCTTTTCGGAAAGTACCATAGAAATTTTTTTCCATAGCAGCTGAGCGTCCACGTCTTCTTCGATATCCTTATATACAGCGTCGCTCTCGGGGTCGGCTTTGATCTCGCCCTTTGTCCTTTCGGTTTCTGTCGAAGCCGCTTCGTCTAGTGATTCCGAAACTAGCGTATCGGCCTTTCTTAATTCCGCCACCTCTTCGGGTTTGATACCGACGACGTAGGCGACTTCTTCATCATTAGCTTCGCGCTGGAAGGCAGACGCCAAATACATATCGGCTTGTTTGACCCTGTTGAGCCTTTCGACAACATGGACCGGCAAACGGATTTCCCGGGATTTATAGGCTAAGGCTCGGCTCAATGACTGCCTTATCCACCAGGTTGCATAAGTGCTGAATTTATAGCCTTTCCGGTAATCGTATTTCTCGACTGCTCTCATCAGACCGATAGAGCCTTCGTTGATTAAATCGAGGAAAGGCAGTCCTTTATGGCGGTAGCCCTTAGCGATCGTAATTACTAAACGGAGATTTGAATTTACCATCAGTTCTTTTGCGCTCAAGTCTCCTTTTTCTATGCGCTCTCCTAAAGAGATCTCCTCGGCCGCAGTCAAAAGCTTATATTTGCCTACCTGCTTAAAGAAGTCTTTCATGCCTGCGTCAACCCGCATTTCGTCAAAATCTGCGTTTTTAGAATCAGCTGTCCTGGGTGAAGCTTTTCGAGGTTTGGCCTTGTCGACTGGCTGTTGCTCCGTGCTTGGACTAACTAAGCTTCTGCTACCCGTGGCGGCGTCTTCTGAGCTTTCCGAGGAAACTAGAACTAAGGCGCGGGGTTTTGCTGAGACAGACTTTGGCGCAGTAGAAGCCGGTGCCCCTGAGGTAGCGTGAGCGGCGACTTCTATGAGCTTATCTAAAGTCGAAGCGTTAGCCAGCTTTTCGTCAACTTCCGAGGCGTAACTGATGACGGCGGATTGAGCGAGGTTATAGGCTGCTAGAGGACTAGGTTCCGGGTTATCGGTGGCGATCATGATCAGATAGCCGCTTATTTTAGTTAATAACTTGTCCTGGGCGTCGTTTCCCGGTTCGGTGTCCTTTACTAGTTGGCCGAGGTTCCACGGAACATCGCTGCTTTGCCGGCTCAGCCAGTCATTGAAGAATGTATCGAGCAGAAACTGTTGATGGTCAAGCGATACGTAGTAGTAGGGGTCTTCTATTAGTTCTTCTGCCGCCATATTAACCTTTCACAGGGTTTACTCAATAATTCCAGTTTTAATGACTTATAGCAAGCCGAAAATTGAAATTTAATCTTAATAAAAACTAGGAATAAATGACGCGTTGTTAATTATATCGCTGACAGTGTATGCGAGTACCCCTTATATTTTGAAACTTATATCTAATAAATAAAACGGTTGACTGGAAGTTGACGACGATCGGGGGACACTAATGGAGCAGTATTCAGAGTATGAGGAAGATCTACAAAAAAAAGCTTTGCCGGGGCTTTTAAGAGTAGTCATGGCGGCTGGCGCCGCTGGAGGCATGATGGCCGGAACCGCCGAGGCAGCCAGTGCCGAGCCTACGCCGGTGACGCCTGTGGCGACCCTGCAATCCGACACTAACGCCCTTCACTTCAGGCGTAGACGAGTAATGAAAGAAACCGGTTTCGTAGTTCGCGGGGCAACATCGACCTTCGGCCCGCCGCTGGAGGCTGCCGGTCAAACAGCTGATCAGGGATACGATAACCGTCCGTGCATAGCTATACGCAACGATTCGACGCTCGGAGACATGTTCAAGGTGGTGGTTCTAGTAAACCATCGGCGCCACGTCGCCCAGATGGTCCACTGCGACTGGGGCCCGGCTGCCTGGACGGGACGAAATATAGATATCACCGGCGCCGGCGCTTATAAGCTCCATCTCAACCCTTACAATTACCCGACCGGCGCCTGGGGTATTGCGATACGCGAGGTTAGCCGGGTCGTTTGTATTCCGGGCAATAATCAAACCTATCCGGGTGCGGTCCAGTCCGACCATTCTCAGCCTTGTCCAGTCCTGTGATATCGGCCATTTGATTGTCGTCTAGCTCAAAGTCGAATATATCGTAATTCTCTTCAATCCTTTCGGGAGTCTCAGACTTCGGGAAGATGATGTTTCCTCTCTGGATATGCCACCTCAGCACCACTTGGGCGGTCGATTTGCCTGTCTGCTTGGCGATTTCGGCTATGACGGGATCATCAAGCACTCCGCCTTGAGCTATCGGAGACCAGGCTTCGGTAGCGATATTTTTTGTCTGACCGAAATCGTCGACTTCGACGTTCTGGAAATAAGGGTGCAGTTCGATCTGATTAACGGCCGGTTCGATCTTAGCTTTAGCGATCAGTTTCTGTAAATGTGAAACCTGGAAGTTGGATACGCCGATAGACCGCAAGTGACCTTTGCTCTTATAATCTTCTAACACTTCCCAGGTCGCAAGGAAATCGCCGCCGTAGAGCTTCGGCAACGGCCAGTGGATTAGAAATAGATCTATATAATCCGAACCGATTGCTTCTATCGAATTGTCAATTGCCCGCCTAGCGTCATCAGGCTTATGCATAGCGTTATGCAGCTTACTTGTGACGAAGATGTCGCTGCGGCCGATCTCAGATTCGTTTATGGCCTCGCCGACTTGCTTCTCGTTGCCGTACATCTCAGCCGTATCGATATGTCGATAACCAACTTCCAAAGCGTTTAATACGGCGTCGACGGTATTTTCGGGAGCTATCTGATAAACGCCAAGACCAAGCTGCGGTATAGTGTGGCCGTCATTAAGTTCTAGCAGCGGTACGTCTTTCATCGGTCCTCCTTCGGCTTCAATTAATAAGTAGTCTTTACTTATTATCGAGGATGGACCCGGTAAGTGACAGTTACCTATTTAACTGCTCTGCTACGTTCACCCGTTTCCGACGATCATTTGCCGGCGCAGATAATCGCTGAGATACCTGTCGACGCCATTGCTCCAGAGGAAACCTTTTTGGGCCCTGGCATATTCTCCGCCCCCGCCGCAGCTCAGCTGGACAACCTCGCTTTTCTCGACCATAACCCCGGCCGCCCGGTAAATCCTGCGGTTAAGCGACAACCATCTGAAAGCTGCCATCAGAGCCGTACGTTTTTCTCCGGCAATTTCCAAGGCCTGGATGCCTTTGACCTGGTCTATGGGCCAGCCGTTCTTTTTATCTCCGTGCTCGTCCGGCATGCCATCCCACTGCTGCGTTGAATCAGCCAGCGTCGCCGCGAAGCCTCCGCGCTTCAGCAGATCGGTTTTGAGCACTCCGGCGACCCGCTCGCTTTGGCTTTTCGAACTGGCCCCGGCAGCGACCATATAAGCCATGCCCATGCTTTTGATTTCTGATTGCTGGCCGGCGACGAAGTCGTAATCGAAGTAGCCGCCAGCCGCCTCGTTCCAAAGGAAAGTATCGATCGCTCGCTTGCGCTCAGCCGCTAGCGTGTTGTAGTGCCTGGCCCGGTTTATTCTACCGGCGGCTAGGTGAGCCTTAGCAATCTCAGTCTCGTAGAGGTAGAGCTGCGCGTTAAGCTCAAGTGGTATGAAATCTGTCGTATGGATTGTCTCTAAACGGCGCGGGTCTGCCAGCAAGCGGGCGGTAAAATCGCGTCCGGTTTCTGCCGCAGCCCTGATGTGCCTATAAACCTCGTTTTTTGGCCGGCCATAGGCTCTATTCGCTGTCTCAATATCTTCCTGGTAAGATTCCGGCCTCGGCGTATCATTAGCGTCCCAATGCCTGTTAAGGTAATGTACCCGGCCATGGTAATCTTCCAGCCGGACTATCCGTTCGCCGCTGTTCCACCAGGCATACTCCTTCTCTAACTGAGGCAGGTAGATTTGCGTTATGCCCGGATCCATCTTGCCGAAATGTTCCTGCATGGTCTTGACTATCTCCACAAAGACCGGCGTTTGCGACCTGCCTTGGTAATATGTCCGGCGGCCATTAGAAATATAGCCTTCCGTTTCTATCTGGTATGCCAAATTGTCGGCGACTCCCCTAACCAGCTTCTCCTTTTGCGCAGACTCATGGTTCTTACCCGCCCGATCGTCATTGGCGGCTTCGGTTAGCAGCCCCCTGGCGCCCTCTAAAAGGTCCCAGTAGTAGGCTTCGCCGAACCTCTCGCCAGGCTTCAGGGTAGGATTAGGACTGCCGATCAGGCTGCCGTTATTATCGGGAGCGTCATAAGTGAGCAGGCTCCACGTCTCGGATATGTACTTGTCTAGCGGAATACGCGGCCGTCCGGACTGAATCTCAGGCACCGTATAGTCGGGGAGGGAAAAATGCTCAGTAAAGAAACGAGTCGGACTGAAGCCGGGTTGCTCGAGAGCTTGCCCGTATAAACTAATAAGGTGACCCAGACTGTATAAGGGGCGAGCGTCGACTATGCTTTTGCCGTCAGGGAATATCTTCAAATCGCGCCTGGCAGCTACGCCTTCGAATAAGCTTGAAGGGAGGTGCCGATCATAATGCCAGAGGTCGTGGACTGCTAGGTCCTCAGGAACTAGAGGTTGATTATGCCTCTCGGGTGAGGGGCTGAACGATGCCGTGGCCTCAATTGGCGGTACCATTTGTGTGTTACCTTAACGGATTCCTTATTTGTTTCTAGGCCACCGCCAGCTATATTTTGCGTTTTAGGTAGAGGTGCCCTTAAACTTTTGTCTTCGCTCGTTGTATATTTGGCCGGCGATTATTTTCACCGCTGCCTCAAGCCTAATTATCCGCCATCACTTTTAAAACACAAGCGCTTTTATATTAGTTTTCCACTGTCCTGTTAGATTTATTACAAGACATTTTCTTAATCCATGGTTGACCATAGGCGGTATAATTAAAGGTAAGGTGTTAAATAAATCAATATACAAAAGATGTCCATAGAAAAAACTCCCGCCCCAGCAGTTGTCGACGGTCCCACTGAAAGCCTACCGGCCGCTCCGCTCTTAGAGACTCCTTTTCCGCTCTACTGTCCGGAAACGCAGGTCGAATTAATCTACGCCGATATGCCGTCACCTTCAAGTAAGCCGGCTTATGACGATCTAATAAACGAAGGCGGTCAGCTCATGGCTGAGGCGGCCGAACTGGAAACCGATCCAGAGGGCGGTCTTGGACAGGCCATCGATAAATATCGGGGCGCTAAGAAAAAATTCCTCCATGCCATCTTCGTGAGCCCAGAGGAGCAGACTGACCCGTGGGTGCTGATGAAAGTCGGGTCCTGCATCACCCGGGAAGCCGTCTATGCCGAACAAACACTCGAACCTTTATCCGAAGTTCAGTCACTTAAGGAAATCGCGACTCGGACTATCTCTAGAGCGGAAGAAAAAATAATGAGGGACCCTCGGATACCCGAGAAGAATAAGGCCCTAGGCGCGGTCGTCATGGCCGACGCCCTGTTTCAAGCTAATAGCCACACGACGACCAGGGGCAGCAGGACCGATGCCCTGGAAGTAGCTGAAATGGCGGTGGATATAGTTAGACACGAAAAAGAGGATACTTTAAGCGACACCCTCTTGAGCCTAAGAAAATCGGGCACGGTATATCCTCTAAAAGCCGTTCATGAACTTGGCAATGACGCGTTGAAAGAAGTGGCAGTAATGGCCTTCGCAGTCGCCGCTTAAATAAGCTCTGCCCCGACGTAAGTCTCTGCCGCTTGACCTAGAATATCCAGCAGTTCCCAGCCATCGTTAGCGGACATCAGTTTCTCGCGTAGTTCTTTGGCGCCGTCAAAGCCGTTTATATATATCTTGCAGAATTTGTTCAATGTATGGATCGGCCGGTCGCCGGCTCTCCAGGTAGCCAGAAAAAGTTCTATATGTTTCTTGTAAAGGCCTAACTTGGCGCTGGCAGGCATATCTTCCCAGTCGCTGGCAGGCGCAAAAGCGAATGGGTCATGAAAAATACCCCTGCCTATCATAATCCCGTCAAGCTTGTATTTCATGGCTAGTTCGAGACCGTGCCGCTTATTCCTGACGTCGCCGTTACCGACTATTAAAGTTTCAGGAGCGATACGGTCGCGTATTTCTCTAACCTTTCCGATTAGCTCCCAGTCAGCTGGCACTTTGCTCATCTGTTTACGCGTTCTGCCATGCATAGTTAACATGTTAATTCGCTTGTTAAGTAAGAATTCTGGCCAGCTTAGGTCGACTTCATTATAGCCCAGTCTGGTTTTGACGCTCAGCGGCAGTTTGCCGCCGATGCCGCTACGCGTAGCGTCGATTATCTCTTCGGCCAGCGGCCTGTCGTTGATAAGCGCGGAACACGTCCCGCCGTTAACTTCCTTCTTCTGCGGGCAACCCATATTTAAATCGACGCCGGCATAGTTGACGCCGTCCCTCAAGCCCAGTTCTGCGGCCAGGCTGCCGTCAGCTATCTGCTCGGCAGTCTTGCGGAAATTATCCGGGTTCTTGCCCCATAATTGGGCGACAAGCGGGGTATCAGTTTGGGTGAAGCGTAATTTTTTAAGCAACTTCTGGCGCCCTGGGCTCTGCAGCCCGTCAACATTGACGAACTCAGTAAAGAACATGTCTGGCTTAGCCAGACTTGTGATTACCTGACGGAAGACGGTGTCGGTGACGTCGTCCATCGGCGCCAGTATGAAAAAAGGGTTTTCTAAGACTCTCACTGAATTCATTGTATCTGATAGATAGGGGTAAAGCGATTCGTTCTCAGGGATCTATAGGGCTGGCTGCTCGGCGTCATTGTTTTCAGGCGAGCGGCTGGCTCTACCGTCTAACACCTCTTCAAGCACTTCAAAACGCCTGGCAATTATGGCTTTAAGATTTTGGTTGACCCGGTCCCGGATCTTTTGATTAAGCGCCGCCAGCTGTCCAAGCGTCATGCTTGGAGACAGCGAGCCAGTAGCCTGACGCAACAGTTCCGCGTCTTCTTCAGAACGTTTATAGCGGCTCAGAGCCTCGGTCGCTTCTTGAAGGTTAGTGAAGATATCCTTAAAACTATAATACGACTCGCCTTCTTTATACGGTTCGCCGCCCAAGAATTCTTCGTTACGCTTACGGCCTCCACCGTTAGTTAGGTCCTCAAGATCTATCATGCCTTCGGGGCTGAAATCGAAATCGGCATTCTGCCGGGCGTATGTCTCATTGACCGGATGTTCGAGCAGGAACCTGGCCCAGTCCTCGATCCTTTCAGCTATTTCGTCGTCCCGCTCGGCGGCCGCTTGCCACCAGTTCTCGGTTAAACTATTCGCGTAGGGGGTGTGGGAGTGAAACATTCTATTAGTGAGAGCATCAGGGCTTGAAAGCTTGTCTTCAATATCCCGGTTAGCCCGGTCCATTTGCTTATAGTTCTCGGTCATCGCTACGGCTGCTGAATCAGAGATATTATGAAACGGATAGGCGTTGAACTTTTCGCCTGGGTAGCCTGCCCTCTCGAGAGCGACTGAGTTTTTCAGTATGTTCCTAATACTGTACCAAAGGCTGGTGTCGCGGAATTCAGGATCCTGCATGATTTCTTCCAGCTTATTTTTGAACCGGTCCTCGGCTGCCAGTGTCCTCCTGGTATTCGCCGCGTTAGTCCGGTAATTTTTAGCGCTATAGGCGACTTGCTCGGCAATGACGGGATCGTCAATGCGTGTCGCCGGCTCTTCGCTGCGGGGTCGCTCGGCACCTGTCAGCGGGTCGAGAGAATGGTCCGGTCCGGTAGTGTTGCCGGAGCCTATGGTAGTAAGTTCATAGGGAACCGGCTGTCCGGTTTGCACGTCAACCGGCTGAATCGTATCGACAGCCGTCTCGCCAAGCCTGGTAAAAG
>DASTAD010000018.1:0-35014 GCA_035713075.1 Saccharimonadales bacterium (SeqCode) | reverse complement strand
GTTTTTCTGATTTTAGGTTCGGTTACTATTCGCCGGCAAGAGTAATAATTCAGTAATATTAATCAATGAACTAATCAGGTAAATATCCGTTTAAGAATATAAGCTGGTGGGATTTTTTATGCTTAAAATTGACTCAGAATGATTCACTGTTCTCCGCTATCTCTCCCAATAAAATATCCACCTCATCCGATACTATATCCCGAAAGTCGGGTACATTGGCGAGAAGCCAGCCGTAAAGTTGGTCGTCACTTGCTGACTGCAGTTGAGAAAGCTGCCAAGCTTGTTCGGGATTTAACTCTTCTACTATTTCCTTGATAACCCTGTCCTGAAGGGTGGTCTCGAAATGATCGGCAAGTAGTTTATACTCCTGATCGCTCAGACCTATTCCTAAATCTTTCAATAATTCACGGGTTAGCATTGGCATCTCAGATTCCTTTCGTACTCGGCTCAGTTATTTAGTACTTCTTGAAGTGTCTGTTCAAGACGCTTTTGGTAAGACGAAGAAACCGCTTTCTTCGCTGTGACCCGCTGGTCGGCAAGCGCAATTTGACCAAGATGCCTTGCGCGCTGCAGCCTAAGTTCGGCTAGCTTCTTATCCTTATCCTCGCCTTTGTTGCGGCTGTTTTTGCCGACGTTGTACCAATATTGAAGGTTAGCCTCGTGTCTTGACAGTATGGCTTCGGCGTTCTTAAGGTCTTCTTGGACTGCTAACCTAGCATCGGAGTTCTCCTCCATGCTGGACAGGCGTTTTTTTAACTGACCTATACGCTTTCTAGTTTGGGGAATCTTTACGTTTGCAATCTCGGTGGCTATTTCGGAAGCGCCTTTAGCCTGCCGTTCAAGATTAACGATTCGGTCATACGTCTTATCGATTTTCTTGTCGGTTTTTTGATGTCTTCTTTCGGCACGCTTCTTGCTCCTAGCCGCTTGGCTTAGCTTTAGCTTGCTAGCTTCAGTAGATATTGCGACTTTGCCTACTCTGTCGATATGCTCGCTGGAAATTTCGGCTAAGATGGCCTTGGCTTCACTTCTGCTAGCGCCATCTTTTCGGAGCTGTTCGCGAAGAGCCTTACGGGCCAGGGCTCTCTGGCGTCTGTTCTTTAATTCGTCTTTATATTCCTGCCGGCGGCGGTCAGCATTTTCATGTACTGCCGCAGTTCGCTTATCCATTCGCTCAATATGTTCCTGAACCTTAACCGCCCGGTTATCCATTTTATCTTTGGCTTTGTCGACAGATCCTTGCCGGCGATCCTTAATAAGCTGATTCTTGGCTGCTTCTTGACGCTTAAGCTTTCTTTGGTAGCTGTTTCTGGCGCGCTTAAAGGCGAAATTCTTAAGAGCCTTGCCAGGTGAATCGAGGGCGTTTTTTATTCTCGCCCCGGCTGCCTGCCAGGTCTTAATGCTTTTGGTCCCGGCTTCATGGACGGATCGTCGTATCCTAAATGACTTTCCAAGAAGCTCCGCATCCCTATATCTAATCTCAGTACCGGCTGGATCTTCAGGCGAATCGTTAGTTTCTCCCGGTGAACGTCGTCGTTTCGGTGGAACAGGAGCAGGTCCTGGATCAGGTGCAATTTCCGGGGGTGGCGGCAGCGGATTGCTGTCAATTGGTTGTCCGCCTTCGGTTACAGGCGGCGGTAAGTCCGGTACCGGAGGCGGGTATAGACGCTCTGTTTCGAGGGGTTGCGCTAATGTTTCTGCCATGTCGTTTTTTATATTTTAGAGGTTATGCTTATACTACAAGTATTCTTTAAATCTATCAAGTGGCAGTTCTGGCGATTTTATAATGTTTTCAATTAATAAATGACAATTCAATTTGATTGTTTACTGCAACCTGAGTTCCCTTCTGCTATCATCAGGAAGCATGAATAAACGGATATTTGGAAAAACCGGCGTAAGCGTATCGGAAGTCGGGCTTGGTACCTGGCAGCTGGGCGGTGACTGGGGGGAGGTGGCAGACACAGCCGCCCTGGATATACTCATGCAGGCTAAGCAAGCCGGCATTACTTTTTTTGATACTGCCGATGTCTACGGTTCTGGCCGCAGTGAAAAACTAATCGGTCAATTCCTTCGTGATGCTGAAGAGGATATTTTTGTCGCGACTAAAATCGGACGTCGGCAAGACCCGGGATGGCCTGATAATTTCCTGCTAGAGAAAATGCGCGCTCATATACAAGACAGTTTAAAAAGACTCGGCGTGGATGCTTTGGATCTGGTCCAGCTGCACTGCATTCCGACGAACGTTTTGCAGCGAGGCGAAGTCTTTGATAACCTTCGGACGCTTCAAAGCGAAGGTCTGATCAAGCGGTTCGGCGTCAGCGTCGAAACCATGGAAGAAGCGGTTATCTGCCTTGACCAGCCTCAGCTTGTTTCACTGCAGATAATTTTCAATATATTTAGACAAAAACCAATTGGTGATCTTTTTGAAAAGGCCCAGTCAAAGCAAGTAGCGATTATCGCCCGGGTACCTTTAGCCAGCGGCCTGCTGAGCGGCAAAATGTCAGCCGATACTAGCTTTGACGAAAAGGACCACCGGAACTTTAATCGTGACGGACAGGCCTTTAACGTCGGCGAGACTTTTGCCGGGCTGCCATTTTCTAAAGGCGTAGAACTGGCGGATGAGCTTAAGCCGCTAGTGCCGGGGGGAATGACGATGGCGCAGATGTCGCTAAGATGGATACTTGACCATGACGCTGTTTCAACTGTCATACCTGGAGCCAGTTCACCAGCCCAAGTATTGGCTAACGTCGCGGCTTCTGACTTGCCCCGTCTCAGTCCCGACCTGCACGCTAAATTAACTAAATTTTATAAGAATAAAGTGGCAGCCAATATCCGCGGACCATATTAAACTAAATTGCGGCCAGCTATTTATCATCCTTGTAATATATCGCTTGAGAATTCTAGCCAGATAAATGGATTGCATTAAGATATCGGATATGCTAAAGTATCTATAATTGTTCATTGATCCCGGGTTTGTAGCGCATTTACTCGATTTCAACTAGCAATCTGAGTAAACCTATAAACAAAGGATCTATTTTTATGCCCTATCAATCCCGATCAGGCCGCGGACGAAGTTCGTATCTCGCCTATTCATCATCAAATCATAAACGCCGGCCTAACAACCGTTCGCAGAAAAAGTACATCGAACCCTCGAGATTCGTTAAAGCCGCGACTGTATCCGAGCAGGCGAAATACCTGCCGACAAACCAGTTCAGCGATTTTAAGCTCGACCCCGTGCTTATGAGGAACCTAACGGCTAAAGGCTATGAGTCCCCTTCGCCAATCCAGGACCAGGTTATACCGGCCGCCATGGCGGGCCGGGATATTATTGGACTTTCCGGCACCGGAACCGGCAAGACGGCGGCCTTCGGTCTGCCGATATTGCAGAAACTTCTTAAAAGCCGCGATAATAAGGCCTTAATCATAGCCCCGACGAGGGAGCTGGCGGAACAGATTACTCTTGAATTTAAAGAATTGGGCCGTGGCGTCGATATGCAGAGCGTTCTGCTAATTGGCGGCACAAACATCGGCAACCAGTTCCGCGCTCTTAAGCGTCATCCTCGATTGGTTATTGGTACACCAGGACGGATTAAGGATCATATGAAACGCGGTTCGCTTGACCTTAAAAGCTTTAATACCGTCGTTCTTGACGAAGTTGACCGAATGCTGGACATGGGTTTCGTAAACGATGTCACTTTCATTCTCTCGACGACCGATCAACAGCGACAATCGATGTTCTTTTCGGCAACGATCGAGTCAAAAGTCCGAACCCTGATTGATACATTCAGCCATGACCCGGTACTAGTTTCCCTACAGGTCAGTTCGGCTAGCGAGAACGTCCACCAGGATGTTGTCCGTTTCCGCACTCCTTCGGACAAATTAGAAAAACTTCATGATCTGTTAAACGACCAGCAGGTTAGCAAAGTCATTGTCTTCGACGAGACTCAGCGGAGCGTCGAGAAGCTCGTTACGGAACTACTCGGCCGAGGTTTTTCTGCGGCGTCGATCCACGGAGGCAAAACTCAAGGCCAACGCAAGCGGGCCTTGGCTTCATTCAAGAACAACGAAGTTACCGTCCTGGTCGCGACAGACGTGGCCGCCAGAGGCATCGATGTCGCCGATATATCCCATGTCGTAAACTACACCATTCCAAACGACTACGACGACTACATCCACCGCATCGGACGAGCTGGAAGAGCCGGACGAACCGGTTACGCTCTGACATTCATTGCCTCTTAACTGAGGCCTGCGTAATTAACCTTAAAGCAAGTAAGAACTCGCTTTAGTCCAGCGGGTTCTTAGCTACGTATCTTAGTTTTTAGGCGGAGGTTAGCCAGGTATTGGCCGACATCGGTTTTGAGATGTTCACTGAGATAATTCATGTGCATGTCGACGAAAGAGCAGTCAGCCTTATATGAAGGCGAGAAAATGCTTTGAGTGTTATATAAGGGATCGGCTTCCATCCGCTGTAGCTGGAGACGGGCCTTGGCCGCCTCTTCGGATTTAAAGAAAGCTTGCTGGCTTAAGGTATATTTTTGAGCGTTCATGAGTTCACTTCCTTATTATCTTCGGCAGAGTGTTTCGTCGCGCAGACTAAGTGCTTTAGACGGCTTGTCTGGTCGTTATATTCAACTTGCATTTCTGCCAGCCTGTCTGCCAACTGTACTTTTCTTCCCACCATGGAATGAACCGAGTTTTTCATAAATACTTCTTCTTCATGGTCTTTATTGGTTGAGTCAGGGTTTGTCCTAGCCATTTGAGAGTCCTTTTAGGTATTTACTTGCTAGCTGCAAATACGCATATTTGGGAGCGTCGTAGCTTCTGTTCGTGTGGACTTGCTATCTCTTATTATACGCTAGTGTATACCTTTTAGCCTAATCTAACAGTATTCAGCCACTTTATTCAGGCGGCCAGCTCTTCGTCGGTTTCCTGATAATGCACATTAGCTAGCAATGCTCTTGAAAAGAAGCTGGGCCGTTCATCGGGCGGCATAACATAGCCGAGGTTGTTCCAGCCAAAGCCGCGTACTTTATACAGTCTGAAAGGCCTACCAGTACGGTGGCTGTAGTATTCAGGTACCGGCTTTCCTTCGCAATGCCATTTCTCTAGCGCCTTGAGAGAAGTATCCCTTAGCTGACATAAAAGTCTCTGGCACTTTTCGCGTGTCTCTTGACTAATATCGTTGCGATTGATGTGAAGCGTCAAGCCTTCGGCAAATATCCATGGCTGATCGAGCCAGCCCGGTCCGCGCCAGCGTCCGCTTTCCAGCTCGCGGTGGTCCGGATCATAATTTGGACTACCCTTCCCGACAGTGCTCAGACCGTAATCATCCAGGAATTCTTCCACCGCCATGTCTACAACTGATAGAAGCTGAGTCTCAGTTAGATTAGGTAATAGAATGGCGCATAAGCTAGAGGCGGTCACTTCCTCGGTAACCCTGCCGAAACGCCCATGGGCGTCAATCGGCTTACCGTTCCTGTCGAGATCTCGGAACATGCCACGGCCTCCCCTGGCGGAAGGATCCCACATACCGGGATTTTCGGGATCATTTACGTCGCTTACTACTTGGGAGGCTAGGCTATCGGCATAACCGCGGGCTTCTAAAGCGTCGTCGTTTTTGCCGTGAAGATCGGCTAAGCTGGCAAAGGAGTATAAGTTGGCGCAGACGATCGACTGCATTTGCACGGGCATGACCCAGAATATTTCACGAGCTTCTTTTAAGCCCTTATGGGTCGCGGGTTCGTCAGGATCTACCTGGTCCTCTCTTAAACCGCGTCTTTTTCGGTCAAGCCACATTCGCCCGGCAAAATGAATAGCCATGTTGGCGACGTTTATATACGTCGGCGTCTTAAGGCCGTTGCGGGCTAAGCGCTTAAAAGGCAGTTGATGATCGAATATGGGACTTTCGTCCATTCCCGTTTCTTCTCCGGAAACAACTCCCAGCCGCTTGTCGTCCGGACCGTTCTGGCGATGCTTCGGCCAATATGTCGCTTCACGGTAAAGGTTGTCATAAATCGAATCCAGAAAATCTCGCGCGGCTTCAGGAGAGAACATGGTCATTGAATTTATAAACTCGACTCCACCGATCGAGCCCATAGGTGGTTGGCTATAGAAATTACTCTCCTTTGAACCGGTTATTTTAGCTTCAAAGGTCTTCTTCCCATAGAGGAGTCTTTGGTTCGGAACCTTGCCCGATTCGCACTGGCCGGCAAATACTGCACCGTACTCGGTCTGACCGGCGATCAAGCTTTCCGGTGTCCGGTTTCGCCCCCAGATGATTATATGTTTCATATGATCCCAGTCAAATGCCCGGCCATGGTACCAGCCGTTGTAACTCGGGGGCGTCAGTCCGCTATAACTGCCTGACAGGCGCCTTTCATTTTCCCGGTTTAAGAGCAAGCCGAGGGTTGCTTTATCCGAGTCTTGATAAACTATCTCTCTGGCTGGCTCCAGCAGGTAATCGTGTTCCTTGTTTCTCATAAGTTTGCTAAATATTCTACCCTAATAAGCGCCTCGACGGTACTCCTGCATTCCAGCTAAGTCAGTTTTCTAACAGTATCGTTATCAACAATAATCATAAAATCTATTATCCGCTATTGGGTTACTTACTATTAATCGAGAGGATGAGGTTAATTCATGCACGAAGACGAAAAGCTGAACAAGGTGGCCGAAGAAGTCGGACATGAGATCCTCTCCGGTGACGGCGAAGTTTCGCTTGATCAACCGTATCCGGAAGAATTAAAAAATACGCCTGTCCCAGCTCGAGAAACTGATAATTCGCCGCAAGAAGAAGATGATGACGACGACGAAGATGAAGATAATAATAGCTCCGCTAATCAAGATGAGACCCGGGAAAATTCACAAAAAGATCAAGCTGAGCAACCGGGCGTACAACATCAGCAGAGTCAATCTTCAACTGATGACGACGAAGAGGAAGAGGAAGATGAAGATGATCAAGACGAAGGCAATAAAAAGCACCAAAAATCACAATCTAGCAAGCTGGTTATAGCCGCGGTCTCAGGCGGCTTATTACTTTGTGTCATAGGCGTCATATTGATGCTGAGCGTCGGGCTGTTGTCAGGCTTTATTTTTCTTTTTCTAGGTGCCGCCGTAGTGCTTGTAGGGGTGTTCTCGCCTTTCGGATACTGATGAATTTGAAGTACCTAAAAGGCGTCAACCTGGGTGGC
Source organism: Saccharimonadales bacterium (SeqCode) (assembly GCA_035713075.1). GTDB lineage: Bacteria > Patescibacteriota > Saccharimonadia > Saccharimonadales > UBA4665 > DASTAD01. The sequence continues at coordinate 27,827 of DASTAD010000018.1, read as the reverse complement.
TGGTTATTACTGGAGAAATGGATAACGCCGTCGTTATTTTTAGGCTATGACGCTGACGACGAATACAGCTTTAGCGCTGTCGATGCGCTGAGTAGAGAGGGACGTTTAGACAATCATCGCAACACTTTCATTAAAAAGACGGACATCTTTTGGCTGAAAGAACACGGCTACAATGCCGTCCGGTTGCCGGTAGGCTATTGGGCCGCTCAAGATGATACGCCGTACGTCAACTGCTTAAAATATATCGATCGGGCTTTCAGCTGGTCTGAAGCGGCAGGCCTGAAAGTGTTGCTTGACCTCCACGGAGCGGCTGGCTCGCAGAACGGTCTTGACCATAGCGGCAGGAAAGGAAGCGTGCGATGGAGTCAGCCTCAAAACCTTAGGCGAACGCTACGGGCTCTGGAAGAATTAGCCGATCGATACTCAAAAAGTCCGGCGCTCTGGGGCATTAGCCTGGTTAACGAACCGGCGGCAAAGTTAGCCCTGAAATCCATCAGGCGTTTTTACAGGCAAGCTTATGGGATTGTCCGAAATCATGTCAGTGAGGATGTCGCCATAGTTATTAGCGACGCCTTCAAACCATCCAGCTGGGATAAGTTTATGGTTTCGCCTGATTACGAATTCGTGGTGCTCGATATGCATCTATACCAATGCTTTTCCGGTAAAGATAAGGCGCTGGACATTGAGCAACATATCAAAAAGGCCGAAGACGAGTGGAAAAGGCTAATTAACGAGCGGGCTCGAGAGGTCATTGTCGGTGAATGGAGCCTCGGGCTCGAACCTTCGACCTTTGAGGGTATGGGTCCTCAAAAAATAAGAGCTTCACTGAAATCATACGCCTCGGCCCAGCAAGACGCTTTCAAAGCCGGCCGCGGAGACTTCTTTTGGAATTATAAGACAGAAGCTTCTTCCTCATGGAATTTAAGATATCTCGTCGAAGCCGGTATCTTAGTTCCTCAATAATTCACTAACAAAACAGGTTGATGGTTCTTTGATGTTAACATCCTTACTGCTGAAACAATCTGGATGTAGCTAAATAAAAGCTGTAAGCGAATCAAAGAAAGGTGAATTATATGGGAAGATGGCAGGATTTACAGGATATGATCGATAATTATAGCGGCCGCAGGCAGCCTGATAACAATGCAATTGCGGTAGCAGTATTAGCTGGTGCTGCCGCCGGACTGGCTGCTGGAATACTGTTAGCCCCTGACAGTGGCCGTCAGACAATGAGAAGGATTAAAAGTAAGGCCCGCGATAACCTGCAAGACGCCGCCGACAAAGCTAGCGATATGAATGATACAGTCAAAGATAAGGCTAATAAAGCCAGCGATACGGCCAGGCGTGCAAGAGAAGATAACAGGAATACCAACGACGACGTCCAAGAAGGTTCGGCCGGACGTCGGACAAGGAGGGGATAACCTTGAGCGGTCTTCAAACAGCTACGACGATCGTTGAACTGGTTTTTATGGGACTATATATCATAGTCTTGCTGGGAATAATGATCGGCGGGTTAGTTGCTATCCGCAAGCTCAAGAAAGCCCAAGCCTCGCTTGAGGATAAGCTCAGTAGCATTAGTAATCTTACGTTTCTAGGTAGTAGGCTGTTCGGTCGGCGTCGGCGCCGGTAATTTGAACGGGTTTTACAAGATCATCCGCCTAATAAAGTTTTCTACTTGCCCCGGTGACTGTGCTCACCACCCCGTTTGCTGGCGCCTTTAGAATTTGCGATCTTTGCTGCCCGCTCTTTGCTCATGCCCTTTTTGCGCAGGCCTTCGTACTGCTTATCGTTCTTTATTGAATTACCATGGTCTTTAGTCATAATAATTAGCTCCTTAAACTTTACGTTCAAGTGTAAATATTAATTTATTTGTCGTGAGCGTATCAGTCACTTTTTTAACTGAGCCGGCCGGTAAGATTGCTTATTGGCTAAAGCGCCTAATCTAAAATATGCTTTTAAATTAAAGGGAGGGAAAAGAATGGCTAGAAAAATAGGTTTCATCGGTTTAGGCAATATGGGTAAAAGACTGGCGGCTAACTTACTAGAAGATAATGGCAGCATTTCTGTCTGGGATCGAAGTTCAGACAAATTGGAGAACCAGGCGCCGGCAAACGCAGACAAAATTTCCTCTATAGACGAATTAGTAGACGCCGCAGACGTAATCTTTATATCAGTATCAAACGACGATGCCGTCAGGGATGTCTGCGAGCAAATTGCCGAGAATGACATTACAGATAAAGTTATCGTCGACATGAGCACCATAGCGCCGGGTACGAGTATCGATCTGGCGAAATTGATCGCTAAAAAAGACGGCCAGCTTCTCGACGCCGCCGTATCCGGCAGCACCCCTCAGGTAGAAGACAGAGTGCTTACAATTTTCGTAGGCGGCGACAAGCAGACATATACGAATATTAAGGATCTACTGGAACCGCTAGGCCGCAAAACCTATTACATGGGCGAAAATGGAAAAGGACTTAAAATGAAACTCTGCGTTAATTTGCTTTTAGGGGTCGGTCTGGCTTCAATCGCCGAAACGGTCGTTCTTGCCCAGAAGCTGGGATTAGATAAGTCAGCGGCTATTGAAGCTTTATCGGGTACCGCCGTGATGTCGCCTTCGCAGAACGCAAAAATTAAACTAGCGAAAGACGAGAATTACTCCCCCGCTACCTTTTCTCTCGAACTTATGCATAAGGATCTGGAGTTAATATTAAAAGAAGCTGACAGTTTCGATTTGCCCTTGGCGGTCGTTTCCGCCGCCCACCAACTAGCCCACCTAAGTTTGTCTAAGGGCGCCAAAGAAGATTTCGCCGTCATGATCAGGGAAGCTGAGCGTCTCGCTGGATTATGAGGCTGACAATCTATGCAAATTAATATATCCACTACCTCGCGCTCGATCGACGCAGATAGTGACAGAGTTTTCCAGGCTTTGACTGATCCCCTTATGGTAGCTTCCTGGCGGTCGCCAGGGAATATGAAACTCAGTATCATGAAATACGATGCTAAGGCTAACGGACCGATTAGCTATAAATTTGAAAGTAAAGACCCCACCCGCCATGAGACATATAAGATCACTGGAAGCTTTATATCAGTAACCCGGCCGCAGCGGATAATTGCCGAGGAGGAAATCGTGACAGACATAACTCTGTTGCAAGGTAAGACTTTAATAATCTATGAAGTCACTTATCAGGCGGGGACATCACAAATTTCAGTGAACCGCCAGGGTATACCCGGCGGTATAGATATTTCTTGTGAGAACGGCTACTGGGATTATGCTTTGACAAAGATGAACGACCTGCTCGCGAGTCGTAGTTAGCTAATATCTTATGTATGGCAACTAATGATACGGTATAATAACTTTGACTTATGAACGAATTTGGTAATTACGCGCACGAATACGCTGGGCAGGCTGAAACAATGGCGGAAATGGCCTGCGGCTTCCCTTTTACTTATGACATTGACAGAGAGACTGTCGATTCCCCCGCCTTAAGCGTAGCCATGCTTGATTTAGCCATAAGCGACATTGAGGGAAGAAACATAACTGAATCCGGTCATTCTAACTGGGAAGAGAATGCCGGTTTCCGGCATGGTTATATCATGAAAAGTTTTGGCGATGAATCTGCTTTAGCGATAACTATCAACCACGTAACAGATCCCAATAAGCTGGAGTTTGACCCTGATGATCTTGAGATAGATATTAGATTTCTAATTATGCATCCTTTTGACCACAGCCGGCTTACCCGGGCAGTTTACGGCGTGCCGATGAGTCATGACCGGGTCATATGCCGGACGGAGAGAAATCTCGGCCAGAAGCAATACGACTTTTTAGAAATGCTCAGCCGAGTTGATCCAGCCGATATGGAAACGCTTGATTTGGAAGCCGCTCAAGTTTCCTTATCTGTAGAAAGCACAATGCTGGAAAACGGCGAGGATCCGGATGAAGACGAACATATTAAGGCTTTTCGCCTTAATAACGTGACTTACCGGCTGTTATCCGACAGTATGCGGCGCCTTATACAGGTTGAAGAAATGAAGAAAGCGGTTGGGATTGATAGCGAAAGACTAGTCGGGCTCGAGGAAGTTTCCCGGATCAGCGAGTTATTTTCCTCAATATAAAAGATCTGCATTCAGTCTTTTAGCATTACTTCAGCTTAGGCGGCGCCTGCTTGATGTGGCGTATGGTGCTCACTTTCCAAGGCAGCGCCTTCGGCCACTCCCCTGGCTGAAGATCGAAGAGGGGTTTCCCTTAGAAACAGCGCCGTCAGGAACGCCGCGATACTAAACGGTATGGCTAGCAGGAACATATCGTGAAAGGCACTGACGAAAGACAGCATGACGTCGTTACGAACATACGCCGGCGCCCCAGCCAAGGCCGACGTGCCTCCTTCAAGTGAACTGCTTACTATATGCCCGGCGCCCTTAGCGGCCGGTAGGATACTTTCAAGATGGTGCGTCAACCGCGAAATCAGAATCGTTCCAAAGATTGCGCCGCCAAGAGCACTGCCCATACTCCTAAAGAACGTAGCGCTGGACGTTGCCGTTCCCATATTCTTACGATCTACGGTATTTTGGATCGCTAGCGTTGGAACCTGCATGAAACTGCCGATACCGGCTCCCAGAACTAGCATCCACAGTGACAGCATCCACTGGCTAGAGGTCAGCGACACATGACTGAATAGCCAGAGACCTAGCGTCATAATTAACGTCCCCATTATAGGAAATATCTTATACTTACCGGTTTTACTGATAGTCCGGCCGGAAATTATCGACGCGCTCATAAGACCAAGAACAAGCGGTATCATCAGTAAGCCGGATTTAGTCGGAGAATAGCCGCGGACGACCTGTTGATATTCAGGAATATAAAGTATGCTCGCGAACATGGTTATGCCGGCCAATAGCGATAACAACACTGAGACATTGAAGATATCGTTCCTAAACAGTCCCATAGGGATAAGCGGTTCTGTCGCCTTGGTTTCGCGGTAGATAAACAGTCCGGCAAATAAAATCGCCGATGCGATAAGACCGACTATCTGGTTGCTGCCCCAGGTGTATGTCACGCCTGCCCAGACTGTTACCAGCAGCAAGCTGACAACTGAAACCGTCAGTAAGGTTGCGCCTAGATAATCTATCTTATGTTCAGTCCGCCTAACCGGCAGGTGTAGCCGGGCGGCGATGGCGCTCAGGGCGATTATGCCTATCGGCAGGTTGATATAAAATATCCATCGCCAGCCGCTGACTCCTAAGATAGTATGGGCGCCGGCAAAAAAGCCGCCGAGCAGCGGGCCGATTACACTGGATATGCCGAATGTCGCACCGAAATAGCCTTGGTAACGACCTCTCTGCCTTGGCGGTATGATATCGCCGACAATGGCAAGAATCAGACTCATCAGTCCGCCGCCGCCGATTCCTTGCAGCCCGCGGAAGAAGACTAATTGCGAGATATTACGGCTCAGGCCACAGAGAGCTGAACCAAGCAGGAATATGACAATCGTCATCTGGAAGAGTTTCTTTCGGCCGTAGAGATCACCCAGTTTGCCGAAAATTGGAGTCGCGATAGCGCTGGTTATCAGATAGGACGTCGCGACCCACGACAATTTGTTTAAGCCGTGAAGATCGCTGGCAATCTTCGGCAAGGCGGTAGAAACGATCGTCTGATCCAGCGCCGCCAAAAGCATAGCCAGCATCAAAGCGCCTATAACTACCATTATTTCACTGTGGCTGTATTGTCGGTTTTCGTGGCGCGCGGCCACAGCTTGTTCGTGAGTGCTGATGACTTGTCTCCTTTTTAATTTAAGTATTTAGTTGTCGCTTGACAGAGCGTCGCTGAAATCCTGAAGCATAGCTTCGACTTCTTCAGCTTTTAATATGACGAGCGCTTGCCGCTGCGTACTGGCCATAATGACTACTTTGCTGCCGGATTTTAGACCCATATCAGCGCGAGCTTGTGATGGTATTACCAGCTGTCCCTTCTCGTTCAAGGTAGCCGTGCCTAATATCTTGGGAAAAGAATGCTCTGCCATAGTGTTAAATGTATTACTTTTACTACTTTAGCAACGAATCATATTAGTGTCAAGCGTTTTGTTTTTGGTTTAAATTATAGGGATTCTAATTGAACTGCTGACCAATCGGTGGCATAATCTCCGCATTATGAGCAAAGAGGAATTACTTCACCCTCTGGATCCGATGTTTTGTCTACCAGGTTACGAGGGCTTACTCGAGCAACAATTTAACTTCGATCATATGCCTGTCTTAAAGGACGGCAACGGCACAAAAGTGCTGCAGCTCGATTATGCCGGCGAATTGCTGGTTGTCAGGACACCCGGCTTTAACATGAACGAGGACTCAGATATCGAGGATGAACCCAGTACTGAAGAGTTAATGCATTCCCGTATCCAGGCTTTGAGACACGGCTTAGGCCGTTCGGGGCTCGAGCAGATGGTCTATTACAGGCTTGATACTCCCCCACTAGTTATTACTAAACACGCCGGCACTGCTCTGGATCGGCTGACAGAAGAGACAATAAATAAGATTGACCGTGAAGTCCTGACTAAAGCTCTCAAGGATTTAGGGCCAGCCGCCCAAGCCGGACTGGTACCCGATGTGGCGACAATGGATAATACTGTCTTTTCAGCTAGTTTAGGTCTGACCTTCATCGACTATTCCATGGAACTGAACTCGCAGGTAACAACCGGAGAAATAGCGTTCGCAAAATTCTTAAAGTACATTATTGAAGAGCAATACTTTCCTCACGAACAAGATATAGAGCAAGCTTGGAGAAAAGTCGTCATCACCGGCTTAAATGTCCTCCACGAAAGCCTACCCGATACTCGCGTAAAGGATAACCGCTTACAGAAAGTTATAAGCAATATAATATATGCCCTAAAGATAAGTCGGAGCTATGAAAACTAAGCCGACTGCCTCAGGCGCTTTAAAAAACTTTCAGTAATATGCGGGATATGCGGGACTTAGTTAGCCTGCTCACAGCCAAAAATCATAAAAAAGGATTAATATTATAACTAGCCCCCGCCGGCCAATAATATTTGTCTCGTACTGGCATGTTTATTACTAGGAAGAATCTCGGTTGAGGATAATCAGCGGATCCTTAAAAGAGAAGACACTCTGTCCTACCTAAAAAACAAATCAGACCCGGCTCCGGCGGGGGTCTATGTTGATGTAGCTCCTCCAGCTTAATTGTAGTTGGTAAAATATGTACCTAGGCCTCGAATATCGCCGCCTCGTTCGGCTGCATTTGCAGTACACCTGTGGGTTTCGTTTCCAAGCGGCTTTGACGATGGGACGTTACTAGCAGTTGTTTGATTGGTAGTTTAAAGGTGAATTCTTTAGATTTATCAGTAAAGTTGACAACCACTATATGCTTTTCCAAGCCGAGATCGTCTTCTCGCAGGAAACAAAGCACCTCACGGTCACCGCTATTAAGCACCTTTATGCCGCCGTAGCGAAGAGATATTGATTCGTTCCTCAGCTTGCCTAAGCGGCGGTAAAGATTCAGGAATGAAGTCGGTTCGGACAGTTCGGTAGTAACGTTTTTAGTAATATAATCCGGATTTACCGGCAGCCATGGCTGACGAGCTCGGGTGAAACCGGCATTTAGATCTTCACTCCACTGCATAGGCGTCCGTTCAGGGTCCCTGCCTATTCCACCGTTACTGCCTGGGTCCTGAATCATGTCGACAGGTATATCCCCGTTTACCATCCCGATTTCATCGCCGTTATAAATGAAAGACATTCCTGGGAGAGTTAACAGAAGAACGGCGGCGCTCCTGGCAGCTTCGTCACCGAGCCTGGTAGCGATACGATATTGGTCGTGATTGCCAAAAGCGTAACTGGCGACGCATAACGGACTGAAACCGTTCAACGCGGTATGGAACCGAGTCAGAAACCTGCCCCATGCTTCTGCCTGCCATGGAAGTCCTAAGCCTTCGAAATTAAAAGGCGCAGCTACCTCGGCGTCCATGCCCTCGTAATAGGACAAATACTCTTCTATGGGCTCATGGGTATCGGGATATGCCTCAGTGACCATAAAGCGCGGTGTATGGGAATACTTTGCCTCCTTAAGCACCGACGCCATCTCATTTAGATAAGCGTACATTTGTGGCCAGCCGTGATTATTTATATGCCTTAGAGCCGTATAAGCCGTATCCGTCTGAGGATTATATGCCGGATTGGCGGGCTCGTCTTTGAAGAGAGGATCCTTGCCGATGAAATGTACGGCATCGACTCTGAAACCGTCGACTTCCTTATCGAGCCAGAAACGCATGGCGGCCTTAATTGCCTGCCGTACTTTAGGATTCGCCCAATTAAGGTCTGGCTGTTTGATGTGAAAGCTGTGCAGATAAAATTGCTGTCTTGAGGCATCCCACTCCCAAGCCGGCTTTCCCGATAATACATCCAACCAATTGTTGGGAACTATTGGATGGCCGTTTTTGTCATGGCCTTTTGGATCTTTCCATATATACCAGTCACTATAAGGACCTTCCCTTGAAGCCCGGGACTGCCTGAACCACGGGTGCTCGTCGGAAGTATGATTGGGCACCAAATCGATCATGATCCGGATATCTTTTAAGTGAGCCTCATGGATAAGGTCTTCCATGTCTCTGAGCTTGCCGAAAATAGGATCAACGTCGCAGTAATCGGCAACGTCATAGCCGAAGTCGGCCATCGGCGATGTATAGAAGGGCGACAGCCAAATGGCATTGACACCCAAATCTTTTAAGTAATTAAGCTTCTTGGTAACGCCAGCGATATCGCCGACACCATCGTCATTGCTGTCGTAGAAACTCCTCGGGTAGACCTGATAGACGATCGCACCCTCGCACCAGCGTCGATGAGGAAGCCTGGCTTTCTTATTGTTTATGTTTTTAGTCATGATCTACAGTATATAGGAAGATTTATTCATCCTGGGAGAGGATAAGCGCACAAGCAGGCGGCAGCTGTATCACCGCCTTGCCGCCAGCGACTTCAACTCTAGGTATATCGGCGTCTTTGAAATCAGCCGAATACCCGCTCCAATTGCTATTGAACCGCGTCGTCCAAATTCCGTCTCGCGGCAAATTCGTCTCGTAAGTTTGATGGGTTTTGGCGGAAAAATTAATTATAACCACTACGTCGTCTTTCGGGCCGCCGTTGTTCCACCTATGGAATAACAACACTTTATTAGTCTCGTCCTGGTGCAAAATATTAACGTTTTGGCCTGTCAGGCCAGAAGTATGGCCGTGAAGGTTCTTCCGTAAACAGATAAGGTGGCGGAAGGCTTCAGTTATGCCTTTATAAGCCTCGGCCTTGTGCCAGTCCAGTGCCTGCCAGTCGTTGAAGGCGCCGCCCTCCATGATTTCCTGCCCTTGGAATATCATGGGTATTCCAGGCGTACTCATAAGCATCACCGCGGCCAGGATCGTTTGTTTTCTGGCGAAGAGCCCTTGGGGATTATCGGGAGCTATTTGGCTATTAAACCTGGAACTGCCGTTGGCGGCGCTATCGTGAGAATCTATAAACAAAATCCGCTCAAAAGCATCACCGTTATATTTTTTTAAAAGAGAGGCGGCAATTCCGCTTAAATCAATCTCTTCGGTCTTATGACTTTTTAGGGCGGTTCGAAGTGTATGCGGAAAATCAAGTTCCCACTGAGAGCTGAAGCCGGCGCCGCCGTAAATAATGGGTTTTACGATGTAGTCGTTTGCCCCCACGTCTTCGGCTATGGTTAGGGCTGAAGGGTTTATTTTCTTTGCCAGGCGGTTTATAGATTGCAATAGCTTCCAGCCTTCCGGCAAATCGCCTTCCGGATCGTCGTTATAGCCGTTGAAATTCCGGATATAAATAGTAGAGTCGACGCGTAAGCCATCGACCCGGCATTCATGCATCCACATCCTTATATTATCGAGGATATACTGCTGAACCTCAGGCCGGCCGAAGTCTGGGCGGGTATTTCCCCATGGAGTCTGGGCCCGCCAGTCGTTATAGAAATAAATTCCTCCTTTGCCATCCTCATGCCAGCCGTCAAACTGCCAAAGGTCCAAGAAACTGTCGGGGCCGAAGTGGTTGTAGACGACATCGAGGATGACGCCGATCCCCCGGGCGTGAGCTTCCTTGACGAAATTAAGGAATCCGGATCGGCCGCCATATAAGCTCTCAACGGCGAAGATATAATCGATTGCGTAGCCCCAGCCACGGTCCATGAGCATGCTGCTAATCGGCATTAGCTCTATCATATTGACGCCTAAACCTTGCAGATAATCCAGTTTTGCTATGACGTCATGGAAATTCCCGGATATTGAAGGGTCGGGGCGATTGAAGGTTCCGACATGTAGTTCATAAATAACCTGTTTTTCCGGCGGAATCGGGGTAAAAGTCGATTCCCCCCAATCGAAATAAGGACTAGGAATAACCGAGTTACCCGAGGAAGTAGTGAAATAATAGGCCCGGGGATCATTACGGTAATATGTATTATCTCCGTTTTTAATTACGAACTTATACTCCTGGCCCGGTTTGGCGCCTTTGAAATATCCCCACCAATAACCATCTGCCTCGCTGCTAAGCGGGTACTGGCCCCAGTCGTTGAATGAACCGGTTATCGCAACGGAGTCGGCAAAAGGCGCCCAGACGCGGAAAGACACGCCATTCTTCTTGACGCTAATTCCGACGTCTTTTTTTCGGCCATTGCTCATTAGTGATTCATATTATGCTTACGCTTTACAGTATGCGCAAGGATATTTAAAGTTCCCGTTGCCAAAGAGACTCGCGGGCGTGCACTGCCTTAGCACATTACTGACTGTAAATTAAACGATACCCCGCCTGCCTGGCGATGATTTTATCCTCGAGGGGCTATAGATTGAGAATCTTTCTTATATACTTATTAACATATGACAGATTACCAGACATATGAGGACTACCGGGAAGATTTACAAAAGCAGATCAAAGGCGCCGTAGTAAGAGCTAAAATAGGTGTCGAAGCCGTAAAAGAGGATCATGAATCAGCGGCTGCTAAAAGGATCCGCGAAGAAATCGATAATCTTCTGGAAAAGCATTTTTCTCAATCTCCTCAAACTGATACGTCTTTCGCTTACTCGGCGCAGCTGGTATCGCCGCCGAAGAACGCCAAAGTCGGTTGGACGGTAGATTACGCCTTGCCGACTTTTGCTATATCAAGGCAGTTGGGGCGTAATCCGGTCGATGTAGCCGGCGAGATCGCCGACTGCCTAAAAGACTCAGACCTGTTCGCGCGCGTAGAAACAAGCGGACCTTACGTCAACATCGGCGTTAAAGACAGCCTGCTTTTAGAATCGCTTAATTCCTTGGCTGACGATCCGCACTATGGCCAGGTCAACGATCATCAGCATGAACTGGCAGTCATCGACTATTCGTCGCCGAACGTAGCCAAACCCTTTGGCGTGAACCACCTCCGGACGACAATAATCGGAGAGTCGCTGTCGCGCATTTTTGAAGCCGTCGGTTACACCGTCGTTCGGGATAACCACCTGGGAGACTGGGGTACGCAGTTCGGCAATCTGCTGGCGGCTCACGCTGAGTACGCGCCGGAAATTCCCTTCTCGCAGATAGATATGGATACGCTGAACCGGATCTATGTCCGCTTTTCTCAAGAAATGAAGACTTCTGACGCCCTTAAGCGAAAAGGCCAGGAATATTTTAGCCGCTTAGAAAAAGGCGACGCACTTCTAATGGAAAATTGGGTTCACGCGCTTAAGTTAAGTCTGGCTGAATTCCAGGCGATGTACGATCGCCTTGGAGTAAAATTCGACACCTTCATCGGTGAAGCTTATTACGTCAACCGTTCGTACGAGCTAATCGCCAATTTGCCGAAAGAAAAACTCAGAGGCTTAGTGGAATTCTCCGATGAATCGCCGGCGGTAGTCATCAACGGTCAGCATCCGGTCGTCGTAATAACCGGCGACGGCTACGGTGTATACGCCGCCAGGGATTTGGCGACGGTTGATTTCAGGGTTCAAGAATTTAAGCCGGAATATATTTTCTATGTAGTCGGCGAAGAGCAAGCGAGCTACTTTCAGACAATTTTCGAAGTCGCCAAGCAGGCCGGACTAACTAAGAGGGAATCGGCTAATGACACGGAACTGGAATTTATAGGATTCGGGCTGCTCCTCGATAAAGACGGCAAGAAGCTGTCTACCCGCAAAGGTACAAGCGGCAAGCTCGAAGATGTCCTCGATGCCGTGGAACTACGAGCCACCGAGGAAACTAAGAAACGCAATCCTGAGTTAGACGATAATTCAGTGCGCTTAATCGCGCGCAAAGTTTCAGTTGGCGCCGTCATCTGGAACGATCTTAAAGCCGATAGAGTCTCTAGCGTACGCTTCGATATAGACAGGATGCTGGAGCTCGGCGGCGACAGCGTAGTCGACATTCTTTATACATTCTCCCGTTCCACTTCTATACTTAACAAGTTAAGTGTAGCCGAGTTAACTTCTTTAGAGACCGACTTGCCAAAGACTTTTTCAAGCGATCATGAGCACAGGCTGGCGCTCAAGCTAAGTGAATTCTCAATTGTTATCAAGCGCGCGGCGGCGGCAAGATCACCCCACATTTTAGCTGGATATCTCTCTGAACTAGCCCAGCTGCATGGACGTTTTTATGAAGAATCCAGGGTTATAGGCATAGACGATAAGGCCTTAGCCGCCATGAGGATTCTTCTGCACCGGGCTTACGTAAACGTTATCAGCAGCGGCTTAAGCTTAATGAATATTCCGGTTACCGACCGGCTTTAGCTAGTCCGAAACGTCTTCATCCTGGCCGGTCCAGCTACCGTGTTTTGACGGCCACCAATTCCAGCGACCCAGGATAGTGACGATTGAAGGAACCAGCAGTGTTCTGACAAGAAAAGTATCCATTAGAATGCCGATCGCCAGCCCGAAACCTATGTCTTCAATTTCCGAACTGCCCGTACTTCCTCCGACTACTCCGAGGACCGCGAACGTTCCGGCTAAGACCAGCCCGGCGCTCGTAACCGTAGTTCCAGTCGTGTTGAGCGCTTGGGTAACAGCCTTTTTTAGGGTCATGCTATGGGCTTCTTCGCGGATCCGCGTCATGACAAGAATATTGTAGTCTTCCCCTAATGCCAGCAAAAAGATAAACATTAGAAAAGGCAGGATAAAGACTATACCGCTCTCACCTTTTAGCTGAATGAAAATAAGGACCGATACCCCGAGAGCCGCCAAGTAAGATAAAACTACCGAGGCAACTAGATATAGTGGCGCAACCAGGCTTCGCATAAGCAATCCAAGTAGCAAACCGATTACTATGACCGCTACCGGAATGACACGCATCAAATCGCTATTGGAGATCGAGCTGATATCATAAAATGCCGGTGCTTCGCCGGAGACCGCGTTATCTTGGGCGCCAATAGACGCGGCTATGGCGGCGACGTGATTGCGTATTTCCGGGACGGCGTTCATGGCACTGGTTGAAGCTGGATCACCCGCTCGCAGCCCGACTGAATACTGGACAACCTTGCCACTGGGACTAACGAAGGCCGAAGTCAGCTTATATAAACCTACTACGGATGGCGGGAGAGGCCGCAGCTTAGCCGTCAAAGGTCTAGTGCCAGATAGTTGCGGCGGACCTAGGGCCTTATACAAATTAGCGTACTCCTGCGGACTGATATTGATGCCGTTCGGATTTAAAGGACCGGTAACATGATTGAATTCACTATCATGACCTAGTAAGTTCTGGGCCTTCTTTAATACCTGCGGATTCTGCCATACAGGCTTAGCGAATACGAATAAAACTTGCGTCGGGTTGGAAGTATTGCTGGGGAAATGCTTAGCCAATAAGGCGTTTCCTTCGGCCGAATCGCTGCCTGAAGGCGGGTTGGTCTGACCGCCAAAGCCCCCAGCCTGATATCCGCCAACGAAGGCGGCAAGCGCGCCGAAGACTATAAGGCCTATAACCAGCACCGGCACGGGCCGTCTGACTATCCGTGAACTAACCCTGCCCCATAGTCCGAACTTTTTCGTAGCGCTAAGTCTCGGCTTCATCGGCCAGAATACGGCACGCCCGAAAATAGCCAGCAGCGCGGGTAGCAAGGTGACGCCGGCTAGCAACATTAAGGCCACGCCAATTGCTAACGGCAGGCCAAGCGTCGAATAAATCTGGAAGGTGGCTAGCAGCAGCGAAACCAGAGCGGCGATTACAGTTGCGGCCGAGAAAGTGATAGATTCACCTACCCTACTCATGGCCTTAACAATAGCTTCCCGCGAATTCATACCGTCTTCCATTTCCTCGCGTACCCTGAAAATTAGAAAAAGGCCGTAGTCCGTACCGGCGCCTAAGACTAAGACAGTCAGCAGCAGTTGCGCTAGCGATGAAACTTTTAGCCCGTGGCTGCCAGCTTCGGCGATAATCGGACCGGCGATAGTGACTACTATGAGCGGAGGCACCAAGGTGATGAAAGGCGCCAGCGGCGCTTTGAAAATAACTAATAGAAGTATGATTATAAAAATAACTGTTCCAGCCTGTAGACTTGAATTTTGCGAGTTCGAACCTTTTGAATTATCAACCGCGACGGCAAGTTGTCCACTCAGATGGGCTTGCAGGTTTGAACTTAGTTTAGCGGCGTTTATGTCGCTACGGAGCGACTTAATAAAGCTGGTGATATTAGCTTCCGGACCGTTTGCTAATATCTTAGCTTGAACTTCGACGATGTCAGCTTGTCCGTCGGCGGATTTGCCTCTATCTACGACGTGGGCAACACCGTTTGTCTTTCCTAGCTGGCTTACTAATTTCGGCAATTGAGCCGTTTCCTGGCTAGTTAGCTGCGAGCCGTCTCTGGTCGCTATGATTACCGGGACGCTAACGGTACCGGCAGTTTGGAACCTATTCTCCAGATTGATGGCTTTTTCAGTAGGTGAACTAGCTGGCAGGAAAGAAGTGTTATCCGATTTGGTAACAGAAGATAACGTAGGCAGGCCGTTGACAATAAGGACTAAGGCCACAATCCAGAAGATCAGTACCAACCAGCGGAATCTGACGGAGAACCGGCCGACGGCGGCAAAGAATCTGAAACCTTTTTGGTCAAAAGTTTCGCTTTGCTTTTTATCTGTTTTGTTATTGATTTTTTTTATTGCCATTCCGCTATAGTGTGCTTTAATTCAGCGCTTTTAGCAAACTAGCTTTGACGACTATAACCTTTTCTTGCAATATAGGGTATAATTAGCGTAAGAAATTAAAATAAACATGCGAAAGATTCTCAATATCTTATTTTTAACCGTAGTGGCGCTTGGGACGTCTGTATTTGCGTTCGTGCCGAAAAGCCATGCCGCAACCGGCATGATGTACGTTTCTCCGGCTTCGGCTAATATACAAAATGGAGCTACCTTCGGGGTTGCTATCCGCATAAACCCTGGGACGAACGTCGATACGGTGCAAGCTTCCCTAAGCTATTCGACTTCATATCTGCAGCTAGATTCCATGTCTTTAGGCGCCTTTACTACCTGTACTCAGCAAACTGCCGGCGGCGGCAGCGTCAATCTTACATGCGCCATGCTTGGATCAAGCACGAGCTCTGATTCCCTCATAGCTAACGTGACCTTTACCGCTTTAGCCGGCAGCGGATCGACCGATTTAAGCCTTAGCGGAAACGCCGCCTATTCCGGCGCCTATACAAATCCCGGTACTTCAGGCGGCCAAGTAAGCTTCTACACTCCTGCTGCTCCTGCACCCGTAGCCAGTTCAGGCTCCTCGTCATCAGGATCAAGTAAGAGCAGCTATAGTTCCTACACCAGCGCCGGTTCAGCTTCACCATCCGCGCCCAATCAATCAAGCCCAACGGCAACGGCGGCTGCGCCAGCTTCTTCGTCTACAGCCCCACCGGCAATCAAAGATAAACTATCTGTAGCCAGTTCAAAAGTACAGTTCACGACGGCTTCTTTTATTGTTAAATCAGCCGTTCCGGCGCAGCTGACACTTAAATATGGCACGCTAAAGTCCGACTTAAGCAGTTCTGTCCAGGCTTCTATGGATGGACATATAGCCTTTCCGGCTAAGGCGCTAACGCCAGGAACAAAGTATTATTACCAGATTATCGCTCAAGCCGGAGGAGCGACAATTGGCGAGACGCCGGTGAGTACTTTTCAAACAAAAGGATTTTCCTTAAGTGTGGTCATTCTGGACAGTCATTATTCGCCTGTCGCCGGCAAAGTGGTATATCTGCACTCTACCCCTATCAAAGCGATAACTAACTCAAAAGGAATCGCTACTTTCTCCGATGTTCCGGCAGGCTACCATCATATAGATTACCGACTGGGCAATAAGACTTACTCCGAACCCGTCTACGTTTCCAATGATATGTCCGATAATGGCGGGCTGCAAACCGCACAACCGCAAACCGACGCCGTCATTCTGGCCGGGCTGGTACAACCGAAGAATTACGCAGCCGCTTTCATGACAATGACAACCGTCCTGTTGCTGTGCTTACTAGCAGCCTTGTACCTGCTTAGAAAAACCGTCCTGCACACTAGGCTTGTCGCCAATTTCGAAAAGTTCCTGCTCAATATCCGTAAAGGCAAGTTCGCCAATATATAATCTCGAAGGCGTTTAATTATCCAGGGGCAAGCATATCGAGGAAATACTAAGTTCTCCCCCCGAAGTATTCCATGACGGACAATAGTAACCTAAGCTGCGGGCTTTTGATCGCCACTGCGCAGGTACGATTTGACCGCCGGCTTTTAAGACGTTGGCGGCAGGCGTTTTAAGAGGACGGCTAGAGGAGGAATTCGTTTGTTGTGGCCTTGCAGGAGCGTTATTATCCTGTACCCGAAGAATGACGAAGTCAGTGACTAAAAGCAGAACGACAACTATCAGCAGCCCTATAATCAGCTTTATCCTGCCGTTTAGATGTCTATTCGCTGCCATATTTGTTCGCTAATATGCTTAGATCGAGGAGATTGACGCAGCCGTCGCCGTTAATATCGGCCCTGCCGACGGTACTGGAGCACTGGCCGTACTTGCTTGCCAGCAGACTAAGGTCGAGAACATTGATGTGGCCGTCAGCGTTTATATCCGCCGGATAGGCGCTCAACGCGCTAACAGTAGACGACTGCGAGGAAACCGCTCCGCTGCTATCATAGCCCGTCACATAATAACTATAGGTCGTGTTTGGCGTAAGTCCAGTATCGTCATAAGAGGTCGTCGTGACCGTGGCAGCTAAAACGCCATTCCTATAAACATGGTAGCCGCTTATAGCGGAAGTTGACGATGAAGGGGTCCATTTGAGCATGATTTCATTCTGATTGACTATGTCGGCGCTCAGGTCTGGCGGAGTCGGTAAGGCCGCTAACCCGGCGGTGCCGTTTGGCGACCCCAATCCTGTAGGAGTGTCGAAACCATTCGTGGCAGTGCAGTGAACAGTCACGCCGCTGACACAATCAGACCCGGAAGAGATATCGTGGAAATTAGCGGTTGACGCGTCCGCGTACGGCACGCTGGAACCGATGGCAGTCGAAGGCAGCCCGCCGTCCAAGGCATAGATTGACGCTACTAACGGCGCTGAGAGCGAAGTGCCGCCGATTTCGTACCATGACCCGTTCAAATAGACTGCCGCGCCGGTATTGGGATCAGCGTCAGCCGAAACATCGGCGAAAGAACGGTAACTACCGCAGCCGTTATTCGTCCAATCGGTAAGACCGGTCTGCCAAGAAGGAGCGCTGTAATAAGTCGAGCAGCCGCCGCCGGAGCCGGACCAAAGGCTTTCACCGGCCCAAGTATTATCGGTATTCAACTGCAAGGTCGTCCCGGCGACACCAACAACGTCCGGTATATCGGCGGGCCATGATGCGCCGTTACCGACGGAACCTGAATCCCCGGCCGACGCTACGATTGCGATTCCAGGCTTTTCGAAATTACTATCGTAAGAATAATCGTCGGTAGTGTCCCCCCAGCTGTTCGATATAGCATCAGGGTTAAATGATGCCGCCGTCGCCTCAGCCGCAGCTAAATCAGACGTATAAGCGTCATTAGCTTCTACAAGCACTACCCGGCAGGACTGGCAGACCATATGGGCAGTTTCGACATCTAGAGCTATCTCATCGCTCCATCCGGCGTCGGCAGGTAGAGAACTGGCAGATCCGCTTTGGTTAACTACGCTCAGACAGCCATTAGATGTCGAGCAGGCAGGGAGGCCATAGTATTGATCATAACCAGACAGGGACGATTCCAGTCCCGATACGCCAGAGCTGAAATTACCGGCGTCGACTATGGCGATCGTTTCAGGGCCATAAGTCGAAGGCGACGGACAGGCTGATTCAACTGCCCCTCCGGGAGTACACGGAAGCTGGTAACCAACGTGGAACTGTTGAGGGCCTAAGGCTCCGCTGGAAGCAGGGCTGGCTATCAGAGGCTGCCCAGAAGAGTTAAGGGCAATTTCGGCTTGGCAGGCTACGCTGCCTTTACGCGGCAAAGAACATACCCTTTTTCTTCCATGAATATTGATTGGCCTGAGCTTCTTAGAGTGATTTATCTGGATAGTCGCGCCTAGAACAGCACCTGCAGTCCCTGGTGAGCTGCTTGGTCCGCTAACTCCGGCTATCATTAATACGACTAGCAAGCACCCTATAATGGCTAGGGTGAAACCGGCCCCCAAGTGATAGTTGCCATGGTGTTCGCGCATATTTTCCCGGAATTGTTTATTTATACCTCTGTCCTTCACAGACTGTTTACGTGACTAATTATAACCTCTTTTACGCTTAAGTTAAAACTGCCGGGCGACGGGAGATTACAGATTACGGCCTTTATGGTCGGTGAAGTAATAAATAATCGCTACGAACGGATGTATCAACAACATGCCTATGATCCATAGTACTTTGCGCTCGGATGTTATCAGCTTATTCGTAATAACGTCTACTAACATCCAGATCTCAAAAACAGCTATGAGTAAGACTATCAATCCAATAACCAGGACTATGGCTAGAGGTAATCCTAAACTCCATAGAGCTATATATTCCATAATCCAATCATACAATATTTAATAGCGAAAACGTTTATGCATTACTACAACATATTTGTAATTGTAACAAATTTGACTTACTGCTGTGTTTAACAGTAATACCATCTTTTTATGGCACAAGGTATTGATGGTAAAAACCTCGGTGAACTCATAGAAGATGTCTACAGTCCCGTTGCCCATGGTTTTGACTACAAGCAGACCCATGTCAAACGGCAACCTATCGGCAGGCTTCAGCAGCAATACATAATGAGTCGAGCGGATTTCGTGCGAACGGATGATTTCCCGGCTCATCTTTCCGGAGGCAATAATATTACTCCCGTAAACTCAATGACGCGGATACCTCCGCTGTCGACGCTTAACTTTAATTACGACACCCGGGCGGTCAGTCAACTTGGCAGGCAGACATTTACTAAAGCTAGCGCTCTGGCAGTAATGTTAACGAGGATTTTCAGGAATAGAATACGTTTTACCTATAAGACCCTTACGTCTCAAGTCAGCGGAAGATCAGCTGCCTTATACGCCCTGTTGGCAGCCGCACTCGCTAGCCTAACGCGGATAAGGCCAGCTTGGTTGCCGAAAAGATATACGCTTGAGAGAGGATTAATCGCCGATTTAAAGACCAGACCCTTTACGCTGCTCAAGACAGTGGTGCCTCTCGGAATATTGCTAATTGGATTATCCTGGTTTATTTTCTCCTCTTATACACTGCATGACGGACCCGCTAATGTCCCTCATGGACGCCATGCCCCTTCTCGCTCAGCTTCTTCTTCAGCGGCAAATAATAATATGACGGCTAACGAAGGCGGTGCCAATTCAAAAAAAGTCGCCTCCGCTACCGCAGCTACCCCTTCGCCGACTGATAATAGCTTATCCTTCAACTCTTCATCGTCAGGCGGATACAGCTCAGCAGCTTCAAGTTCATTAATCCAAGGAACTGGATATTATCCAAGTGGCGGAGTAAGTACTTCGCCCTCTGGCGGTTATGGTGGAGGCACAGTTCCCGTATCGACATCAGGTTCTTCCCCTACTCCAATTGCCACTACCAGCCCGACGCTACCCTATACAGTCAATGTTCCGTCAGCCGGCAGCTCTATTGACGGCAAGAATATCATCAGCACGACCGGAACCGGCATTACGCTCAACTAAGACGCACTAGAAGCTTTGTCCGTACCTGGGTCCTCGCCGTAAATGCCCGTTTCAAAGCGGACTTTCTTGTTATTCCTTATGCCAAAAATGAATATTTTCTTCACTTTGTCGTCGCCGTACGCATAATCGACCGACTCTTCATGCGTTTCACACGGTTCTGCTAGCATTAACCTGGCATTCATGAGCGTCATAAGCGAAGCAATATGGTGAATAAGGATAGATTTTTCTTCGTTATTAATATTATCCAGTAGCGCGTCGTCTGAGACAACTTTTTTCGCTTGGTTAAAATAATGGCTGATAATATCGTGACTGCGTATTATATAACCTTCAATTACTGGGTCATCCGGAGCTTCGACGCTATGTTTATCACCGGGCCTGAGAACCGCCGTCAATCTGTCTCTTATTCGTGGATCGGCCAAAGCCTTTTCTATTTGCTCAGCTTCGATAAACGGGTCTCCCGGGCCTGAGCTAAAGACATACGAGTATGGTCCCTCGGTGGGAGCGACCACATCAACTGACAGATCAGTTCCTTCAGCTCCGATTATAGGCATATGTAAATCACTGCCGTCGAATATCTCGTGAATTACTCTTTCCTTATATTCTCCCAGTTGATTTGTCAAAGAATCGTCGTTTGGCTCAGACTCAGTCTCTGGTAGCTCATAATAGATTTCACTTACAGTTAGCGGCATAAGCAAATATTAATTTGGCAAGTCGGATTTGTAAATAAGATATGACATATTAATCCCATATTTAAAAAGTAAAATAGAGAAAATATCGTGTATGAGTAATCTACGAACGCTGTCCGGTTTTAATGTTCAAAAATATATTTGAATAATGCCTTTGTTTATTGCACAATTTAAATATAACAGTATCTCTAAACTATTTTGAGGAGAGGATATTGGCTGACGCTTACGGTATTGAGATCAAAAGTTCGAAGTACGAAGTTGAAGTAGACCAGAATTTTTTGGAAGAGATTAATTGGGCTCTCGATGATGCGGCCCGAAAAGGCGAAAGTTTAAATTACTCTATGATTGACATGTCGGGAGGTAGCACTGGAACGCATCTCGTCTTATGTACTAATACCCCCGAAAAACCATGCAACCAAAAACCTACTCCTATAAACATATGGCCCAGGGAAAGAATCCAGGCAAATGCCCGAAGCCAAGCATTATTCGGCAGTGAATTCAGCGGCAGTGTAAGTAATCCGTTCCACGGTCTCGGCCAACTTATGATGCACGCCCGCTTTAATTAATTTATCTTCAACTAGAATAAATCTCAGACTGTTGCTTAATTAAGCCAGCAGGCGGCCTAGCTTTCAAGCGGATGTTTCCAGGGGTCTTCCTCGTGAGTTTTGGCGGCAACGATTACAAGAATAATTAAGATAATAACCAACACAATCGCTACCGGGGCGTCGCCGTAGCCGAGTCCATTAACGCTACGCGGCTTGCCAAACCAATCGGCGAATGAAGCACCTAGGGGACGGGTAATTATATAGGCGAACCAAAAAGTGAAAACCTCGTTCCATTTGAAAATAAGGTATATGAGTGTCGGGACCAAAAATAGCGCTAAGAATATAAGTCCTGAAGTCAGAAAACCAAGCTTAAAGCCAAAAGCGAATAAATCACCAAGGGCCGTACCCATAGCGAAAGTCGATAGTACCGCCAGCCAGTAAAAAGCTTCCCGGCGACGAGTGTAGATGCTGTGGATCGATAAAGTCCCTTCAGTCTTGTACCAACCAATGAAAACGATTACTAAAGCTAGGGCGTAGGCGGCGCTGGATATTATGTACGGGATACCGAGGACTATATGTACAGCATCTGCCGCCATCGTACCAAAAACTGCAACCATGCTGACAGCGAACCAATATGTTCCAGGTATATATTTCTTCTTACTGAACTGCAGTTTAAGCGCGAAAAGAAAGATCACGAAAACGGCTAAGACCGCTAGAACTGGGTTGAAACGGTAAACTAGAGCGTCTGATATTGCTTCGCCCATACCCGTGGACACTATTTTTAATATCCAGAAAAGCAAAGTAATCTTTGGCACTTTAGCAAGAATCCTGGCACCAGGGCGCCTGTTAGGTATATAGCTCATGGCTTTTTATTATACCGTTATTTTCTTAAGAATAATTTAACGTAACCACGCACTCGTAAGTAGATTTAGCAGAACAAGAAACAGCAAGTAACGTTGTATTTTTGTAGTTTATTTAGCGTTTTTAGATATAGCCGCTTGTTGTCATAGGCTAATTTTTACTGTATATATAGCATTAAGTTAAAAAATAGAAGTAATTAAGAAACAGAAGGTCAAACTCATGCCTAATTTGCCACTGAGGAATAAAAACGTTAAATTGGTGCTACCCAGAATCCGTTTTCACCGCAGCGAAAGAACCGTTCCAGCTCTGAGACTGCTGGCTTTTGTAGTGGTTTTTGCGGGTATCGGCACTTATGTCTTAATCGCCAGCCATGCGGACAGTTTTTCCGATACTACGATTGTGTCTAAGAATTCGGGACAGTGCCTTGACGTCTACGAGGCTCTGCAAACAGCTGGCACTAACGTTCAGCAGTGGCCTTGCCATGGCGGCACCAACCAGGCTTGGCAGTTAAAAACCATGAGTACCGGTTACTACGAGATTATTTCTAAGAATTCGGGACAGTGCCTTGACGTCTATAGGGCTCTGAAAACTGAAGGCGCTAACGTCCAGCAATGGCCATGCTGGGGAGGACCTAACCAGCAGTGGAGTCTTAAAGCTACGTCAAATGGCTATTACGAGATTATTTCTAAGAATTCGGGACAGTGCCTTGACGTCTATCGGGCTCTGCAAGCTCCTGGCGCTAACGTTCAGCAGTGGAACTGTTGGGGAGGTCCTAACCAGCAGTGGCAATTGGTGGCTCCCCAGTCAGCTCCAGTTCCTACGCTAAGCTTTAACGCCAGCGCCTTGAACGTATCTCCTGGCGGAAGCGCTAAACTGTCTTGGTCATCGGCTAACGCGACGACATGCGCGGCCACAGGATCGTGGAGCGGTAGTGAACCTACAAGCGGCAGCGCCAGTACCGGAGCTTTAAGCGCTAACGCCACCTACGTGCTTCAATGTAGCGGCGCCGGCGGCAGCGTTACTCAAAGCGTAACCATAGCGGTCACCAGTCCACCGCCTGTTACAAGCGGTTCGGGAGGCGGAACTACTTCGAGCCCAACCTCAGCTACAGTGAGCGCTACTCCAATGGGACCAGCCGCTCCAACCGGTGGATGGCAGCTTGAGTACGCGGATGCTTTCGGATCCAAGCTAACTCAGGAAGGCGGCCAGGATAACACTTGGTTCCCTAACCGATATAACGAATTTAATGACGGCATGTCCTGTGGTGCCGACCGGGGCTTTAATAGTAACGAGATGGAAAACTTCACCTGCGGACAAGTAAACGTCGATCCCACAGTAGGCGCAATTCTAACTTGTTCATACGGCGCTCCAGCCAACCCATATACATATTCTGGCGGCTCAAAGATCAACTATAACTGTGGCGACATAATGCAAAATGCGGTTAATACACCTGCGGGGTACAACATGTTCAGCTGGATGGACCCGTACAACAGCGGCCGTGAAGTTGTCGCTCAGATACAGGTTCAGTTCCCCCCAAATTACGACGCTGATCCAGGTTTCTGGGGAGCAGGCTCATACGCCAACGGCCAAAATGGCGATGAAATAGATAATTTCGAAGGTTTCGGTTGGGGAGAAGCCGGCAACGCCACAGACTGCATCAATGGAAATGCATGCGCATTAACCTGGCAAAAACAGGAGATCACTATGCCGACTTTGGTTCAAGCCGGCAATCACGGGGATGATATCGAGGGCGGCACAACTTTAGGATTTAACCCGGCCAGCGGCATCCACACTTACGACACAGTCTACTACCCCAACAATACTATTAGTGAATTCGTCGACGGCAGGTTAATCGCCTACAATTACCCGTATCCGGGAACGGTATTTACTCCCGGTTCACGCACGCCGGAGCTGCAAAACGTCCAGGTCAGTTACGGGATGCGCGGAGGATTCGCTGAAAAGCCATCTGGCGTAATGATCCCAGATCCCGTCCCGACCTTCAACCTTCCTGGCGAGTCACACAACATGATCGTTCGATCGGTATCTTTCTACGAAAACAAATCGGCTAACAACGCCGGTATGGTTACTACTAACGGAAAACTGCCTCTGATCGCTCCGGGAACTACAGTTACCCCGTAAACGTCGACTATAAAACTGTTACAAATTAATTCATCCAATCATCCCGAGGGATAATCTTGTCACTTTGCTTAGTGCTTCTTCTGCTCAGTCCATTTGTTTAAGCATTGGTAGAGCCCCGGACCTTACGAAGCGGTAAGCTAGAAATCCCGCCGCTAAGATAAATACAGCGTTTAAGACTGTCGTGTAGTTGAGCGTAACGTGCGAAGAAGTGACTAGCGGATGATGGTTTTTAGGTACTAGATGTAATACGCTAAAGATAAATTCGCTCAGCCATCCGGCAATGACCATCGAGACGTAAAAGCCAATCAGGATGAAAAGCGTCATAGCGGTTCCGTAATACTTACGATAGATAAGCAGAATCGGAATGATAATGAGATCGGCGAATATGAAAGACACTACCCCGCCGAAACTAATGCCGTCGTTCCACAGGGTTGCCGCCAAGGGTATGTTACCGATTGAACAGACGAAAGTGATTATGGCAAGCATAGGTCCTATAACCGGTCCCAGTATTCTGGACGCCGCCGGGTGACCGGCAAAGAAAAGGATTTTGAAAATACGTTCAGGCATCCAGGCAGCCACCGCCCCAGCAAGCAGCAGACCTCCGACAATATCTTTCCACACCGCCGCTAATTCCATAATAAATATATGACTGACGCTCGTAAGTCCTTCTTCCGAATTAAGCCGGCGCCGCAGACTGCCCCCCGCCTTGATACTCATATCCATAGCCGCGTGACCTTCCATAGAGCCAGACACACCCGCCTCCGCCTGAAGTCTGGCGGCTATGAGAATCTTCTGACGCAAAAATATCCGGAAAAATACGGTGACTGCGATTATCATTATCGGGCCGCCCAGAAACTCTGCGAACGTGAATTGCCAACCTAGTAATATTGCCGTAATAACACCGAGTTCGACGACTAGATTGGTGCTGGCGATTTCAAAGACCATGGCCGCTAGGAAAGACGCGCCCTTTCTGAAAAGTGTTCGTGATATCGCTACCGCCGCATAGGAGCAGGAGGAGCTGGCAATACCTAAAAGCGTAGCCGTGACTAAGGTTCTGGGCCTATTATCGCCTAATAGTTTAGCGATAGTCCGCTTGCGCACAACAGACTGTATGACGGCTGAGATAAGGAAGCCAAGTAAGAGCGACCAAAGTATATCCCACGTCATCATGCCGGCTATATCTAGAGCATGGAGGATACTATGCATAAGCTCAGGTTCTTTAGACTTTAAATTACTGGTTGTTGACTGAAGTAGGATTAAGTTTTTCGGGCTGCTCTGGTGGATTGGTGAATTTTTCTACGACAGTAAATCCGGTCCGCGTCATAACTACCTTTTCCAAAGATTTAACTTCGTGTCCCGGCACTATAACGAACCGCTTACGGTTCTTGTGTATATTCTTATATTCAGCCAAAGTCATTGAAATTCGTTCGGCGCAGTTTTCATCGGCACATTCGCAGTAAAAGCTGAAAAGTGACGAATCATGGCGCGTTGATACCTTGAATTCAGGCTGATTATCTTCAACAGCCAGCCTGTTAGTTTCTCTGAAGCCGGCGTTAACCTGCTCGTTCAATTTTCGAAATGTCGCTTCGTTTTCTGTTAAACGCCTCTCCGAGGAAGTATCACTCATAGTTAAATAATACCAATAAAACAGCTTTCTTTTAAGCTTTCCTGTTCTCATGGCTTTTTGACGGCTAGCAAGCTGGTTTAATGCACGGATTTTTAAAGGAGTAATTACCTACGCTGGGCAATTACACTTTTGCCAATAAAGTAATTTTACAATTTAGTCTTAATAAGGTGTGTCGTTTAAACATAAGAATAATAAGGTCTCTTTATAATTTATATGATAGAATTCACGGCTTCCCTTGTTAATCTTAATCATCCGCAGCACTATCTCCAGTGGTCTATCTTTACTATTTCCATCGCTAATTTAATTATTATCGCCACGATGGTAATTATCTTCGGCTTAGCTTTAGTTTTGCCGTTCCCTAAAGGTAAATCCGAAATTGAAGATCGAGGCGAAATTTCTCAAGAAAAACTTACAGCATACCCGGAATGGTACCCCTTCCAGTTTCGGCTTGGAACCGTCTCAAGAGTGAATTGCTGCGGAGGCACGAGACATTTGAAGTATCACCTCTGCCAAATCTAGCAAAATAACTTCCCTGTTGGATTAGAATCTTATCAAACAACTATTACTGGCAATTTAGTATGGCTATATTCCTTAAAATGTTTATCAATAGTAATTATCTCTTCGCAATCGTTAGTTTCGGCACAGGCCGCCTGTAAACAATCTTCAAAGTCTTTCTTATCATATCGTGTGTTTGCCAGACTAATTGTCAGTTCTGTAAGAGGTAATGTAGTTAGTACAGAAAGCATGTCAATTATATTCGCAGAGGATAGTTTATGACGCTCTGCCATGTACCAGATAATGTGGAGTGTTAAGGCGCTAATCGTATACTCTTTAGATGGATTGCTTAGAAGCTGCTCGCATTTATCTGATAGCTTGCGGGCAAACAAAATCTCAAGTAGTACGTTAGCATCAATTAGCGAACGTGCCATTACTTATATTGCTCATTTAAGGCTTGGTGGTAGAGCTCCTTTGTATCAAGCAGCTCATTTAGCTTGCCTTTATTGCTCTTAAAAAACTTGTTATTGCGGATAAGCATGGCTGCTACATTAGAGCCATTAGTTGTTTGTATCTCATTAGCTGGTTTTAGCACGCCAATAACTTCAGAATGGCGGATGATGATTATTTCCTCACCTTGCTGAAGTCTATCAAGATATTCGCTGAGATTTTCCCTTAACTTTTTAGCAGTAGCAGTTGTCATAATGGGTACTCCTTTTATTACTCTTAAAGCGTACACTTAAAGAGTAACAAAGTCAATAGAAAGTGTACAAGGTATATCTGTTATTTTTAGCTGGTACACGCTGGTACACGAAGTTCAAACCAGTCTGGCTAATGCTATTCTGACTGGTCAAGTTTAATTTCAATAACTTTTGGATGCTTAAGTTTAGGAAAAAGCCAGGACCAATTCGAAGCCAGAAAAGCGTTCCGGGTAGCTTCTTCGGCTTCTACTTCTGTCAATAATTCAGCGTCATACGGTCTACCTTCTTCGCGAGCAAGGTGTTGCTGAACCGACAAAGCTGCGCGCATTAAGCTAGGAGTAATCACAATAGGTTCAGCTTGAGCGGAAGCCACTGACAAATCATATACGTGTCCATCTAGTGAATGTCTGTATGGCGCCATATCTTTACGGGCTTGCAAGTAAACATAGGTGCCGTAGCGTATAACTTCCACCAAACCCATTGGTTTTGCCTGATTTTGCGAAGCTGTCCCACTCCCCTTACAATAGACACACTGTGCTTAGCTAGCTAGTACAATTAAGTTAAGTAACTTTGGGAGAAATATATGTCAGGTAAATTCAGGGTTATTGACCCGGCTGTTAAAGCTGATGCTATAGCTGAGGTTAA
>DASTAD010000017.1:0-24215 GCA_035713075.1 Saccharimonadales bacterium (SeqCode) | reverse complement strand
TGGCAATACAACGGCTGGAAGTGCTACTAGCGGCAGCGCAAAGACAAGCGTGACTGCTTTTAACCTAACCGGCAGCAACATTATCGGGTCTAACGACATCTTGGTCTTCGTTAATGTCACCGGTACATGGGTTGGCCTGATAATGAATGCCCCTCCCGGAACCTCTGCAGCAGAATTTGGCGGAGGCATAACTACTACTGGTCCAAATTCGACAAACGCTTCAAATACAACAGTTAATAATAATTCAACTATCAATAATGTAAATCATGACCAGATCAATAACTCTATTTCAACAACAGCCCGGAGCGGCAACGCGACTGTCAGCGACAATAATAACGCCGGTAATGCCCTTTCGGGAAATGCCGACAATGCAATCAATTTAGCGAATATTGAAAACAGCTCGATTAACTTAACAGGCTGGTTCGGCATACTATTCATTAACGTATTCGGCAGTTGGCACGGTAACTTCGGTATCAGCCCCGCCGCTACAGCTAGCTCTTCCTCTGCAGGAGCGGTACCGACTAGTGGCTTGGCGGTATTTAGGTTCCAACCGATAGCAGCCACGAGTAATGGGTCGGGTTCAGGTAACAATCAAGCGCGGACTTACCCGACAAACTACGATAATTCAACGCCGCTGTACGATTTCGCTAGTACTGGTATCGGTAGCGGTACATATCCCAGCTATGCAGTTCTAGCCGCCTCAACAGCCGCTTCGAAGTCAAATGGGGCACCAACTCCTCAGCTAGCTAGCGCACCAGCGAGAAGCGTAACCAAAACGGCCATAATAATCGGTTCACTTGTGGTTGCTTACATAATCCTTGACGCTATCTTCACAAATAGAAAGCAAATAATTTCAAAGCTAAGGCACTCTGCATAAATAGACGTGCCCGTACTCAAATAGATCGTAGACAACTCCGACTTGTAGAATAGGTTATGTAACTAACTAAAAATACAAAGGAGAAGACTAATATGTCTAATCGTGTCGGGTCATCTACGACCTATACTTCAATTTTACCAAGTGGTAACAATTTACGCTCTGTAAGTTTAAGTAGAGAGGCTAAACATAGGCTTAGGGTTATTGAGTATTATCTAGGGTGTCGTAGCGTAGCTCTAACCTGCCGGCACTTTGGTATCTGCCGGAGCTACTTCTACAAGTGGTACAGTAGATTCAATCCTCGGAACCTTCAGTCACTAGAGAGCCTGAGCCGCAGACCCCATAGGCTTAGGCCTGCTACTTACGACTATGAGCTAGTCAAGCTAGTACGTAAGCTAAGGCAGGCCTACCCCAGGTATTCCTCTAAGAAACTAGGAGTAATCCTATCCAGAGACTATGACATTGCCTATTCTGCCGCTACCATCGGCAGGATCATACACCGCTTTAAGCTGTACTTCTCTAAGGTCATCCGTATCCGTAACAACCGAAAGGGCGGTGTTAAGTCCTGGGTAACGCGCAAGCCCTATGACCTAAAAGCCTCCGGTCCCAGACAGGTAATTGAGTTTGACATGAAGCATATCTACCTTAGCGGCATCAGAAGGTATGCCTTCGTAGCCGCAGATGCCTATACCAAGGAGGCAGTGATCCATGTTGGCAGCCAGCCCTCCTCTGCACAAGCTAGACTTGCTCTAGAACAGGCGGTAGCTAGATTCGGCAAACAGATAGCCATCGTCAACGACAATGGCAGCGAGAACTTCGCACGTGCCCTGGAATACCTCAAGGAACAAAACATCACCCAGTACTTCGCCAGACCCCATACACCCAAGGACAAACCTCACGTAGAGAACCTGATTGGAAAGCTGCAGCAAGAATGCCTGGATGAGGACCGTTCAGTGAAGACAGTACCTGAACTGCAGAACCAGGTTAACCGTTGGCTGAATGTCCCACTCCCCTTACAATAGACACACTGTGCTTAGCTAGCTAGTACAATTAAGTTAAGTAACTTTGGGAGAAATATATGTCAGGTAAATTCAGGGTTATTGACCCGGCTGTTAAAGCTGATGCTATAGCTGAGGTTAAAAACCAAGGTATGCCAGTTAGCCAAGCAGCTACTAAGTATGGAGTAGATCCTAGAACTATCTATGGCTGGTTAAAGAAAGAAGTAGTTGGTGGAGATAAGAACTTAATCCTTGAGAATAACCGTCTTAAGAAAGAGAATGAGCAGCTCT
Organism: Saccharimonadales bacterium (SeqCode); assembly: GCA_035713075.1. Classification (GTDB taxonomy): domain Bacteria; phylum Patescibacteriota; class Saccharimonadia; order Saccharimonadales; family UBA4665; genus DASTAD01. The sequence goes on along the minus strand of DASTAD010000017.1, from coordinate 22,052 downwards.
ACAATCTACTGGGTAGAGCTACAGCTGAACTAAAGCGCCCAAAAGGCTAAGCCTCCTGGAAGTAGTCGAACCGGGCTGGCGATCTCACTTTGCCAAAGTCCTGAAGCTACCCAGGTCGACTTTATATGCCAAACCGACTAAACAGGCAGAGCGAGATAAGCTAGCAGTATCTCAGCTTCAAGCAGTCCATAAGGATAATCCATACTATGGTGTAACTAGATTTGCTATTGAGCTAGGTTGGAACGAAAAGAAAGCCAGGCGGATACGTAACCTAGCCGGTGTAACAGCAGCTAAGCGAGCTAAAAAGAGACACTCTAAGCCTGGTGTAGCTGAGATAGCTGCTCCAGCTAATGCCCTGAAGCCATACGCTGACTTTAAGGACAAAACTAGGCCCCAAGATGGTCAAACCTACGGCCGGATGGCTGAATCCGGAGCCTGGGTACAGGACTTCACCCATATCTGGTTTATGGGTATGTGGGTTTATGTGGCTACAGTAGAGGATTTAAAGACCAGACGGATTGTTGGTTGGAGCATGGGACTTAGACATGATGCTGATCTAGTACATAGAGCAGTACTCGACGCTTTAAGTAAGTACTCACCACCGCCAATATTGCACAGCGACCAAGGCAGCGAATACCTAAGTTACAGATTAAGAGATCTATGTGACAAGTTAGAGATTGAATTATCTTGTTCGGATAAAGCAAGTCCCTGGCAGAACGGCTTTAAAGAAAGGTTCTATGGTACCTTAAAAGACGAGCTAGGGCCAGTTAGTAGATTTGCTGATTTAACCCAGTTCTATGAAGGACTAGCTTTAACTATTTACTACTACAACCATAAACGTATCCATACAGCCTTAAGAATGAGCCCGGCAGCTTACGCTGCCAGCCTAATTTAGTAAGCACAACCTGTCTAGAATTTGGGGAGGTTGACATACTGCTATGGAAGATTATGACCCTGCTTACTATGATCGCTTTGAACATTTTGTTAGTGAAGAAATAGCCACAGACGAAGCTACGATTGGTGAAATTGACACTAGTTTAAAACTTGACCCCTGCAAAGACTGTCCCCTCTTTGATTTTCCTCTGGAACAAGCCGTTAGGGTATGGCGAGGAGTAGGAGCAATTGCCGGTAGGGAAGGCGTTAGAGTATCGATAACTTATGAAACTTCAGACGGCAGGCAATCGAGTGAGATAACTCTTGGTTATCACAACAAGAGCTCAATAGGCAGTAAAAGACTAGCCAAGATTTATGAAGAAGCTGCTAGGAGAACTATAGACTGCAAGGGGCCTAAAACAACATTTAGATATCTAGGACCATTAGCTGTAAAGAAGTGCCCGGCTTTAACAGGACGAAAACGTCCCAAGCCCAACTTTATTATCAAATAGTATAACCCAAAGCTCTTTATCTAACGAGCAATTACATTGGAGTGGCGCATCCAGATATTTCAGCACCTGACATAAGATTATTAGACGCTCCTCGTATAAGTATTTTGCTCTATCAGCATGTATACTGAAGAAAATATGGCTATACAAACACCACCGCAGCAGAATAAAAAATTGGGAACTCAGTCGCAGCCGACGTCATTAAGGGATAATAACCCGGGGGACAAACTATTAGAACAGAAAGTCCTCATATTTTTGTGGTGTTTATGGTTTTCGATAGCAATTATTATTCTATTTATTGGATTCTTTATATTAACGTACCTATTTCCTGGGGGCCACCCACCCGACGACCCATATGATCAATATATGACGTGGACTGCGAGAGCGCAATTCATTTTAGCATTCATTTTAGTACCAGCAATGTATGGATCATTCGCTTGGGTACCAATAAAACATCTGCGAAATGGCAAAAAAATTAAAAGCACGTTTTTTATCAGTCTAATCATGGTCGGTAGCGTATCGGCATTTATAGGATACTTTGGGACCGGTCTAAGTCATCTAGATTGTGGAAATAATTGCGGAGCCGATGTGCCTTCCTATCATCTTATGCTTGGAGCTTTTCTTGTTGCCACGGCGGTGACGGTTATAGTTCCAATTTTTGCGATTGTCAAACTCGTAAAGTTAAACAGAAATTCAACAACTGAAAGCAAAGTAGCTAAACCCCAATAATTGCCGGTCTGCCATCTCTAGGAAAGAGAAACTAGAATAACCCACGCATCAGTTACCTGTATCCAATACATATGGCAATTGGGCTTTAATCAAAAAGCTTTAATTCCGCCACTTCTTTCTGGCCTCATAACCAATAATCGCCAAAACGTAAAAGAAAATATCGGCGCTGAATTTTCCAACTAGAAATCCGATCGGGTAGGGATGAATTAGTTGGGGGGCTTCGTACATTGTCAGAGGGCGGATAAAGAAGTTATCAATTACTTCTGCGGGCATGAATTCGATGATTAGATTTGTACTACCCGTACGCAGCGCAGCAATTGCTCTTTTGTAGAAAGGTAAGCCGGCGTGACCACGGTGACTAATATTTAGTTCGGTAATTATAAAATAGCCGTAAAAGCCAATACCTTCACCTACCCATCCCGCCGCCGTAGCGGCAATAAAGGAGTGGGTGTGGCTAAAAGTCGACCATGCTCCAATTAAAGCAGTTATGGTCCCTATAGCTTCGGCTGGGATATAGCGGCGAAGCCATTCCCGCCTTTTAGTAAGATAAGCCATTTAAAGATAAGTATATATGTTGAAGCTTGAATGTACATTTCTAACGGGACTTATTTGTCTCGGATAAGCGTGTAATAAAATAAATCAAATCAGCTTATTATTGGTCCACTACTAAAGGGACTTAGTTAGTAGTAAGATAGCCATCAAGCATTGCCAAATCAAAGGCAAGACGGACCGCACTGAGTAGCGCCGATACGGTCAGAGATCCAGGGAAGTGAGTCCTTGTAAGTTTGAGCCCAGACATTGAAGGTATGGGCTCCGTTAACGACTTCCGATACTGCATCTATTCCGGCCGCTTTACTCTCTTGGTAAAGCTGCGACTGGGCCTGGGTAACGTTGACTGCGTCCTGATTACCTCCCCCAAAGAAACCGCCAATTCCTTTATAGCGGCGGGTTTTTAACAGTAAGGCTGGCTGATGCGAAGCCCATTTCTGCGACGAGCCATTAAAGAGAGTATTAATTGTCGTTTCCCGAGAACCAACCTCGGGACCGATTTCTCCGCCTAGATCTATGAAGTAGTGATAAACGTCGGTATGTCTCAAAGTTAACATTAGCGAGCACATGCCTCCCATGCTCAGACCACCGATAGCCCAGTGCTGGGGTGAATCGATGACCCGGAAATGGTTCTTTATATAACTGGGAACATCAACGCTAAGATATGTCTCAACGTTGCCTCGAGGGCTATTGACGCATTCCGTGTCGTTGGTTACTGATCCGGTATTATCTACGACGAAAACCAGAGGCGTGATACCGTCATGGCTTTGAGCGAACTGATCCATAATTCCTTCAAGTCCGGCGCCAGGCCAGTTGTCGGGAGTACCGGGAGTACCTGCTGTCAGGACTATGACAGGCAGGTTAATGCGTGCCGGAGTGGAGTACGCCGGCGGTACATAGACATAGGCGTTACGTGGATGAAAATGAGAAATGGTACCCGGGATATTGAGTTTATAGAGATTACCTTTTTCGTTCTTGTGAGACAAATTGTAGATAGCATTTTGAATGGAAGCCTTGTTAAGCACTGTCTGATTATTCGGCTCATTATAATTGATTGTCACATCATCAGTGCCCGCTTGGTAGAGTCTGGCGTTGCTTATTCCCAGAACCTGGCCGATAGTTTCAAAATAATGGTAATAGTCATTGACTAGTACCAAGGAAAAAATTAAGGCTACGACAAAAGCGCAACCTGACGCGGTCCTCATCTGCCGCTTATAAAATATTGAAATAAGTAGTACGGCCGTCATAACGGTGAATGGCAAGCACATAAGGACTACGCTAGAAGGGATTGAACTATTGGTAAATCTGGCGGCAAAAGCGTATATTATTACGGCTAACGCCAAACTTATAATTAGACTGAATAGAAAAACTAACCTGTTTTGTTTTGTTAATCCTAATAAAGCCTTCTTACTCTTGGGTTTTTCTTTAGGGCCGAGCTTATATATTGTTGTTACAACGTAAAAGCTGAGCGCAGAAAAGATCATGCACACATAAATAAGGAAATTTGTACTTAATATACTAAGGTTCATGTTCTCCAAAAATAAATGACAGAAGTATTTCTACTCTATTATATAAGAAAAATTAACCTCTAATAAATTACTGAAGGCAAAGAGAAGATTAATTAATACTAACCGGAGAAAATATTAAACTAGTAACTTCTTCTTTAAACTCAACCAGTAGCCGATTACTGTTGCAGAGATTCCAAGAACCGGCGCGGCGATGTTACCCGGTCCGGTATTGGGAATCTGCGTAGTACCTGAGTTAGGGGCAGCGGCTGTAGCCGAAGGCGAAGTGGGCGCAGGTGTCTGGGTGGCAGGCTTTGCGCTAGCTGACGGCGGTCTAGCAGGCGGAGCCGGTGAAGCTGCCGCCGGGACTGATACCTGAGCAGGCGCGGATGGAACTTTGACGATTATTTCTGCTACTGAGCAGCCGCTTTGAGGACTGTCATTAACGATACTGTTTCCTGTAAAGCAAGCTTTATTTACCAGGACATCCCCGTCTTTTTGATCAGTAACCTTAATGGTATAATCCTTGACGACTTTTTGTCCGGGAGTTAGAGTGCCAAGCTGCTCATCAATGCTTATCATATTAGGGTTGGAAATAAGTTGAACCCCTTGTGGCAAGTTGTCAGAGAGGGATGTATCAGCCATATCGTTTTGGCCGCCGCTAGCTGGAGCGGCCGTGTTGCTTATAACGATCTGATACTGGATGATGTCGCCCGGATGAACGGTTAGGGCAGCCGAGTCACTCGGCGCATTAGTCATAGCGCTACTTGTAGTAACATCCTGAACTGACTTAGAAATTGTACCTATCGGGCTCCAAGCTGAGACGTTTACACTAACCACCGAAGCCACAAAAGAAGCTGTGAGTAAAACTGCGCTGGATTTCTTGATAAGATTCATATTAACTCCTGAGATGAGTAACTCTAGGCAACTTAACTGGCCTATCGATATTCCAAGAACATGATACCACAATATATACGTGAAATCAACAAAAGGGTATAGTAATATATCAAAATAGCTGTTATTATAATAGTCATTACAGTAAATAGGCTCAGATTCTATGGATAAACCGGCATTCGATTACGATTGGCACGAAGACCCCGAAACCCTAATTACAGAGGCCGATCTCGAGGCCATATATAAGGGCTTCGACCACTACCTTAACAGTTTTCGCACCAGGGCGCTGTATAAGCTGACGCAATTTATTCTAAGGACGGCGACGGACGCTGCACAGGGAAATTGGTACATGCATACACCCCCTCGTCTCTATTAATTATGATATGATCGCCTTATGAAACGAGAACGATTCCAGACGTATGCCGCAGTTTATCTTATAGCGATTAGGGGAGGTAAAATCTTGATGATGAGGCGGCAAAATACCGGCTGGAGCGATGGTCTTTATAGCTTGCCCGCGGGTCATATAGACGGAAGCGAATCAGCGAGGACAGCGATGATAAGAGAAGCTAACGAAGAGGTAGGTATAAGCATCAAGCCGGAAGATTTAAGTTTCGCTTTAATCGTCCACCGCAATAGTCCGGACAGGGAATATATCGACTTCTATTTTGTAGTAGAAGACTGGCAGGGCGAACCTTATAACGCCGAGCCAGACAAATGTGACGATCTGCGGTGGTCTGACATAGATAAGATTAGGGGCGACATAATACCAAACGTAAAACAAGCCCTGGAAGCCTACCGCGAAGGTCTAAAATATGTTGAATATGGCTGGGATAACATTTAGGGCTTATAAAGTAGGCGATACTTTATTATAATTGCCGGAGGCTTGGCGCTGTGGCGGAATGGTTACGCAGAGGTCTGCAAAACCTTTTATGCCGGTTCAATTCCGGTCGGCGCCTCCAAAGATTACATTTTTGCTGTAATCGATAAGCTTAAAAATTTAAAAAATTAAGCGCGGATGGCGAAATTGGTATACGCTGTTGACTTAAAATCAACTGTCCTAAAAGACGTGCGGGTTCGAGTCCCGCTCCGCGCACCAGACAAACTGTTTCTGTAGATTAATCATGTAATGTATAATCCCCTTATCGTTATCAAAATCTAAAAAAGCAAAACAAAATGAATCCAGACGTAAATCCTCAAGCGGATAATAGCCTTCAAAAAAGCGACACTTCAGAGAACACGCAGGCTAGCCAATCGAATCCTGCCGCTCCAGCTGGCATCCCCAACACTTCGTCCGAAAATACACAGACGGGTACACAATTACACGCAAGCGAGCCCTTACAGCAACCAACCGTCTCAACTTCCGAAACTTCAGTTCCTGCGACTAGCTACCCCGCGGCCGGTCAAACTCCTCAAATTGTCGTCGGTTCGGGGGGTTTGGAAAACTCCGTTTGGCAACAGCCTGAGCAGTCCAACGCCAAACAGAAAAAGAAAAGTCTTAAGTTGCCCCTTATCATTCTTGCCGCAGTCATAATTCTCGGCGCAGGGTCGGCGGCAGCGTATTTTGGCGTCATTGTCCCGAACCAGCCCCAGAACGTCCTACAAGCTGCCCTCATAAATTCCGTGAAGGAGAATTATATCTCCTATAATGGTTCACTGTCATCTTCGACCAACTCTTCTTCGGGAAGCAGCTCAGCAATCAGCGGCCTTGCGGGTAAGCTGGACTTTAATGGTCAAGAGGATACTGTCCACAAATCGGCTGATGTGAATTTGGCTTTGACCATATCCGGGGTAAGCGTAAATGCCGAACTTAGATATCTTAATCAAAACGTCTACATAAAGTTCGGCGACTTAAGTAATCTGGTTACCCTTGCTAATGGTATCGATCCGACTATAGGCACTCAAGCCCAGGCTGTATCGTCTATGCTATCGAATAAGTGGATCGAGATAGACAGTACTCTGCTTAACCAAGCCGGAGTGAATTGCTATCTTAACCAAAATGTCAGTCTATCTAACAATGAAATTAAGCAGGTAGGTATGCTCTATCAAAAGAATCAATTCCTTACTATCAAGAGCAGCAAATCAACTGTCCTTAATGGCCAGCCAAGCGAAATGTTCAACTTAGTCGTTAATGATGACAAAGCAGCTAATTTCTTAAATGGAACCAACCAGCTACCATCGGTACAACAATATAATAAATGCGGAAAATCGACATCAAATACATCCACTGTCCATAGCGACCACAAGACCATCCCTCTGACTTTATGGGTAGATAAAAATTCGCGTACGGTTTCGAAAATCTCAATAAATTATCTGGATAAATCCGGGGGAACTAACCAGAATTTGAACGTTAATAGTAATTTCAGTTACAAACCGGTAAATATCCAGGCACCGTCCAATGCCGAACCGGCTTTAAACGTTCTCGCCCAATTGAAGAAAACTTTCAGTGGACCATCATCCGGCGCCGGCTTGAACTTGAATAGCTTTTTCGGTGGCAGCGGGTCAGGTAATATCAGCCTGCATTAAAAATGCACCGTTATTTCACTAGTCTTTATTCGTTTAATTACCCCCGCGCCTTGGTAAGTTTATTAGACGCTAGCGGATACAAGACCGGCGACTATTTAAAAGCGCTCAATAAAACAAAGGATTTTAGCAGCGCCGATAAACAGAAAAAATTGAAGAATCGTTCCAAAATTAAGTTATTAAAGACTCTCTTAAGCGCCGGGATTCTTTTGCAGTTAATACTCGGCGGGCTGCTTATTATCCTTGGACTAAATAGACATTTAGCCGGCGGCGTACTCTTCGGCGCCGCCCTGATCATAAGTTACCCGATTGTCTGGGCCTACCTTTTAGCGTTGTTCGCTTATATTTATCAAACCTGGCAGAGACAAATCCGAAGCAAAAGTTAATAAATTAAATTGATATACTTTTAAAATGAACGTCATCGTTAACGACCTGCTAGTTAATTACGAGATCACCGGGAAAGGCAAGTTATTACTGCTTCTACACGGCTGGGGAGATAGTATTAAAGGACTGCAGAGTCTTCAAAGCCGACTGGCTGAATCTTATAAAATAGTAGCAATTGACATGCCCGGCTTTGGTGGAAGTCAACCGCCGCCGGAGGCTTGGAATCTAGATAATTATGCTCGTATGACCAAAGATATCTTGGATAAATTGGGTCTCGACCAACCTTATGCGCTTATAGGTCACAGTAACGGCGGAGCTATAATTATCAGAGCTGTATCGCAGGAGCTTTTAATGCCAGAGAAGATTGTCCTCTTGGCAGCCTCAGGCATACGCGAGAACTCGTCCCGAAAGCAAATCTATAAATCTTTGGCTAAAATCGGCAAGTCGACCACATTATTCCTGCCCCAACAAAGCCGAAAAAAATTAAGGGCAAAATTGTATAAAGTTGCCGGATCAGATTATTTGGTAGCCCCCCAGCTGGAAGAAACTTTCAAACTGACTGTAGCCCAGGATTTGAAAGCCGACGCTGCTCGAGTCACAACTGATACTCTGCTGATTTATTCTCCGTCCGATAAGGCCGTTCCTCTAAGCATCGGTGAAAAATATAATCAGCTTATGTCTAATTCACGGCTGGAGCTAGTAGAAAACGCCAGTCATTTCATCCATTTAGACAATGAAGCTAAAGTAGTTAAGCTCATAAGAGATTTCCTGAAATGATCCGTTCCTTAATTAGTCTCTACTTACCCAGATATCCTGAGACTCTTGTTTACATGCTGCAAAATACCGAATATCAAATTGTACCTTATTTAAAATGGCTGCATCGCACCAATGACTTCGGCCGGGTGATGTATCGGCGAGAACTAAACCGCACAAAACCAGCCAAACTTTTGTTAGTTTTTTTAAAGGTCGGCATAATTATCCAGTTACTTATCGGGGCGGCGCTTATCTTCCTGGGGATAGACGGGGGACTAAGCGGTGGGGTAACGTTTGGTTTGGTTATGGTTATACTCTACCCGTTCATCTGGCCCTATATCATGGTTCTGCCTATCATTTTTGGGCGACAACTTATGAACAATACTGTTCGCAAAGGACAAATAAATAAATCTCAAGAAATATTCGCCCGGCATACCGGTATTAAGATAGCAGTGGCGGGCAGCTATGGTAAGACTACCATGAAAGAATTGCTGGCTACGGTCTTAAGCTATGGTTTTAACGTAGCCGCGACGCCGGCTAATAAGAATGTCAGCATAAGTCATGCCAAGTTTGCCGATTCCCTGTCAGGAAAAGAAGAAATCTTAATCATCGAATACGGAGAGGGCGAAGTAGGTGACGTCAAAAGGTTCGCCGATATAACCCATCCGACACATGGGATTATCACGGGCATTGCTCCCGCACATCTGGACCGCTATAAAACTCTGGCGGCGGCAGGCGGTGATATTTTTTCGGTAGCCGATTATTTGGATAATCGTAACGTATACGTCAATATTGATTCCCGCGACGTTAAGCCGTTTCTAAAGAAAACGTTCAATTTATTCGGTCAAGAGGGAGCTTTAGGATGGAAATTTAAAAATGTGCAAGTTCAGCTCACCGGAACCAGCTTCGTTATGCAAAAAGGTCCTAAATCCATAGCGCTTAAAAGCGGCTTACTGGGCAGGCATCAAGTCGGTTTCCTCGGCTTCGTAGCCGCTTTCGCTCTAGAGTTAGGTCTGAGTGAAAGCAAATTAGTAGAAGCAATTGCAAAGACTCAGCCCTTCGAGCACAGACTAAAGCCTTATCAGTTAGCTGGCGCCTGGGTTATAGACGATACTTATAACGGAAACATCGAGGGTATACGGGCTGGAACCAGGCTTTTAAAAGATTTACCGGCAGCGAGGAAGATTTACGTCACTCCCGGGCTAGTTGATCAGGGAGAAGAAAATGAAAATGTCCATAAGGAGATGGGCAAGTTAATAGCTAATTCAGGTGCCGATATCGTCGTCTTGATGAAAAATTCAGTAACGGAACATATTAAAGACGGTTTAGAAATAAACGGCTTTAAATCCAAACTGTTAATTGAGGATGACCCATTAAGTTTCTATCAGAATCTTAATCATTTCGTAGCGTCTGGCGATATCGTGCTGATGCAGAATGACTGGCCGGACAATTATTCTTAGACCAGGAAAGCATATTGTGCACTTAAGCTGAAACTGAAATAATAAATCAGATGGAAACAGTAGCAGTATTATTCGGTGGCAGGTCAACCGAACATGACGTGTCAGTAATTACGGCTTTGGCAAGCGTCATAACACCTCTTGAGTTAACGAAGAAGTATCAAGTGGTGCCTGTCTATATCGCTAAAAATGGTGCCTGGTATAGTGACGAAAGCTTTAAGGATATACAGCTCTTCACTAGTGGCGACATAGACGACGTAGTAGCCAAACTGACGCCGGTGACTTTGCAGCTTGACGGAGGAATGAATTTAATTAAATTCAAGGGATTTGGCGGCCGGAAGATAGCCCAAAGGATAGACATGGTCTTTCCGGCAATGCATGGAACCTACGGCGAGGACGGCGATCTGATGGGATTACTGGAAATGGCCGGTGTTGCTTATGTTGGATGCGGGGTTGCCGCCGCCGCTATAGCTATGGATAAAGTGCTGGCGAAACAGCTGGCCGAAGTAAACGGAATACCAGTTTCGAAATACGTATATTTTTCAAAGCACGATTATGAGAATGATACGTCGAAATTCATTACGATGATCGAAGAAAAACTTCACTATCCTCTGTTTATCAAGCCGGCTCACTTAGGTTCAAGTATTGGAATCAGCAGAGTAGTCAACGCTAAGGAATTAAAAAACGGCTTGGAGGTCGCGGCCTATTACGACGATAAAATTTTAGTCGAGGAGGCCGTCAACCACCTCAAAGAAGTTACCTTGCCTATAATAGGGAATGATAAGCCGGAGCCGGCGTTACTTGAAAGTCCCCTGTCAAACGCCAAAGATTTCTTTGATTTTGATAAGAAGTATATGCATGGCGGCAAGAAAGGTAAGACCGCCAATCAAGAGACTAAAGGAGCGCAGGGCTATAGTGAGATACCGGCAGTGTTGCCAGAAAAACTTTATGACAGGGCGATTGATGTCGGCTTACAGGTTTACCGGGCATTAGGCTGCCGGGGAATAAGCCGGATTGACATGTTAATCGATACTGAGAGCCATAAAGTGTATTTCAACGAAGTCAATCCTTTACCAGGAAGCTTGTATTCCCATAACTGGAACAAAGCCGGAATAAGTAACATCGAGCTGGTAGAAAAACTTTTACGCTTTGCGAAAGAGGAATATCAGAAAAAACAAGATATGAACACTTCTTTCAAGACAAATTATTTGAAGCAGTTTTGAATCTACTATCACCCCTCCAAGACACCGGAAGTATCTAGATATGAGTAAAAGCAATCGCATAGCAATTTTAGACGCTGGCGGGCAATACGTCGATTTAGTTAAAAAAGCAGTTGTGCGATTAGGCATTCCAGCGGACGTGCTGCCGCTTAGTACAAAGCGGTCTATGCTCGAAGCTGGCTACGGGGCCATTATTATATCTGGCAGTCCGGCGAGTTCTCACGTGGAAACTGCACCCCAGCCGGAACTGTCAATTTGGGATAGCGGACTTCCGATATTAGGCATTTGTTACGGCATGCAGTCAATGGTAGTCGCACATGGCGGGTCCGTCAGCAGGAACGCAATTAGAGAAGACGGCAGGGTGGTTACTGGAGTCGATACCGGGCACCAGCTTTTTCAAGGCACCAAGCCTCGCTTCAGCGCTTTGTTCACGCACGGGGATTTTGTCAGAAGCCTGCCTGAAGGGTTCTCCGCCATAGGTCAGCACAAGCTAAGTGACGGTAGTCAAGCCATCTCGGCGATAGCTAAAGGCAATAAGCTAGGAGTCCAGTTTCATCCTGAAGTATTCGATGATACTCCGGAAGGGTATGTAGTCTTCAAGAATTTTATTAAGATCGCTCATCTCACGGCTGACGATAAATTCCGCAACCGCCAATTAAATAATTTGATAAAAGCCAAGACTAAGCTTATAAAATCACAGGCTGCAGATAAGAATGTAATCGCTTTCGTAAGTGGAGGAGTGGACTCAAGCGTATCTATATCGCTGGCTTCCCGCGTACTCGATAGCAACAAGCTGCACGCTTTTTTTATAGACCACGGCTTCATGAGAGATGAAGATAGTTCAGTCATCCGCTCTCTAACGGATCAAGGAATAATCGTACGACAAGTTAATGCCGCCGATTATTTCGCCGAAGCGTCCATTAAGATTGGCGATAAGCGTTATGGCCCGCTTAAGCGAGTTGTTGACCCCGAGATTAAACGAAAAATCATAGGCAAGTGCTTTATCGATTTTCAAAATAAGTTAGTAGCGGAATTAGGTTTAGATGGCTCGTTGTTACTTCAAGGCACTAACGCTGCCGACCGGATCGAAAGCGGTCATAGTCAAGGTGATGGTATTACCATGACTATTAAGACTCATCATAATCAAGTTCAAGAAGCCCGTCAGATGAAGGAGGAAGGACGTTTAATCGAGCCTCTAGACGATTTATTTAAAGACGAGATCAGAGAATTAGGCCGCGCTCTCGGACTCCCTCCGGAATTAGTTGGCAGGCATCCTTTTCCCGGTCCTGGTCTAGCAATAAGGATATTGGCTATGAATCGGAGCGAAAAAGTAAAGGATGAAGGTCGGAATTTAAATAAAATACAATCTTACTTAAATAACAACAAGATACTAACGCCAGCCCATTTATTGCCAATTAGGAGTGTGGGGGTAGGCGGTGACGAGCGGTCTCATCTTTATGCCGCAGCTTTGGATTACGGATCTCTAAGTATCGGTGAACTGGAGAATGCCGGATCCGGAATACCGGCGCATTTCCCCGAGCTTGTTAACCGGGTAGTCTACTCCTTAAGTAAAGAAAAAATAAATAGTCTGTATCTAAGTAAAACTCACTTAACTGAATCAGAAATTGATCAGCTTCGGCAAGCGGACCGGATTACATTCGAAGAACTTAGAAAATCGGGCCTAATAAACAAGATCACTCAATTCCCCGTGGTTCTTCTGCCAGTATCGATAAATTCTCCGGGCAATCGTTCCATAGTCCTTCGGCCGGTCAAGACTACTACTTTCATGACTGCCCAGGCCATGCATCCTAATAGAGACTTATCTGAAGTTTTCTTGCATTCACTGGCGCAAAGAATAACAAAAGAAGTCGCAGGGATAAGCCATGTATTTCTAGATATAACCAACAAACCACCGGGTACAATCGAATGGGAATGATAGCTATCATTCAACTCAATCTTTTTTAAAGCGACAACAAGTGAATTAGCCGTCATGACTTAGCAGAGTGAAACTGTTAGGATAGAAAGTAGTGAAACGCTATATACCAAAGGAGATTGAACCTAAATGGCAGCAGCTGTGGCGTCAGCAAGGCCTATATAAGGCTGTCGATTTTTCAAAGAAGCCGAAATTCGTCATGCTGACTGAATTTCCGTATCCTTCCGGCGAAGGTCTTCACCTCGGACACATTCGTGAATACACCTACGGAGATATTATTTCGCGCCGCAAACGGATGCAGGGAATGAACGTATTATTCCCAATGGGCTACGACGCTTTTGGTTTGCCGACGGAAAACTACGCCATCAAAAACAAGGTAACACCGCAATCGGCAACTGAAACCAATGTCCGGAATTTCCAGGCTCAGTTTGAGAGCCTGGGTTACGGCATCGATTGGACGCGAACCTTCCGGACGAGTGATCCTGCTTATTACAAATGGACACAATGGCTTTTTCTGAGGTTCTTTGCGGCCGGTTTAGCTTATCAGGACGAGACGGCAATCAATTGGTGTCCTCATTGCAAGACTGGGCTGGCGAATGAAGAGGTTGTTAACGGCAGACACGAGCGCTGCGATACTCTGGTAGAGAAAAAAGTACTTAAACAGTGGCTACTGAAGATTACAGCCTATGCCGACCGCCTGATAGAAGGCCTAAAAAATGTCGATTACCCAAGTCGGATTGCCGATCAGCAAATAAACTGGATTGGAAGGAGTGAAGGCGCGGAAATCTCTTTTTACGAAGAAGCGGACACAGCCAAGCATAACCCGATAAAAGTCTTCACCACCCGGCCGGATACCATCTTCGGCGCCACATTTTTAGTTATTGCTCCGGAACACCCCTCGCTTGCCAGCCTAACAGCAAACGACCATAAGGCTTCTGTCAACAGTTACGTCAGGATGGCTCAATCACGGACCGACGTGGAAAGACAGGAAGAAGGCCGGGAAAAAACAGGGGTTTTCCTTGGCAGTTACGCTATCAATCCGGCAAGCGGCGAAAGAATCCCCATTTGGACGGCCGATTACGTTCTCGGAAATTATGGCACCGGTGCCATCATGGCCGTCCCGGCTCATGACGAGCGAGACTGGGATTTCTCACACAAATTCGGTCTGCCCATAAAGTTTGTTGTTTCCAATAGTGAAAATGAGGATCAGCCGACCAGCAAACCCGGACGGCTTATTAATTCTGGTGAATTTGACGGGCTAGAAAGCGACGAGGCAAAGGATAAGATTATCTCATGGCTCGAGCATTCTGGCAGCGGTAAGAAACGGGTTAATTATCGTCTCCGAGACTGGATTTTCAGCCGTCAGCATTACTGGGGCGAGCCGATACCGATAATACACTGTCCTAAAGACGGTGCCGTTGCTGTCCCGGAAGCGGATCTTCCTGTACAATTGCCCGAAGTCGAGCATTATGAGCCCACCGATACAGGCGAGAGTCCGTTGGCGGCGATTGAAGATTGGGTAAACGTATCGTGTCCAGTTTGCGGGGGGCCGGCCAAGCGCGAAACTGATACGATGCCGAACTGGGCGGGCAGCAGCTGGTATTACCTTCGCTTTTATGACCCGCATAATGATACTGTTTTTGCGGCGCCCGACAAGTTGGAATACTGGTCTGAGGTGGATATTTATCTTGGCGGCATGGAGCACACGACGCTGCATTTGCTTTACAGTCGGTTCTGGCACCAGTTCCTTTACGATCAGAAACTTGTCCCGACACCTGAACCCTATGCCGCCCGCCGAGGTCAAGGCATAATCCTGGCCGCTGATGGCAGTAAAATGAGTAAGAGCAAAGGCAACGTCGTCAACCCGAACGACATCATAGAAAGCGGATACGGGGCCGACGCACTCCGTCTGGCCATGGCTTTCCTCGCTCCCTACGATCAGACGACACCGTGGAGCCCTGAAAGCGTTGCCGGTACGCACCGCTTCCTGCAACGGCTATGGACTCTCGCAGGGGAAGTGATTGAAAGTCAAGTCGATGGGCCTGAGAACCTCGAACTCCGCCGCGCCATAAACCGCATGATAGATAAGGTCGACAGCGATACGAGTGCCATGAATTTCAATACTGCAATCGCCGCTATGATGGAAGCCGTTAATCGGATGTACAGGATTAAAGCTGGATACGGCTTAGCTTCAAGCGATTGGCGCTGGGCAATCGAAACGCTTACTAAAGTACTCAGTCCTTACGCGCCGCATATCAGCGAAGAAATCTGGCACCGAATGGATAATGAGACATCAGTTCACGTCCAGACATGGCCACAGGCGGAGGCGGCGTATCTTGTTTTAGATATGGCTAAAATAGCGGTCCAAGTTAACGGCAAGCTAAGAGCTGAAATAGAAGTGCCCGTGGCTGCACAAGAAGAAGAGGTGGTGGGATTAGCTCAAGAAGATGAAAGAATTAAAGCCCATCTCTCTGGTAAAAAAATAGTGAAAACCATCTTCGTCCCAGGTAAGGTCGTCAACTTCGTTATCGGCTAAGTATCATTTCTTCTGCTTAACCCTTGAGCCAAGGCAAAGATTAAGTTAAAATAGCTGTAAATATACTTAGGTAAAGAATAGGAAAATTACCATATGGGAAAGCCAAAAAAGCGGACAAGCCCGCGGAAAACCGGTACGCGGCGTAGTCATTTAGTTCTCAAGCTGGCAAGGAAGGTGAATGCCACATCCCCAGTTAAGGTGCGTACAACCAAGCGCGAATCAGCCAAGGTTGTCTCGAAATAGCCAAACAAAGCAAGGAAGTTTAACAATATGGCATCGAATCGTCACTTAGGCCGAATCATAGCCCTTCAGACACTGTATGAACAGGAACTCCGGAAAGAGGCCTCTGATGAGAATTTCGACTTAAGTGAGGTCTTGAATCGAAATATAGCCCGTTATGAACAAATGTTGGAAGACGTTGAGTTCGTACGGCAGTTAGTCGACGGCGTCACCAATCAGATGGCTGCGCTCGACGCTAAGCTCCAACCAGTGGCGCCGGAATGGCCGATTGACCAGATCGCAAGGATGGACCGGCTGGTCCTTAGGATCGGACTCTATGAACTGGAAAACGAAGCCGATGTACCGCCTAAGGTAGTAATCAATGAAGCCGTAGAACTAGCTAAAGCCTTCGGAGGTGAGAATTCATCGAAATTTGTAAACGGCGTCTTAGGTACTCTCATGCGTAATCACGACGATCTTAAGGATGAGAAAACCGGAGAAAAACCCGCACCTCCAAAGAAGGTCAGCAAGACGGCTTTAAGAAAATCGAAAGAAAGATAACGGATTAATTAATGAAACAGCCCAAACCTATTCAAGGAATTAGGAATAAACTGCCTTTTAAGCGAAGGCCAGTCATAGACGAGGTTGTCAGAGAGACTACTTCAGGCGGCGTGGTCTTCAGGCGTAGCGCCAAGGACGGTTCCTTAGAAATTCTCCTGATGCAAGACGCTAAGAATCGCTGGACTATTCCTAAGGGGCACGTAGAACCGGGAGAGGATCCTGGTGCCACAGCCGAACGGGAAATTAGGGAAGAAACAGGCCTGCAGGACATGGAAGCTCTTGTCTGGCTAGGAAAAGTTAATTTCCGCTACAGGCGAGGCCATACGCTAGTGCTAATGACAATGCACATATGGCTTGTCGAAGCACAAGGCGATACAGATGACCTCAATCCGGAAGACTGGCTTAACGATATTAAATGGCTGCCAGCGATGGAAGCTGTCGATAGGATCGCCTATGACGATATCAGCAAGCTCATACTCTTAGGAATGAAGAAAATACGAAAAGGAGAAATCTAGAACGGTTCATGAAGGACGATGCCTACAAAGCCTTCGCGGCAGATAAACTCGGTGTAAACTTCCAAGACATTAATCTTTTAAAGACGGCTTTCACTCACAGGTCGTATATTAACGAGCATAAGAAATCGGTTTCCGAGCATAATGAACGCTTGGAATTCCTGGGGGACGCGGTCCTCGAGCTTGTAGTAACCGAATATCTTTATCAAAATTACTCCGAGCCAGAGGGAATACTGACCAATTGGCGTAGCAGCCTCGTCAGGACAGAAAGCATTAGCGCGGCTGCCAGCCGGTATGAATTCGAGCCTCTTCTAAGGCTCAGCCGAGGTGAGAAGCGGGGCACTGACAGGGCCAGGGCGCAGATCCTGGCCAACAGCTTTGAAGCGGTAGTCGGAGCTCTTTATTTGGATCAAGGCTATGAGGCGGCCAAGCTGTTTATTAACGAGAGCATATTGAGTACCTTCGAAGAAATTTTAGAGAGCGGATCTTGGATGGACCCTAAATCTCATTTGCAGGAGTTGGCTCAGAGCCATGAATCTTCGACACCGGTGTATAAAGTAATGAGTGAAGAAGGTCCTGATCATGATAAGACATTCATCGTCGGCGTATACGTAGCCAACAGCCTCCGTGGCCAGGGAGAAGGTCCTAACAAGCAGACTGCCCAACAAAAAGCTGCTGAGTCGGCGCTCTTGTTTTACCGCCAAGCCAGCCCCTCCCAAAAAAAGAAAACAACAAAAATAGCATAAAGTTGACAACAGGGGCGCATATCTGTAAAATACTTAGGATTGTCTTTATAAATTAATCATGAAAGAAGTGAGTTTTTCGAATCCATGCTAGTTATACGTTTGCAGCGAACAGGCCGTAAAGGACATGCGATGTTCCGAGTCGTTGTGCAAGACTCCCGCCGTACTCCTTCCAGCGGCAAAGTAATAGCCAGGTTAGGCAGCTACGACCCCCACGCTAAGAACGTCAGTATAGATAAGGAAAAGTCAGAGTTCTATTTAAAGAATGGCGCGCAGCCGTCTGAACGAGTAGCAGTTATTATGAAGAAAGAAGGAGTCAAGCTGCCTGATTGGGTAACTATCTCTTCTGACAAAAAAAGGCAAGTCCGTCATCCGGACAAGCGTCGCAGTACACAGCCTACTGAACCTGCTGCCGAGCCCGCAGCTGAAGCTACCGAGACTGCGCCGGAAGAGACGGCGGTTGCCGCTCAAACTGAGACAGAACCAGAATCAGCCGCCTAGGCTCCAATTAAGCCAATCGACTGATTGCGTTAAATAAGCAAAAAAATTTTACACGTACTGAACCAACCTTTGGTATAATACCTTAGTACAGAAACGTCCGAGCAATTTCTATTTAGAGGAGTCTATCCAAAGTGAGTGAAATCGACCAGCAATTTATAGAGTATGTCGTAAAATCCCTCGTCGGCAAGCCTGACGCAGTCCATATTGATAGGAGGATAGACGAAAAAGGCGTCCTTCTAGAGTTAACAGTTGATCCTGATGATCTTGGGAGAGTAATTGGCAAACGCGGGGCAACTGCTCAAAGTTTGAGGACATTGCTAAGGGCGCTAGGGACTAAGAATGACGCCCGTTACAACCTAAAGATCATAGATAACGGAACCGCCCACTCAAGTTCAACCGCTGCTGCCGATGACTCAAGCACAGACGACAGCAGTGCCAGCCAGAAACAGCCACAGGCACCCGAGCCGCCGAAAGTTGAAGAGCCCGAAGAAGATAAGACCAGCGACCGCTTGAAGCAGGCCCGCCAAGAACTGGCCGATTTGGACGATTTGGACGTATAAAGTCCGAAAAGCCTATTGAATAAGCTTAAGCATTTATATATACTAACGGTTAAGTCATTCATGCTTAATACGCAGATTGGCAGCCTTAAAATCAAAAACCAAAAAGCTCTTGCGAGCCATCAGTAATGATGGGAGCTTTATGTGACTAATCCAACCCCCGAAGTTTACAAGGGGGTTGTTTAGTATTTAAGCTACAATATGGGATAATAAAACAAGTGAAAATACAAGTAATAACCCTTTTCCCGGAAATGTTCCCTGGTGTAATTAATACCAGCATGCTTTTAAAAGCGCAAAAGAATTCAATAGTCGAATTCAGAATTATTAATTTAAGAGACTATGGACTGGGTCCTCGTCGCCAAGTAGACGATACTCCCTATGGCGGTGGCGACGGAATGCTCTTAAAACCAGAACCGATAATCAGTGCTATAGAAGAGGCCAAAGCTAATGATCCAGATGCCGTGGTCATATTGCCGACTCCGAGAGGCGAAACTTATAAGCAATCTGACGCAAAAAGACTGGCAGCACAAACTTCCGGTCTAATACTAGTATGTCCCAGATATGAGGGGTATGACGAGCGCATAATCCCATGGATTGACCTAAGCTTTAGTATTGGCAATTATGTACTGACGGGGGGTGAAATACCGGCCATGGTTATCCTAGATTCAGTGGTACGTTTGCTGCCGGGAGTTCTCGGAGGCGAGACATCGGCGGAGATAGAGTCCTTTCAAATAGACGATAAAAACATCGAGTATCCGCAGTACACTAGGCCCGAAGACTTCAAGGGAGCTAAGGTACCTGAAGTATTGCTAAGCGGTCATCACGCTCAGATCGCGGCTTGGCGAAAAAGAAATTCACACCAAAGTTAAGCAAATATTCACCGTGAAATTAAAGAGCTACCTTTATCGGTAGTGATGGTGATATTACTGTTATCTATAGCGTTTAAAAGAACTAAGGGATCGTCGTTCGAAGTTGTCTGGCTTTTATCTTCAGGCGTTCCGGCACCGTTATTAGCTAAGGCGGAATCTGCGGCAACCGGAGCGGCTTGAGGAGAAGAGGTGATCGCCTGAGAGCTTGGCGAAATAAGCGCGGTCGATGCTTCCGGGGATGGAGATAGGGGTTGAGTGGTCGGTTGGCTTAGGCTGATGGCCGGGGCGGTAGAAGTATTGACAGGCGAAGATTGACGCAGACTCTTAACCGGCGGAGGACTGTTTGTAATTACGAGCAGGTAGCCCGCCAAGAAGACAATGATTGCGGACAATGGAATGATAGCCCGCTTATCTTTAGACACGAAAGCCAACAATTGACTGTCAATGCCGCTCTCTTTATTTTCTTTCTTATATGTTTTTATTTCACTGGCTTTAGATTTCTTCACTCTTTAGACCCCGCTTTATCCTTCAATAGATTAAATATAACAGAGCCCGGCGGATTAATTAACTGGAATTTTTACGGAAACGACCGTGCCGGCCCCTGGATCGCTTGCTACATCGATAGACCCATGAAATACCTTCTCGATGGTGTCTTTGGCGATTAACATGCCCAGACCGAGACCATTTTCATGACGTGGCTTTGAACTAAAGAGTGGGTCGAATATCCGGCTTATATTGGTAGACGAAATTCCTTGACCTTGATCTTGAATTTTTATAATGAGTACCTGTCTGGCTTTTTGGAAGCTTACCCGGACGGGATTTGGCTTAATATTGTGACTGTCATTCGGGTAAGCGTCCATAGCGTTAGTGACCAGACTGATAATCAATTGCTGAAAGCGGGCCGGATCGCCTGTAAGTCGGCAGCTGGGGCATTTAGTAAAGGTAACCTTAGAGCCGTAGGACTTAGATAAGGGCAACAGTATCCTTTTGATATCTCTTATCTGAGACAACAGATTGAAATCACGTTGGCAGCTATAGCCTCTGAGTTGGTTTCTGGCGGCATGGATGTATTTATTGAGCTGCAACAGACTCGTCTTAGCGCGTTCGATACTGGCTTCATCCGGATCGTCTAAGTTTAACAGGGCGGCGGTTACCGGACTGGATATTTCATGTAGTACGCTGGCGCTTATCTTGCCGAATTCAGCGTAACGGTTTAAATCACTGATAAGTTCAAATAGATGTTCTTTAGCTTCAGTTATATGACTCATGCAGCTATCTGGGGAGCTTCCTGGCTCGTCTTTATTTCTAATGGAGGCGCGAATTTATAACCAACGCCGTGGACCGTGCGCAAAAGTTTGTTCTCAAAGGGACGATCGATTTTGTCTCTTAAGTATTTCATATGCACGTCCAGAGTATTGGTCCATATGGCTTCGGGGTCTTTCCAGACCCGCGTTAGAAGCGCTTGTCGAGTAACTATATTACCGGGACTTGTCATCAAGCATTCTAATATCTGGAATTCTTTTTTCCTTAGAAGTATTATTTTGCCGTCCCGTTCTAGGGAAAGATTATTCCGGTCGAGCTTGACTCCTTTAACTTCAATCAGCGGTTTGGTCCACTGTACAAGTTGCTTTTTCCGGAGATGGACTCTTATCCGGGCGTTTAGTTCTCCTACCGTAAAGGGCTTAGTCAGGTAATCGTCGGCTCCCGAGTCTAATAAATCGATCTTTGACCTGACGGCAGATTCGCCGCTGATGACGCAGATCGGAGCCGTAAACCCTCGTTCCCTTAACTGTTGGCATACTTGAAGACCGTTCATATCAGGCAGGTTCAAATCTAGAAGGATAAGCGCGTATTCGTTAGTGTCAGTCTTATAGAGTCCTTCTTTGCCGGTAAAAACGCAGTCAATATCGTAGGCGGTGCTTAAAGTATGGACCAAAGCCGAAGCTATTTGCTTGTCGTCCTCAATTACTAGAATCCTGGAAGCATAAGTCATGGTGGCGCAATTATGGCTGATGGATCATTAAATAATCCTTAAATTGTCAGAATAAAATAATAGTACCACTAACTGGCAGAATCAACCAATATATCGTATCATCTCAATACCTTTGCAACATAAAAGGTAGGCATCCTAAACTGTAGTTACCATTACATAATTACAAGGAAAGGAGCCTACCATGGCTTATTCTACCAACCCTAACCTACCTAGAGCGAGAGCTTTAGGTATGAAG
>DASTAD010000016.1:0-8811 GCA_035713075.1 Saccharimonadales bacterium (SeqCode) | reverse complement strand
TAAAGTGTAGGCTCACCAAGGAGACGCCGACCCGGATCAGGTAAATGTATTTTATCCCGTCTTATTAACAGGCGTAGTCCTGATCAATCCTGCCCTT
This sequence comes from Saccharimonadales bacterium (SeqCode), assembly GCA_035713075.1. GTDB lineage: Bacteria > Patescibacteriota > Saccharimonadia > Saccharimonadales > UBA4665 > DASTAD01. The sequence goes on along the minus strand of DASTAD010000016.1, from coordinate 8,714 downwards.
AAACTGGACTAGCTCGATCGTACCGCCCGTAAAGCTGTAAGATGGGGCGCAGTAAGGTGCGGCCTGTGAAGCTCGGTGCACGCCGGTTGCGTACCAAACGGCCCAGGGTGTATTTGTAGTAGTATCCACAGGTTTCCAATTACCGGCGATTTTGCCCCACTGGTAGTCAGTACTGTATGCACCTATGTTTATATTAGGCAGTACTTTATGCAAGCCGTCGTATTCGCCCTGCAAGCTCTGATCGTTCAAGCTAGTATCAGCCTGCCATGTATTGCCGGTTTCAACGTCTAGCCACCAGTTATTGGAACTTACCCCGGCAGCAACGGATTGATTGGCTATTTGCACGCCAGCGTTATAACCATAATGGTATGCCGCGCAAGTTGTATCGCCATTACACTGTAATAGAGCCGTGTCCCAGTATGGGCTGTCGGTTGTTGAATTAGTGACGTTCAACCCCGTGTTGGCGTACAAGCTGAGGTTAGTAAAGTGATGGGCTTCAGCTGCCAGGCAAGGGTTAACTGCTGAGTAGGCAAGTCCGTAGCTTACGCCGACTACGCCAAAAGGCTCGCCCGCTGATATTTTCGCGCTACAGTTAGGCCAACTGACATCGACGCCTATTTGTCCGCTTGGATATGGACTGCCCGTTAAAGCCGCCGCTTGTCCTATGGCAAAAACCGCAACTGCCAGAGTAGCGGTTATTGAAGATAGTATTTTTTTCATGTGTTTCCTTATTTACTGTTGCCTAATAATTTAGCATATTGCCTGGCATATTTAAATGCAGTAGCAGGAGATCTAGCTGTTTACGATAACAATAGACGTTTTTTATGCGTTAAATTGCTGTAAATAGTCATCTTTATTTCGTTAATACCCAGATCATAAATGTAGGAATTCTTGTGAGTTGCTCGTATATTGCCGGGTCGGTAAGTTCAGCAGTTGTTAGGCGGCTAGAGATCGGCTATTCTCGAAAATGTAATCTCGGCGTAAATTTTCAAACAGAGTTTCCAGGCTAGCTCTCTCTTTTGTAAACTCATAGTTCGTTAGTTCAAACATGCTTTTATGGGCGTACTTCCGTTTCAATTGATCGTACAGTTTAGTCTCTCCAAGGCACTCGGCTAAATGTAAACAGCCGTCGATTAATTCTTGTACTTCTTCGACCTCAATTTCGTCGAGAACCTGCTCTCTTTTACGTAGCATTTGTTGAGCCATTAGAGCAAATTCTAGGCCTTTACGCAGAACGCGTATGTTAGTAATTGTCGGACGGTCGTTTTCGGCATGATGCATCTCCATGACCTCGACATAACCCTTAGTTTTACGCATATCAAATAGCCGTCGCACTGCTGTATCTTCTGAAAGATCAAGCGCTAGGGCTATCCGTGGAATAAGTGATATTGTAGAATTTCGGGCTAATAACCAATCCGTGCTGTCGGGTAAATCTTCCGGTTTCGTATTTGGCTCTAGTGCTAATCCCGTTTCGCGCAGAACCAGCTCAATAATATGAAATGATGTAGACGCCCAAATACGTTGTGGTGCTTCTTCTTTGAGTTCTTCAGAGTGAGATTTTAACAGTGCGATTATTTTTTCGCCATCGGCAGTCAACCTTAAAGTGCTACCGTCAGCATTTATGTCGATAAAACCTTTGTTTTGTAGCTTATCAAATGATTTCTTATAACTATCGCTTCCCACGTCAGCGTCGGCTAGAATGCGTATTGCGTTACTAAGCCTGCCTGGAGGTGCAGTTATGACGCCCCCTGATAGTTCAAGCTCCGCTAATATCTCTAGACACCTGTAGCCAAATCTACTGGCAGTTTTCCTATCCGCTTCTATTTGAACGAGGTCTAAGTCGCCATTAGGCAGCCTAGGTAAATCCAAAGGCTTTATGAAAAGATCATTCTGTTCTTTTGCGTCGTCTGTCGCTAAAGATTCTAGCTCCGGCTGGACGGTTTTTTCTTTAACAGGTTTACTTTTCTGGGTATCTCTAACAAGTACTCGTACTCCTTCGGTTGTCAGGCGATACCTAGTGCTTCCGTTTGAACAGAATCCTTCGCTAACTAGTTTATGTAATAACTCTTTTACTTCTTTTTCACCTAGTTGAGATTCCGTAGTTACGCCTTTATTTGTAATCCGCTGTAAATAACTTATATACTGCTCGTCACTTTGACTAAACATTGATGATTGACCTACACCAAGCATCAGTTTGACCTCGGGACTGTTTGCGGCAAAAGTATTGCCGTGGTACCTTTTATAAAAACGCTCGCCCTCTACTTGGAAACTAAAGACTAATTGCTTGCTATTAGACTGGATTGAAACGTTATGACCTATATCCTGGTTATCGTCTTCCCCTTCAGGAATGTCTAGTATTTCTAGTGTCTCTTCGCGCCGCGGGTTTCGCGGCGGTGTTCTAAAAAAGGTTCAAGTGACCTCGTTCTTCCGGCGTATTTACCACGTTCTCTATAAGCAGAAGATTCCGAAAGCGGTTCCTCTTCCAGCAGTTTGCGTACTCGGGCCGAAAGCTGATGAGGTACTTTGCCATTACTGCTAAGGTGATCGGGGGGTGCAGTCTCTGGTTGTCGTTCTTTCTCTATGGGTTTTTTATCATTGGCGGCGCTAGTTTCTGGCAGTGCGCTTAGTATCCTTGGCGTAATGAATGGCTTATCCCGGCTGGCTAAGATACCGTCAAGGTTGAGGCTTATTCCGTTTGACCGGCGCGCATTTGGACTTACTTTAGTTATCGTTATAATGCCAAGCTTTTCTAGCTTTGTGCGCAGATTTGACCAGTCTGTTATTTTTTCTATTCCCAACTCCTGCTTTAAGAAACCCCCGGCATCGGCTTGCTTAACTTCTAGGTCAGGAGTACCGAGTAGATAAAGTATCGCCTGTTCACATCTTCGATGGGAAGGTAAAAGTTGTGGATCTGGCGTAATATCAATTATTGGTTTAGGCTCCGCGGTAGTACGATCGCCATTGCGCGATGAGCTTACATTTAGTTCCAGGGCTTCTGTATTATTTACTAATTCTACCTCTTTCTTAATGGCAGTCCGACCAGCCTGGCGGGTTGGTTCTACAGATTGAGATTGTGTAGCCTCTAGATAAGCTACCCTCTCCTGTAATTCGTGGATTTCGGCGTTTCTTATACTTAGCTCTAACGCTGACTGTCCGAGTTCTTTCTGCAATCTATTAATTTCATTGAGATTACGAGCTAACTCAGTTGGTGGCGAATAAGTAATAGTAAAGCGCGGAGCTTCATTAGAAAAATGCAACTGTGCCCTATCTCCTGCCTCTATGAATGTAGTGGTGTAGTGCGTTTCTGGCATCTTATAATCTCAAAACTTTAGAAAAAGTATAGCAATATTTAAAGCATTGCCATAATATTACTATCTTCAAGAAAAAATTTTATATATATTCTGTATAGCTAATCCTCGATAAATGCTCTGACCGTTTTGTACGCTACATATCACCCATAATAAAGTCTTGTTAAAACAATAATAACAAAAACAGAGCCAAATTACCTCTGTTCAATCATAAGCGAAATGGAGAGCCATAGTGATGTCTATTGAAACTAATTTATTGGGTAACAAAGAAGCGTTTATAGCTCAACTTTAGTTTGTTATTTCCGCTAACGGCAGGAAATCGTCAGAAAGTACTAAAGGTTCGATAATATATTCACCATTGCTCCATTTCGTTATATATCCTTTAGTGCCTGATTTTGATGTAAGGATACGAAAACTATCATCTTCGATTTCAAGAGCTGCACAATTGTCGAGAGCAATTGCTACTTTTCTAGTACCCTTCAATGAATTCTTGAGGGCTAGTTGTCGCGCAGGTTCTACATCAAAATGAGGGCAAAGTATAATGTCCTCTAAATTTAGTCCGTGTACGTTTATGTAATCCCACTGCTTGCTCTTGCTAGTAAAGCTGCGCGAGTCACTTAACCCAGCATCAAACCAAAAAATGGTCCCAGCACTCAAGCCGCTAAGAATCTTTCCCTGTTTATGAGCGGCCGCCAGAAGCTTATCTACTCCCAAACGCCGCCATAGCATCATCATTTTTAACGTATTACCGCCACCAACATATACCAAATCGCACCAAGCTAGTTTTTCCTGTATTTCTTGCCAAGTTGGCTTGCTATTATACAGATTTAGAGTGTCCACAGTGCATCCTAGCCGCTTACCGTAGTGCTTGGTAAATATATCTGCGTAACTTGTACTATCGCCACTAGCTGTGGGTATGAAAAGGGCATTAGGGCGGTTTTTGTTTGTAAGCTCAACGATACGCTGGTCTATTGCAGTAGTTTCGACCGGAAATCCAGGACGACCTATTTCACCACCGCCAATTGCGACAATATGCTTCATGGTTGTAATTATACAAAAAGAACCGCCAAAGCGGTTCGGAAGTTCTACAAGGGTCTATCTGTGGAGGTCCATTGTGATGTCTATTGAAACCAAATTATCGTATACCAACTATTTTACCGATTCGGTTTGATGAACTCATCCCAGGACTGCATTTTTTGAGTTGCTATACCTTTTGGTTTGAAATTTGCTTTATTGTTTTCGAAAATATAGCGCAGTCGTTGATAGCTTATATAACTTAGTATAATGCCTGTACTTGTGCCAAGGTTTAAGCTCTCTACTATGCCACCCATAGGAATTTTAATACACATATCGGCTGCTTCAACCGCTTCACTAGAAACGCCCTTCGACTCATTCCCAAACCAAACAGCTAATCTTTTCTGGGTGAATGATTCTTCATAGAGGTTAATGTTTTGCTTGCCTTTAGAATGGGATGACGTTACTGCAATCGTAAAACGGTCTTTTCTTAGATGAGCAACACAGTCAGCAGCCGTATCAAACCTTTTTACAAACACCCACTTATTGGAGCCGACGCTAACATTGGTCAAATGTTTGTGGTTCCGTGAAGTTTCAAAGTCTTTTACCATCTCATTTTTGCCAATAACGTATAATTTTTCCACCCCAAATGCTGATATATTGCGCATAGCTGAAGCTATATTAACTATGTCCTTTGGATTTTCAAGGACACAAATAAAATACTTGTTTTGCAAGTGCTTAATTTCACGGATTCTATCTCTTATCGGCATGGTAGCTGTAGTATAACAAAAAGAGCCTCATGGCGACTCTCGGTTTTTTTAGTCCTACTAAGTATACGGTGTTGGAGGGCCCAGTGGGACTCGAACCCACGACACCCTGCTTAAAAGGCAGGTGCTCTAACCGGCTGAGCTATGGGCCCATATTCATAGCAGCGTTCGGCAATTAACTCCTTACATTATGCTTTTTTCACTTTAAAAGTCAATTATTCAATTACTAATGTTTAGAGTGTTTTTCCTTATCATGACCAGTCTTTGGTCTTTGCAGCCAGAGAACAAGCAAGCAAATGAGCGCGCTCAGCCCGACAATCAAGTCTTCAGCTTTCTGAAGTTGGGACCATAAAGGGGAGTCAATTATCCCTATACTCATTCCCCGAGGAAGTAAAGGAGTAAGGAGTAAAGCGCCTAGTAATCCCACCCCGGCGGCTGGCAAAATATTAAGTGCGAGCTTACCATAACCTTTGACTGTTCGTATCATAAACACAGCTGTCAGTACGACAGGTAAAGCCAGTAATATTATCTGCATGGTTGAGCTATTAGTGGTTACGGACTTAGGCCCATGAGCAGAAAAGAGGGTAACGAACTGGTTTGCGTCAGGTGCGACGAACTGGATAAGAACATCACCCAAGCACAAGCTGAGGAAGACCAAGGCAGCGTTAATCCTTAAAACCATGAGCAGTATTACTGGGACTAGGACTACTGCCGCGAGTGTAATAGACGAAGAGTTCACTTCTTAACTATAGCATGAGCGTAATGGTGCGATCAGGCGCCGATCTTATCTTTACGGCGTCCGACTTTGGCGACTATCTCAGCGTATTCGATGATTGGGGCGGCGACGTTCTTGCCGGTAACCTTTTCAATGGCGAACCCAGGGCTGGCGTTTACTTCAAGCACCAGCGGTCCTCTGTCGCTTCTCATCATATCGACTCCAGCTAACGGCAGGCCCATGGCCCGAGCGGCTTTCTGGGCGGTCTTTCTTTCCTCAGGGGAAAGTTTAACTGGCACTCCTTCTCCGCCCTGGTGGATATTGGACCGGAAGTCGTCGTCAAGACTCTGCCTGACCATGCTAGCGACAACTTTGCCGTTAACGACAAAGGCCCGGATATCAACTCCGGCACTTTCTGCTATATATTCCTGGACCAGGAAACTTACTCCTTCTACATAAAACGCCTGCATCACGGCCAAGGCGGCTTTTCGGGTCTCGGCTAAGACTACGCCATTACCGTGAGTACCACGCGGCACTTTTATAATAACCGGGGCGCCGCCAACCTGTTCGAGCACGCCTGCGAAATCGGCTGTTTCTCGGGCAAAAACCGTCTTCGGCATCCCTACCCCGGCTTTGCTTAAAAGCTGCATGCTTCTGAGCTTGTCTCTAGACCGGACTATAGCTATGGAACTAATTGTCGTCGGGATGTTCTGCATCTCGAACTGCCTGACCATGGCTGAGCCGTAGCGAGTTAGGCTCGACGCTATCCTGGGTATAAGAACATCCACGTCCCGTACTTCTTCGCCTTTATAGTGGACGACGGGGTTGCCGCGTTCAAGGGTAACGTAGCACTTGGCGTAATTAATAACACGTACCTCGTGCCCCCGGGCTTGGGCTTCTTCTCTAAGCCGCTTCGTCGAATAATTACCCGGCCCTTTGGATAAGATTACAATTTTCATCTACTTCTTTAACTTTCTTTCTAAATATTCTAAATAGGCAGTCTGCTTCTGCTTGACGAAACTACCGGTAGCAAGCTGCGGACCATTATTAACTTCAAGACAATACCACACTCCAGTTGTTTTGTCCTGTACGATATCAACGCCAGCAATCTGCCGTCCTAAAAGCTTGGCGCCGGACGTACTCATAGCGATAACTTCTGGCGGCAGGTTTTCAGGCTTCATCAGTCCGGCCGTTGCGCCTTTAGATAAATTATTAAGATGCGACATCTGCTCCGGTTGCCTGGCCCGGCTGATTACTAACGCCGCCTGGCCGCCAAACACCAGGACGCGGTAATCTCCGACATTGGGAATGAACTTCTGGGCAATCAGTCTGACGCCGGCTTCATCGGCCGTCTTGATAGCTTTCTCGTAATCACTAGGGTTTTGAATCAGATAATTATAATCGCCTTTGCTCCCGACAATATCCTTAAGAATGAACGGCAGGCCTAACTTTTGGCGAATATCGTCAAAAGCTGTCACCATCTTACCCGGGTACATAAATATAGTATCGGGTACCAGCAAACCGTAATCGGTAAGGATTATATATTGATAAAGCTTACTGGTTCCGGAATAGTATTTCGATGCCTTATCTATAAACTCGACGTTCCGCTTGGATAAATAGGCGCATATCGCGCCGACTATTCCTTCGTTGCCCTCGATAGTTTTGAAATGTAATAAGTCATATGAGGCTATATCGCGGTCATTCAAACTGATAGAGTTTCCAGCTGGTCCGGTCTGGAACAATAAGTCCTTATAGGTGGCGTAGCTTAAGTCGATCTTTTTAGAAGAATCGTTGACGGACTTTAGGAAATTAGACGTATCCTTACCTCGGTTGACGCTTAAAACTAGAACTTCCCGGCGGTCCTTGGCCGACTTGGTTACGTCTACCAGGAACTTGCCGCTAATAGTCCGGCGGCCTATGAGTATCGGGTACCGGTTATTCTCCCTGTTAGCGAGAGTGAAACGGGCCTTAATATTTCGTCCGCCCAGCTTAATTATCAATGCGACTTTATATCTCGTTTCGGTCTGGCCGAAAGAGTTGCGGACCCTGATTACTCCGTACTCTTCGAAACTTAATCTATTACCGCTAAAGTACGGTGAGTTCTTGTCGAACAAAATGAAGCTGAGAACGTGATCCCGCTCTTCTATATTGCTGGCCCAAATAGAAGAACTGTCCGCGCCGGTGTCTACTTTTGCGGGCACATTGGATATGTCATCGGCTAACAGCGTCACCATTTCGATGCTGCCTATATGGGTAAGGTTGGGCATAGTCCTCTATATTCTACTTAACGTAGGTATATTATATAACTTTTTAAGAGTTATTTCAATATTTTAAGACTCTAGTGAGCCAGCTTATGGACCCTGGTATAAGCGACATAGATAAGAGCTAGAACAATAAACAGGACGCTAAGTATAAGTGGGATAAAGCCGGATTGGTTAAGAGGAGTCCTTTTCACTAATTATATTATTAATACATAAGCTCTTAAATGACAATAAAACACTTTAAACCTAGCTAAACATAAAATTTTACATCACGTCTATTATACGAAATTGGGATAAACTAAAAATCGTATCAAAAAACGAACATCCATCATGGAGAAAATCACTTTATGGCTGAAGACATCTTGGCGCCGGATCAGCAAGAAATAGATAATTACACTGAAACAGACATCTTCGCCTGGGCCAATAATATAGTCAGGCTTAAGGACGAACTCGACATCGACCTTTATTTTATCAATAAGAATTATGTCCTCTACCGGACACGCATTTCCCGCGAGCTTAAGAAACAGCTGGAGCCCAAATTCATAGACGGCATCCTGGAATACGTCCTCGACGGTATCGACAACGGCCTGATTGTCCGGGGATTCGAGAAGGCAGCTGACGAAGAAATGGTCCTTCAGCGCACCCAGGT
>DASTAD010000015.1:0-8771 GCA_035713075.1 Saccharimonadales bacterium (SeqCode) | reverse complement strand
TACAGCTTTATGCCGGCTATGGACAGGACTATTACCGGCGGTATGCCGACTGCCATGCTCCAGAAATTACTTTGGCATGGCCATGTTGTCTGGTACGACTATTTCTTCTACGCTTTCTACGCCGCTCATTACGTCCTGATAGTCTTTTTGGCTTGGATGGTCTATAAGTTCCGTAAAGACGGTTTCGAATATTTCTACTCGGTTTACTTACTGGCTACTCTAAGCGCCTTCGTCTTCTTTGTGCTTTACCCGACGGCGCCACCCTGGATGGCGAGCAGCGACGGTTATATCCCGCACATTACCAGAGTGTCTCAAGCGGTATTCAATTCCCTAGGGGTTCACAACTTCGCCGGGCTATATAACCGTTACAGTCCAGACGCCGCCGGCGCCTTCCCTTCGCTGCATTCGGCGTATGCCTCGCTCTTTTCAATCTTCACTTTCCGTTTTTTCGGTAAACGCTGGGGCACATTAAGTCTCATCTATCCCTTAACTATATTCTTCGCGGTTATTTATCTGGGCGAACATTACCTGACTGACGTTATTGCCGGAGTGGCACTGAGCTTCTCTTGTTACTGGGCCGTTCCCTTCTTGCTTAAAAAAGGCCGTCTGGTCTATGAGCAGGTTTTAGTTCGTTTGAAGTTGATCATGAATGAACGCAAATGGTGAATTAGCTAGCCGATTGATTAATAATAATTTCATAGTTCCGCCGGCAAACCCGCGTTAATCCCCCTAATGAATTTATATTAACCAGCCGGTACTGGCTCTTATACATATGTAACGCCCGGCATTTGAGTTGAGTCTCGGCTGGCCTGAGCTTGTACATGGATATTTCGACTGCGCCTCCCAGCATCGAAGCGGCAGTCTGTCTTAGTTTGTTCCCTGCCCGGGGATTCAAAACCTTCGGCAGGAACATATAGGGCGAATCCGGATAAAAACGCACTTCATGACCCTGTTTTCTCAGATATAGTCCGATTTCTCTTATGAGAATGTGATCTGGATGACGTCTAACTCGGCTAGCCGCCAATGGCGCTAAGAAAACACACCCAGCGGGAGCTTTAGTTATAATCTCCTTCGCCATTTCTTCAATAGAAGGCCGGTCGCCACTAGCGTATTGATGGTCGAGGAAGTTGAGGTGAATGGGACTTTCAGGGCTAATAAGTTTCAGGGCTCGGATATCCTCTTGCCGGCGCTTTAGCATCATGCGACTGCCGTCTGACTCGCCGCCCAATATATCCCAAAGTTTATTGACGCGAGACCGCGGCACGCCGCTAAAGACGGTGGTTACAAGTGCTTTTTGAACGTGTATGGCATGGAAGCAATTTATAAGGGCGTCATCGAGATGTGGCGAGAGCACGACTAGCGCAGGCATTAATTGCTATTCTAGCAGAGATCTTCTTGCTAGAGGGGAGCAGCTAAAATTTATAAGTCGCTTGAGCTGGCAGGACTTTCAATAAGTCGTCATTTTTTATATCCTACGTAAATACTATGAAACATAAACCAAAAGTCACGGTTGTAGTACCGGCTCTCAATGAGGAAGCCCACATCGCCCGCTGTTTGAGCGCCCTAACCAGCCAGGATTACACGGGCCCCCTCGAAGTAATTGTCGTAAATAATGGTTCAAAAGATCAAACTGCCGACATCGCCGGCACTTTCCCGGTCAAGCTAATAAACGAACCCGAAGCCGGCGTAGTACACGCCCGCATCAAAGGCTTCACGCAAGCCGAAGGCGAAATTATTATCTCGACTGACGCCGATACGGTAGCGCCACCAGACTGGGTTAGGTCGTACGTCGAGCGGTTTAGCGACGAAAAGGTAGACGCCGTCATCGGGCGCTTCGAATATCATGACGCTTCTGTGTGGAAGGAGCATATCGGCGCGTTTCTTACGCCGCTTGGACTTAAGGTCGACAGACTGATCGGCGGGCACTTCTCCGGTTGCAACTTCGCTATCCGCAAAGCGGCGTATAAAGGTTGTGGCGGTTTTGATAAGAATCTCCATTACGGCGAGGACTTCGAGCTGACAAACCGTTTACGCCGGCATGGCTATACTACTGTAGTGGCCCGCGACATAACCGTATCGACCTCCGCCAGGCAGTTCAGCCGGCATTTCCGCAAGGTAATGTTTAACTTAATTTGGCTGAGCGTCTTCGAACGGCCGGCGATTAAGTAAAAGCCAGTAAGCCTATTTTAATCGCCTTTGCTTTTGACTCGTGCCTATAGCTAGGTTTAAGATTTATATTCATCATGGACCATTTACGACTTCTGAGCAAAGGACCGGAACAGACTAAAGACATAGCTGACCTTATTGGACAGAATATAAAGGGCGGCGAGGTCATAGAACTGGTTTCCGACGTCGGCGGCGGTAAGACGACCTTCGTCAAAGGACTGGCCCGGGGCATGGGCTCGAGCGAGACTGTCAGAAGCCCTAGTTTCGCTCTCGCGCACGAGTACAAAGCCAGCCGCTTAAAGCTTGTTCACCTGGACTTTTACAGGCTTAATGAAGCGGGCATAATGACCCTCATGCTAGACGAGTCGCTGCAAGACCCGCGCTCGGTAGTGGTAGTTGAATGGGCGGGAATTATAGAGAATGTTTTACCAGAGGACAGATTGAGGATAACCATTAAAGTTGATACCAAGGACAGCCGCGAATTATTATTAGCCTATCCTGAATCAATGGATTATCTAATGAAGGACCTGGAGAACTGAGTATGGCCTTAACCCTATCTATTAAAACCGATAACCCGCGAGCAGAAATTGGCCTGCACGAAGGCTTACAGGAGATTAGCTCATTATCCTGGACTGCTGACCGGGAACTATCGGCGACGCTACATTTATCTATCAAGCAGCTGCTCGAGGATAAAGGAAAAGAACTTTCCGACGTCGGCGGTATCGCAGTATTTCAGGGCCCCGGAAGTTTTACCGGTTTGAGAATAGGCTTGTGCGTGGCTAACGCCCTGGCGTACGCCTTGAACGTTCCGATAACCGCGGGTCGCGGCGACGACTGGATCACGGACGCCCTTAAAAATTTAGAAGAAGGCCGCGGCGACAAGCTGGTAAAGCCTTTTTACGGGGCCGAGCCTCATATAACTAAACCACGCAAATGAAATACATTAACTAAAGTGACATATTTGACTGAGAACTATAAATAATCGTATATTTAGTTATTAGGAACCGGGAATCGATTAGATATTTTGGTACCTACTTGCAATTCAATTCTAATAAAATTCGACATTCGGGATAGTCTTTGTCTTTAACCGGGCTAGTGAAGTGATAGCGATCGCCTAAAGGACAAAATATATCCCCAGATAGAAGGGAGCACCATGATTGAGGCAGTTCTTGCTGTAGTAGGACTGCTTGTTGGCTTTGGAGCCAGTACAGCTATTACTAAACAACGGATGGGATCAGCCGAGGAAAAGGCCGAGAAAGAGCTGGAGAAGGCGAAGAAGGAAGCTAACAAGCTAGTTAATGACGCCCGTGAAGAAGCCAATAAGGCCGTAGAAGAATCGAGAAAAGAAGAGCAGTCCCGCAGGAAGGAACTGAAGGACCTCGAACAGCGCCTTATAACCCGTGAAGAAGCCTTGGACAAAAAGCTAGATGAACTCGACAAACGAAGCGAAGTTCTGAGGAAGAATGAAGACGAAGTCGACGAGCTAAAGAATGAGATTCGTGAAATTCGGAGCAAGCAACAGGAAAAACTCGAAAAGATAGCCAGTCTAAGCAAAAAGGACGCGGCCGAGAAGCTGATGCAAATGACTCAACGGGATATCAATAACGACCTGCTGGGACTCATCAATAAGCTACAGAATGAGGCGAGGGATAACGCCGAAGAGCAGGCCGCCCTTATCATAACGACTGCTATGGAGAGGATGGCCAGCGAAGTAACGGCCGAGAGGACCGTTACCAGTATGAAGCTAGAAGACGAGGAAATGAAAGGCCGCATCATTGGTAAAGAAGGCCGCAATATCCAGGCGCTTCAAAGAGCAACCGGTGTTGACATACTCGTCGACGACACGCCAGGATACGTTGTCTTCTCAAGTTTCGACCCAGTCAGACGGGAAGTCGCCAGACGTACTCTTGAAATGTTAATGAAGGACGGAAGAATCCACCCGGGGCGTATCGAAGAGGTAGTTGAAAAAGCACAAAAAGCTGTCGAGAAGGATGTCATAAGAGCTGGCGAGGATGCTGCCCGTGAAGTAGGTATAATAGGTATCCCGAAGGAAATACTTCAGCTTCTTGGTGAACTTAAGTTCAGGACTAGTTATGGCCAGAATGTTCTTAAGCATTCAACTGAAATGGCCCATATGGCCGGCATGATTGCCGAGGAAGTAGGAGCTGACGTCAAGACAGCCAAATACGCCGCGCTTGTCCACGACTTAGGCAAGGCGCTAACTCATAAAATAGAAGGCAAACATCATCATATATCCGGAGAGATACTTAGAAAATACGGCGCTCCCGAAGAAGTTGCTTTGGCTGCCGAACAGCACCATGATGACGTCGAAGCTACTAGCGTCGAAGCCCTGATTATCCGGACGGTTGACGCAATCAGCGCCGCCAGGCCTGGCGCCAGGAATATCAGCGCCGAGAACTTCGCTGAAAGAATGAAGGATCTCGAAAATGTCGCTAACAGTTTTCCTGGTATCGAAAAATCCTATGCTATTAGCGCCGGACGCGAAGTTAGGATATTCGTCAGACCGCAGCAGATAGATGACCTCAGCGCAATCAAGCTTGCACGGGACGTAGCCACCAAGATCGAGTCGACGATGCAATACCCTGGAACTATCAAGGTCAATGTTATACGCGAGACCAGGGCTATAGAATTTGCCAAGTAGACAGGCCGCGATGAACATCCTCTACGTCGGCGACGTCATGGGCGACGCTGGCATAACAACTGTCGAGCAGGTACTACCGGGGCTAATTAAAGATAAGCAAATAGATTTAGTCATTGCCCAAGCCGAGAATGTCAGCATGGGAAAAGGCATTTTAGTAAGCGATTACGAGCGTTTAAGAAAGACAGGGGTCGACTTCTTTACTGGCGGCAACTGGACTTTGCACTTAAAAGATATCTGGCCAAAGCTGTCGGACAAGGACGAGCCTATTATCCGGCCGGCTAATTATCCTGATGGCACGGCTGGCCTCGGCTATAAGTATATCGAGAAAGCCGGCAAGAAAGTTTTAGGCATAAGCCTGCTTGGTCATATCGTCGGTCGAGACTCAGATAAACCGACGGATAATCCGCTTAAGAAAATAGATTCAATCCTAAAAGCACACAGTGGTATTAAACGGGACGCGACTGTCGTTAACTTACATGGAGATTTTTCCAGCGAGAAAGTCATCTTAGGCCACTATCTTGACGGCAGGGTAACGGCAGTAATAGGTGATCACTGGCATGTGCCAACGGCTGACGCCCGCGTATTACCAGGAGGCACGGCGCATATAACCGATGTCGGCATGTGCGGTATACTTAACGCTTCTCTTGGCGTTAAACTTTCTTCTGTGATACCCAGGTGGCGGGATGGAAAACTAATGCCGAACGTACTCGAAGACAAAGGCCCTAAACAGTTTGATTCGGTTCTAGTTACAGTCGAGCCCAATGGACTGGCTTCATCAATAGAGCAGATAATTTTATACAAATAAAAACCGATTAAAAGTAGGAAAATAGGTAGTTTTCAGATATAATCAATCTGTTTTCGGGGTGTGGCGCAGTTGGCTAGCGCGCCGCGTTTGGGACGCGGAGGTCGGAGGTTCAAGTCCTCTCACCCCGACCACGTTGGTAATTTTGGTTTTCTCTGACATAAAGTGATTATGCTAAAGTAATCATATTAAGATAAAGGTGAATATGGGATTATTTGGAAAAATAAAAGAAAACTTTAATCATGGTGGTATAAAAATCCAGCTACAAGCTCCTGCAAGCGTTTCGATGAATGACGCTACGCTACCAGTTAGCGTTAATGTTTCTGCGACAAGTGAACCACATAACATAGAAAGCGTTTCGGTTGCCATTATCGCCCAGCCCGCTAATCAAGCATTTACTGATCCAAACAACGTCAATTCGGTTCAAAATTTTCAAGAAACAGTAGCCCGCTCAGATATTAATCAGCCCTTTTCTCTCCAGCCTGGTGAAAGTAAAACTATTGAATTTACAATTGTTATGAACGCTGGTGCGGCAGCAGCATCCCAATTGCCTGCAGGCAGTAGCATGGCAGAAGTGGCCGGAGTCTTTCAAAAACTACAATCTGTCTCTGAAGTGATGGACAGGAGCATCTATGAATACTATATCGAGGCTTCGGCTAAGGTCGAGGGAATTGGCTTCAGCCCCAGTTTCCAGCAGCCTATCCAGTTATTCAAGCCGGGGGAAATAGGCACCGGTTTTAACGGTAATATTCATTTATAACTTCCCACTTTAAACCAATTACGAATAAGTTCTTAAGATAAGTGGATTGACAAGCCGTTATAATAGACGTAATTTTATAGTTTGAATAAGGATATAGGATTGTCAAGCGCTGATTATAATAATTATACTTTCTCCGCGGCTACTGAAGACGGCATTACAACCTGCTTTTATGACGGGTTAAATGAATTAACGAAACTTCCTAACTTAGCAGACGGTTTTGGCGAAAGTCTACACCAGATCGCTGAGAAAGACGCGTATAGAATTCCTTTTGCAGAAATGGAGGATTTTTATCAGGGCTATCAAGGCGGGGAACTGCAGCAGGCGCTTGCCGCTTCAAAAAATTCCCGAGGGGTAGCTGTTAATGTTCTCCAGCTTTCAGAAAACCGTCCTTTTGACTTGAAACATTCTCATCCTGGCAGGATAGTTGGGTTGGTTGGTGGCCCCGATAAGAGACGCAGAAACATTCTCTTCGGGTATGCCGCAATTGAGCAGGAAAAGACAGCGGATACAGTAGTCCCAGTGGCAATCAATACGTGGCATATAGGACACGTACTTAGAATAAAGGAAGCGCCTATGAAACGGGCTATTGAAGAAGCTGTCGGCAGGCGGGCTTTAAGAATCTTGGGAATAGAAATTTATCTTTAGAAATGCTATTTAATTGTAGTCATAAATTGTAGTAGTTGCTTACCAGTAATCCCTCGAAATAAATGAGAGGTAGTAGGGAAATAATACTAATGGAATGGTCCCAGTATCAGGCTGGTACTATAGGGGATCGTTAATATGTAAGATATTACTTGATTGCGATCATAAAAGCCGATTCAATCATTAAAGATACCGTCTTCTAGATAATAAAGGCTATTATAAGGTATAATCACCCCTGGTATCGGGGTGTAGCGCAGCTTGGTAGCGCGCAGCGTTCGGGACGCTGAGGTCGCTGGTTCAAATCCAGTCACCCCGACCAGTCATTTATACTTTATGATGACCCTGGATTGTCCTCGGCTATCTCTTGTTTCTCAGCAACTATACCGTTTAAAAACTCTAATACTCTTGGACCAGGCCTGAACTTCTTTACTTCTTTACCTCTACTAGTAGTGTAAGTCTCCTCGAGAAGTGAACTTAAGCTGTTTAAGGTCAGATCACCTAATTCTTTGCGGTATTTATCTATCCGGCGGCCAGCCGATATTCCCGCACCTGGTTCGAGTAGATCTGGAGCTGTTTCAAACACTAGAGGACTGGGGGCGGAAGGATAGAACCCACGGTTTACATTATCAAAGTAATATTTACTCGTTAATAGACCCCATACTTTTCTGGCAAAGTACTCGTGAAAATCATGCGCCTTGGCGTATTCAAGAAAATCATTGAGGTTAATTACCTCCTCATCGTTAGCTTCGGACTCCTGGGAGTATGGTAGCGTCTCGTCAGTTGAAGAAGGATTTGGGTCCTCTATATTTACAGGCGTGACGCTAAGTCCGGTAAATCCAATTTGATGTAATAAGGCTTGCCATTGCTCTGCCTCTAACTCACCGCTTATTATATATTTCTTGTTTTCCATACGATTAGGTTAACCCACTGTTAATATTGCGCAAAAACATAATTTTAACAGTCATGAAACTAGATTAGTGTTAAATTCATTCTTCTGCATTACTGAATAGTTATAAAAAATAAAGGATAAAGACTTGCTAATCATGAAGTAAAACAAGCCCGTTATGTTATATTGTCCGTAGTGGAACAGGTAGAAGACAAGCCGATTCCGGAAGCCGAACTATCAATGCCTGAGTATAATTGGCGAAATGATTTTAATGTCATCGCCGCAGCAGGCTTAGGTGTTACCGCTACCAGCTTATGCGTTGAGTGGGTGACGGAACCTGTTAGCATACCGGCTGCTATAACTTTTCTAGCTCTTACTACAGTTGGAGCTACATATTTTGGCAAGCGAGCCCGCAGAGTCTATAATTCTATTCTTGATGGCGTTAAGCAATCTGATGAGACTAATAGCTAGATACATCTGAAAACCTCTTAAAATCCGAATAGTTATAGGCAGTGTGAACGATTAAATCCCTAAGCCGATGTTTTAATGTAAAAAACTTACTTAGATTTACAAAAGTTGCCCACTATCATGTGAAGCTATATTGTTATATATTCTAGCCAGGGTGCAATTTTAGAGATTACGGACGTTGCGGGAAAGCAGGGAGCTTTTATGTCGGGATCGAGCGAGAAACTGAAATTGGTCGTCGATGCTCTTAAAGAAGACAGCGCTATTGTATTAGCAGGCGCGCAAGAAGAGATTTTTCTTCAGGCGGGCAAATGGCCTCAACCGAAACGTCACTGGGCCCGGACCGTTGACGTATTCGTCCATCCGCTTAAGCCTACGTACGATGTTG
>DASTAD010000014.1:0-5217 GCA_035713075.1 Saccharimonadales bacterium (SeqCode) | reverse complement strand
GATAGCAGCTTAACGTTCTTTTCCTCCTTGCCTTCTGTTTCCGGCATGAGCATGAAGATACCGGCGGCCCCGATAACTATCCCGGCGGCGTAACCTCCTATATTGCCAATGCTGCTGCCTATGCCATGTCCGATCAGGGCGCCGACTAACGGCATGCCGCCTTCAAATACCGCCAACACTCCGGAAGTCCGAAGCTGGTCTTTCTTTGGCATACCAGCCATGCCGAGGGCAGCCGACAGAACAAAAGCGTCAATCGATAGAGGCACGAGCAAAGCCAGCAGGAAAAAGATATTATGCGTTTCCACTAGTTATATATTGTCTCATAAACCAGCCGGCTACGAATCAGCCCGGCGTATCTTAGGCGCGTCGTTCTAATGTTACAATAAGGGAGATGCAACCCAGCTTAACGACTAGCAATAACGGCGGCGGCCAGACTACAACCCAAGATCCGCAAACTGCCGGCCAAGGCAACCTGTCGCCAGCCCCTACGGGCAGCTTACAATCTAATCAAGACGCTCTTGATCTTAATAGCGACACTGGAATAAGCTTGCAGCCGACACCGCTTAGCGGAGTTCCAATTGGCTCGGCGTCAACCGCGACTTCAATACCTGGCACCGGAAAACCCGCCTATCATGTCAACGGCTCCCTCCTTGGAGTGGCCATACTGCTGTTCATTGTCGCAGTCGTGCTTTTTATCCAGACCTTCCGAAGTGCAAATAATACAACGGATTAGAGTTTTTTACGGTTGCGTACAAGCTGCCTAGCCGATTATTATTAACCGAAGCTAAAACAAAACAAAAAGTATAAGCGGTACATTAATTGACAAATTAGCAAAAATATGTATAATACTTAATGTTTAGTGATCGCAAAACAAAAACAATAAAAACTTAAAAAATAAAATCAGGAGCCAACCAAGATGAAGACAAGTGGTAGCATACCCTACCTATTCGCGCCGTCGAAGAGTCAAGATTTCAGCAAGATCGATAAGATACTGAAATCCCTCTAAGCCCAGCTTAAAATCAACGGCTAAGCCCGCGTTCAATTAGGAGCGCGGGCTTTTAAAGCTTCCTTTTAATTAATTAAATATAGTCTCTAACCATTAACGTCTTCACCTTCTTATGAGTGAAAAATGACATAGCTACCTTAGGATATCTTTATTACCGTATTCGTACAAAACACGAACAATTTATTAAAACAAAATAACAAATTAACCTTATAGGGAAAGGGGGTGCCTATGATTAACAAATCAGTGCGTCTAAGTACGCTGGGAACGACTCTTGCAACGGCTGCAGGTCTGGGCATGAGTGGAGGCGTTGCCTCCGCGGCGAATATATCGTTGACGGGACCCGGCTCTTTCAACGCGGTAATATCGAATAACACCAATGGTTATTCAAATACCTCGAATAATAACGGGTATGGTAACTACGGTGGTCGTCAATATTATCTCAGTTCCTATAATTCGGGGAACAGGTATTGCCACCACGGATTAGCTTATGGCTACAACCATAACAAGGATAAGGATAAGGATAAGGATAAGGATAAGGATCACGATCGTACAAATCAGGCATCGTATGCTTATCGTCCGATGATCTGGATGAGCGGTTTTAATTACGGCTCGCATAACCAGAATTGGAACTACGGTTCCGGTTATGACAGCGGATACATGGGAGGCAACTATAGCAGCGGTCCGTTCATGAGCGGTAGCGGCGGTGGGACTATTTATCTCACCGGTCCTGGCTCAACCAATGTGATCGAGTCTTCAAGCTACAGTAATGTCAGCATGAATAATCGCAACAATATCGCGTTCCAAAACTATAACAACCAATGGGCCAATTCAGGCAACGCGACCGTCAGCGATAACACCGTCGGCGGCAGCGCGGAGTCCGGTAGGGCCAGCAACGCAAATTCGACCAACGTCGGAGTTAACGTCAGCAACAACAATTCGCTCAGCGGTAGTACTGGAAGCAATTCCGGTAGCGGCGGTGGATCGATCAGTCTGACAGGCCCTAACTCAACTAATGTCAGCTATACCAATAACAGCAGCAGGTATAGCTCAACCAATACCAATACGGTTAATCTAGACAACTCCAATACCCAGACCGCCAGGTCAGGCAACGCGAGTGTCTACGATAACACCGTCGGCGGTGGTGCGACAACGGGAGCAGCCACTAACTCGAATACCACTAACGCGAACGCTACTGTCAGCAACAACAATTCACTCAGCGGTAGTACTGGAAGCAATTCCGGTAGCGGCGGTGGATCGATCAGTCTGACAGGCCCTAACTCAACTAATATCATTACGGCTTCTACGAGTAGTACTTACGAGCAGAACAACGTCAATGATGTTAACTTGAGTAACGTAAACAATCAGACGGCCAGCTCAGGCAACGCGACCGTCAGCGATAATACGATTGGCGGCAGCGCTATGACCGGGAGCGCTTCCAACTACAACTCTACTTACCTGAACACGACCGTCAGGAACCAGTAGAAAGCAGTAACCGCGTTAGTTAGTCGCGAAAAAAAGTAACGCAGAGCCATTAAGGAAACCAGCTAATATCGTAAATAAATAGCGATATAGACGGCGACCTGATGGCTCTTCGTTCACTTCAAAGACACGGCGGTTGCATTAAAGACTTGCA
This sequence comes from Saccharimonadales bacterium (SeqCode), assembly GCA_035713075.1. Classification (GTDB taxonomy): domain Bacteria; phylum Patescibacteriota; class Saccharimonadia; order Saccharimonadales; family UBA4665; genus DASTAD01. The sequence continues at coordinate 2,578 of DASTAD010000014.1, read as the reverse complement.
TAACTAATGTAAAGATAGTATAATAAGTTAATTATGATTAAAGAAACTATACCTCGCTTTGATGAAATGGCCCGTCTTGGAGCCGTGGCCGCAACTTCCGGGGCTTTGGCCCTCACTCTGGCCCCGACTGCCCATGCCGAAACGGTCCACGGTTTGGACCGTTATGTTCAAAACGAACTTGCTCATGATATCCATGGACTTAGAAATACCGGCGGATTTTCCGCTGCTATACACGGCCGGACCGAAACTTTCAAAAGTGTCAGCGGAATCAAATACGGTGAGATAGCCATAGACTTTCAGACGCCGACCGACAGGCGGAGTCTCGATTACAAGCAGGTGGAGTCACTAAAAGTCGACGAATATATTTTTCCCTCCAGCGGACACCGCATCCTTGTTAACGGCTTATCGGCCCATAAGGACAAGGCACGACACTGGGAGCTAAGCGTGCGGGACGCTAATCCGGTTACCGGCGAGCATGCGGCTAAGACAGACTCGACATTGCCAACGAATTGCCGAATCGGACGCCTGACTCTAAGAGGCGCCACTAATTTTAATAAACAAATCGAGACTTTATTTAAAGCCAGCGCTTACCGAGATGTCACTCCGATTGACATTGGTATCCCCAAAGGTTTCTAAGCATAAGCTCTGCTTAGTGTAAGAATAACTCTAGCTGGAAGTTAGCGGGTGAAGAATAATTACTCCAGGAAATGTAACCAGGAGATACCTTATGCTTAATAAAGTCACGGATTATGAAATCGTTATCGGCAAGTCGCCCGACGAACTAACAGATAGGGTCAAGGAATCGATGGACCACGGCTGGGTCCCCTCAGGACCGCTATACAATGATCTCAATCGGTTCATGCAGGTCATGGTTAAATTCGGCCAGTCTCATTGACCTATACCGTACATCAATGATATAAATATTACTTTCTTTAAGGAGTTTAGTCTTATTATGTCCGAGAAACATCTGCAAATGCCAGATTGGGTACTGGATGCCAGCGAAAGGACTCAACACGCTATCGGCAAGAGGTGGTTAGGAGCCAGGACCATCAGGTTGTTCGTCGGCGACGACCCGGCCTTTTACGAACAGCGGCTATGGTTTTCGCATAATCTTACAGCCGACGTCCCCAAAACTGCAACCGTTCCAAAAGACGATCAAGCCGGGCTACTGCCCAGAAGCTGGCATAACGCGGCTATCCTGTCATCGCCTACTGTTGCATACAATAACTTGAAGTATGATCTAAAGTCGCGTAACAGAAGCAATACGCCCCTGGAAGCCATCGGCTACCAAACAGGCGATAAGTGGCGTATCGGTATTAGCGCCTGGCAAGGCCCCCTCTTCACAGAACTTGTCAGTGGTAGCGGCAATAGAGAGATGGCCGCCGCTATGAGGATAGGACCGGGAGCATTAAAGGCCAGCTTAGGCTTCTGGCTGCCCCGAGACCGGCAGTTCTTCGGAATGGATATGATAAAAGTCGTGGAGCCAAAGATCCCTAAAGTAAGTTTGCCGCAGCTTTACCCTAATATGAAGCTCAGCTAAGACAGGGGCTTGACGCTGGCGGGGTTCTTTAAAAGGTAGCCGCGGAGGATCTTATAATTGTCCAAGTCAAAAACCGGGTGCATATTCTGGACCTTGCTATTGCCGTAAATCCGTCGCAGTATCACCCACTTGTCTACTTCGATGGCACTTATATCGCTTTCGGAGATCCTGACAGGACCGTCGTATGGCCAAGAATCAATGCGTGACCTTTCCATAGCTATTTCCAGCCGGGCGTTGTACACCTCGGCGCTCTCCTTAGCCGAACAGGCCCCGCGGCATTTCCCGAGCTGGCTTAAGAAACAGGCCCGGCTAGACTTTTCCAGCCCTAAAAGTTTAGGGCAGAGGTTGAAAGCCCGGCACTTGGTTTCCAGTGCCGTCCGGGCTTTAGCCAGGGAAGTGTACACGCCGTAGACATTTTCAAGGTTTTGCTGGTCAAGCTGCCTCACCGATTCGGTAGTAAGGCGAATATAGCCGTCTTCAGCGACAGTCTTGGAGACTACCGCCAGCTCGCGCTGCCGCCTTAGTTGCCGGTTATGAAGAGGCAATAATTCTTTGACCATCTTCGATTCTAAAAGCAAAGCCTCAAGTTCCGAACCGGTTTCGATCGTCTTTATCGAATGGACCGACTGAGACATCTTCATTTCCTTTACGCTCGAGATATCACTTGTGAAGTGTGATGATAATCTTTGCTTTAAGTTCTTGCTTTTACCGACGTAAAGCGGCCTGCCGGCTTCGTCTTCGTAAACGTATACCCCAGGATTACTAGTGACAGACTTGATGTCGTGTTTAAGATTCGGTGGAATCGTCGAAGCTCGAAGTTGTCGCTTTATTGCCTCGGAAAACTTTATTGCCCCGTGCTCTTTATACGCCAGTTCGCTAAAGTCCTTGATGGCTTTAGCGTCGTCGTAAGCCCTATGTCTAGCGCTAACCCTAAGACCATGCCTGAGGATGATTTTTTCTAAGCTATGCCCCCTGGCCTCAGGATAAAGGGCGCGCGACAGTCTGACGGTGCACAACATCTTCGGGCGGAACTTGTAG
>DASTAD010000013.1:0-30548 GCA_035713075.1 Saccharimonadales bacterium (SeqCode) | reverse complement strand
ACCTGTTGGTAAAATTGAATTGTAGATCGTAGATGATCCAATGCGGTTAGACATGTCCGTGTCTCTCCTTCTCGTTAGATTGTTAGTAACATATCTATTCTACGAGTCAGGATTGTCTACGATCTATTTGAGTACCGCCAGAGTATTGCACCTAATCACTTTGTGAACTGCATTAGCCATTTAAGATGTTAGACGAACCAAGGTCTCAACTACCTTTTCGATGTCGGAAGCTGCATTTAACCTGCCCAGGGTAAACCTGACAGAGCTCCTGGCTTCGGCATCAGTTTTGCCGATTGCTTTCAGTACATGGGACGATTCCTCGTTACTGGCGCTGCAAGCTGAACCGACCGCAGCTATAATACTGTTCTCATCGAGCAGAATGAGCAGCCTTTCATTATCTACACCCGGGAAAGTCAAATGCAAATTATTAGGCAATCGGTATTTAAGACTGCCGTTAATTTGAACTTCGGGCAGATGGATGTTTATTCTCGAAATGAAGGTTTTTTGTAACTCAAGGTCATTGGCGTAGTGAATTTTGCGCCGGCTCTGCGCCTGATCCAGAGCTTCAGCGAAGCCGACGATTGAAGCGACATTCTCTGTACCTGATCGTAATCCTCTTTCCTGTCCTCCTCCAAAAATTAATGGCTCCAGCTGGACGCCTGAATGAAGATAGAGGCAGCCGCTTTGTTTCGGACCATAGATTTTACCTCCGTTGAGGCTCATCATGTCGATGCCTAAGCGAGACGCGTGAAGGTCCAGATAATTACCAGCCTGGGCAGCGTCAGAAAAAAGATATACAGGCAGACCGCCTGGTCCGCGCCGCTTCCTTTCTGTCGAAATAACTTGTGCGATTTCTTTCAGCGGTTGGACAGTGCCGATTTCATTATTAGCGTACATGACAGCCACCAGAACAGTTTCTGCATCGATCTTCGATTTTAAGTCGGCGATATCCAAGCGACCTTTTGAGTCGACATATATTTCTTCCGAAGGGTACTGCCTGGCCGGTTCAATAACCGATTCATGTTCTATAGAACTATAAAGTAACTTCTTACCCGGATACTTTTTCATGAGGCCGTGTATCGCCAGATTGTTAGCCTCGCTTGCGCCGGCAGTAAAGATAATCTCGCTGGGTTTGGCTCCAAGCCAATAAGCGGTTTTAGACCGGGAGTCATCGATTGCCCGCTTGACGTGTTTAGATCTTGTATTGTTGGCGCTGGGATTAAAAAACAACTCGGAAAAAAAAGGTTCCATCGCCTTCGTTACTGACGCGTCCATCGGCGTAGCTGCGGCATGATCAAGGTAGATATAATCTCGTGACATGATTTAAATCTTAAGCTTAAGGTTTTTTACTTTTAGTTCAGCTAATTCGAGTAAGCAGCGGCGACTTTATCGCGGTATATACCGACAGCGTTATAGAGATTGACGGCTTCGGTTATAGTCAAACCCTGATAGCTGCCGCCGTTCTGGGTCTTGAATACGCCTTCGGGCCTGACTTCATATCTTGTCGAGATTGAATACTGGCGTCCGTTCTCGTTCCAGGTCTCATGCCAGACGAAAGATTTCTCGTCCAGACAGAAGAACTCGCGCTGAGTCCCTTTAGGCACCGGGCCGAAAAGCTTGCCGCCCATCTTCGCTTCTTGGCGGATCAGCTTCTGACGGATTTTTACGAGATTGTCGTTATGGCTTCTGGTGGTTATACGAGGAAGAATATTCATCTTAGTATCCTTCCGGCTTGTAAGCGTCTTCTACTAGCGAAGCTGCGTCCATGATTCTGGCTACGTCATCGTCAGTATATTCCCGTCGGCTGAGACCGGCGTCCGGCGCCGTCAGCTGTTCGATATAGCCGGCGTTATCAGAGAAGGAGCTATCTTCAAAAGAGTCATCAACGGTATTTTCCGCGGTTGCAGCTGGCATAGTGTCACCTGGCAGTGGTACTTGTTCGCTTGGTTCGCTAGCCAGTTGAGGCATTAGTTTCTCCAAGGTCGAGCGAAAGTTAGAAGTAGCAGTCTCGACGGTAGCGAGACGGTTAAGCATCATAAACTTCTCCGGATTCTCATCCGGAGAAAATTCAATCATGCGCACTGAAGGATTACGGTCTGTCATCTTAAATCTTGAATAGTCTGTTAGCGTTATTAGTTGTTTGGAATGCAAGGTCAGAGCGGTCTTCCCGCCTAAGTTCGCTTAAAAAGTCTGCGATCACTCCGATTCTCATAGGCTGATTTATACTACCACGATATGGCGTGGGCGTCAAGTATGGGGCGTCAGTTTCAAGGAGTAAGTTTTGCAGTGGTATTGATTTATACATATCTAGTTGTGCTTCCATTTTAGCAAACGTGGCAATACCGTTGACCCCGAAGTATAGCCCGCGCTTAAGTCCTTCTTCCATATTAGCCTTTGTATCGGTAAAACTATGAAGAACGCCTCTTATGCCTTTATATTCATCAAATATCGGCCAGAAGTCAGCAAATGCTTCCCGAACGTGGAAAATAAGCGGCAGATCATGCTCAATTGCCAGCTCAATCTGCATTTTTAGGAGCTCTATCTGTTCATCCTTAGGCGAATGCTCATAAAAATAATCGAGTCCGCATTCGCCTATCGCTACGACTTTGTTATCGCCGGCCAGGCCCCCGAGTTCCTGAAGTTGACTAGAGCTATTCCAGTAATCTTTAGCTTCGTGAGGATGGATGCCGATACTAGCCCAGCAATTTTCCCTCTTGCTCGAGAATTTTATCGCCTGTTGACTGTCGTTTAAGTCACAGCCGACACAAATTAGCTTATTTACGCCTTTTTCCAGAGCATTCGCTATAACAGTGTCAGCCTCCAGTCCGGATTCCTTCCATAATTCCAATGTGTGTCGTTCACCCTGTTCTTGCCCGATAGACTGGATATGACAATGCGTGTCAACGAGCTCCATCATTCCGAAACAGCTTCCTGGGTGTCTTTCTTCGGGAACAAGGTTGTCTTACCGGCTTCGACTTTGCCGCTTTTGAGTATGGCCGTTATTTTTTCAGCCGTTTCGGGCATGAATGGCACCAGAAGCTCGGCGATCTGTAGCAGCTCCGAAGCCTGGTTGAGCAGGACTTCCCGGAGATGATCTTGCTCGTCTTTCTCCTTGGCGATAAGCCAGGGCTTTTCCTCGTCGATATACTGGTTTAGTCCGCGGACTAGCTCCCATACTTCGTCTAGAGCTCTGTCAAAGCGGCAGGCCGCTATTGACTCGTCGTAAACGGTCACATCATGTTGGGCGGGTTCGATGCCGCCGACTTTCCCGTCTAGATGTTTGCTTATCAGGACGACGGTTCTTTGAAGGGCGTTACCGAGGTCATTAGCAAGTTCACCGTTATAGGCGGCCTCAAGCCGGGCCCAGGAAAAGTCCCCATCTTCGTAACTCGGTATATGACGGAGAATGTAATAACGGAAGGCATCAAGCCCGTACTTGTCGATAACTTCAGCCGGACTGATGACATTGCCTATCGACTTGCTAATCTTTTTACCCTCGACAGTTATGAAGCCGTGGACGTAAAGCTGGCGCGGAAGCTCGAGGCCCAGGCTCATAAGCATAGCTGGCCAGATTGCCGCATGGAAGCGGATAATATCCTTACCTATTATCTGGACGTTTGCCGGCCAGTATTCTTTAAAATCATCGTTTTCGGGATATCCTAGAACTGTAATATAGTTCATCAGCGCTTCAAACCAGACGTACATTACCTGGTCGGTACTTCCAGGAACAGGTATACCCCAAGATATCTTGTCTTTTGGGCGCGAAATGCTTATGTCTTCGAGACCAGTTTTAATAACGCTTAATATTTCATTCTTCCGTCTCTCAGGAACAATATTCAGACGGCCTGATTCTATGGCATCGGCAATCTGCTTTTCATAAGCCGACAGCTTGAAAAAGAAGTTTTCTTCTTCAAGTTTTTCATATTTCCGGTTATGTGCCGGGCAGATCCAATTGTTTTCCTTAGCTTCGGTTTCGGTAACAAAGGCTTCATCCCCCGTACAATACCAACCGACATACTTACTTTTATAAATGTCTTTTTCGAGATTCTTCCAGATGAGCTGGGCGCGCTGTTCATGGCCTGGATCGGTGGTCCTTATAAACCGGTTGTTGCTGATATTAAGCAGGGCGTCAAGGTCTTTAAACCGCTGGCTGATCTGATCGGTAAAAGCTTGGGGAGTTACTCCCTGTTCCATTGCTTTTTCAGCAATCTTACCGCCATGCTCATCTGTTCCAGTTGAAAAAATCACTTCATCCCCATTGGCACGGGCGTGCCTGGCAAGAACGTCGGCATATAGTATTTCCAGAGCAAAGCCGACATGCGGCTCGGCGTTGACATAGGGAATAGACGTACAAACGTAATATTTACTCATTACATATAGCTTAGCTGTTTATAGAGTGAAGTTCAAAATAAACCGTCGTCACATTAAACATTTCTTAATACTATGATTAATAATTTGGGCTTCGTCTGTAGCAAATATAGATTTTATTTATGAGCTCCAGACTAAAAGAGAGGTCACCTAATGAAGGGTAAAATTACTCGTATTGCTGCTTTAAACGATCACTTCCGCCAAACAAGCAATCACTTCCTGCTCACAAACGGGGTTAGTAACCTGCCCAATATACCAGGATTAATTGGGGAGATAAGACGCTATAAAGATTTCAATGAAGATAACGACCCATATGAGGAGCATGATTTTGGAAATTTATCCTGGCAAGGCCGGAGTATATTCTGGAAAATAGATTATTACGATCAGCAGCTCAGCCAATGGCATGATCCTGCCAAAGATAGCTGCAAAAGGATACTTACTGTCTTACTTGCAGACGAATACTAAGCTGGTGCCTGATTTTTAACTAAATACCGCTCAGGTTAGATCTGATTAATTATTTCTAAACGTTTGTGCTCATACTCTGCTTTTGTAATTAGCCGACTGTCATACAGCTGCCTCAGCTCTGACAGCCTTTGACTGACTGTTCCTTGCATCGATTGCTGTGGAGGGTCAACAGGCGCTGCCGCTAGCACCGGTACTATGGAAATGCTAGTTTCCAGGTCAGACTTCAATTTTTCAAATTTTTTCTGCTGTCGGCCCCAAATAAAAATGACAGAGTGCCTATCCCTTATAGCTTGCTGGAGGTTTATGGGTGGTATGACGCCTGTCTGATTAAAAAAGACATAGCCATTTTTCAGGATGGTTGCAGGTTGTAAATGAATACCCTTAAGCGAAGAAAAATCAATTACGCGGTAGCCTTTGATGCCTTGCAGTTTGCCGATGCCTTTACGTTCTAGCGCTAGCCAGCCTTCTCCGACCGACACAATGCCCGTATAACCTTTGACGGTATATAATACGGCTCCTGGTAATTCCGGCACCGTATCGGACTGCTCACTCGGGAAAGCAGAAGCGGCTGGACCAGGTAAATCCACTACGGTCGCGGTTGCCGGTGACGGTATAGTTGGGGCAGTTACTTCCGGCTTGGCAAGATGAGGGGTTGCAGCATGATTTACGTGCGTCGTTTGATAGTACATACCAGTCCCAGGCAGGCCAATGGACGTTGTCCGACGGCCTCCGCTATGGACGCTGTAATGGGCTCCTTTTACTCCAAAGGTTGCCCCTATTCCTGTCTTGGTAAGATTTACTTTGACTCCAGGAATAATCTTTATGGATTTTCTATATCTCATGCCCATAAGCACTCATTAATGTAGGACACCATGCCTTCAAGTCGAAACTAATTAAAGTAGCTTCTAATCGTCAATATTTACAATACGGGTTTTATATGAAGCAAGAGCTGCGCTTAAAAACCACTAGTTTCCGTGTTTAACTGGTTACTATCGGTATTGCTTGAAGTTACACTGGTCTGATTCAGAGCCTGCATCGCATTGTTGAGATCCGAAGCCTGGCTGATCTGAGGCGCTGCTGGCGTTGTTACTGGCGGTGATTGATAGCCAGGAATGCTCGTATTTGAAGCAGTGGTAGTGGGTTGTGCCTTATGGCTATGCCAGACGTAATAGCCGACGCCGGCAATGGCAGCAATAAGTACTACCGCTAATACTAGCTCTACGGCTGCGAAGCCTGATTGCTTTTGCTTTTTCATATTACTGACCTCCTTGGGTGCTTGATGTGCTCGTAGAACTGGAAACGTTTACGCCATTAGCCGAGGCGACCGCAACAATCAGGTTTTTGACAGCTGTGCGATAGTTTTGTAAATCACTAATTTCAGTCTTTAGGTAACTCTGAAAAGCCGTAACCGTAGCTTTAGGGTTGCTCGACGTGCAGCTGAACGAACTAGTATTTTGGACGGTACCAAAATCCGTTTCTGCTTGGGTCTTTGCCGTAGCAATATCCGCCACAAGCTGGTCGTAGTTGCTGACAGTCTTGCCTTTGCTGACATAGAAGTTCTCTACTCTCGTCGCGATCGTGCCGAATAAAGTAAGTTGATTTTGGGCCCGAGTGTCAATATTGCTAATTATATTATTAATGGCTTTTTCTCGGTTCTGACACGATCTGAGCTGGGCGGCCGCCAAATGGGCTTGGCCGTTAGCTTGTGCATTAGCTTGTGCACTAGCAGCCTGAGTTGGCTGATGCACGGTTGCCGCAGTCGAGCCGGTAGTATTGCTTCCTGTGGGCGTATTTTCTGTTCCGAGAGCGTGAGCGTGAGCTTGGGCCGGCAAAGCCAATACGCTTGAGCTTCCAACCACAACCAGGGCTACGACTGAACCAACCAGTCCAAGTTTATTTACTTGTTTTCTCATATATTAACTGCCTTTAATTTACTATTAGTTTGTACTTTAAGCTTATGCTTAGTATAAAAAATAGTCAAGATCCATCCAATAAAATTTGCCTTCCCAGCAAAGGTATTAATAACCACCAAGATTAAACTTACTAAAATGGATTAAATAATCTGGTTATACCAGAGGTTGTGGCTTAATTTATCTATTCCGGACGATCGACATAATCCTGGCAAAAGCGTTCAAATACGGCGTTCGTCCAACCAAATCCGGTCTGGCTTGGATAAAGACCCTTAACCGGCGGCTTCTCGGGAGAAACGACGTTGTACTTCTCAAGAAAAACATGCTCGGTATTGAACCACTGCATATTGGCTTTCAGCCATTTCATTGCAATCCTGCGGGCATCCTTATGATAGCCGTATCTTTCGAGGGCTTTAACAACGACGAAATGTAGCGGCGCCCAGCCGTTGGGATAGGCCCACTGGGTCGGTAGAGTACCGATAACAAACTGGCCAAGCGGCAGGGCATCGGTAGTTGACATGCCGCCCTTATGCTCGAAGCGTCTTAATGATTTAACTAAAGCCGCCGCCTGCTTTTCGTCTACCATACCGGCGAACATTGGAAAATATGCCGCCAGGCTTGAGGTAGTACCTTTCTTCTGTTTGACGAAGTTGTAGTCATAATATAAGCCTTTTAGCTTATCCCACATCAGCTTGTCCATTGTTTCCTTGCGTACCTTGGCGGCTTCGTCCCACTTAGCAGCTTTCCTGGTATCTCCGAAAATCCGTTCGGCCCGGGCAAAATCTGTCTCGTACTTATAAAGCAGGGCGTTGAGATCGACTGGCAAGTAATTTAGCGCCCGTCTTTCAAACCTCGGCGTCATATCCCAACCGCTTTCAGCTTCTGCCAAATCATGGAGATAGTTAATATCGTAATAACGGCTTAAGCCTTTATAGACTTGTCTTTCGTTTGGTTTTTTTACACCCATCCAGACGGTCTGATATTCCTGCTCGGCAACAGCCATAACTTTTTTAAGCCAAGCGTCATCCATTTTGTAAGTCTGATAAACGTCAAAAATGAATGTCGTAAGTAGCGGCGGTTGCGATCTTCCGGTTAAGTATGTCCGCGATGCATTAGGAATAACCTTGAAGCGATCAAACAGCGCCATCAGATCTTCTAAGATACCGATGACGAGGTCCTTGTGTTCGGCGTCAAGCATACCCTGGACCATAAAATATGAATCCCAATAATACAGCTCGTTATAATCGAAGCCGGTTTTAACCCTGTACGATGGAACCAGATAAGGCTTGGGCAGACCAAGCAGGCTTTCGTCGTCTTTCGGATGGAACCGTTGCACCTTAGTCCAGTAGTTATTTACGTATTCCCTGGCTTCACGGACATCCTCAGGAGTTAGTTCTATATCTGGTCTGAAAGAGAGAGGAAGCGGCTTAAACGCCTTGCTGACAAGTTTTTTGGCCCGGCTCCGGGCAATATTTAATTTAGACATACGTAAATAAGGGTAACGATTTACTGTAGCTCCGGTCAAGGAATAAATCGGCGATAGTAAATTTGACTATAAGAATTAAAAAGCGGCCCAGAAATGGACCGCTTCCTGATATGTAACTAACGTTACTATCGTGCGTTTTCGCGGGGACGAGCCTCGTTTACGACGATCGGGCGACCGTCAAGGTCCTTGCCGTCTAGCTGTGCAACCGCTGCCTTAGCTTCCTCATCGGAAGACATTTCGACAAACCCGAAACCTTTGCTCCGGTTAGTCTCTCGGTCACGGATGACCGTTGCAGATACGACAGTACCTACGCTTGCGAACAGGTCGCGTAAGCTGTCGTCAGTTGTAGCCCACGCCAGTGAACCTACGAAAAGTTTGCTTGCCATTTAGCACTCACTCCTTATGGTCGATAGAGGTAATCTGGCAAGCCAGTTAGCCGCTCCTCAAATCTCACAATATTACTTATTAACGTATTAACCTAGAACCTAAGCGGCTTTTCTAGCATTGACATTGTACCAGATACTGTTGTGAAGAGCCAAAGGAAATTTATGGTTTGTGATAAATATCAGTATTAATCCTTTTGTATCAGCATATTCAGATTCTTTTCCGGCGTCGTATGGTGGAGCAAATGATAGACTAGCCAAAACGTCAAAAGAGACAGGGTGATCTCTACTATTCCCATTAAGATAGCGCTGTCCTGTTCCCTGCCGGGCTTGGCCGTCATGATATCGAACCAGATATCAACGAGCAGCAAGGTCGCGAGCGCCGTAGCGGACATTATTACCCAGATTCTGCGCTTAAGCATGAAATAGATGGTTAGTACCATGGCTATGAGGATTAATAAGTCAAAACCGACCCACAAAGCGTCCCAGTTACGGTCAATATGCCGGCTGGGCAGATATTCTGCCAGTATGACGATCCAAGGCACAAACAGCACAGCTAAGACGGCGTACAGCGCGCTTGCCCATCGGGGAAAATATATCTTTACGGCTTTATCCATATCATCCTGTCTATTAAAGATAATAGCAGAAGCCAGCTAATCCGATTATAGATTACTGGACTGAGACCAGCTGGACTTCAAATACCAGAACTGAGTTAGCGGGTATCGGCCCGTTAGCTTGGGAGCCATATCCGACGGCTGGCGGAACGATAACAAGTCTTATTCCTCCGGCTTTCATGCCTGCTAAGCCCTCTTCCCAGCCTGTGATTACCTGGTGGGCGCCGAGAGTAAAACTAAAAGGAATAGGATTGCCGCTGGTATTCGTCTTTGTTTCGTCAAATAGACTGCCGTTTGTCAGCCAGCCTTTGTAGTAAACGGTGGCCTTATGTCCGGCAGTCAGCTGGGTACCTGTTCCGACATGAATTTCACCGAATAAGGCATTGGTAGCGGTCTTATATTTATCGTATTGACTGAAATTAGCCGGGTTCACCGGATTATTAGATGATGCCGCCGAAGAGCTGGGGCTCGTGGAAGAATTGGAAGTTCCAGCGGTCTGGCCCTGCTCACCTAAACCATCGCTTGAAGTCGAGTTGCTGACGCTCAGTCCACCCGAAGAATCTGAATTGGCAGTGTTTAAGGAACTGGGCGATTGAGCTGAATTATTGCTGCTTAAAAGAGTACTCGTTGGGTTAACGTCGTAATTAGGCGTATTCGCTTTTGACTCCCCTAAAAGCAGGTAGGCACCGCTGGCGACAGCTACTGTAACAATAGCTACGGCTGGCACGATCACGTATTTATTTTTGTACATTTGTTCTTATTGTATGCTGTGACGCGTTTTCAAGCAAAACCAAATTAGAAGAAGAGGCGTGTTCTTGAGACTTTTTCTTTCTAACTAAAGGGCGAGAATCCGGTTTTAAGCCGGGTCCTCTTCGGCATCGTCGTTTTCTACCGGAGGCGTATAGCCTACGACACCGCCATTTTTCGGATCGTCTATAGATGAAGCCTTAGCTATTCCAGCGTCATACAGCTCTTCTTTTTGAACGTCACTATCTGTCTCCGGCCTGGTGTCATCAGTTCCTTTTGCCGGCTGAGCATCGTCATCGGCCTCCAAATCGGTTTCCCTAGTCGGATCGGCCGGACGGAAAGGCGTATCATAATCCTCGGGTAGTTTTTCCTGAGCTTCTTCGTTATCCGGTTCGTCTGGCAGCATAAATTCTCCCCTAGTCTACGTGTATACTTTCCATACTAGCGTTCTACGTATTTTGTCACTGTCAAATTGCTAACTGCTTAGCCTGGGATAATTCTTGTTTCAACTGAGGGCGGCTCAAAAAGAAAATAACCGTTCCCGCCAGCAAGAAATCAGTTAGAAGCGGCAATGGCGTTCCCTTCTGCTTGGCCGTCTTGCTTGGTATCTGACTTTCGTAGCCTTCAATCACTCTGACTATCGAAGCTCTCTGGGAGGCCGGCAGAGTCGACATTGCTTCATACTGACCGATCTGAGACTTATAGACGGCTATTTCCTCCTTAGCGGAATTGTTTAGATTATGGAGTCCGACTATATAGGCGCCGACTGAAAAAACGGAGAAGATAAAGAAAGCCGCCGCCGCGCCCTTATACAACTTAGGGCTTAGTTTAAAGTTAAATAATAGACCGGCGGCTATTGCCGCTTGCAGAATAACCAATACTATGCCGATTAAGAAGGCGGGCGAACTGATACCTGGAAGGCGGGTAAAAGCTAACCAGGAAATAAGCACTATAATAGAAGCTATGAGTGTCGCTACCGAGAAAAGCTTGGCTTGCTTAGAAGAAGCAGCTCGTCGGGAAAGGTCGGACGGCGCAGCAAATCTATTCGTTACTGCGGGCTCGTCCTGATTAACTGGGCGGTCTAATATCTCCGCTGTCGGCATACCAGACAGGCTAGGATATTTTGGTTGAACCGGTATTAACTTATCGGCAGCGGCTGTCATCGGAACTGATTGCGGCATAGCTGCGGCTGTAGAATTAACTATAGCGGAAGTCTCTATTAAATTAGGAGTCGATGCGGTGTTAATAGCTGGCTGATACTGGCTTGGCAGAGGATTCGTCATGACAGGTAGCGGCTGCGGCGTATAAGAGGTTAGTGGTTCCGGAGGCAGATGGACAGGCTCAGCCGGTGAAGGTATGACTGGCTGCGGTGGTACATTCTGCATAGGTAAAGTCGTATCTGCCGGCCGGTTAGGTTGTGCCTGGACAGGATTACTTACGGATTGGCTAAAGCTTTGTGCTTGAGAAACAGCCGGCGTGACCGCGGTAATGTCGTTGATTGACGGCACCGGCGGTCTTGCCGGTAGCTGAGAGCCTGTTGGCTGGAGAGGCGTCGAAGCTAGCTTCGTTCGCACCGGGCGATTATATATTGCCCGGTTTACAGGACGCGACAAACCGTCAACGCTACGTATAGGACGCGTTGAGCGGGACGAAGGCGTAACGTTATAGCGAGGTTGTATCGGGTTCTGATTATCCATGTTGGTTTAAGCTTATGTTTTCATTTTACCAGAGTTCGCCGATTATACCGGACTAAGCTTAAGCTTTATTTTTATAGATCACGCCCCGTCAATGAGTCTGGATTAGACAGCTAAGGACTCGTTGCTGTCTGTCCTTCCTCTCAAGGATAGAATTAAGACCGACGCGCCCAACCAGTTGAAGTGCAGCTGGGGGTTTTACTTTTCGACACGGCGGTCAATATTAATATCAAAATGTGCACTTTAGAGCAAGACGCAGTAGCGAGCAAGCGGTCGCCGTATTGGCGGTCAGCTTATACTCCGGTTTTTCTAAGCCACCTTGGGCGAATAAGTCTTGTCTGCCGGCAGAGGCGTCGGACAGGCAAGACCGTTCAGTTTCCTTTGAACCAGTGAGCTAAAGAAGGCGCAGCCCATAACCGTAACTATATAAATGAAGGCAATATAGCCAACGGCCGCGCCGGTCTTAGAAAGGTGACTGTTTAGAATGTTAAAGGGAAACGACGAAAAGATATTTAAGATAATTTCCCAGCCGTAAGTTATCAGGACAAACAGAAAAAAAGTGTCTTCCTGCTTTATTCTGCCTCTTGAGTAATCGCTTAGGGCCATAGTGTACTGCCACATCCACCAGATTGCCCCAAACGGTAATATAAGCCACCAGAATGTTGGCACTAACTTATGACCATAGTAGCTGTTCAACTCTTGCCCGCTGCGCTTGCACCAGTACAAGAAATAGAAGCCTAGGGTAATTACCTGATAGACATAAATCTTCGAAGTACTATGCCGTGCAATCATAGATATTTGCTTTATGCTACAGGTGCTTGTGGCGGCTGTTGAGCAGTCGGTCCTTGTGGCGCCGCGACTTGAGGGGAGACGACGACTGCCGGCGCCTGATCGGGAGAAAAAGTAGTAACCGGTGGTTGAACCGGGCTAGCTTGGGTGGGTTGAAAAGATTGCGGTGAAGAAGGTTGCGCCGGTGAGGCGGGGAAGTTCGGAGAAACAGATACTGACTCAGTTGGTTGGACAGGCGCGAATTGATTGGCCGGAGGCACAGCAGGACCAGGACCGTTAGCTAAAGGCGCTACCATGGCCGTTGCGCCGTCGAGCTTATTAAACTCGCTCTGGACGATAGCCATTCCAATAGGCCCTAAGAGCTGTATAAGCAGGAAGGAAGCGATAGCGGATACTTTGCCACCGGTTATTTTTTCGACGCCTTCTGAGTATTTCCAGCTCCAATAGAGACCGACGAAAGGGATTATCCAGATCCAGGCGGTAGGAATCTGAGTGCCTTGCTTATTCATTTCGTTCTTAGTCTTTACCAACCAGACGATGATATATATCCCGAGGGTTATAAAACACAGGAAGAATACTGCAGCAGGGTTACGTTTTTTCATTTTTATCTTTTCCTTTATTTTGTTTTAATCTATGTCTTTATCATAAGCACTATTGCTTACTGATGCAAATCAGGCTTTAGATTCCTTGTTCTCCCCCCTCCCCTAAAACAATTCCTCCCATCCATGCGACCTTGAAGATGAAATCAAATTCCTTCTCTTCAGTGAGGACCGACTCATGGACGATATTGCCGGTGTATCCTTCACGAGCTAAGCCGCTGTGCCAGATAACACTTAATAGAGAGGTCGTTGTGTCTTGTTGATCATGAGTCCTATTAATTAGGAAAGACCAACGCGCTAATCTTCTATCGTCGAGAAAATCAAAGGCAGCGTATACGCCCCGGTCATAATCCGTCTGTCCGAGACGCTCAATAAGAGACATCTCCTTAACATCGGTTACTGGAATTTTCTGACAGTCTTTTTTATCACGGTTAAATGTACCGACAAATGCCCTCACAGGTCTAAAGAGGGGATCTGCCATTAGCGAAAGTTCTTCGCTGCCGCTTAGGCCTTTAAGCTGCAGTGGTTCAGTGGCGGATTCAGGAATTAACTGCTCGTCGATCTCTTCAAGCAAGCCGACCATTGATTTTAATGCAGCGCTTGCTTCATAAGACGCCGGCAAGCTATAAAAACCTAGCCCTAATTGAACCGGCCGTTGCTCCCAGATCCTGTCAGACAGCTCTTTAAACTTGGAAGCAGACTCTAAAGGCTTGGTTTTAGGCATGGTCATTGTCTCGTTAGCTTCTTGAGAACTAACGTTAAAAAGCTCCGTCATCTTTATCTCCATTTTATTTAACAAACTTTACCCTTATATTTTTACCACTTCAAGCACTATCTTGGCGCTTTGAAAAACGTGCCGCTAGCAAGCGTCTATCAATTAATGTCTTTAAGGAGCACTCCTACTTTATTGCTAGAGATGAGAACTTGTTCAACTGAGGCAATGTCTAATTCCCCGGCGAAATTAACTGATGGCGAACATAATACAAAAAATCTAAACTTCTTTTTACCTGCAGTGAAACGATTGCAATATGTTTTTAAAGTAGAACGCGATAGTGATTAGTCAAAGCTAATCAATAACTGCGTATTGAATTTGAGTTTAATTGAACGGATAATCTTTCTTTCAAGGCACTAAGCAGTAGATGAGCACTCTGCAATACCTGGTCAAGCTGCTGACTAGTTTGTAGCCTAGGAATATCGAAAGCAATATACTGGCCTGAGAATAAAACTCCATTTGGAAAATTGTCTTCCAGTACAGCCATGACATTTGGAGTTAGGTATTCAAGTGTAGCGACCTGATTGCCGGCTTCACAATAAGCTAAAAGATGCTGGTTAAAATCACCCTCAAGTTGTATTAATTGCAGCCCATACCCGCCTGCTGCAAATGCATTTGATAAAGTTCCAAGATTATTGTTGCGCATTACTAATAACTCAGGAGAGGTTACTGGCAACGCAATGGTCATATTGGGGACATAAACTTTATTACGGCCACCGTTCAATACGTACTCGTATATCCAAAATTGAAAACCATCAAGGGTTCCCTCGATTAAAGCATTTCGTTTTGTGTAGCCCAACTTTTCAAGCGCTGGTACTGAAGGCACGGCCGTGTTCACAGTCCATCCATGCGCCTTAGCATACGTAGCCGTTACTGTTTCAGTATTTTTTTGGCGTTTACTATTAAAAACTACCACTGCAATCATCGCTAAAACGATGATAATGATAAAAACAGCAAATCCCATATGCGCTTATTATACTTCATCAAAAAGCACTAGATTTCTCTGCTGTATTCTTGGTAGAGCTTATCCTAAAATATTTACAGCATATATGAAGTTACGCATGCCAGGCGTTATATAGCCTCGTAAGTAATGAGCTAGTTTAAGAACTTAATGCTCTTAACGAAAGAGGTAAATGCAGGCACTACGTTACTATCATTAAATGCAGGCACATTGTCTTTAGGACTTGCACTATAACTGATGGCATCTTGTTGCACACGGAACTGAAACACCACTGATACGCCATTATTTGTAACAGCATAATCATCATCGGTGTATCCATTACTACTAGATGTAGATGTATCTTTTTGGTAGTAAGCCTGGTAACCATTGATAGTTAACTGCTGTGGAGTTGTATTGCCGTCACCAGTTACATATTGGCTCAAAAGTCCTTTGATGTCAGTGGTCTTAAAAGCGGTAACGTG
The DNA here is from genome assembly GCA_035713075.1 of Saccharimonadales bacterium (SeqCode). GTDB lineage: Bacteria > Patescibacteriota > Saccharimonadia > Saccharimonadales > UBA4665 > DASTAD01. The sequence goes on along the minus strand of DASTAD010000013.1, from coordinate 15,299 downwards.
GATACTATTAGGAACAGAAGGATTTGTTGAGATAGGGGATGTATTGGGTGGAATGAAAATACCTGACGTAGTATCAAGTAAATTATAAGTAACTCCCACAAGATCGCCTGTGCCTTGTTCACTTTCAGTCCAGCTTGTTGGATAGCTTAATGTGTACGTTTTACTGCTATCCGTATAGGTTTTAGTAGTAGCCTGTTTTTGTGTCTTTGATGAAGTAGCTGTTGATGTCTTTGCAGCTGTTGTTGATACTGTAGCTGTTTTAGTCTTGTGGTCATCATGGTAGACCATGTAACCGACTGCACCTATTATTATTAAGATAAATAGTAATATTAAACCTTCGACAGCAGTGAAACCTTTTTGATTGTTGCTTACTTTGCCAGTCATTATAATCCTTATGCTAATATATTTGCTTTAATATACTCTGCTTGTTGCCGCTAAAGCAACATTTATTACTTGACGGCAATTGCTTCATAGCAAAAACAGATGGCAGAGACCTTTCAGCAAATCCTAAAGTTGACCATAATTGACCCTTAATATAGCTATAACTGAAAAACCTAATAAATATTGCATAATGATACGAAGACTATGTGAAATGTCGGAAGTTATTAATACTACAAACAATATATTAAACAATAAATTAACCGAGTAAAAAGGGCAGATAATAGATAACGAAGCTAAATTAAGAAATAGCGAGAACTCATTTATGAGTTATTAGATTTCGTTAAATTTGACCTAGTATATACTAATACTCTCTCGTGCCTACTGGCTACCTGACCAGGAGAAACGGGTGTAGTACCAATAAACAATACTACCAGTGATATTTTATTCAATAGTGATAAAGAGTTGTCACCCCACTAATTAGCCCGATCTACAGCTTACAGACAATCAAAAAAGACCTTTCGTGTGGCGAAAAGTCTCTTATGGTGGAGCTGGCGGAGTACTGCCCTCCGCGTCCGCTAGTTTATCTTAGTTAGTCGTCTACAGGCATAGTTCGTTTTTAAAATCTTTTGAAACGGTTATCTAAACGAGCAAACATTCCGTTTCAGCAACCTGAAGTCTTAACTGACGTGCTAGGCAACACCCCAGAGCAACCAGATGAATATGAAGCGTCTTCATGCTATCTGATGTCACTTGAAGACACTGCTGTCAATAAATTAGGCAGCTATTGCGCTGAAAGCGTAGCGAGGCGCAAAAGCGCTAGCTACGTTTGCTTTGAAGCTATTCCAAGCGCGAGATACAGTGTTTGCATCTATATGGTTTTGTCTATGACGCTGACAAGCGGCCTGCTGATCTAACTGATAAAGTCCAACGTCGAGCTTAAATTCAGCCCCGTACTCATATTATATCACCTTTATTTATATAAAGCTAATGTTAAAAATACGGTTACGCTTGAACTATTGAAGGAAAGTTATATATTAATCTACATGAAGCAGTTAGAATTAGTTTCTCCCGAGCAGGCACCGACGGTTAGTCTTGTCGAGACGGTAGATGAATTTTATAGATCAATGGAAGAAGTGGTATCTAAGGGGATAGATCCATTATATAACGACGTCGCCTTGCTCAAGATTCCAGGCCGGGAACAGTGGATGGATAAAGGAAATGAAGACGAAGATTCGGTTTTGACAGCCGAAACTGATAAACGGGCGGATTACAGCACTATGCTCACGCTCGATCATACCGGGAAACCAATGCCTGCTTCCTGGCTTGAAACTGCAGGTACTAATCATTTTATAAGAGTGGATAACATCCTAGAGAATTATTACGTAACCGCTCCGGCTTACGATATGACGGGAACGCCTGATGCTCCGGCGAAAGATAAACTCGACCTGGATATGAACTTTGCCATCGGTTTTAGCGGACATCTTTTCGTAGCCGCCATGGAGCGCGCCGATGTTCCAATTGCACGTTTTCATTTCCCGCTAATCGAGCCGGAATTCAAAGCTTATTACTATTATGATATCGGCAGTTTTCTGCTCGATCATGTCGATACCACGAAAATCTAATCGTTAAAATCCGAGCTGGTGACTGCAGGCTCCTTCTTTGCCTAATTGACAGAAGTTTTTATGCAATTTATTTATACTTGACTCCAGATTCGCTAGCTCTTGTACGCCGATATCCTGAAAATCTCGGCTGAAACCGCGCTTGAGAATGGCGGTTGCCGCTTCCGTTAACTGCATGCCCCTGGCTGTCGGTACGCTCAAATGACGGCGCTTATTATTAGCGTCAAGCCGACTGCTTAATAATCCCTCAGCTTTTAAATTACTAATCTGACGGCTAATGCTCGCCTCCGTCTGTCCAAGACTTTCAGCTATGATTTTCTGCTCTATAAGCGGATTCCATTCCAGCACCATAAGGACTTTGTACTGGCTGAGGCCTATTCCTAATTCTTGTTTAAGCAGCTCGTCGGACTGTTTGGCGATGACGTTGGCTAGATGAAGAATAAGGTAAGGTAGATTATTAGCCGGGCCCATGAGCATAATCTATTCCTGTTTTACTTAACAAGTCAAGTTTCGAGCGTTTTGTAAATATCGTACCATTCATGCATAGACAGAGTCTGGGCTCGCCGTTTAGGGTCGATACCGATATTTCTAAGCTTCCGCTCTAGCTCGCTACGCTCTAATCTAAGTCCGGATCCGAGACTGTTTAATAGAGTCTTACGTTTTTGAGAGAAGCCGGCTTTAACGATCCCGAAAAACCGCTTTTCTTCAATCGGTCCGAAAAGCGGCTTCTGCCGCCTGATTAGGCCGATAATTTGTGAGTCTACCTTAGGAGGCGGCGTAAAAAGACCGGCTGGAACCACGCTGCCCGGTCTAACCTGCCAGTAATACTGCATCATTACTCCTACGACAGACAGATGACCCGGCTGGGCAGAAATACGCTCAGCCACTTCTTTTTGAATCAGTAAAGATCCGGCCGCAGGCGGGTTGGTCGATTCGCTTATTATCCTTAAGAAATGGCCCGTTAGATAATACGGCAAATTAGTAGCCAGTTTATACCCCGTCGGCAGGTCGCTAAGATTAAACTTTAATATGTCACCATGGATTACTTCAAGGTTTGAGGCTTGGACTATACAAGGTAGGTCTTTTGCCAGACGGGCGTCGAACTCGATCGCAATGACCCGACTGGCATTATTACAAAGAATTCTCGTCATGCTACCTGGACCTGGGCCGACTTCCAAAACGACGTCCGCCTGATTTATTCCCGCGGCTCCCACCATCTCCTCAAGAGAATCTTTGTCGTTAAGCCAGTGCTGACCCAAATCTTTATTGGCTACCGGTTCTGATAACATATATCGCCTATTCTAATACTCTACTGGCTCGGCGGGAATGCCGATATGCCAGTCTTCTCGTAGCAACCGGGGTTCTGAGTCGCCAGTCCGCCTGAGGATAGATTAGTATTTCTGACTATAGCGCTGTCTTGAACGGATGGAGGAGCAGAGCTCGGCAGGCCGCTATATCCCAGCCTTTCCCAAGTTCCTAAGGAGAACTGATAGGCGCCGTAGTAGCCATTACCGGTATTATCCGAGTAGTTGCCACCGGACTCGCAGGTCCTTAAAGTATGCAGCCAGGTGCTGAGTGAACTGGTTACAGGGGCAGTACCAACAGCTACTACCTCTGTGACCGGCGCTTCAACTTGGACCTGCTGTAGGTCTGATTTAGCGCCGGTGACCTTGTTTAGGACGTAGGTCTGCAGAAGCTGGCCGGGGGAGCCCATCTGGCGGATGGCGGTAGTTCCTTCTGACAGCGACGGATCGTTAATATATTGAATCGGTTCCGGTATCGGCTGCACCGATGTCGTTACGGTAGTTCCAGCATGCAGCACGAAGACGTTCATACCAGCCGTTACTGGCGTATCAAGTGACGGCTGTACGGTATCTCCGGGCTGCATTTTGATATTTTTCTCAGCCAGCATCTGCCTGACAGTGTCAGAGTGAGTTCGGGTAACGATAGGCGTGCCGTAAAGTATAAGGTTAATTGGCTGGGAACGCTTAATGCTGACTACCTGACCGATTGCGCCTTGACTGATAAAATTCGTCGCCTCTGAAGTCGTCACCATGTCTTCCGGATAAAGGTTCAATCCGTCCTGCTGGACTATTGCCCGTGGAGTTTTGGCGGCTGAAAATGTGTAAGTCTTACTGCCGCCGTCATCTATTTCCACTGGTAATGCCCGGTAGATATTAATCCTATATTCATTGGCGTTAATCCGGGCGGTCAGAGCCGGTTCAACGACGTCGCCGCGGTTTAGGGTCAAGTGGAGCTTTTTCAGAAGGGCTCCCACAGTCGGTTCGTCGCTTGGTACTATCTGCTTAGCATGATCATGCGAGATGATGACGATATAGCGGGCCGGTTTAGGGGCCGTATGGTTAAAGCGGCTGTAAACACCGAGACCGATTAACGTTATCAGCAGCAGTACCCCAAAAGTTATGACGGGAACCGCCCAAGGATGACGACTGGCTTTCCTGAAACTTTTAATATCCTTTGGCAGGCGTTTAATTGCTAGGGGCTGCTTAAGACCGCTTCTGCCAAGTTTCATGCGCATATATTCTTTGATATATTGTAGCAAATCAGAGGAATGGCCGGCATAACGGCCCTACAGCTTCTTAATCGGAGCGAAACTTAAGTTGAGTTTCCGCGTCCCTTTTCCTTTGAAGTAAACGACTGCGGTCTCGCCTTGTATCTCGACGACCGTACCGTTACCGAAGACAAGGTGGCTGACATCATCGCCTTCGCTGATATCCGGCACGTACCTTGGTTCGTCGCTTTTAAGTGCAGGTTGGAAAGCGTCCTGGTAAGTGTCGTTACTAAAGCCTGAAATCTGAGTATATTCTTCCTGGCCGCTTGTCACGACTTCGCCGTCGATCTCGGCAATAAAGCGGCTCGGCGGGTTATGCAGGACACCGCCGTACAGTAGCCTCGACGAAGCATAGCTTAAGTACAGCTCCTGTCTTGCCCGGGTCATGCCAACATAGCATAGCCGCCTTTCTTCTTCCATTTCACTCTGATCGTAAAGCGCCCGGCTATGAGGCAGTATTGATTCTTCCATCCCGACCATGAATACTACGGGGAATTCCAAGCCTTTGGCGGAATGGAGAGTCATAAGAGTTACCGCATCGCTGCCGAGATCGGCGCTATCTAAATCGCTTACTAGAGCCACTTCTTCTAAGAATCCAGCCAAGCCGCTTTCGTTATATTCGGTCGCGACGCTAAGCAGCTCCTTGACGTTCTCGACTCTGGCGTCACCTTGGGGAGTGCCGTCTTCGAGGAAGTGATAGTAGTCAATCCGTCTAATCAGCGAATCGATCAGGCCGTTGACTGAAGTTTCGTCAATCAGGCGCCTGAGGGACGCCAATATGTCGCCGAGCTCATTTAACGATTTCCTGGCTTTGGGTGTGATTATGTCGCAGTCGCCGACTCTGTCCAAACCGGTTTGCAAATTAAAACCGTTGGCGCGCTGCCACTGAGTAAACGACTGCAGGCTTTTAGCGCCGACGCCTCTAGCTGGAATATTAACTATCCTCTCAAAACTGACCCGGTCTTCCGGCTGAAAAATGACTCTTAGATAGGCCATGATATCCTTTATTTCCTTGCGGTCATAAAACCGGACTCCGCCAACGACTCGGTAGGGGATATTGTAATGGACGAAAGTCTCTTCTACGCTGCGGCTTTGGGCGTTAGTCCGGTAAAGAACTGCGTAATCCCGGTAACGGTGCATTCCTGATTCAACGCCCCGGCTAATTCTCCGGACGACCGCCTCGCCTTCCGCTCGCTCGCTGCCGACCTGAACAATCTGCACCGGCAGGCCATCGCCGGCTTGTGTCCAGAGGGTCTTATCTGAGCGGTGCGAATTCTTGGTTATGACGGCGTGGGCGGCATCAAGAATGTTCTTCGTCGAACGGTAGTTCTGCTCAAGCTTGATTATTGCCGTATCTTTGAAGTCTTTTTCAAATCTTAAAATATTCCTGAAATCGGCGCCCCTCCAGGAATATATCGATTGCCAGTCGTCGCCGACAACCGCGATATTTTTATGGCTGTTAACCAGCATCTTGACGAGTTGATACTGGGCCGAATTCGTATCCTGGTATTCGTCTATCATAATGTAGCGGAATTGCTGCTGCCACTTCTGTCTGAGATCAGGCTTGGTTTGGAACATTTGAACTGTCTTATTAATAAGGTCGTCAAAATCTAGAGCCGAAGCTTCCTTCAAGGAGCGCTCATAAAGCGGATAGACTTTAGCCGCCATATTGGCCGCCGGAGAGTTTGCCAACCCGGCGTATTCATCGGGTCCGACAAGGTCATTCTTGGCCGAACTAATCAGTCCGCTTAAGAGTCTCGCTGGAAAGGCTTTCTCATCTATCATTAGTTGCTTTGAGGCTTGTTTGATGGCGGCTTGCCGGTCTGATTCATCGAATATGACAAAGCTCCGGGGTATACCGATAGACTCGCCGTCTATCCTTAAAAGTCGGACGCATATGCCATGAAACGTACCCATGTAGGGCATGAACCCCCGGTTTTCAGCGTTCTCTCCTAACAGCAAAGCGACCCGTTCGCGCATTTCCCTGGCCGCTTTGTTCGTGAATGTCACCGCCAGGATATTGTATGGAGTAGCCAAGTTGGATGAAATAAGATGAGCAATTCTGTGAGTCAGGGTTTTGGTTTTACCCGATCCGGCCCCAGCCAGGATAAGCAGAGGTCCTTCCGTCGTTTCGACGGCCCTCAGCTGCTCCGGATTTAAACCCTCCCTTATATTCGATAACACCTATGTATTCTAGCAAAATAATCAGTCGGGCGCTCAAGATTTAGCCCAAGTTTTCTAATACTGGGAATGAAGCAGCTTTAGAGTCTGACCGGTTGAAGCCTCGGCCTTTAGCAGGTAATGTAGGCACTTAATTGATGTCGTCGTACAGCTTGCGGGAATGGCAGTATAGACGAACTTCGTCCCGACAGGCACATTGAAGGCCGTAGCATCGGCTTGGTCGGATCCAGGTTCGCTAAGAAGCTGGGCCGCGTTGAGGCTTGTCGGATAGGTTTTATGGTTATGATAATAATTTTCAAGCAAGCTTTGAACTTTGACTAATTGGTTGCGAGCAGCAGTTTCGGCAGCCATCGAAGCCGGATTTGTTTGACTTTGGCTGATAGCTTTAACAGGTAAAGATACTGCCGGCTGCGCCTCAGAAGAATTTGAACTGAAGAAATGAGTGTGAGGAACAGAGTAAGCGACGTTAATTAAGCCTGAATCAAGAGCAACGTCAGCCCAAGCGGCCACTAGAATAAGACTTATGAGTATCCCGACAGCGACAAAACGGCGGGACCGGCGTTTTTCGACAGTATTAATAGGCAGATAGTATTCCTTTGATTCAGTTAGCTCCGCTATCTGCTGGTCGTGCTCGAGCTTTTTCGCCGCTTCCATCTGTTCAATCTTCTGGGCGTCCGGTATACCAGTATCTTTCGCCTTCGAGGACGTATCCGCCGGACTGCTTGCTGGTAAGCTGTCAATGGCATTCGTCTGAGCGCTACCGTTAGCTAGTTCAGGTCCGTCTTTTGGCTTGTGGTCAGGGGGCTCTGGTGTCTCGATTACGGTCGGCGGAGGACTATCGGCCTGATCATTATTGTCTTTGGCAATAGGAGGTTCAACTTTCGCCGGTTCTTCGTTTGCGGGTTCGCTAGCGCCATTGCCCTCGCTGGAATCAGCCTTAGGTTCATTATCGGCTTCGTCGTTATCTTTTTCTTCAGTTTGCGGGTCTGGCTGGTCGTTTTTTTCCTGATTTTTTTCTTGGATCGTTTCCTCAACTGGCGCCGGGGACTCTGCAGTCGATTCCTTGGCTTCAGTTTCCTTCAGTGCGGCTTCTATCGGCAGCTCCGGAGCCGACAGCGGCGTCAGCCTAAGCTCGCCGGAGTTCTTTACTTGAATCTTCTGGACCGGTGAATCATTGGGCGTAACAGCGTCTTCAGAGGAATTTACCATCGGGTCCTTCATAATGGGCCGGTTAGTCACAATCACCGGTTTGCCGGAAGCCGGAGCCGGGGCCGAATCGGGATGAGAGATATCGATGATTGTTTTTTTAGCGGTTGGTTTCTTAATTGTTGCCATTTGGTTATTCTTAATCTTGCCGCCTAGTCGCTATGTACCATCTGGTAAGCCGCTTCGACGATTCCGGCGAATTTCTTATAGTTCAAGCTGGCGCTACCAGGCAAAAGCCCATCGACTCCATCTATATCCAGGTAACCCCTGGCGGTCTGATCGTCGACGCTGCCGCCGTAGATAACTCTGACTTCCTGGCTGACTTTCTTGCCGTAGACTTCAGCTATATTGTGCCTGATAGTTTCAATGACCGTTCTGATATCATCCGGTTTAGCTAATTGACCGCCGAACGTCGATATAGCCCATACCGGTTCGTAGGCAATCACTACCCGGGCGACTTCTTCTTCAGTTAGGTTGCTAAGGGCGGAAGTAAGCTGGTCATGGATGACCCGGCTGGTTTCACCGTCCAGTCTTTCTTGCTTGGTTTCGCCGACGCAGACTACTGGAATAATGTCATTGCGGACGGCGGCCGACACTTTATCTCTAATTGTCTCAAGGCTCTCGTTGAAATAAATGCGACGTTCGCTATGACCGATAAGGGCGTACTCTACAAGATGCCTGAGCATGGCGAAACTTACCTCTCCGGTAAAGGCGCCTTCGTCCTTAAAGTAGGCGTTTTGAGCAGCCAATCCGAATTTGCGCTTGTCTATTTCTCGGCTGATAGGCTGGAGAGCTAGCAGGTTCGGTGCGAGTACGACTTCAATATTCCGGTGAACTGGGATATGATCAGAAAGCCGCTTCACTAGTATCGAAGCTTCGTGAACATTGAGATTCATTTTCCAATTACCGATTATTAGAGTCTTATTCATAATGGCGCTTATGGTTGTTATTGTACCTCATTTTTATCAAGAAGAGCTTCTACCCCTGGAAGTTTATGCCCGCTCATAAGTTCCATCGAGGCTCCTCCCCCGGTAGAAACGTGATTGAAACAATTTATCATCTTCCTCGATTCGATATAGCCGACCGTATCGCCGCCGCCGACGACGGTGAAAGGCTTATGGCCAAGGTCGCCGTTAAGGGCTTCAATAATCGTCTCAGTGCCATGAGCGAAAGGTCCAATCGGACCTTCGAGACTGTCCGTTTCCGTCACTCCCATTGTGCCGTTCCAGACAACAGTACTAGATAACTGAACCGCTCCGGCAATAAATGAAGCGCTGAAGGGACCGATATCGAGTACCTTTTCTCCAGCCCGCAAATGAGTGTCCTCATGTCTGACACGTTTCGGATAACTGACAATATCGGCGTAGCTATTAGAGCTAAAGTCTACGACTCGGGTCTCAGCCTGCTTGTCGATAGACTTAGCTACGACAGCGTCATGCGGCACCGCCAAGACGAAATCTCGCTTCTTGCTTTCCTCTGCCGCTTGCAGGAGGATTTCTTTCGCGAGCGGCAAGTCCGCAGGATCCAACAGGCTGCTTTTAATGTCCACGCCACCGGCGGCCAGGAACGGATTGGCTAAGGCGCCTCCGACGGCTAAGAAGTCCGCCTTGGTGATAAAACGTCTTAGAATCTCGAGTTTATCGCTGACTTTAGCACCACCGACAATGGCCGCCAGTGGCCGCTTAGGCTCCTCCATGGTTTTCGTGATCGTATCGACTTCCCGTTCAAGCAACAGTCCGGCGACGCTTGGGAGAAAATGCGTTACTCCTTCGGTTGAAGCATGGGCTCGGTGGACGACGCCAAATCCATCCTGGACGAATACTTCCGACAGACCGGCCAGTTTTTTTGCAAAGGTCGGATCGTTAGCCTCCTCTTCTGGATGGAAACGCAGGTTTTCTAAAAGTAAGATTTGCCCGGATTTAAGTTTAGCGCTCATTTCAGCCGCTTCATTTCCGACGCAGTCGTGAGCAAAACCGACTTCCCGCTCAAGCAGTTCCCGCAGCCTTTCGGCGACCGGGTGGAGGCTTAAAGCCGAAGACGCTTTACCATCCGGACGCCCGAGATGAGAACAGATAATCAGCTTTACTTTCTTTTTCAAAAGATAATTGACTGTTTCTAGGGATTGTTTGATCCGGTAGTCGTCTGTAATATGTCCGGCTTTTAAGGGCACGTTGTAATCCGCGCGCAGTAGTACCGTTTTGTTTTTAAGCTCGACATCCCTAATTGTCTTTTTAGTAAACATTGCCCACCTTAAATAGTTCTTATCCTTATTCTAGCACGCGAACCTTTATGGTGTCGGTGGTTCCGACTACCCCTGGGTACCGGCCCGAAGCCGTGACGACAATATCCCCTTTACTTAGAATCTTCCGAGCCCTCAACCAGTCGGTCAGCTTCTGCGCAGCCAACGGATCGACTGGCCGCTCGTAACTTTTAACGCCGTAGCATATGGCCAGTTGCTGGGCGACACGCCGTTCGCTGGCCGCGGCGATGATTGGAAGAGGCGGTCTCAGAGAAGATATAGCTAAAGCGGTCGCGCCGGAGCGAGTCTCGGCGACTATAGCCTTAGCGTCGATGCTTTCAGCTAAGCTGATGACCGCTTTAGAGATGGCTGATTCGCGCGAGTGATCGGTCTCCGCGACCCTATAACTTACGCTCAGCGGCATGTTCATCTCAGTGTAGCGGATGATTTTCTTCATTATCATGACGGCCTCAAGCGGGTACTTGCCGTTAGCGGTCTCGTCACTTAGCATGACGCAGTCTGTCCCGAGAATGACGGCAGTCGCGACGTCCGATACTTCGGCCCGTGACGGCTCAGGGTTCTGTGTCATTGTGCCTAGCATCTGCGTAGCTACTATTGTCGGACAGTTATATTGCAGGCCGAGTCCGATTATCCGGCGCTGCTGTATAGGAACGCTTTCCGCACTCGTCTCCACCGCCAGATCGCCTCTGGCTACCATCACGGCGTCGGATTCCTTGATAATAGCTTCCAGATTATCTATTGCCGCTCTAGTCTCAATCTTGGCGATGACCTTGGCGGTAGAATTCATGTGTCTTAGCATTTTCTTTATTTGGACGATGTCAGCTGCCGTTTGGACGAAGCTCATGGCGACGTAGTCTATATCCTTAGTCGAACCATACGCCAGATCGGCTTTATCTTTTGGCGTAATGATATCGCCTCCAAAATCGGTATCCGGCAAGTTAATGCCTTTACGCTTTACCACTACGCCGTCGTTCTCAGCCACGGCTTTGACTGTATTATCTTTAACGGCAGTTACTCGCATGCGCACTTTCCCGTCAAACAGAAATATCCGTTCGTCTTTTTTGACGTAACGGCTAAGGTCATACTGGGTCGGCAGTTCATTAAGGGATACCGAACCGGCTAGGTATTTGAAAGAGTATGAATCACCTTTTTTGATATTCACCTCACCGTCAAAGTCGCCTAAGCGTATCTTTGGACCTTGTAGATCCTGGATGATCGCCACCGGCTTCTTCAAAGCCATGGAAGCTTTTCTAATCCAATCGATCTGGGAATCCCTTTCCTCATTGGTGCCGTGACTGAAGTTGAGCCGGATGCCGTTTGCGCCGGCTTCTATCAGATCCTTGATCGATTGATAATTATTTATTGGCGGCCCGATAGTGGCGATAATCTTGGTCCGCTTGAATTCTTCAAGGGCTACAGGTTTTTCATTCATTGCGGCTTTTCCTCTGCTGACAAATAGTCGGAAGTTTAATTTAGACGGACTCTTCGCGTTTTTATACTTATTCTGCCTATAAGTATAGCTTGCGCGTACTGTAGCGCCAATGAAGAAGACTGGCGACTGCGCTTACGAAGAAGAACAAGGCTACGACGTCGCCGGGGCCGGTGTCAGGAGTCGTCGTTATGCCGTTTCCGGCTACGTTACCGGAGGCAGCTGGCTGGCGGCTGCCAGGCCTGCCAGTCGAAGCTGAAGTGTTTTTATCTGTCCGGTTCGGCGATGCCGGGGGGCTATTTTGGCGCTGAGGCGCCTGACCTGTCGCCACTTTAGAGTGGTTATTGCCGCGGGCTGGCCTTGGGCTACCGCTATAAAAGGCGGCTATTATAGCCCAGGCAAGCGCTACGACAATGATGAAGTATAAGAAAATGAGTAAAGCTCGTCTTAATGTCATAACGGAATTAAGCCCTCCTGGTTTGTGAAACAATAAACTACTGTTGATGCTTTGACAAGTAGAATTTATACCGTTTAATGGTTACTTTTTTATGATTATTTAGGTTTACAGCTTTAGATAAGCTCAATTATCTCGGCGTTACCGATAGAGAAGTGATACTCCTTCATATACTCATGGGTATGAGGGTGTCCGTCAATGACGCGCTTAAATGACCTGCCGAAAGAACCATGACTGACAATAAGGATATTTTCCTGGGGTAAACTTTTGACGTACTCGTAGGCCTTCTCTGCTCTGGTTTGAAGCATAGGCGTAGTTTCGACACCTTTAATATTTTCTCTGTCGCTAATATTATGGTTTCTGACATACTCATAGTAATCCTGGCCCTCCTGCTCACCCCAGTGACGTTCGACGAACAGCTCATTCTGGACTATTTCTTCTTTCGGATACCCGATGACGTCGGCGATTATCTGGGCGGTTTCTAATGTCCTCGATAAAGTTGAGCAAATTATAAGGTCGATATGGGGAACTTTATCGAGTAATTTAAGCCCGGCCTCACGGGCTTGTCCCTTGCCGTTCGGGGTCAAACTAGTTTCTGTTCGTCCCGAGAAGAGCCCGGCGGCATTAAGAACGGTCTCGCCGTGCCTAACGAAAAATAACTTCTTCATGCCTTCTATTTTAACGCATCTCTTGAAGTCTGCCGGCTTTTATGTCGTTAAATATAACGATACTTGAAATGCTAGCCTCCGTGAATACGGCAAACGGCCTCCGTTTAATACTCTAGACCTTTAACCTCCCTACAGACTAGAGGATTTGCCTCTAAAAAATTCTCGGCAGAGTGACAAAACCTGCTTAAACAGGTTATGCTAAAGACAAATCAACCAAGTTATGGACCAAAACCAAAGACTTTACAGGGCTATCGAAGAAGGCGTCAGCAAAGGCGTACCTATGGATTTCATTGCTTACAGCCTGGCGCGGGCGGGCTGGCCGCACCAAGTCGTCGAAGAAGGAATTACCCAGTGGCGACAGGCTAACGGACGTGAGCAAAAATCAACCGTATTTAAGGACTGGCTGCAGAAGTATTACGCCCAGGCCAAGCCAGCCATGTTCCTGATGGTAGTCCTGAACACTATTTCTTCAGCCATTTCCCTGCTTCAACCATGGCCGACCGCCTTACTGGCTAACTCGGTCTTTGGCAATACGCCAGCACCTGGGCCGCTGAGGCCGTACACCCACACCCCGACACTTATCTTATTCGTCGCGCTTATGACGCTGGCCATATTCGTCGTCGGTTATATCTTCAATACTTTCAAGGATTTTACCCTGCTGAAAGTCGGCTACTGGCTGAACCGGTCAATCAAAGAAGAGTCGTTCAGGCATATTCTTCACCTGCCTCTTTATCATGATACCCGCCTGCCAAAAGGCGACTATATCTACAGGCAGAATGAAGTCACAAACAGCCTGTCCGACCTGGTTCTTAATTCGACAAGTGAAATAATCGGGTCGGTCATTCTGGTGATTGGCGTCATTGGAATAATGGCCGTGATCAATGCCGAACTAACACTGGTAACTATTGTCGTCATCCCTTTCTTGATCGTCTCAATCCGTTTCTTTGGCCCGATTATGGCCAAGTGGGGACAAGCTATGGTCATCCTCCAAAGCGACAGTTCAACCCTGATTTCTGAATCTATCGATAACACCGAAAGCGTCCAGGCGTTCGGGTTGCAGGAACGCCAGGTCCAGCGACTTAAAAGTCTCTGGGTCCAGGTCTATGATGTCGCTAGCCATGGACTGCTTTGGAACAAGGCTTTTGGATTCACTAATCAACTCTTCGTAATACTAGGAACTTCAATCGTTATTTACTTTGGCGGTACGCAGGCCCTAGAACACCACTTTACTTTAGGTGCGCTGCTCGTTTTCATGACCTACATGGGCTACGTCACCGGACCGATCCAGGACATAACGACGCAGATTACCGTCAGGCGCCAGAAACTTGTAAATGTCCGTCGGGTTTACGAAGTCCTTAGCGATCACGAAGGCATCGAATATGTCCGTCGGGACAGGCGCTTACCGCCGATACAAGGGCGGATTGATTTCCAAAATGTCAGTTTACGGCACGGCGATACTGAGATTCTCAAGCAAGCCAGTTTCACTGTCATGCCGAAGGAAAAAGTTGGCATAATCGGTCCTAGCGGGTCCGGTAAAACAACTATATTACGACTTTTGGACTTATTTCTCGAGCCCGAAGCCGGCCGGGTACTGCTGGATGGAATAGATATCCAGAGCGTTAGCCTTGAGGACCTCAGGCGCAACATAGCCTGGATCAGTCAATCACCTGAACTTTTCGCCGAGTCGATAATAGATAATATGCGTGACGGAGACATAACCAGGAATATTACTCCGGAAGAAATAGCCTGGGCCACCCAGGCTTCTAGCCTTAGCGAATTTGTCGGCCACTTGCCTATGGGTCTTGATACAAAAGTCAGTGAAAATAGCGCCAGTTTAAGCGGCGGACAGAAACAGCGGATATCTATTGCCCGAGCTCTTCTTAAGCAGGCGCCTGTTATTTGCATGGACGAGCCGACTTCGGCGCTGGACATCAAATCCGAAAAACTAATCCTTAACTCTATAGGTGAGCTGATAGAGAATAAGACGGTCCTGTTAGCAACCCACCGCTTACCATTACTCCGCCTGATGGACACGATCTACGTCATGGACGGAATGCGTCTGGTAAACGTCGATAACTACGGCGGCGTCGAACATTATGTAACTCAAATGGAGCGGCTTGGTAACATTTAATAAAGCGCGGGATTGACGATAGTGTTATGCTTATGATAATAATTAAGATATAAAGTAAAACAAAAAATAAAAGGTAGACAAAAAATGAGCAATACAGCGGGAATGGGACCGATGCACGTCGGAACTCCCATGCAATTAACACATAGCGCTGGACCGGTAGCGAACGCCGTCGAGATCCAAGACGGCAATGATAACTGGGTCGCGCTGCCTAACCCAAACAATTTACAGCAGTACCAGGCGGATGCGGCCGCTTATCAGATAGTCGCAGCCGACAACGCCGCCCATGCCGCCCAACTAAATTACGACGCTTCTCATTCCAGTTCTTTAGCTACGCGTATCAATGACAGCGCTTTAGCGACGGCTGACTCCAATACTGCTTATGCCCAAACCGCTGAAGC
>DASTAD010000012.1:0-6176 GCA_035713075.1 Saccharimonadales bacterium (SeqCode) | reverse complement strand
TAACCTGCCAAATAAGAGGTATAGTCGCGCCTAAAGCCGTAAGGCCCAGGATCCAATGCGCCGCGCCGCTAAACTTCGACAGCTCTAATATCGCACAGACAATAACTGCTATTATGGCAATACTAAATAAACGGTAACGGCTAATTAGCCTAATTATTCTTTTCATACTTAAGCTTAGTATGGATTATACCAAGAACATTTAAAACACCGCCAGAACGAGTATTAAATAGTTAATGCTATAAAGGAGAAATAATATGAAAGCCGCGCTTATTAGGCAATACGGAACCGATGCGCTCAAGCTTGAAGACGTCCCCCAACCTAGTCCCGCCCCTGACCAGGTCCTGGTTGAAATTCATGCCGCCAGCGTCAATCCTTTTGACTGGAAAGTTAGGGACGGACTATATAAGGAAACTATGCCGGTAAGTTTTCCGGCGATCCTCGGCGGAGATTTAGCCGGGATTGTAGCCCAGGTCGGAGATGAGGTTACAAATTTTAATACCGGCGACAAAGTCTATGGCCAGGCCAATGCCTTAGGTCATGGTTCATTCGCCGAATTCAGTTCCGTCAAAGCTTCGCAATTAGCGTTAATGCCATCTAATCTGGATTATATAAAATCTGCGTCACTGCCACTTGCAGCCGTTAGCGCATACCAAGCCTTAATTGAAGAAGCAGGACTTAAATCGGACCAGAAAATCCTTATCCATGGCGGGGCCGGAGGAATTGGTTATATAGCTATTCAAATCGCTAAGAATATAGGAGCTTATGTTGGAACGACGGTATCGGCGGCCCACTTAGACTTCGCCCGGCAACTTGGCGTAAATCAAGTGGTTGACTATGGCAGCGAAGACTTTACGAAGATTTTTAAGGACTTCGACGTCGTTTTTGATACGGTGGGTGGTAGCGTAACGAGCGACTCTTACAAAGTCCTGAAAAAAGGCGGGATGCTAGTGTCTATGGTTGCGCAGCCGGATACGGCGCTCGCTAAAGAAACCGGCGTAAAGTTTGTAAGCATGTTCACGAGAACAACCACCGAACGCCTAACAAAAATAAAAGAAATGGTGGAGGCGGAGCGTTTGAATCCCCATATAGATAAGGTATTCTCCTTTAATGAAATCACTTCGGCGATGGATTATCAGAAAACGAGTCACCCCGCCGGCAAGGTCGTTGTTCAAATAAAGGCTTAACTTTTGGGCGCGCTAAGTGGCCGTTAAAAAAATACGGTCTCAGCAACTTTTATGGTTAAGGGACAGGCTTCAAGTGATATAAGGAAGCTTCTTAGTTATGAAGCAGATACAGAAGGCCGCGTGAAAAAGTTCGCTTTGTTTTGAATATTAATGAGTCTACAACGTAATACATAAAACCAGTCTAGACCCACGCGCAGGGCAGTGTCAAATATTTCACAGTGGATTTATAAAAAGTGTAATTATTAACAAATCATATCTGTTATACTTCTAATACTTACTGGATATAAAGTAAAGGATCTGGGATAAATTAAGATTCTAGCGGCCGATAATTCAGCCCTTAGCATCATGCCATGTTTACCCTGAAAGCTGTACTCCTGAGACAAGTCATATTAAGCTCTGACCAGGCGGTATTTTAAGCGTTAACTGATGTTGTCAATTCGCTTTGTTGGTCGGGTAAGTAGGCTTCCATGACGTAGAGCATACTCATGTCTACGTCGCTCAGGCCGGCTTCAATGCTTGTTTTATTCAGTTCAAGTGTCATAAGCGGGGCTAACAAATCGCTGCTTTGCCAAGATGCGGCGATGTCAATAGGCGAAAAATTTCTTCTTTCGAGGCCCCATGAATTGCCGTAAGTCTTATAAGCCACGCTCATTCCTTCTGTCTTAGTCGGGACTTTGACTTCGTGCCTGACGATACTTCCAGCCATGTACACAGGTAGTTTGCCTTGGTCCAGAGACATCTTGACTATATTCCTGCCAAGCCTCTCGAATCGATTTCTTGGCGATGACTCTTCGAGTATGGCATGCAGTTCACGATCTACTTGGCGCTGTAGATAACTTATTCGGGAGAGCTGGTCATTCATGATCCTTTACCTCTAATAACTGATTATATTTATGGGGCACTTGAACTAGAAATGCAAGCATGAGCATCGTAAGAAGTTGATTCGGTCATTTTATTGCAGTTTGCGTTTGAGGGAATATACTTATGTTTATGAAAAAGACGTCTAAAAAGCTAAAAGCCCGCAAGGGCGCTTGGTTTATTGCGATTAGAGGAAGTTATCTGCCGGTCAGTCCCGCCGGTTGGTGGACCTATCTGCCATTCCTGGCTTATCTTATATTCTCGGGAATAGTTGGCTATCGTGATACTACTTCTACGGCCATGGCGGTCATGTTCATCATTCCTAACTGGATCGCCGCGGCTGCGGTTATGACATATATAGCCGCTAGGAAAAGCTAATCACTCTAGATTATCTAATAGCTCGCTAGCTAAAGTTATCATCATAGCTTGAGACCATAGCAGGGGATTTGCCGGCTTGCCCCATTTTAAAACCCATTCATGATAACTCTCGGGATGGAGCATGATAGATTGGACCTGTTCGGGGATCCAGCCGTTAGCCTGTGTTTGATCTTGGATCCATTTCAGCTTATTCTGTGCTTCGCTAATCCTACCAGTACGTACATAATGCCAGCCGAGAAAGCCTGCAAGCAGCGGCCATTCACCGCCGCCGTAATAGGTGTCTTCCCGGTAACGGAAGACGCCGCCGTCCTGCCCGACTAAAGTCTGCTCTATCTTTGCTGAAGTAGGGGCAAACAAGTCGGCCTCAACCGCGCCTAAGGTTTCACAGGCCAGTAAGCTTGCATCTGTTCTCTCCCCCAATAGGTCAATCGCATCATGAACGGAAGATGCTTCCGGATGGCCGTATGAACTAAGACCGGCATAGACGCAGGCCAGCGAGGCGGCATGACGTCCTTTTCTCTCTTCCCACCAATCAATTGACGGCTCCTGCCATTTAGTCGCTAGATAATGCTGGACGAGTCCGGCTGCATCTTGGTATTTGCCGACGTCCCTACCGTGCCGGTTTTCATGCTGTTTCATAGCCCAGAGCAGAGTGCCGTAACCGTCAAGTTGGAAAGTTTCCCAGTTTTCATTGGATTCCCGGCCATCGTACGTATACCGGGCATCTAGATTCGATCCGGCTAAGATAGATTCCCGTCGACTATTGATTATGTCCGAACACCAACTAAAGAATGCTTCAGCTGACTCCAGGTGTCCGGCCCGGCTCATTGCGTCAGCTGTAAACGAGCCGTCTCTCAGCCAACAGTAATTATAAACCTGGAAATTTGGCGAAGCCGGATACGCCCCCGAGGGCTGCTGATACTTAGATATGACCTTAGCGCTAGATTGTATAAGGTTTTCCAAGGTTTCTCTATTAAATGTCTGCTCTGCCGTCATAGCCTAATTATAGCAAGCGTTACCGTCTTAAAACTTGTTTAAGTACCCCGAAACTCTGGGTTCATAGTTTAATTCATTGACGGAACGCACGCATTAGCTGTAAACCATGTAGGCGTACTAAATATAAATAATAAGAATTATTTATTTATCTTAAGTGAAAATACATTAATTTAGAGGAGGATTAGCATGAAGGCAGCCATATTCAAAGGCAAGAATGACATCGAATTAGGCAATCGGCCGGACCCGGAAATTAAAGACCCGACTGACGCCGTGGTCAGAGTGGTGCGTGGCTGCGTATGCGGATCGGACCTTTGGTACTACCGCGGTATATCTCAGCATAAAGTCGGAAGTATCGGCCATGAATTTATAGGTGTCGTCGAAAAGATCGGTGATGAAGTAAAACAATTGAAAGCCGGGGACTTCGTCATAGCGCCTTTTACGTATAGCGACGGCACATGCCCGGCCTGTAAAAGCGGTTTCCAATCCAATTGCGATCACGGCAGCCCTTTCGGCAACGGCGAAATAGACGGTGGACAGGGTCAATATGTCCGCACTCCATATGCCGAGACGACACTGGTTAAGGTAGACGGCGATGAATTCAGCGACGAACAGCTAGCGTCATTTACGGCGCTGTCTGACGTTATGAGTACCGGTTACCATGCCGCAATTAGTGCCGGAGTAAAGAAAGACGATATGGTCGCGGTAGTAGGCGACGGAGCAGTCGGTCTGTGCGCCGTTTTGAGCGCTAAGAAGTTGGGAGCGAAAAGAATAATAGCGCTCAGTCGTAATCCAGCTAGACAAAAGGTGGCAAAGGAATTCGGCGCCACTGATATAGTCTCCCAGAGAGGCGAAGAAGCGGTGAAAAAACTTAAAGAAATGACAACCGGAAGAGGCGTAGACGCTGCCCTGGAATGCGTCGGAACAGACGAGGCAATACAGACCTGCCTGGGAATTGTCAGGGCCGGCGGTATGATAGGCGCCGTCGGCGTCCCATTATATAAGGAGTTCAAGTATCAGGATGCTTTTTGGAAGAATGTCGGTATAAGAGGAGGAGTAGCTCCGGCACGTAAATACATACCGGAACTGCTTGAAGACGTACTGGCTGGGCGGATTAATCCCGGTAAAGTGTTTGATTTCCAGACTGATTTGGAGGGAATAAAGGAAGCCTATGCCGCCATGGACGAGAGAAGAGCAATAAAGTCCTTACTAAAGGTAAGCACTATATAAGTTTGGGGCCGCACAGTTGACGAAGTTAGAACTCAAATTATAAGTGGTAATGCTTGCATATAAGTAAAATATATAAATAATGGTGCTCATGTCAGAGGCTAAAGTTGGTGAGCAAAAGATCTACGGTTACTGGCATGGAGTAATCACAGAAGTACATGCCGATGAAGGCTGGTTCCAGTTCCGCGAAATCGAAGCGCATGCAGTCGATGATGAACGATATGGGCAGGAACTTGATCACAGCCAAACTGCTAGAGAGTTATTTATAGATGGGATAGAACACTTTTTCCCGGTAGACGGGGCTGAGTTAGATGAATTGATTTGCACTGACCCCTCTAATATTCAGCCAGGCCGTTTGGTAACATGTTTTAGTTTAAGTGAAGTAATATCAGTGCCAGACATTGATGATCCCACGGTGGATATGCCGTATCGTAGGCACAGTCGCGAGATTTGGCTTGGTCACCAAGCTACAACAGGTAATGTAATTGATTTCTTAGAGACAAAAGCTCGCGCCATATTAGAAAAATAAAAAAAGCCCCTAACAAAGGGCTTTTAAGCATAAGCTTCATGGGGCGAACGATGGGGCTCGAACCCACGGCCTTCGGGACCACAACCCGACGCTCTAACCAACTGAGCTACATTCGCCATGAAAACAGAGGTGATTATACTGGATAAAAGTCCTCTTATCAAACAGATAACAGAACTAGGCAATTAACTTAATCGGCGAATATTGTTATTTGAATTAGGTTTTCGGAGTTCCTTGATAGATTCAGCCATATTCAGAGAGAGATCTGGAAGCTTCTTTCCCCAGAGTGAAAGCCCTATGACGACTAGCATTAATATCATCTCCGGCGCACCCCAGCTTATTACTGCAAAATCGTATGTCATCCTCAACCCTCCTGTAGGCTAATATTACGATCCTAACGTGATTAATATTATAAATCTAATCTGCTAAATATCACAGGACTCTCTCAATATAATAATTACAATAATAATATGAACAGTACTTCAGTAGATATGGGATCAGATCCGAGAAGGAATGCCCTGGCGTTCATGAGGAAGAATAACGCACCAGCTCTGGCTACTGTCAATTCTGAAGGTCATCCTGACGTTTCTATAGTATTCTCGCTTACTAACGATAATTTCGATATCTTTTTTGAGTGCCGGTTGGAGAGTAGCAAATACAAAAATATTATGCACTGTCCTTTTGTGTCGATGGCTTTTTCAAAGGCTCAGGAGCTAAAAACTGTCCAGTTGAAAGGCAAAGCAGAGAGAATAGAGGATTTCGATAAAGAACAGGAAGTCATGAGAGAAATGGTCGAGATGCAAAGCGGCCACGGTAACTATGAAGTGCCGGTACTTAAAATGTTCGAGAAAGGACTGACTAACGATATTGTCGTATTCAAAATAGTCCCTTCTCAGATTACATATGCCGATTACTCCCGTAGCGGTAAAGCCGATTCGCGTCCCTTATTCACGGCAATAAAGTAATTTTTACCCGTGACCGGCTTGAAAGGCATAAGCCTAATCTGCTAA
>DASTAD010000011.1:0-10974 GCA_035713075.1 Saccharimonadales bacterium (SeqCode) | reverse complement strand
CCACAACCTACACTTAGCGACGATAATCCGACTGAATCATTTACTGCATATAATATAATTATCGACTTAAATATAAACGGGTTGAGTCAAGATGATACACAAGCTGCACAATCCTTTTATGAGGCAATAAATAGGTTTTATAGTATAGAGAAAGAAGAAGGCGAGCTAAATAAGGATGGTGCTAGCATTAAAAAAACTACCGTCTGGTCAATGTTCGTTACAGACGACCTTGAACAGGATCCTCTGGAGGCACCATATCAAGAGGTAAAATTTGATATATCTTACAATGAAGGTTTAACATGGCAAGGCGTTACCAGTGAGTTGGATAAATTAATACGATTACGCTTCGCCTTAACTGTTAAAAGCTTAAAAGGCATTACCGATCAAAGTACTATAGACCAGATAGCAGCACTGGATTCTGAGATTGCGAAAATTGAAAATGAAAAACGTAACTTTGAGACGCAGTTAGGTTTAAAGCCCGAAGGCGAATATGATCAGAACGAGCATGCAGCTTTGATGGATATTGTAAACTCAGTTCATAGAGCTCTAGATATTCAGGAAAATTAAACAATTCCTTGGTTGAATTTAATCTCATCGCCTGTCAAATTATCTCTCGCGCTTAATCAATTTACTCAAAAGATATTTTGGATAGAGAAGTAGCTCAGCGCATATTAGCCTTAAGCATAATATGAGTAAGGAATTGTAAACAATGAAGTATATTTAAGCAGATCCTCAGATAATGCTTGTATACTAAAAGGAACTCTATGGCTCAAAAAAAACTCGTCTCGATCATAAAAGCTACAGATAATCATAAAACATACGGCAAGAACTCTACGGCCTACGAAGCGCTGCGCGGCGTTAATCTAGACATTAAGCAAGGTGAAAGCATCGCGATTGTCGGTAAATCAGGTTCTGGAAAATCAACGCTTATGCATCTGCTAGCGGGGTTAGACAGTCCCTCCTCTGGAGAACTACTATGGAAGGGAGAGCGGGTCAACGGCATGAGTGAAAAACAGCTTACCGATTTGAGAAACCGGAATATCGGTTTCGTTTTTCAGCAGTTCTTTTTACAACCGACACTTACCGTTATGGAAAATACATATTTGCCCTTAAAGATAGCAGGTATAAGTTCCGCGAAAAGAAAAGTAGCGGCCGAGAAAGCATTAAAGGCCGTCGGGCTATTAGATAAAGCCAGTAACCGAGCTACCGATCTATCCGGCGGACAAAAACAGCGCGTTGCCATAGCCAGAGCTCTAGTGGGGCAACCTAACGTCATTTTTGCCGACGAACCGACAGGTAACCTCGATACTGAAACAGGACAGCAGGTCATAGATCTCCTTTTTAGTCTTCAGAAAGAACGGGCGATTACCCTTGTGATCGTAACCCACGATGAGGACTTAGCCAATAAATGCGACCGGACAATATACATCACCGACGGAAAGGTAGTTAAATCATGAGAATCCCCGATTATATAACTACCGCCCAAACAAATTTAATGAGAACCAAAGTTAGAACTTTTCTGACTATATTAGCTTTTGTAATCGGCACTTTTACGTTAGCTATGGTAACTTCTTTTACTCAGGGATTAAGAACATATATAAATACCCAGTTAAGCGCTTACGGCCAAACTAATGAAATGGACATAACGATCGCCAGCAAAGCCCAGCAATCAACAGCCAACGGCGTGCCGTATTATCAGCCGAATCGGAAAGTGACTCAGACAGGCGGTCGTGGCCACGGCGGGGCAACAACCTTTTACTCACTGAATCAATCTGACTTAAATAAAGTTAAAGCGACTCCTGGTATAATCGCCGCTTATCCGACTTACCCGGAAATATCAGTCGATTATATACAATATAAGACTTCTCCGAAATTAGTTATCTCAATACAATCAGCCTACCCGCAGCAAAATACTAAATTAGATAGCGGAAGTTATCCGTCCGTTAATCAAACAAATGGCATAGTTCTACCGTTCAGCTATATTCAAGCCTTAGGTTTTCAGGATTCCAGCCAAATGTTAGGCAAAACAGTCGAATTGCAGCTTACGTCCACGCTTACCGACCAGCCAAAACAGTACTCCGCCATAGTTACCGGAGTTCTTCCAGACACAGTCCACCAACCGGCAGCTTATGTTGCTTCTCAGCTGATGTCACAGATGAGCGCCTTTCAAAATGGCAGCATCAACACCTTTAATTCCATTGTCGCCTACACCAAGCCTAATCCAACTAAAACTGAACGGACAGAAATTAAAAATGCTGTTCAAGCCAAGGGCTATCAAGTACAAGATTATGACGATATTATTTCTAACTTCAGTCGTCCGTTATCAATTGTTACAGCCGGATTGACTGGATTTGCGGCGATTGCCTTATTGGCGGCGACTATCGGCATTATTAATACACTTCTAATGTCCGTCCTTGAGCGCACACAGGAGATTGGTCTGCTCAAAGCATTAGGCATGCGTCAGGGAGGAATTACGCTCATATATCTAATAGAGGCCGCCAGCATCGGCTTCTGGGGCGGCATCATCGGGGTGATCTTCGCTTTCTTGTTGGGCCTGATAGCGAACCCGATACTGACACGGACGCTATTTAAAGGAATAGGTTCGTCGCATATCTTAACCTTTCCATTACCTTACATGGCAGGCATAGTCGTGGGAGCCATGATAATAGGGCTGCTTGCCGGTACGCTTCCGGCCATCCGAGCAGGTCGACTTAACCCGATCGACGCTCTAAGAAGAGAATAAAATATCCGTCCGGTTTCTGCCTAGCCACCACCCTCACCGAGGCTCATACGAAAACTATATTTAAGCTACCGAAAATCCCATAAGACGTTTGTCAGGATAATTTAGCTTTTTGCTATATTGAGAGCATGCAGACTTTTATAAATAAAAGGAAACAGCAGGAAAATAAAAACTTATTTAACGTAAATGGATTTTTGCTGACAGAACTGCTGGTTATCGGAGCATTGCTGGCAGTAATTGCCTTAAGTGCCGCTTTGATACTTCGTTACAATTCTTCAAAGCAAAATTCCGTTGCCTCTAACAGCGACGGCGCAACAGCTTCATTAATACCAAAAGCGCAACGCTACTGGATTATGGATGCGCCGGTAATAAAGGAACTAGCCAGTAATCCGGAAGTTAATAAGACGCTTATAAATGACACAATTTTCGTCCCCGTTAAAAAAGATTTACAAATAGTGAAGCAGCTGAGCGGGCTGCGTATCGTGCCGGTAGAAAGTTTCTCGAGCGAAGCTCAATTAGCCAGGGCAATCCAAACGAATTCCATTAGTTCTTCAATTAAAGTATTGCTCTACGATAATGAAGACTGGGCACTGACTCCCCAGTTAGAACAAGCGAACCTGGTTAGCTATTATCAAAGGGCAGCTTCACTGGCCCATAGTCACGGCTACCTTTTAATAGGTACTCCGGTAAGTAAAGTTAACTCTCAAGCTGCTATACAAATAGCGCCGTATGTAGACGTTCTAGATATTCAGTCACAGTACGACCAGGCCTCTGCAACTAATTATGCTCAGCACGTCCTTCCCCTCGCCGAAGGAGCTAGGCAAGCGAATCAAAACCTTATAATATTATCAGGACTGTCGACTAATCCTCCCGCCGGCATACCGACGGCTCAACAATTATTAGCTGATGCTCTTACCGTCACTAAATACGTTCAAGGCTACTGGCTAAATGTTCCTACACCTGGCGCAGCCTGTCCCAACTGCAACTTGCCACAGCCGCAAATTGGCATCGATTTCATTAATTTACTCGGTTCTAAGCCGTAAATAATTATTTTCTTAGCATAAATGCCGATAACTTATAACGCCAATATACCTATCTCCGTTTCAAGAATTAAAGAACTTACCGACAACGTCCTGTCGCTTTACTTTAAGCGGCCGATGGGATTTAACTATGAAGCCGGCGACTGGATTGATCTCGGATCGGCCACCGCCGAATTAAAAGGAGGGAAGACATATTCCTTAGCTTCGGCCCCGACAGAGAGAGATCTATCAATTATCTTCCGCAAAGGAATAAGCCCGTTTAAGCAACACCTGGAGAATCTTAAAACGGGCGACGAGCTGATTATTACCCAGTTTGGCAACGACTACGGCTTTCATATAAAAGAAAATCGCAGCAGCGTGCTAATTGCCGGGGGAATTGGCATAGCTCCTTTTCGCAGCATGCTGAAAGAAATGGTAGACCTTTCCAGCACAAACACTGTCGAGATTATATATTTCAATAAAGGGCAGAATTATTTATTGGAGTCAGAACTGGAAAAATGGAAATCGCTTATTAATTTAAAAGTCACCTATATAAACACTACGCTAATAAAACGTAAAGACCGAGATAGGATCTTAAGCGCTGCCGTGAAAAAAGGGGCGGATCATTACTTCATTGCCGGCCCGGAAGAAATGGTCGAAAATACCGAGCATAGTTTAATTGCTTTAGGCGTAAGAACTAAAGATATCCGGATAGATAGTTTCGGCGGATATTAATTAGCGTAAAGATTTAAAAATACCTAACCGGCATTATCCCAGAATTACTATCTCAGCATATCCGTCATTAAAGGAGCCGACTTATCGTTTTTCGTCAGCGGAGCTAGCCCCCAGTTGTTTTCTATAGTATGAAGCAGTGAATAATGGCTGAAGTAGTTCTTAGACGTATAGTGCTTTTTAGCGGCCGGGCCGGCGAAGATTACGGGCACGTTATTATTGCTTAAATCGCCTTCATCCCATGTGATTACTAGTAAAGATTTTTCTGTTGTGAAAGCCGGGGAGGCTAATATCCTTGGCACCAGCTGCGCTAGCCATGAATCTCCCTGCGACACCGAGCAATCATGCATGTCGTCGCACAGATTAGGCGTAATAAAAGCGTAAACTGGAAAACTTTGTGCAGTCTTTAAATCAGATGATAACTTAGTGAATGGTACAACGTGAGACTGGCAAAGCTTTGTATCGCCAGTGATATCGGGATAATACATGAAGGGGTTATGCTTAACTGCATAATTAGAGCTGTTCAGGCCGTAGCAAGCAGTGGGCATGCTTTCGGCGTATTCTTTCCAAGACAGGCCGGCGCGCTCAAGCCTGTCGGCTATGTTGCTGACATTTGCCACGCAGGACCCTCCCGGCGGATTACAATCGTTATTTATGCCAGCTGTCGTGCCGCTAGTCAGGGCTAAGTAATTAGGCAGACTCGGGTTCGTCACGGCATAGTAATTTGTATCAAGCGCATACTGCGAGGCCAACTGATTGATATACGGAGCAGACTGATTGCCAATAACCTCACTCTGAGGCTTATTTTCTTCCATGACAATGACAACGTGCGAAAATTTAGCCGCAGACAGTGAAATCTTATGGTTCTGGTAGTACTGTGGCGGCAAAGTGTTCTTGCCGTAGTTAAGACGAATATATAGATAGACGCCGGCTGCGATTAATATTAAAAGGCAAAAGCTTAAGTAAATTATTCTTCTCATGTCGATATGTTACAGGAGTAATTGTTTCTTCGTTACAAGTTTATTATTCAAGAAAGAACTGAATAGACAGGTAATCTTTAGAGCTGGGGATATATCTATTCCCACCAGTTTTCGTCTGGCGTGCCGCCGTTGTCTTCGACTATGGAACCGCGGGCGGAAGCAACAATTAATTCAACGTCCTCGTCAGTTTCATTCCGGTAACCCCGTTTAACTTCCGGCGGGATCATAACTGAAGTGTACGGTCCGACTTTAATGATATCGTCGTCCAGTTTCATGGTGATAGTGCCTTTTATCACGAAGATTACTTCATCCATGGTGCTATGGGTATGCCCGTGAGCTGACTTGAAGCCAGCCGGAAACTTTCTATAGCTTATAGCTACCTGATCAGAGCCTAAAGCGTCACGCATCATTCGCATCTCTCCGTTCTTGGAAAAGTTTTCTACTTCCGCAGTCTTTACTACCTTGTATTTGGCCACAATCTACCTCCTCGCCTTAGCTAATACAGCTATAATATTGTAACTAAGCAGTCGCCTCAGTAAGAATCCTGATAGAAATACAGGCATAAGCTTTATTGACAGTCATGACTGTCTGTCTATACTCATACATATAAAGAAGGAATAAGCATGCAAAAAGTACTCTTAGTAGAAGACGATCCCCTAATTATCCGGCTCTACACCAGGACGCTGCAGATGGAAGGATATAACGTCCTTTCGGCCGAGAACGGCTTAAGCGCCCTTGAACAATTGCCTAATTTTAACCCGGATATCATCCTGCTGGATATAATGATGCCAACGATGAACGGCATAGAATTTCTTAAGAATATCTCCGCCGGAACTGAGGATGGCAAGATCCCAGTCATTGTTTTAACTAACGTCGCTGATTCTGACGTAACCATGGAAGCAGTCCAAGCCGGGGCCAGTCTTATACTCATAAAAAGCCAAACTGAACCAGATGACGTAGTCAGCGCCGTTAAAGGCGTTCTCGCTAAAGAGCTCTTACAGGTTGAATCCCTCGAACCTGCTGATGACACTTCTACGTACGGATTAATAGACGAAAACCAAAATGAATCCAGTACTAAGGACAATTAGCCACTAATGGTCGAAGCTGAATTGAACCGCTTGCTGATAAAACAGCTGCAAGAAGCCGGGCTGGCTATCAACGATCTAGACGAACCGTTAAAGTCCTTGCTTGAGAAAGTCTCACGCAGCTATTCGACTTTTGACGCCTATCAGCTACACATGGCCGACGAAGTCAATCACCGAACACAGCAGTTGATTCAATCGACTTCAAAAGCCTATTCCTTTCTCGACAGCATCAACCGTGGATTCATCATGTGCGACACTAGCGGAGAGATCGTTCTAACCAACAACTCGCTCCGTAAGCTGCTCAGTTCTATTACCGATAACGAAAAAGAGGCGAACGATAGTCTCAGTCTGGGATATTTAGCTTCACTTTTTCACCCAGACTTGGATATCAAAAGTTCTATCCATGACTGTCTTAAAGACGGGACAGTCTATGAGAGAGACAATGTAGTACTAGGTAGAGCAATCCTACATCTTTTTATCGCCCCTTTAACAGGCGGGGGAGGGTTGGTAAGCAAAGCGGAAGATGTTTCCGGAGTAGTTATCTTAATAGAAGACGTTACCGAACAAAAACTTCTTGACCGGTCTAAAGATGAGTTTTTATCGATTGCCGCCCATGAGCTAAGGACTCCTCTAACGGCGATTAGAGGCAACGCTTCGCTTATTAAAAAGTATTACGGCGATAAGATAGAAGACCCGCAGATGGCAGAAATGCTCGATGATATCCACGCTTCCTGTATCCGCTTGATCGAGATAGTTAACGATTTCCTGGACGTTTCCGCAATCGAACAAAATAAGATTAAGATGCAGCCTGAATCTTTCACCGTCGGCACTCTTATCAGTGAAGTTTGCAGAGAAATGGATGAGATGGCTAAGGCTAAAGGCCTGGAGCTTAAAATTGTAGAGCCCCAAACAGACACTCCGCAAATATACGCCGACAGAAGGCGGATAAAACAGGTGATTATAAACCTCATCGGCAACGCATTGAAATTTACCGATCACGGCTTCGTCACAATTAGCTGGACCCATGATGACCAATCGCTATACGTTGACGTCGCCGACACTGGCAAGGGCATGGATATTGAAAATCAAAAGCTGCTGTTTAGAAAATTCCAGCAGGCAAGCGACAGCTTACTGACGCGTGACGCTACTCAGGGTACGGGATTAGGCTTATACATATCGAAGAATTTGATTGAACTGGCCGGAGGCAGCATAAGCCTTAAGAATTCAATACCGGGCCAAGGCAGCACTTTCCGGTTCAGCCTGCCGCTTAGCCGATAAGACAGTTTAAGCATCAGCTTCTTGCGATAATACGCAATAATCACTAACATATATCTGTAACACTAGACTTAAATACCTGCCAATATAACAAAAGAGAGGAAATGATGGAAAAACATAGGTGGAGGGATGCGAACATCCAGCTGATCCCTTGCGGGTTGGTAGCCATCATCGGATCGGTAGTGGCCAGGTATCACGGTAATATACATTACGGCAGCATCGATCATAAACTTATGAGCTTGGCGGGGGTGCTGGCTTTCGTCATTTTCGGGTCTGCTTTCGTTCATATTCTGACTAACGCGATTAAAGGAACTCTGACGGCCAATCGGCTCGGCATAGGCAGGGCAGCCGCTCTCAGCGTCCTGATACGCTTAGCCGGTTATCTTTTCATATTTTTGACTACCTTGGAGCTAATAGGTATATCGGTTGCCCGCCTGTTACTAGGCGGTGCGATATTCGGTATTATTCTGGGCGTTGCCGCCCAACAGGCGCTGGGAAACTTCTTCGCCAGTTTAGTCTTAATATTAGCTCATCCTTTCTCCGTTGGAGAGAACATAGTCATTAAATCGGGAGCCTTGGGCGGAGAATATGTCGGTCGGGTAAAGGACATCGGTCTGACCCACACCAGGCTCAGAATAGAATCTGGCGAGACTGTATTTCTGCCTAATTCCGCTTTGCTTGCCGGAGCGTCTGTCATGAGACAAAAAGCTAAAGTTGAAAAGAAAGCAGAATAAATTTAAACTAAAGAAGAGGAAAAATATGGAAAAAATTAAATCACCTGCACAACACGAACAATTATCATCTCCGGATCTTATAGAAAATGCCATCATATTCGAAAAGCTTGGCCAGGAAGGCTACCGTATATGGAGGCAACAACAGCAAACGATAGAACGTCTGTGCGCTTCTAATAAGACACTAAGAACGATTAATATGGCTCTGAGCAACCGAGAGATATCCCTGCAAAAAGAATCGACCCCGCCGCTTGCAATGAGCGAAGACCAACTAACTCTGCCGATTGACACGCCTGACAATCATAATCAAACCAGTCTGAACCTAGAACTTTTATCTCAGATCTGAAATTAATTTAGCTGAGCCGTATTAGCCTTGAGAGAGCTCCTAATAACGGCATCTTTACTGACCAACGGTTTTACCGGTAACAGAGTCGTGCCCTCGAATACGTATGCCCCATCGTCAGTAAGCATGCGCATATAGAAATTGTAATCTGGCAGATTAAATAAATCAGATTTCTGGGCTCCTGCGGCTAATAGCGGTCCGACTATACTTTCGTCAGTTTGGCTAGTGCAGCGAAAGACAGCCATACAACCGACATTAGCTAGAACAATATTCTGGATATTGGCAGCCTGCTGCTGTAAGGATTGTTCAGCTAGGGTGAGAAATAATCCGTACTTCCTCGATTCGCTTAGCAACTGGGCGAATGATGGCGTAGCGAAGTTCTGAAACTCGTCGACGTAAACATAGACAGGACGACGGCTGGAGGCAGTTTGTAATTGTCTTCGATAAGCTGCCAGTTGTAGCTGTAATAATATGCTGACACCTAAGACGTTAGAGCTGTCTTCGCCTAACTTTCCTTTAGATAAGTCGCAGACAATGATCTTGCCGGCATTTAATGCTTCATCAAAATCGATCGTCGAATCGGCTTGTCCGAAAATCCTTCTCGTAGTCGTCGATCTAAGCAGGCGGCCTAATTTCGATGTCACGCCAAGCGATAGCTTGACCCTTTGCATACTACCGGCCTGGCTATACTCCTCGTTCCAAAAACGTCTCAGGGAATTGTCGTTTAGATTACTTACCGTGGCTTGACGGAAGTGATTATCAGTTAAAAGCCTATAAACCGTAAATAAAGTGCAGTTTTCAAGCGTCAATGCCGTATGGACAGCGTTTCGAAATATATATTCATTCCTATTACCGCCTGTTTCGTTATCGGAAAATATTTTTCTTAGCAATGAGACTGCCGCTTCGGTTATTCTGTCGACTTCGATTAAGTACTCGTTAGTGCCAGGGCGGGACTTGAGCGCAAGAAGATTGATTCCGATTGGCTTATCGATAAGGGCCGGGTTAATATAAATGACGTCTTCGATTCTATGTCTGGGAATTCGCTCCAGTACACTATCCGCTAAATCTCCGTGTGGATCAATCACGACTACTCCCTGATCGTTAGCAACGTCCTGGCATATCATATTCAGCAAGAGAGTGGATTTTCCGGTTCCGGTAGAACCTAGCAGCAGAATATGCCGCTTTCTCTCCCGGCCACTAAGCCCGAAATCATAGCTTTTGCCGCCGACTGTATTTGTGCCGATTACTAAATTGAGCTTACGGCTTCGAAGCGAGGGGGGAAGTTTGAGCTCTGTTTCCCGGCTACGGGCAATATCCTGTTCCAGTTTACTTGGTGGATGAAATAACAGGCTTATTTCGTCAGCCGAAAGAATTTTATTTATGGTCATTAAATCTGACTTATAATTCATGAATTTCCAGGCTTCGAAACGCTTGCTATAACTACGCTGCGTCAGTATCTTCTGTCCTTTGTGATTTAAGTTGCTTAGCGCAGAGCTCAGCTCATGAGTAAATTGCAACGCCTCTGTTTCGGTGCTTCCTATAGC
Organism: Saccharimonadales bacterium (SeqCode); assembly: GCA_035713075.1. Taxonomy (GTDB): domain Bacteria; phylum Patescibacteriota; class Saccharimonadia; order Saccharimonadales; family UBA4665; genus DASTAD01. The sequence continues at coordinate 525 of DASTAD010000011.1, read as the reverse complement.
GACTGCCCGAAACGATGTTTTCAGTAAAGGCTTAGACAATTTGGCGGACGCTTGAAGTTCTTGCGGGTGCGATCGCCGATATCTTATCGACCGCCAGTTTATTACCCTACCGGTAGGCTTAAGGCTAATTTGAAATATTTTGGCCTGATTATTCTGATTAGCAGTAATTAACTTACTAATATTCACTAAACTGTCGGCTGACGGGTTTTCGACTGCTAGCGGGTAAAAGTAGCGCTTTCGTAGGCGTAGCGGCATAGAGTTTATACTCACTCCCGCTTTATGACGCCTAGTCTCACCGCCGCGAATTTCACATCCGGTTAGACAGGCTTCAGCGGCGCGCTTGTACTCGGAGGCCTTCCGTGTCGGCACGCAAAGGAAAATTCTCATATTGTCTTTATCGCCCGATGCAATTTCCAGGAAAACAGGCTCCCGCGGCAAGAAAAAAGAAGCAATTAGCGAATCGTGTTTAGCTAAACTTTCGAAAACGTTTAGCATCATAGCCGTATGTTCGGGTGGATTTAGAGC
>DASTAD010000010.1:0-2180 GCA_035713075.1 Saccharimonadales bacterium (SeqCode) | reverse complement strand
GCAATCGGAACGAAATAGGGGAGGTGGTCTATATTCAGGCCTGGAAATATGTTCGGGTGAATCTTATCTTTAGGCGCAATCAAATGGCCGTCGTGCTTGTGTATCTTTATATCTACCAGGTCAGTAAAACCGTTGTCGGATTTATAGATACTGCCGGTTTCAAGCTTTAGCCCCATCTTCTCTAATTTGAGCATCTCAAGCTCTAAGAATTCCAGGGGCGCTCTCTTGATTGTTATTGATGAGTTGGTAGTAACGGCGGCTGAAATGAAAGTCATCGCTTCAACAGGATCTTCAGCTGGAGTATAAGTAACATTCTTCCGAATCTCGGCTATTCCCCGAACTTTCAGAGTGCTTGTACCGATTCCGTCTATCTTGACTCCTAGTTTCTTAAGGTAGAGACAGAGATCCTGGACCATGTAGTTAGCCGACGCCATTTTGATAGTCGTTTCGCCTTCGATACGGGCTGCCGCCATCAGGATGTTTTCAGTAGTGGTGTCACCTGATTCATAAAGGACGACTGATCGGGAGGGCAATTGCGGGTTTGATGTAACCTGGTAATGGCCGGATTTCGTGAATACGCCGACGCCGAATTCCTCCAAACCGTAGAGGTGAGGCAGAACCGTGCGCCGCCCCAGTTCACAGCCACCGGCATAAGGAATAGCGAACTGGCTTGATTCATGCATTAGCGGACCGATGAACATCAGTACGCTGCGCGTTTTCTTGGCGGCGTCCTTATTCATTTTGTCTAAGTTTAGTGTTTCGGGCGGTCTAATCTCCAAATCGTTTACGCCAGTCCATTTTACCTGGACACCTATGCTAGTCAGGACCTCGATCAGCCGGTTGACTTCTTCAATCCGGGCAACGTTTTGCAGCCTCGTGACACCCTTATTAAGCAATGAAGCGCAGAGCAGCGCTACGGTAGCGTTCTTGGATGTCTTGACCGTAATCTCACCGCTGAGCTCGTGGCCGCCTTCTATGAGAAGGTTTATCGCACCCTGGTTAAGGCTGATGAGCTGCTTGTTGAGTACGTCGCTGACGCGTCCAAGCGTCTCCATGCTTAAGTTTTGCCGTCCATGCTCCATTCGGTTGACTGCCGACTGGGATGTATTCATCTGTCTAGCGAATTCTGCCTGGGTTAGACCTTTTTCTTGCCTTATTTGAGCAATTAGATGGCCAATTTTTTCATTAGTTGTGGGCATTATTGTAATATCTTATCATATATGACGTTATAGTCAACAAATGTTTTTATTTTTTTAGTGCTGAATTCAATAATATCACGCTTTAGCTTTACAGGCACTCCTGCTTTATACTGAAGTTAACGAAAAGCTTATACTTCAGGAGGGTAGATGATAGACGACGCCGTAGCTCAACTAATAGCCGCCGAGGAAAAACGTCAGAGGGAAGGGTTGGAACTTATTCCTTCTGAAAACTATGTCAGTCGCGACGTTCTTGAAGCTATGGGCAGCGTCTTCACTAACAAGTATTCCGAAGGCTATCCGGGAAAGCGTTATTACGGCGGACAGGAAAATACGGATAAATTAGAGCAACTGGCTATCGACCGCGCCAAACAGCTATTCAAAGCTGACCACGCCAACGTTCAGCCGCACTCAGGCGCGCCGGCAAACGAAGCCGTTTATAGCGCCTGGTTGGAACCAGGGGATACGGTTCTGGCGATGGATTTAAGCCATGGCGGTCATTTGACCCACGGCGCTCCCGTTACCCGGTCAGCAAAACTATATAACTTTATACGTTATAAGATGAAGGACATCGATACCGGAGAGATAGACTATGACGAGCTGAGGCGACTGGCTAAAAAGCACAAACCGAAGATTATCCTGGCCGGCTTCAGCGCATATCCCAGGGAACTGGATTATGGAAAGTTCGCGGAAATAGGCGAAGAAGCGGGCGCTTTACTGGTAGCTGATATGGCGCATATAGCCGGCCTTATAGCCGGCGGTGTCGCACGCAATCCGTTTGATTACGGCTTCCACGTCATTACGACTACTACCCATAAGACTCTTCGCGGTCCGCGAGGCGGGCTAATCCTCAGCAAGGGTGTTGTCGGCAATCCCCTCAAAGCTCCGGAAAAGAAAATCGAGAATATCCCTACGCTTATCGATCGGGCGGTCTTCCCGGGGATGCAAGGAGGCCCCCATGAGCATATTATCGCCGCTAAGGCC
>DASTAD010000009.1:0-3422 GCA_035713075.1 Saccharimonadales bacterium (SeqCode) | reverse complement strand
GTATGTTTCATTCTTATCCTTATAGTATGTTTAGTATTAAGGAGTCAGAGATGATAAATGAAGTTGAGTGCAAACCGCACGAAAATACTTTTGATTTTGGTCACGGATATGGCCAGACTTTAAGCATCAGCTGAACCGAGCTTTAGGGAAATTGTACGGTTGAGTAGCAGTCAGTGTCAGAATGGCTTTTACTTTTATAAGTAGTTGGAATTTTTGTTTTTACAGTCGGACTTGAATAAGAGGTCTAAAGTCTCTGAGCAGAGACGAGACCGTCGTTAGGTTTGAGGAGGTAGCTAGGTATTTACTTCTTACTTATACGAGTTGGCTTGGGGGCGGAGGTATGGCTTGCCATCGTCTGAAGATTGTTCAGCATCTGTTCTATGGTCATTTTTTTGCACCTTTTTTATTTACTCATCGTTAACTCACGATTAAAGCTTAAGCCTATACTGCTAGGTTAACTGTAAGAAATCTTACAGTGACTTATTTTCTTTATCGGGCCGAGTCAAGGTGCCGGGTGGCAATAACTTAGTCGACGATCCGTACTTAGCGTGAAGCATGGCCGTCTCCAGGCATTCATGAACTTTCTTAAGCTGCTCGTGACTCATGCCGACTCGGGCTACTGTTATCCCCTGCCCTTTGGGGGCTGACTGAGTGAAATTAAGCGTCACTCCGGCATCGTTCCAAGTTACTTCAACACCATCGCTGTACATTGTCCGGATGTCCATAGATACCAGCATTATGGTAGTAGCTTTAGGCATATTGGTTGGCCCCGCGTCGTCAGCGGTAGCTAGCTCGAGATGATCGGCAAGGTCGCTGTCGTATTTTGCCAGCTCCCACAAATGCATTGCCTCCTGGTCGGCCATATTGAAATAACTTATGAGCAAGAGCATAACGTCTTCTTCCGGGCGCTGCAATCCAGCTTCTATCAGTCGCAACTGGGTCTCATCTATCTCAACCGCGCCGGATACTTCGGCGACGCTACGCTTGGCTTGCTCTCGGACAGTCTTGAGGTGCTTGCCTAGGGTCATGAAAGGTCGTTCTATTTTAGCCATGTATCCTATTTTAGGCATGCAGACGATGCTGTGCAAGCATGAGCACTAGTTAAAATAATAGGTATAATGAATCGGTATGAAAGCTTCAGAAGACGTTGCCTTATCCGGTTATTCCACTATGGGTTTAGGTGGCAGAGCTTCGTATCTAGCTGAAGTGAGCAGCAAAGACGAAATAGTAAAAGCCGTCATCTGGGCTAAATCATACGGGCTTAATTGCATTATGATCGGCGGCGGGAGCAATATCATCTGGAAGGATGAAGGCTTTCAGGGATTGGTTATAGTCAATCAGATAAAGGGATATTCTGTCTACGACGAAGACGAAACGAATAAATATGTGACTGTTGGCGCCGGAGAACTGTGGGATAGCGTGGTTGAGCGGAGTGTCAGCCAAGGTCTGACCGGCATAGAGGCCCTCAGTCTTATTCCTGGTAGTGCGGGAGCTACACCAATTCAAAACGTCGGTGCCTACGGGCAGGATATCTCGCAAACGCTTACGACCGTAGAAGCTTTTGATGCCCAAGAAAACAAAATTGTGGTTATACCTGCCAGCGAGTGTCAGTTTGGTTACCGAACAAGCCGATTTAAGACAACGGATAAGAACCGCTATTTTATTACTGCCATTACTTTGCACCTGATGAAGGCTAATCCTTCTCCGCCTTTCTATTCTTCTTTAGCGGCGTATTTGGAAAGTAACCATATAACTTCTTATACGCCGCAAACCATAAGAGAAGGAGTTATATACATCAGATCCAATAAACTGCCCGACCCCAAGCGAATTCGCAACACCGGCTCTTTCTTTTCTAACCCGATAGTACCGGAATCTCTGCTCATAGAATTGACAGATAAGTATAGTTCAGTTCCCCATTGGCCCGCCGGACAGGGCCTAATCAAGCTATCGGCCGCCTGGCTGATAGAACAAGCCGGATTAAAAGGTGTCCACGATAAGGAGACGGGCATGTCGACATGGCCAACTCAACCCCTTGTCCTGGTCAATGACGAGGCAACATCGACGGCGGATTTAATTAAATTCCGCGATAAGGTAATTGATACAGTCAAAGCTAAATTCGGCGTGACGCTAGAGCAGGAACCGGAGCTTTTACCGTAAATCTTTAGTTACACAATATTGACTTGTGCTCTATCTGGACTTATTATTCGTCTATCATGTCAGTTACCGGTGCGGAACAACCGCTGGTCGCAGTAACTAGTGCGCAACTGGAATCACTTTACCGCATGCCCGCGTCGGGCGGCAGTTCTTATGAAATAGGCGCTTTCCAAGATGAGGTTACTTTAGCCAGGATCAGCAACTTTACCAATAACCAAACTCGGCTGATGGACGAAGTCGCGAGTTACGTCAAATTCCCTGTCCGGCTAAGGGCTAATCATTTGACTAAGGTTATGATTGCCAGTAGTCAGGAGTTTGGAGTCACTGCCGAGCATTTCTTAAGTCAACAAAGATTCGAGCCGGAAGAAAGAGTGATGAGCGTTATCGGATTAATCGGTTACGCCGACGCCTACCAGCAACAACGAATAAAGGAGATCACTCCTGCCGCCGAGACCGTTCATCACAGGCTCGATACCGATAATTACATGAAGCAGATGCTGGATAACATGGCCCTAGGTAATAGCATCGAAAAGGTCTCTGCTGGGGCTAAGACAACCTATAACAAATTCCTGTCCTGGAATTTAAATGAGCTAACTACCGCCGTGGATGAAACGTTTGTCGGAAAGGTCGCAGTAAAAGCTGATACGCTGATGAGCGAGCTAAGCAGAAAACGCACTTTAACCGGGCTAGGATTTGCCGCTGTTTACGGCGGTGGCTTAATGATAATGAAAGCCAGGACTCAAGGCAGAGCCGAGACTGAATAAACGGCCGCTACCGTTTATCGCTAGGCAGCGGATACTTAAGCGAAAAGCTTTTAACTTCTTGGCGAAGTCCGGCTAGTGTTTTTTCGTCATCCCGAGCGTCTACCGCTCTCTTTATCCAATCAGCTACAGTCTCCATTTCTTTTTGCATTAATCCGCGGGTCGTCATGGCAGGAGTTCCTAACCGTATGCCGCTAGGCCTGAAAGGAGGCAATGTATCATCGGGAACGGAGTTCTTATTGAGCGACAGCCCGATTTTGTCCAAAGCTTCTTCGACGATTTTTCCGTCTACGCCAAAACTCTTATGGACGTTTGCCAGAATCAGATGGTTGCTCGTGCCGCCGGTAATCAAGTAAAAGCCTCGCAGCTTCAGGGCTTCAGCGAGCACGGCCGCATTCTTAACGATCTGGCCGGCATAGCTTTTGAATTCCGGCTTCAGGGCTTCGCCGAAGGCAACGGCCTTAGCGGCGATAATATGCTCATGCGGGCCTCCTTGCATCCCCGGGA
>DASTAD010000008.1:0-58488 GCA_035713075.1 Saccharimonadales bacterium (SeqCode) | reverse complement strand
TCGGTAGACCGAGTACCTACGCGCCGACAATATCCACCATTCAAACTCGCGGTTATGTTGAAAAATCCGATGTCACAGGTAAAGAAAGGGATATTCGAGTCTTCGAACTGACTGACCAGACCGTAAAGGCCTCTATCAATAGAGTTACTACCGGCGCCGATAGATCAAAGTTACTACCGACTCCAATTGCAGAAGTAGTTACCGATTTCCTGGTAAAGTACTTTCCCAGTATCGTGGACTATGACTTCACGGCCAAGGTAGAAGGCGGATTTGATAACATCGCTGACGGCAAACAAAAATGGGAAGAAATGATCGCGGATTTTTATAAAGATTTTCATCCGCTGATTAAACTTTCCGAAGACGTATCGAGAAACGAGGTTTCTCAAGCCAAAGAATTAGGACAGGATCCTAAGTCAGGCGAACCAATATACGCCAGGTACGGAAGATACGGCCCTATGCTGCTCAAAGGTAACACTGAGGATACGGAGAAGAAGCCGGTTTTCGCACCCTTGCCCGAGGGCACAACCCTCGAAACCGTCACGCTCGAACAAGCACTGGAAATGTTTAAGCTACCTAGGATCGTCGGCAAGACTGAAGACGGAGAGGATATTAAGGCTAATATCGGGCGATTCGGTCCCTATATTCAAATTGGAAAGTTATACGTGTCAATTAAGCCTCTCGATCCTTTAACTGTCACTGAGGCGGAGGCCAGAGAAATGTATAAGGAAAAACTCGCTAAAGACGCCGCTAAAAACATAAAGGATTTTGGTGATAGCGGTATAAGAATCCTTAATGGTCCCTATGGTCCATACATAACAGACGGTAAAAAGAATGCCCGTATAGCGAAGGGTACCGATCCGGAAAAGCTTACAGAAGCCGAGGCCAAAAAGCTGTTAAGTGAAGCTCCGGCGAAGAAGAGAGGTTTTCGAGGCCGAGCTAAACGCAAATCAGCTTAACTTTTTGCTAAGCCTACAAACCTGTGCAAAAGTAAGCTACTTAGAACATTTAGTACGCAATACTGTCAGCATTGTGCTACAATAGGGTACATCACAATAAGTTAATATTGTTGACTTAGAGACGTTATAGTTTTATAATATATTAATAATTTATAAATTATAAGGGAAAACCCATATGGCTCAGACCAAGGCGCCTTTAGATCTGTCCACCGAAAGTTTAGTTACGGCCGTTCTTCAAACCATCGATCGCGAAAGAGAACGAGAAATCGTAGCTAGGCGATTCGGTCTTTTTGAACGCAAGGAAACCTTGGAGCAAATTGGTGAAATGCTTGGGATTACCCGAGAGCGGGTGAGGCAGCTTGAAAAATCTGTAGTTACAAAACTGCGATCAGGAGCAGAGCAGGGCACTATTCCCAACTTAGCTGAATTCCAGGACCGAGTAGTCGGTATATTAAATAAACATGGAGAGGTCGCTAGAATCAGCCTGGTAACTTCCGAATTAAATGACGATCCGAACAGGGAAGAGCAATCAAGAGTATCATTTCTGTGCCAACTGTGTCCGGACCTGACTGTAATTCAAGAAGATGATAATTTTTATTATAGCGTAGCGATCATGTCTAAATATGACGAGAAGACTTTTAAATCAAAGGTGGAGGATTTAGTTGATGCCACCAAGAAACTAGGGGAGCCGAGGGATATAAGCGATCTCGCTAAAGCCGCTAATATCACTGACGGCAAAGCCGCGGCCGCACTGGCAAGCACTTCCAAAAAACTAGCCACCTTGAATAACCGCTGGGGCCTGGTTAAATGGCCGATGGTAAATCCGAAGAACATTAAGGACAAAATCTACGTCATCCTCAAAGAAAACGGCAAGCACATGCACTTTAATGAAATAGCCGAAGCGATCAAAGACAGCGATTTCAAACGAAAAGACGTCACGACTCAAGCAATCCATAACGAACTTATAAAAGATAAGCGTTTCGTACTAATTGGACGTGGCATTTACGCCCTAAAGGAATGGGGATACGAAAAAGGCACAGTCGCCGATATTATCACTGAGGTTCTGAAAGAAGCCAACGAACCTCTGCACCGCGACGAGATTGTCAAGCGGGTACTAAAAAGCCGGTTCGTTAAAGAAACAACAATTCTATTGAATCTCCAGGGTAAGCCTCAGTTCAAACGAGTAGCCAAAGCTACTTACGCTTTAGCGGAGTAAACCATCAATGCCCGGCTCGCAAGAAAGTAGGGAAGGCGAAAAGAAGCCGACTATTGCTGAGTATTTCCGAGACACAGTAAGCCGTCTTCTTAGTGAAGTAGAATCCAAGGGAACAATTTTCGAAAGACAGCTCAGTGGAGGGAGATCGCTAAAATACGGCCAATTCCTTGATAAAAGCTCAATGCTAAAAATCGACTACCACTATGCCTTTGAGATTAGAAACCCAGATCTTTCTAAACTCTACGGAATTTACATCTCCCAACCGAAAGTCCTCCTGCGGGAGAAGCCAGAAGATCATGTTTTCCCTATGACAATCAACTACCGGATGTTTTATAATCTCAATCCCCACCCGCAGCAAAACTTCTTATTTCGCCAACTAGCCATGCACGACTATGACGGCAGTATCAAACACCATCTGAACTTCGTCGAGGGATATAATATAACGCCCGTAGACGGTATGGCAGCCGACGAGTACGAGTTCCTTAACTCTTTTCATAACGACCTGCTCAGGCTGAGCATGTGCAGTCCAAACAGCCCGGTCATCAATTACTTCGAGCCTCCAGACATAATGGTCAGTTGATTATTAAACATTTTGCGAACACTTTATAATCTAAGTAATATTCGTGGCAAAAGTTCCGATAAAGCAATTTTGCGTTAAAAGCTATTTTGTTAATAAAGACAATAAAGAGAATCAAGGCAAAGTTTAAAATAAATATGAAAGAGTAGGGGGAATTTATTTTTATTAAGCTTTTGAAAAAACAATTATAATACAGTCGATCCAAAGTCGCAGCTGTAAAAGAGAAAGAAACAGCAATATAGACTTAGTGTCGCACAATGTATCTTTTGCGACTTATTATCTTATTGTAAGAACGAATATGAATACGTCCTGTTGCGGGGGACTAGACTGCTTAGTTAGCATTTTATCCATATCGCATAAATATTACCTGGGCTTTAGATACATAGTCCTCACTTAGTACCTTAGTAAAAATGCAGTTTGATTAAACCTGAGCGTCTGATCACAGCCATTTCATAGCCTAGCGTCCTTAAAGTGACATATGGCACAATTTGACTTTTCCACATAACTGTCGTGAAAATTTGCTTTTTCTCTGTTTTGGTTATCTCCCCTACTTTTCCACAATTGTAACTAAATTTTGACTTTTGCTTATTTTTGTATGTTTATATAGTTTTTTTTGAGTTAAACATACTAATCGACTATTAAACAAAAAGCGAACTGGTGCAGGGAGGAAAAGGGGGGACTACTTGTAATAGGCTCTTCCGTCTACCCTTACATCAATGTACTGCCCGGGCGTAATTCCTTCACTCTTTAATTGAGCGATTGTCGCAAGATACGTCCCTGCTTGCTGCCTGGGGTCATTATTTTCGAGATTAAATTTAATGAAGTAAGCCTCCCCTGCTACCCTAGCGTCTAACTCGCCTTCACCGCTAGGTAAAGTCATGGACGATATAAGCATACCTTTGGCTTTCAACTGGCCGACTATCTCTTGTATGAAAGAAACTTCAGAAGCTGGTAAAACGAGATCGTTGACTCTGGCGCTTAAGCCGCTTTGGTCCACTACCGCGGGAATAGATGACATCGATTGCAACTCAGATGTATTTAGCTTGAACATGACTCTTCCGGCATCATCAACGGCATACGCACCGTCAGATTCATCAAGAATCAATGCCGGTTGCGCCAGTCCTATATAGACGTCCATGGTATCGGACAAAAGAGGTATCGCCGGATTGACGGAACTTATTTCTGGGTAAGAAGCTGCCAGATAACGGCTTAAGCCTTGAGTATCGACAGTCAATTTATTTCTGTTCAATACCGAACCGGACAAGTATTTTTTTGCGGCTAGCTGGTACTGTGTTTTTTCCGTAGAAGTTAAAGAAATGTTCTTCGAAGAGTTTAAAGGAATAATATTAACATTCGTAGATAAGCTAATAATATCCAAGGCCACCACTAAAAATATAAGGAGACCACCTAGGGCCAGGAAGCGCGGGCTAAGCAATGACTTCTTGGCAGAACGAGGGGTTGCTGTTTCCAGAGTCCTGCCGGTATTAAAGGCCTCTTCTGACCGCCGTGACCGATAGGCAAAAGTCCGGGATACATCCATTCGTTCATTATTGCCGGGTCGCTGCCGACGCGGAGAGACTTCTTCTGTTTTTTTCTTTCTGATTAAGGACACTTCTTATTTACCTACATCATATATCAGATCAGCTATTATGCCGGACGCTCCGGGCTTGCCCAAGCTAGCAATACGCCGCGATAATCCGTTCAGCCGGTCAGGATCATTTAAAAGCTGGCTTAGAACTTTAGCTAAGCGGTTTGGATCATCACTGATCTCTTCGTCATTTATAACAATAGCCGCATCTAATTCACTTAAATATTCAGCGCTTTTCAATTGGTGGCCGCCAGTAAGAAATGCACTTGGTATTACAATGCATGCTTTCCCCTGGACGGCAAATTCAGCCAGATTAGTAGCGCCTGCCCGCGTAATTACGATATCCGCGGCACCGCTATACTTATATACTTCGTCTATAAATCCAAAGACCTTAATTCGCCTCAGCTCTTCATCAGACAGACTTGAGCCATAGTGTTTCCTGACACTGGCTTCATTATTACCCCCAGCCACATGGACTACGTAAAGATCTCTAAAATCATGAAGTAGATGCGGCATGATGTCTAAGACGGCTTCATTTACTATCTGTGAACCTAAACCGCCCCCGATAACAAATATTACTTTTGCTCTTATCGGTAAACCTAAAGCTTTTCGATAATCGGACTTTAATTCAGGGTCTACGGGAACGAACTGCTTGTTCAAAGGTATACCGGTCGTGACCGTCTTATTAGCGGCGTAGGGATAAATATCTTTCGGCAAAGCGACTGCGTTTACCGATGCCCACCTGGCTATTATTCGGTTAGCGAGACTAGGTATCGGATCGGAATCGTGAGTAATATATGGTATCCCGTTCAGTTTTCCTCCTAGACAGACGGGGACACTGACATAACCGCCGCGGCTAAAAATAACGTCGGGTTTTATTTCTTTCATAAGCGTCCTACTCTGTATAATCCCCATCATTACATAAATTAGATCCCTGACATTCTTAAATAGAACCGGCAAGTCGAGCAACTGTTTCATGCCTTCTCCATGGAATCTTCTAAACTTCCCTGCCCTTATTTCGTAGGATTGATCGAAGTTCTTATCCAGCGTCGGGATATCGGCGAAGCGGTCGCCCTTCTGGCCGATATAGATAATCTTGCACTCCGGATGCTTTAATTTCAGCTCGGCTGCTACTGCCATCAAGGGCGTAACATGGCCCCCTGATCCCCCGCCGGTCAGGACGATAGTCAATTAACTACCCTCCGGAGAGTATTATTCTTATAATTTCGACCTCTGTTAATTTCTTGTGCGGCCTTTGATCGTTTAGTGAAAGAAGTGTACTGCGATGCTTGAAATACCAGTCCTATTGAGGCCGTAGCAAACACCACGCTTGTACCGCCGTAGCTAATAAACGGCAGAGTGATACCCTTTAATGGCAGCAGGCCAATCATTGCCCCCATATTAATTACCGTCTGGACGCTCAACCACGCCAGCACCCCAATCACAAGCAAGCGGGAAAAATCGTCAGTCGATCTCTCGGCGATATTTTTGAGCCTGGTAAAGAAGGTCATGAAAATACCGATAAGGATAACGCTGCCGATAAAGCCGAACTTCTCGGCGTAGATAGCGAATATCGAGTCGTTGGCTGCTTCCGGCAGATAACCGTACGCCTGCACGCTATTGCCAAGGCCCAGCCCCACCATACCGCCAGAACCGACAGCTATAAGCGCCTGGCAGGCTTGATAACCACTACCGCTGCAATTTGACTGCGGATGAAGATAAGCTTCCAGCCTAGCCCGCCTGTAAGGCGTGACCGAAATCGCCATTATGGCACCTATTATTATGATCCCGATAATTAGCGAAATTCTTTTCAAAGGTAATCCTGCGACAAACGCCATTGTGCCAACTATAGCGACGATCACACCCGCTGAACCGAGGTCGCTTTGGACGCCGGCAACCACTAACAAAACGCCGAACAAGACGTAGAGCAAAGGCTTGAGCGTCTTAGAAGTATCCTTAATATTGCCCTGCTTTACCCGGTCGGCAAAAAAACCCGCTAGCCAGATTAAACCGACGAATTTAACAAGTTCGACCGACTGAAAAGACAGGCTACCACCTAAACGCACCCATCTATGAGCCGGGTAAGACGGGTTAACCGGCATAGCTAAAGCCAGCAGCGTCGCCAAGGCCGCTAATATAAGCAGCGGCTTAATCGACTTTCTCCACCAAGGCAATGGAACTTTATAGGTCACGAAAAAGGCGCAGAAGCTCAGCCCAATAGCCAGTAACTGCTTTACAAGATAATAATTATTACCGACGTGATTAGTCGCTGACAATGCGGGACTTATCGAATACACGACCACCAGGCCGACAACCATTAGTACAGCGCACCAGATAAGCAGCCAGTAATCGGGTCTGTGTCTTCTACCTAGATCAAGATTGGTTTCAGCCGATGGCGATCTTCGCCTCGCCGTTAAGTTCCTTTCTATCACCGTGTCATCCCCTGCCCGCTAATAAGAATATGATCAGCCCGCTGACACTGGCGACTTGTCCGAGAATCCAAAAGCGCATCGTAACTTTAGTTTCCGGCCATCCTATTGCTTCAAAATGATGGTGAATCGGCGATGAACGAAAAACTTTTTTCCCGTGTCTAAGCTTCCTCGATAGCCGGTTGATAATTACTGATCCGGTTTCAACCACGTAGACAGCCCCAAGCACTGGCAGCACATATATCGTGTTGGTTTGTAGGGCGATTATCCCAAGCGCCGTCCCCAGGGCGAACGCCCCGACATCGCCCATGAAGAACCTGGCAGGAAAAATATTAAACCAGGTGTAACTGAGTAGGGCGCCGACCGTAATCAAACAAAAAGCCGCTAAGGCGAACTTATGTTCCAACAAGGCTATTACCATGTAAGCCATAAATGAAGAGGCTAGCAGTCCGCCCGCCAGTCCATCTAGACCATCGGTAAAATTGACCGAAATAGCCGTTGATATAACGACAAGCCAGAAAACCGCTATGACAAAGATGCCGATATGCCAATCGTGAATCCAGGGTAGATATATTGAATGAACGCCTAATTTCGAATAGAACCACCATCCTCCAATTAGTACGACGACACTATAAAGTCCAAACTTGAGCTTAGCGCTCATACCAGCGACGCCGGTACCGCTGCTGCGGATGTTCATTGCGTCATCGAACAAGCCGATTATGGCCGCCCCTACCAAACCGGCCAGCGGCAGCCAGGTCTGAGGCCGGCTAAGGTCACCCACCAATGTGACTAAAGTGATAGTGATGACGAAGATCAATCCGGCCATAGTCGGTATATGGCGCTTGTGCTTCTCTTCGTGCAACTTATGGTAAACAGCAGCCGTGCCGCCCGACCAGGCTTCAGTCCGCTGCCTTTTCCACCACTGGTGTCTATACGCCAAATTCGTATAAATAGGCGTAATCAGCATGCTTACGATGAAACTAACGAATCCAAGTAGAAGAATGCGGACGAGGTTATGGGAGTTGATTACAATGTGCAGGTTATTCATAAACATAAGGTATCGTTTTTGTTTTTAATTATATCATCCGTAAGGTCTTTATCAGTTTTTAGGCGAGACGTAACCTTCATTAATTAGCATATGGGCTATATCGGCAAAAACAGGCTGTCCTCCGAGCGATCCGGCATAACCTGGAACATTCGGCTTTATATTAAAGACTACTATGGCGTATTTGGGCTTATTGCCGCCTACAAATCCAATATAGGTGCCATTGAAGATATTGGCATAGTAGCCACCGCCAGGTTGTGCTAACTGAGCCGTACCAGTCTTGCCGCCTACCATATAGTTTGACGGGAAATTCATAAAGCCGAAGCCCTCATGAAGATAGGAAGTAACGACGTTTTCCATTAGAGGAATAAGTTCCTGCCCTACTTGCGGAGAAACGACATTCCGCTCCAGTACCTTAGGGTTGTTAACAATGGTCTTACCGTCTGGCGTCACCGTCTGATCGACTAACGACGGTTGATAGTATGTGCCGCCATTTAAGACGCTGCTTAATGCCGCCAGCTCTTGCAGGGCCGTCAGCTGAACTCCTTGTCCGAAAGCAGTATTCGCGTAAGTCAAATCAATGCTCGGATCAGTCATGTCGGCCGGTGGAACGTAGCCTGAGGCTTCGTAGCCTTGTTCTATTCCCGTCGGCTGCCCAAGTCTGAACCGGTTCACCATATAATTGTGCCATGTATCAATGCCCTTCTGGTTGATGTTGGTCGCGCCTTTCTGGCTCATCTGCATCAACATCCACGTCGCACCCGTATTAAGCGACAGCGCCAGAGTGCTGGCAATCGATTGTTCCCTGGCCCCGCCGTCCTGCTCAATATCGGTAATGTTAAAGCCGTTTATAACCCAGTGAGCCGGGTCATAAAACGTCTCGTCGGGCGTAATGGCACCGACGTCCAAGGCTGCCGACGTTGTCAGTGTCTTCATCGTCGAGCCAGGCTCTATAGGATAATCTACGGCTGCGTTTTCAAAGAGTTTGGGGTTGGCAACATTCTCGTAATTGCTCGGGTCATAAGTCGGATAATTAGCCATCGCTTTGATCTTACCCGTATAGGGATCCATGATGATAGCGCTAAGCCCTTGAGAATTAGTCTTTTTATATTCCTGCGCCAGGATCTGCTCCATCTGCGACTGCATCGGCACATCTAAAGATGAGATAATATCATCTCCGTTAATTGGCGCTACATCGATGTTGCCTTTGCTTGCGGCAAGCGGCACTCCGTTCGCGTCCGTTACTGCCTTTAACTTACCCGGCTTACCAGCAAGCTGTATATTGAGGGCCTGTTCCATACCATATTCGCCTACTCCGTTAGAATTAACGAAGCCTAAGACCTGTGAGGCCATTGATCCGTCTGGATAGACGCGGTAGTACTTGCCCTGCGTGCCTACGCCCGGCAATCTGTAAGCAAGTATCTTATTACTCTGATCTTCTGTAATTTTCTTAGCCAAAATCACGTAGCGGGTATTCTTTTTGCTTATTTGTGCTGGCAGAGCAGACTGATTGATGTTTAAGACCCCGGCGATCTTGGCGGCGTACTTATTCGCGTCTTTTACTAACGTTGGATCGACGTAAAGCGTGTATAGTTTCTGATTCAGGACTATGGGGACGACAGACCCACCCTCATGAGCTTCTATCAGACCTCGGGTAGCAGGTATTTGGTATTGCTCGAGCTGGTCGCTAAGAGCGGCGGCCTTATAGTGGCCATAATGAATAACCTGCATATTGAACAGCTGAATAACGAAGATACCAAGTATGAGCAACAGGGCTCCGTACCAAATTCGTACCCTTGTGTCCGATGTATTTTCATCGTTTTTATTTGGCAAAGCCATTATTCCCTATTATAAAACTTCGCGATGAAAAAGTCGAAGTGACCTCTAATTCGAAATAGATTCGCTTGGCGTTACTGGAACTAATGACTTACCCACGGCAGAAGCTTGTACACGGTCGAGGGACTGGAGCCTGGCAGATTGGACTTCTAAATTATCATGCTCGCTTGTCAGGCTGGCCTGAGTCTGCTGCAGGTTGTTGATTTGATAACCGAAAGCATTGGTTTTTGTTACCTGGGTCAGGTACAACAAGCCTAGCAAGCAGGCCAATACGATAAGAGTTATTGTGTTAGAGACCGGACCTAACGTCTTCGTCTGTACGTTGAAGCTGACGGAATTCTGATTCCGGCCAGCGAATCGGGTGCGGTTCATCGCAAGTGAACTTGAATATGTCATGTTATGATCCTTTTTATTTTTAGACCTAAGCCCAGGCTTTATGCCTGGGCTGGTTTATGTCTTTAGACCACTTTAACGTGAATCTTGTAGACACGGGAGCTAGTTTTAACCCTGATAGGCATGTTAGTTCCCTTTCATTTTTTTATTTTCACTGCGGCTCGAAGTTTAGCGCTTCGGGCTCGCGGATTAAAAGCAATTTCCTGGTGGCTGGCCGTGAAAGGCCGCTTTGTAAGCAGCTTGAGTTCAGCATCGAAGCGATCTCCGCTTGCTTCGCTGAAAGTTTGCTTAACTAAGCGGTCTTCCAGACTGTGAAAGCTTATTATGGCTATTCTTCCACCAGGCTTGAGTAGCCTAAGCCATAGAGGCAGGCTGTGCTCTAATAGACTCAGCTCGTCATTGACCGCTATTCTTAAAGCTTGGAATGTGCGTGTCGCGGGATGGACCCGCGAATACCCTGGCCAAGCTTTCTGAACGATGGCCGCTAACTCGCCAGTGTTTCTCAGAGGCCGAGCTCCAATGATTGCTCTAGCTATGCTTCTGGATTTCGGCTCTTCGCCGTAACGCTTGAGTATGTCCGTCAGGTCGTCTTCGCTATAGCTGTTCACTATAGTTTCAGCCGTTAGTTCCTGGGACTGATCCATGCGCATATCCAGAGGGCCGCTAGTTTTAATAGCAAAACCACGGGAGTTTAAGTTAAGGTGCGGTGACGATACCCCTAGATCAGCCAAAATAAGATCAAATTGCTGGCCTTCTGAGTGAAGCGACCTGCTTGCCGACAGAAAATCTTCCTGTCGTATATCTGCAGCGTTATTGAAAACCTTTTGGAGTTCATCGACCGCGTTTTTGTCACGATCAATTAACACTGCTGTTGTGAGGCTTCCAGTCAGATCCGTAATTGCTTTAGCATGGCCGCCATATCCCGCCGTTAGATCGAGGTAGGTTTCCCCTTTCTTCGGGCTAAGAAGCTGGAGGACTTCCGCTAGCATTACCGGAACGTGCTGTTTGTTTTTATTTTGGTTTTTTTCCTGGTGCATCTTGTCTTGTTTTTGTTTTTGCAAGGTCACCTAATCAGCAGTCAACTTTTTGTTTTTTTGTTTACGTTTTTGTTTTTGGATGACAGGGCAAATTGTAATGTTACTATCTGCCACGTCAAGTTTGAGAGACTTATGTGTGAGGTGGAGTTTTGGGAGGTGTTTTTTGAAAGGTACAAAGTACTTTTTTTAAGTGGTTTACTACCGATATCCACTTGTTGACTGCCGAATAGCTAAGCTCGAGTCTTTATTTTAAAGAATCACTGCTAATAATTCGGTTTAGATTGTTAAAGTGCCCTTAAGTGTTTCAGGCTTCTTGCGGAGCCATCAATCGCCAGTATCTGCCGACACCGACCGCGATTACGTCATGGCTGATGCCGGAATAATCCAGCAAATGTTGCTCAAGCGTTATTCGCCCTTGTTTGTCGTCAAGCGAGAGTTCGACCTTGCCCATCCTGAATTGGACATTTAGATCTGCTACTCGCTCATCTAGGATATCTCCGTCAAGCCTTGGCTCAACCATGTTGTCCCATACGTCTTTTGGGTATAGGTGGAGATATTTACCAAAGCCTCTGGTGATGACTGCCCCGCTCGTAAACTTGTGTCGGAGTTCTGGAGGTATGGTTAACCGCCTTTTCTCGTCAAGTTTTCGTTCAAAGTAGTCTACCGTGGACATTGATACCCTTTAAGCTACTAGTGGTTTTTTTATTTTTTCCGAAATGTTCCGCTATTTTGCCGTTCCATTTCTACCCACTGACATGAGTGTACTACCCACTTGAACCCACTGCAAGTAATAAAACTTACAATTGGTGGTGTTTCTGACACCAGTTATCCACAGAGATGCCAGAGGTAGCCAATAAACACGCTATATAGCGTATTACTTATGCACATAACCGCTAGTAATAAGAACAGCCTGCTGGGAGCAGGCTGTTAATTAGGTTAAAAACTTTAATGCTATCTTTTCTGGTGCGGTAAAGGATCTGGATTATCCTGGTATTCTGAAGCTGGAGTAAAAGATGTCTCAGGCACAGTTGACGGGTGGGTTGTGGATGCAATAGAATCTGTCACTTTACCCATATGTTTATCGGGGTAATTATGATCTGTCGAAGAGGGGCTTTTTGTAACCAGGGGTACCGTGAAAGTATATGGATCGTCAGTTAATTTAGCTTTCTCGGCAGGTGTTCCGCTGGCATTATGGTTTGGGTAAGCGCTTTTATAGAAGCGAGTCATATTCTTGCCGTAGGGGCTGTCATTATTATATGTAGCCAGTCCTTCTCCTACCCCGACTAGGCTTCCAACGACCAACCCGGCAGCGAGAAGACTCCGGCGCGTACTCCTTTTCCCTATTTCGACTCCGTTTTCTACTGCCGTTCTGCCTGCTCTTTTCCGGCCAATTTCTCTCCGACCTTTGCGAAGAAAAACTGCGTCCATGTAATTTAGAGATGAAGCGCCTTCGTGGTGCTTTCTAGGTTGTTTTGGCTTGTTAGTATTCATGTATAAATTACCTTTCAGGTTTATTAGGTTGTGATCTAGCGCCTACCGGCCCTTGAATGGGTCCGCTGGGTCTCGGCATAGCTTATATAGTGCGGGGCCGTATCTTCCTTTTCCCTTTTGAGCAGGTTGCTATTACCTGAATCATAGGCAAAGGCGAATACCGCCCTACCCGGCACTATAGCTTGTGTCCTGACATGATCCGGCATTTCAACTATTCCAATCGTTGTTGCGGCTGTCATCAGAAGAATTCCTGATTGCGCCGCGATATTAGCTAGTCGTGTTTGCAGATTTTTATTGTTTTTATTTTTATCAGACACTTATACATAATAGCAATTATTATGCTTTTTGTCAATGTCCTTTTATGAAATGTTAGACTTCTACTTCAATAGGTTCGCCTGTTTTAGGCTTAAACATTGTGATGCCATTCTTGTCTAACACCTTCGCGTAACCGTCGTACATCGATTCCCTGGCCTGGTCACTCCAATGCCAGTCATGTATTGGCAGGACGTATTTCGGCTTAAGCTCCAGTACTAGGTTCAGTGCCTTTATCGAACTCCCCCATGGTGCCGTTATCGGCAGCGCTAAAATTGCCTTAGTTTCATTAAATGAATGGGAATCGCCAGGATCGGTAAATTTATCTAGATAATGAATCCCTATTTCCTGGGGACGAGGGAATAATGGCTCGACGTCTTCATGAGGAGCATCAAAAAATACCACACCCGTCGGCGCCTCAGTACCAGCGCTGATTCCTTCCGCCTCCAACATTTTGACTACTTCATTTGTTGTAGTTATACGGACTTCAGGAAATTTTCCGACCAATTCTTTAACGAACGAAACATCTACATGGTCATTATGGGCGTGCGTAATAAGTATGTCGTCAAGACGCTGTAGCTTATTTACATCGAATGAATCGTGGCTCATTGAACCGGGATCGAAAAGGGCTACCCTCTCAGGTGTCTCTACTAAAACGCAGGCATGCACATACTTCGTCAATTTCATCATTCCTCCTCAACTTAAAACAAACTTTAAAGAGTATACTCTTTAAAGTCTTAATCGAGGATATGAAATTTTATAGGAATGTCATTTCTTCTTACGGTCATGGTACGCAAGTTTGCCCCTCATTTTGTCTAACCGTATTATCTTTGAATCGAATGGCTTTAACAGTGAAGAATACTGCCAATTAGGCACCAGGATTTTCTCGAGTTTCCGGTTTTCATCAAGATATTCAGCTAGACTAAAGAAATCACCGTCGCCTGAGACTATTAAAGCTTTATCGTAATTCTGGAGCTCTTTCATAGCATAGAGAACCAGCTCGGCATCGACATTACCCTTGATCGTCGGTTTTTCCTTTTCTTCGACTGACTTGCCGCTGGTTTCCGCCTTGGTAGACGTCTCAGTGTTCGCGCTGACGTCAACGGTCGGCTTTAGAACAACTAAAAAGCCAAGTTCGTGCATGTATTCATAGAGAGATTCATTCTCGCTCATATAGCCGATGAACATATAAGCTTTATTGACATGGTGCTTATCCTTAAGATACTGCCGAAACCTTCGCCAGTCGACTTTCCACCCCATCCGTTGGGTGCCTAAGTTGAGGTTCTGGCTGTCGATGAAAGCATAATTATTGTGTTTACGCTTAGGAAGCATGGGTTATCTTTCGTATTAATCTGACTTAGCCGATCTCTTCTATCAACTTGTCTGCTGAAACACGTTTCTGCTTAGTCGTGTCCCTATCCCTGATCGTCACCGTATCATCTTCAATTGTATCAAAATCAACCGTGACGCAGTATGGTGTGCCTATTTCATCTTGGCGCCGATACCTTTTACCGATATTACCGTTGTCATCCCACATAACGTTACCGTAATGATCCTTTAGCTGAACATATATAGTCTTGGCTTTTGCGACTAATCCCTGCTTATTCTTAAGCAGAGGGCTAACGGCGACTTTTACGGGTGCCAGATCGGGAGATAATTTTAAGAAGCTTCGATTCTCCCCGTTGACCACGTCTTCCGTATAGGCCGAACTTATGACAGCCATTATCAGGCGCTCCACGCCAAAGCTTGGTTCAATAACATGCGGAATAAAAGGCTTGCCGCCATCCTTGGGTCTATAATCCATACTTTTACCGCTGGCACGATTTATATTCGCTAGATCAAAGTCGCCCCGGTAGGCCAATCCTAGCAGCTCTTCCCTGCCGATAGGGAAATCAAATTCGAAATCAACAGTCCTTTTACTGTAATGGGCCCGGTCTTCCTCCGGTACTTCCAACCTATGAATATTTTTTTGCGGGAGTCCTAGCTTAACTAAGAATTCTTCTATATTGACCAACCAGCGGTCGAACTCGGCTTCCCAGTCACTGGGATTGACGAAGTATTCGATCTCCATCTGTTCAAACTCACGCGAGCGGAAAATAAAGTCCCTCGGGCTAATTTCATTTCGGAAGGCTTTCCCCTGCTGCGCCAAGCCGAAAGGCAGATCGGGGTAGATGCTGTCGACGACGTTTCTATAATTCGTGAATATTCCTTGGGCAGTCTCTGGCCTCAAATAACTGATGGAGTTTTCGTCCTCTACCGGACCGACATTTGTCCGGAACATCATATTGAACATTCTAGGCTGGCCGAAGCTTCCTTCTTTGCCGCAGACCGGACATTTGTCGTCTTTAATATGATCCTCACGTAATCGGGCATGACAATTAAGACACTCGACCAACGGATCGTTGAAGCCCGTGGCATGACCGCTGGCTTCCCAGACTTTCCGGTTCATTAGTATGGCTGAGTCGATACCTAATATATCATCTCTGGAATCAACGAAATTCTCCCACCACAAATTCATTATTTTACGTTTCAGCGAAACGCCTAACGGACCGTAATCCCATGTTCCGGCTAAGCCTCCATAAACTTCACTTCCCTGAAAGATGAAACCGCGTCGCTTACATAAACTGACTATATTCTCTAAAGAAGTAGTTTCCATTTCAGCCACATTATACCTTATAAGAGAGAACGGCGCTTGCTTCAAGCATTAAGATAATTCCGGGACATGGTAGAAATCAAGGGCATCGCCGGCGGCAAGCTATCTTGCATGCCCGAAATCTTCGCCATGACAATCGGGTCATTCGAACTAAATAACAGCCGTAACGCTTTGATTTCATTGGAACTAAATTCTCCCGGCAATTGCCGGCTGAAGGACATCGCGTCAAAATCAAATCCATAACTGCGGCCCTCTATTAGATCTGATCCTTCCGCATCGTTTCTAAGATTAGGCATATGGCCGGATAGCCTAAGCAGCTGGGCTCGGAACCAAGCCATAATAAATTCAATGCCTACCTTTTTATCGTCCAAACAAGCAAAGGATGTGTTCAGTAGATCGAAATATTCCGGCTCGGTATTGTCTTCTGTCACTTTGTCTAGCAGCCTAATCTGCTCGTAGCCTGCTTGCACCCTGGTTATGTCACTGACTATATTTTCGTAGTGTCTTACCAGTCGACTGGAAATCAAAGTCATCACTTCGCCTCGACCTTTTATGAATGTCAATTCGCTAACGCTAAACAGTTCAATGCCGCCGGCCAGCTTGGACTTAATCTTCCTTACCCCTTTCGCTATCAGTACCACCTTGCCAAATTCGGGTGTCAATACGGTAATGATCCGATCTGCTTCCCCGTAATTGGTCCGCTTAATGATAATACCCCTAGAGTTGCACTGGTTCATTATTGACTGGGGTCAAGGCGCCTTCGACCGTCTTAATTAACGATCCAAGCGTTGTACCGGTTTTATACAAGTAAGCATTTACTCCTAGATCTCGCTTAAGTA
This sequence comes from Saccharimonadales bacterium (SeqCode), assembly GCA_035713075.1. Classification (GTDB taxonomy): domain Bacteria; phylum Patescibacteriota; class Saccharimonadia; order Saccharimonadales; family UBA4665; genus DASTAD01. The sequence goes on along the minus strand of DASTAD010000008.1, from coordinate 42,116 downwards.
TTTCCCAACTGCCGGCAAACTCCGAAGGTGGTATTTGGCTGTGTATTATCACTGGTATAGCCTGCCACTCGGGGTACGATCTGAACTCATAAAGAAACTCGATACCGGAATGCTCAATCAGCTGAATTTCCATGACGACGGCGTCCGGCATACAATCGTCTGCGGCACTGATTCCACTCTGGGCGCCACTGACCATAATAACTGTATGACCAACCGTTTCTAAAGCGACCTTATACGTCCGCGCAAGAATAAAGTCCGGCTCAATTAAGAGTACTTTGCCCATTAAACTAATTGCAGCTGATTATTTAATTGCAGCACGGTACCTATTCCAAATTTCTTATGATGACGGCTCGTCATAAGCTTAAGGTTCATCGATCGTAATAACGTATCGGCCACGAAAATACCTGCCCCGCTGTTATGTGACATGCCGATGAAAGGCTGTCTGGTGTTTTGCTGTAACTTGCGACCTGAACGGATGGCTTGCGCCGATACCTGTGGAGTATCGCTATATACTCCAGCTACCACTCCGTAACGGGTTTTGTGGGTAGCCAGCTGGAGCTTTAACTGAGATGACTCAAGCGCCGGCAGGGCCTCAATCAATGACGCCCCAAGGCTTACCAGGGCCGCCTGCAGGCCTTTGCGGTTGGCCGTTACCGATCCGAACTTGCCGGCAATGTCTATCTCCAGTCCGACTCCATAGCTCTTAGCAAGTGCGTCCAATTGCTGACAGGAATCATATAAGACACTAGAGACCGATACGGATTCAGCATCGAAGATTTGCGGTTCCAATGCCAGCCTAACGCCTAAAATATAGTTATCAATGAGGTGTAGCGCAGATTCTGCGGTCGCCCGGATAACATTATCTGCTTCATGCCGATCGGCAGCTGCTGCCAGGGAATTATATTCAGCTAATCGGGCTATCTTGAGAAGAGGCATTTTTATTTCTTCGGCGACACTTAGTAATAGCTGCTGCGACAGAATCGGCAGCTTAGGATCTTGTATGCCCTCGTGCGCCATGTTTAAGCCCTAGCCTTCCACTTACGTAACATAAGTATAGACTATCGAAGTTACGGCGAGAAGGTCAGATTCGGTAATATGTTCGTATTGAAATCGTTTAGATATTGAGTTCCATACGTCGAAATAACCAGTGAATATGACCTTAGAGGTAATATCACTTCGGTTTTAGTAATATTGCCGACGACATAATTCGATACTTCAATCCCGATTATATTTGGCAATTTCGGCAAACTATAGGCAGTAATAGTAGCTCCTTTAGCGCCTTGGACCTGCTGGACAGCTTGGCTGTATGGCTGATTAAGAAGATTGATGGTCAAAGAAAAAATCGAAGATGAGTCATTTATAGGCGGCAATAGGCCCGGCGCAAAGTAAGCATCCAGCATGTCGCCGCCCCCGGTTGTGTCAACCAGGCCGCTCCAGGTCTTTGGATAAAGAACGTGTACGCTGCCGTCAGCGACCGGGGCCGTATAGGCCGTCAGCGGATACTTCTCGGCTTGAGCGAAACTGGCATTTAAGGCGTCGGTATTCTTATTAACGGCTACGGTCACGGCGGCGGCTATCTTCTTATCTGTATTATTCTTATAGTCTTGCCTGCTCGAATAAGCCCAAAAAGCGAAGTAAGCCGTTCCGACCAGAACTAGCGTCATCAATATCAGGGCCAAGCCCAATCCGCTTATTACGCCATCTTGGTTATGTTTTGCCATTGCCTCAATCTTACCTTAGAAAATACCGGTCCGCAATATCGGCGGTTATCTGCCATAGTTATACACCCGGACAGAGCCATCGACTTTAGCGGGTTTCTTATGGGGCACCTCAAATACAAAGCTCACAAGTTTGACAGGCTTATGAGTATATTGCATACATTTTGTATCCAGCTTCTTCATATATTTTGTTAGTAAAAAAACGAAAATAACGTCAGCCGGAGGCCAGTCCTTCAGCCAAAAATCACCCCATATAACCTTGACGTATTTCCGGTATCGCCAAGTCCGGCATACAGATATTAACACCAGTACCGGGTTAAGCTCATAACCGATAGCATAGATTCCTCGCTTGGCGGCTTCTAAAAGCACCCGGCCGTCGCCACTTCCGAGTTCTATCAGCGTCTGTCCCGGTTTAAGCTCCGACAGTTCCATCGATTTTTTAATCTGCGGCCCAAGCGTCGGCAAAAACGGCGCTCCTCTTAGAATGACCAGAGAAAAGCTTATAAAAGCCAGTCCAAGCAAAAGATAAACCAAGTACATTCTAAGTTTTAAACTGCGCCTTTATTTTTTTAATGGAATTCTCTGCCGACTGTAAGTATTCCTCAAGTTTTAATATTAGCTTATTGCCCCTTTCGTATAAGGCTAAAGCTTCGTCTAAATCGATATCCTCCTGCTGTAGCCTGTCCATCACTTCATCAAGCTCATGCTTGAGGGAACGGTAACTTTCTTTGGTCGCCATATTATCCTTTCTTCTGTTTCGATTCTTCAACTATTGAAGCCTGAAAGCTTCCATCATGAAGCGTGACGTTTATTCTGCCGCCATTATAAGTCTGTTGCAGGCTTTTAAGCAGAGTATTGTCTTCCAGCCTAATAATAGAATAGCCTCTCTTTAAAATAACGGTGGGGTTAAAAGCAGCTAATATTAATGCCTTCCCTTCGATATTCCTTTTGGCCTCTCTAATTCTGACTAAGACGGACTGGCTTAAGACCTGTTTTTGATGGACCAACGTAATTTTAATTTTTTCTGTCTCATGCCGGATAAGCCGATTAAGTCCTTCCTGGGTCGATGCAAGTTCGCTAAGGACATGCTTTTTATCTGGCACCAGTAATTCCGCCGCGTTACTAGGAGTCGACGCCCTAAGGTCAGCCGCCAGTTCGGCGAGAGAAATATCTACTTCGTGACCTATAGCGACGATTGTTGGTACCCGGCTGGCCGCCACGGCTCTGGTTACTTGTTCAGTGCTGAATGAGGCCAGATCTTCGGCGCTTCCCCCGCCTCTTATAACCACCAACACTTCAGGAGGCTGAGCCGAGACGTTGAAATAATTAATAGCTTCGGCAATCTGGATCGGTGCTGCCTCGCCTTGGACTTGGACGTCAATATGCTGTATTTCGAGTCCGCCCCATCTTTGATTAATTATCTTGCAAAAATCGGCATAGGCAGCCGACTGGGTAGCTGTAATCAGACCAATCCGTTCCGGCGGATATGCGACATGTCTTTTTCTAGCGGGATCAAATAGCCCTTCTGCTTGTAGTTTCTGTTGCAATAAGTCAGCCGCCTTGCGGATACTTCCCTCTCCGGCCGGACGAATACTTAGGATATTGATACTAAAACCATAGAGGTTATGCAATCTTGGCTGTCCCCTTACTTTCAGTATCATCCCTTCCTCTAGAGGTCCGGGCAACTGGTAAACGGTACCGAAGAATTTAAGCGACGAAGCCTCGTCCTTCAAATCGAAATAAACCCATCGGTTCCTGCTGACACGGAAATTAGCCAGCTCACCGGTGATAATAATGCTCGGATAGGCGTATTCTAAGGATTGATTAAATACGGCTATGAATTCGCTGACGCTTAAAGAAACTTCTTCCTGCATAAACTTAACCAGCCGTTAGGCCGTCCGCTTAAGGTTCCTATGGTACAAATAGTAGCCCGGCGGTATTTGAACGAGAGTATTTAGCACCCGGTACATTACGGTTACCGGCAAGCTGACGCCCGGAGGAATGCCGGTACTCGCCAGCACGCCAACCATCAAAGTTTCGTAGATACCTACCCCGCCAGGCATTACCGATATCAGCCCTGCGAAATTAGCTATGCCATAGGCGAGAATTACCGCTCCGACGTTGACTAGTTTGCCGAAGGCTATATACACCATATACACGGCCATTATTTCCGTCCCGTCAGCTAGTAGCGAATACCAGAAAGGCGCTTGCAAGCGTCGGTAATTTTTCTTAATGACTGAGTAGTTTTCATGGATGTCCTCAAATAGAAAACGGACGCCGTCAATACTAATGGTTTCAGGATATCTCCTGAGGAACAGATGGATTACCCAGTTAATAATCTTAGTTGCCCCCGTGAAGAAGCTGTTAATCCTTCTCTTCGAACCAATGATATAGAAAAACATAACGGTGCCGACTAGCAGCAGGGTCAGTAGCGAACTGGATACAAGAATTACTAAATTGTTCACCCGGCCCATGATAGCTAGGGCAAACACGCCGAATATCAGGAGGACTTCAAATGCCAAAAGATAAAGTCCGACCTTCATTATATGGACTAAAGTAGCTTTGCCGCTCGATAGCGCCTTGCCGCTTCGGACCCTGAGGCTGAAATAAGATAACCCGGTTACTCCGCCGCTTGGGAAAACGTGGTTAACAAAGTTCAATTCAAGTGCCGCCCTATACAGATATTTGTACGGCAATTTATTGCCGACTATTTCAAACAGCCGCTGATATATCTTCGCCTGGGCATGATAATTGATAGCTTCAATTGGAATCAGCAGCAACAAGGCCCAGGCATGGACATGCTTGAGGTCATGAATAGTCGAACCTATCTGTTTTCGGGTAAAGACAATTAGAAGCAGCAATGCTCCGGCGGTAATGATGTTGACCAATGTCTTCCAATGATGGCGGGTCCAGGATTGCTCACTCATACGCGTCATTATATCAATCTATATACATAACTACCTGAAGCTGTAAACTGTAAGGAATGCAAAGTTTAATGATTCTTGGCCGCCAACCCGCCATCGGGTTAGCCGAACTGGAAAGTATCTACGGCGCCGGCAAGCTGCAACCGCTAGGGCAAAGCGCCGTCATTGTCGATATCGACCCCTGCTTAATGGCCTTCGACCGCCTCGGCGGCAGTATTAAATTCTGTAAGCTTCTGACGACAATTGAAAGTTCAGAGTGGGAGAAAATTGAGAAATTTCTAATTCAAGTATCGCCCGACAAATCAAAAACAATGCCGGACGGTAAAATGCGGCTGGGCTTAAGCGCTTACGGTTTCGATATCCCTGAAAAGAATATTATGGCCAGCGGCTTAAAGATCAAAAAAGCCGTCCAAAAAACCGGCAGGAATGTAAGGTTTATTCCTAATAAGTCCAATGAACTCAATAGCGCCCAGGTAATCCATAACAAACTGACAAGCCCGAACGGCTGGGAACTTATTATCGTTCGAAATGGAAACTCAACCGTTATTGGCCAAACCGTTAAAGTGCAAGATATCGCTTCGTATACTTTACGGGACCGCGGGCGACCAAAAAGAGACGCCCGGGTAGGCATGTTGCCGCCAAAATTAGCGCAGATAATTATAAATCTTGCGGCTGGCAATATTCCTGAAAGTAAACTTGAGTCTATCTGCGATATCCCCGCCGACCAGAAGATTCCGGCGCCAGTTTTAGATCAAACCGTCCTCGACCCTTTCTGCGGAACGGGGGTAATCTCCACTGAAGCCGCGCTGATGGGCTACCACGCTCTCGCCACCGACCTCGATAAACGTATGGTTGACTATACTTTGGAAAATTTTACCTGGCTTAGGGATAAGTTCCCCGTCGGACATTTAGAAGTCAGAGCTAACCAGGCTGACGCAACGAATTACACTTGGAAGCAGCCTTTTGATTTCGTCGCCAGTGAAATTTATCTCGGCCAAGCCTTTACTTCTTTTCCCGATAACGAGACTTTGGCAAAAGCCATGAGCACCACTAATCTAATTCTAAGGAAATTCCTAACTAATCTCGCTCCCCAGATAAACAGCGGAACCAGGTTATGTCTAGCCATACCGGCGTGGCAGCAGAGCCCTGGGAAATATCGGACTTTACCTCTTATTGACCAGATAAGCGAACTGGGTTATAATCGACTAAGATTCAAGCATGTTGGGAATGACGAACTGATATATAGCAGAAGCAATCAGACCGTCGCCAGACAGCTGTTAATTTTAACCAGGAAGTAAGAATTTTATGAGCCATGTGAAAGCAGGCGGTACCGCCAAGAACGTACACGACAGTCCAGGACAACGCTTAGGCGTTAAGTTATTTGGCGGTCAAAAAGTTAAAACTGGGCAAGTTATAGTCCGGCAAGTCGGCATGACAAAGCGCCCAGGCGTCGGAACCATGATGAGCCGTAACTTCACTATCCATGCCGCTAAGGATGGCATAGTCACCTTTAAAAAGCGAAAAGTCCGTCTATTTAGCGGTAAAAGCGTCGCTCGTACTGAAGTTAGCGTCGAATAATACCCTCCCTGCCAGGAACGATTTATTGTTTATTTTTTAAAATAACTGACGGTTATCTTTCGCTCAAGTGATGTCTGATTCGCTCAATCACATCGGCAATGACTACCTGGGATTTAATAAGATAATCGTCGGCTTTTAATGACCTGGCTCTTTCTTGGTCGCTTTCCTGACTTAAAGCTGTCAACATGATTATCTTTAAGTTCGCGGTCTCAGGGGTATTTCGCAATATATCCAATACGTCAAAGCCGCTGACCTTCGGCATCATTATATCGAGCAATACCAGGTCAGGCTTATAGCTTAGGGCTGCCGATAGCGCTTCTTCGCCGTTACTTACTCTTCGAACGTCAAAAGCTTCGGCTTGCAGCCGCATAATATAGACGTTGGCCAGGCTGTCGTCATCCTCGACTAATAATATACGCTTGGGATGGCTTGGGTTGACGTAGTCATCGGTGACTGAAGATTGAGAATTTTGTTCCATACCGCTCATGTTATCCTAATAAGTATAATTGTTCAACACTTAATGACCAAGGCTCGCCGCTTTAATAAAGCTGTCGAACATCGGGTGAGGTCTATTGGGCCGGCTTTTAAATTCCGGGTGGAACTGACTGGCCAGAAAGAAAGGATGATCAATCCCTTCTATTATTTCAACCAAGTCGTTTTCAGGGTTTATGCCGGTAGCTCTTATGCCCCAGCTTTCGAAATTAGGCCTGTAGGCGTTATTACACTCGCCACGGTGCCTGTGCCTCTCAACTACGTCAGCTGTCCCGTAGACCTTTCTAGCAAGTGAATTGTCGACTAAGTGGCAATTATAATTGCCCAGTCTCATGGTGCCGCCGGTCATATGTTTGCCGACCTGATCGGCCATGGAGATTATTATTTGATCCTTAGCTTCCGGCTGAAGTTCAAATGACGTGGCTGTCTCTAACCCGGCATTACGGGCTGCGGCAATCACACCCATCTGGAGACCAAGACATAAACCGAGATACGGGACTTTATCGCTTAAAGCATATCGGGCAGCCTTAATCTTCCCTTCCAGTCCGCGTTGGCCGAATCCTCCCGGGACAATAATTCCATCGAAAGACTTAAGCGTATCTGTTATATCAGTGTCCTTTTCATCGTACTGCGAGGCGTCAATCCAGGTTATGTCGACACTGCAGTCATTATGCCAGGCAGCCGATTTGACAGCTTCGAATACCGACATATAAGTATCCGTGTTATCCATATATTTAGCGACGAAGCCAATACTCACTTTTTTGTCATAGAGGTTGGTAGCTTTATTGACTATAGCTCTCCAATCATCCATATCAGCCTGCTTTAATGGCAAACCCAGGTTATCCGTGATGACATTAGCTATACCGCTATCTTCAAGACTGAGTGGCACCTCATAGATACTGTGAGCGTTAGGGAGTGCGGCAATAGAAGTTTCCGGCACACCGCTGAACAAACTGAGTTTCTTGATGGCGGCATCGTTTGCTGGTTCCTCGCTCCGGCAAACCAGGATATCGGGCGCTATGCCAAGACCCCTTAGCTCCCTGACTGAATTCTGCGCCGGTTTGGTCTTGGTTTCGTGGCTGGCGTTAAGATAAGGAAGATAAACAACATGGACATAGGCACAGTTGTCCAAGCCGACTTTTATACCTAGTTCCCTTATTGCTTCAATGAAGGACAAGGATTCGTAGTCGCCGACTGTCCCCCCGATCTCTACGATGTGGACATCAAAGCCTTTGCCGGCTTCTATAATCCAGTCCTGTATGGCTCCCGTCAGATGGGGTATGATCTGAACGTCCTCACCTTCGAACTTACCGGCGCGCTCGTCGGTTATGAGCTTCTGAAGTACCCGGCCGCTCATAAGACTGCTTGAAGATGTCATCTCCTCGTCTACGAACCTCTCGTAGTGTCCCAGATCAAGATCAGTTTCGGCTCCGTCCTTAGTCACGAAGCATTCTCCGTGTTCCCGGGGATTGAGCAAACCGGCGTCGACATTAAGATAGGGGTCGCATTTCTGAAGATTTACTTTGAAGCCACGCGCCTTCAGGACGTTTCCAATAGAAGCGGCAGTTATCCCCTTCCCTAACCCGGAAAGTACTCCCCCTGTAACAAAAACATACTTAGTCGCCTGGCGGGACACTTATTAACACCTCTCAATTTATTATTCTAATGCTACCGTAATACTTAGCTGATATCAAGCTACTTACTGTTGATGTATGTCTCAGCCGCATTAAGCTGGGTATCGTTTCCGCTGTTTATATCTGATCCAGACAGCGACACGCTTTCGTCTGGCTTTATGCCCTTATGGTTGATGTTCTGACCGTCAGGCCTATACCAGCTAGCGATAGTGACCTTAAGCTCATCCGCCGGACAAGTGCCATCCGGGTTAGCCTTGCCAGTTATACAAACGATATCCTGGACTACTCCCTTGCCAAAACTCTTCTGTCCAATTAAATATGCCTGTCCGTTATCGTGAAGGGCACCGGCTGTTATCTCTGACGCACTTGCACTGCCTGAATTTATTAGCACGACGGTAGGTATACCGTGAAGTACATCACCTCCTTGAGCGTAATCCGATTCGATGACCTGGGAACCTCTTTTTTCGTCGAGGATCTTCTGGTTAGGTTTCAGCCAGAGACTGGAAACATTTATGGCAGCGTTCAATAAACCGCCTGGATCATCTCGGAGATCGAGTATGACCCCTTTGACGTTGTCGGCTTTGAATTGTGCGGCATCCTTCTGAGCAAGACTCGATGTATCATCCGCAAAAGTAGATATTTGCATGTACCCTATATTATTTGGCAGGATCTTGGTCGTCACGCTGGGAGCGTTTATATTGGCTCTGGTTATTGTAAAGCTTAGGTTTTGCGAACCGTTTCGAATAATCTGCAAAGTTACCTTCGTCCCTGCTTTTCCGCGTATCTCATTCACTGCTTGATCAACAGAAACTCCGGAGGTGCTTTTGCCGTTTATGGCGGTGATGATATCGTTAGGCTTCAGCCCCGCCTTGTCTGCCGGCGTTCCAGGTACTGGCGACATAATTTCAAGATTGCCGCTGCTATCTTGACTGAGCTGAGCTCCGATACCGCTAAAAGAGTTATTCAGCTCTCCGGTGAACGCCTTAGCTTCCTGAGCCGTGAAATATTCAGTATAGGGATCGTTGGCCGCATCGGCTAAGCCATGCTTGATGCCGTTCAAGAGCTGCGTCTGGGTCAGCTGACCGTCGTAATTATCCTTGAGCGCCTGGTATACGGCATTGACGGAGCTGTAATTCAGCGACGAAGGCAGACCCTTAGCAACTGGTTGGAGCTGGCTTTGATTGCTATTAAAGCTGATTCTCCCGTCGCCGATACCTATGCCAACGAATAGTACCAGTAAAAGAATTAGGCCGTTACGTAGTCTAAGCAATCTTTTGCTGCGCGGGGACCAAATATGAACCCCCGCTTTCTTTAGTTTTAAATTCATCTAACCCAATTATAGCAAAAGCTGACTATCCGCCGAAGTAGATATATGTAAGACCCAAAGCGCTAACCCAGTGGTCGTAGAAGTTGCCGTCGAAACCGTCATTGTAAGAAAAGACGTGAATCTGATCGCCGCTGACACCCTCTACCCACATGGCGTGTCCCCAGGGATCAGTTGATGCGTTACCCATATAGATCGCCACAGAGCCGACCTTAGGCGTCGAGCCGACAGCTATGCCGGCGTTTTCTGCGTGAGCCGGCCACTGATTGGCGTCACCAAACCCAACCGGGCTGTAGCCATATGTCTTATAGACCATCCAAGCCGTATAACTGACGCACTCGCGGTTATACATGGCGAAGTTATCCAGGGCATCATCTAACGAATAGTCGCAGCCCCACCTGCCGCCGTAAGGGCTGATGGCCGAAGCGGGATAACTACCGCCGCAAGAACCACTCGTCACGACTTGACCGGAGCTATCGAGCCTCCTATTAGCCGCTGCCTGCTCCTGTCTAAGTTGAGAGATCTGCGATTGATTGGAAGCTATCTGGGCATTGTAGGCGTCCTGCTGCTGCTGGTTATACGCCAGCATCTGTTGCTGCTGGGCCTGAGCGCTGGCAAGCTGGCCGGCTTGCTGATTTTCAACTTTAACGACAATATCCAGCTGTGTTTTTTGTTGCTGGGCCTGAGCTTCAAGAGAACCTATCTGTTGGATAAGACTGTTAACCTTATTCTGGACAGTCGTATTATACGTCTGCTTATCAACGTAATCGCTTAAACTCTTACTGGTGGCCAGTTCTTCGATAGTGGTCATTTGCCCGTCTTCATAAAGCGACTGTATGGCATCGCTAAGATAGGCTTTGTTTTGGGTGATTTTCTGCTGATCACTCAATATCTGCTGTTGCAAACTGACTTCTTTGGCCTGGTTCAGGGATATAGCCGACTGTAAAGCCGAAATCTGAGCCGATAACTGGTCGATTTCAGCTTGGTAGCTGGCGGCTTGATTAGCTAGACTGTCTACCTGGGCTTGGGAAGAGTTATTCTGGCTCTGCAGCGACTGAATTTGGGCATCGTATTGATCGGCTTGAGCTATATCCATGCCCGATATCATGCCGACTATGACAAATATTACAGCCAGTATTCTGACGCGGAGTAATAATATATTTGGTTTGTGAAGTTTTAGCATCTTTTTGTTTTTTATTGTGCTATTGCTTAGTATACCAGGTTTGTCCAATTTTCCCACCCTTTCCAGAGTCTCTGATTAATAATTGAGGTTGTTTACTTCGGAGTATAGGGTTGGGACAAAAATATACCTTATGGAGGATTGTCGCATCCTCATATAAGGTTATTATCCTGGTTCCCCATTCTCTTTTGCTGTTGTCTGTCTATTTCGTTTTAAATTTCAGGTAACGGTGGGTAGCTATGGTCGCCGATACCGTCCCTAGGATTATACCAATGGCTATTTGGAGTGTCAAAAGCATAAGGAAATTATTATCAAAGTATTGATTGGCGTAATTTATATCTAACAGGCCTAAGCTGCTCGCCTGCAGGGCGCTGGAAGCTGCGACGAAGGCAGAGTTGATAATTATAACTGAAAATATAGCAGACAGCAGACCATAAATTGCGCTCTCGACTATAAACGGACCGCGGATGAAGTTAGTGCTGGCGCCTAATAACCTCATGATCGTTATCTCGTCTCTGCGGTTAAAGATCGCCATTTGAATAGTGTTGAAGATTATAAGGGCGCAGATTACCGCGAACACTACTACGGCTATGACACCGATCTGTCTCAGGACATTTGTGGCATGGGTAATATTATCGATAGCTTCTTTCTGATTGCCGTTATAGGAGGGAGATTCAGGAGTTTGCATGGCCTTGTACTTTGGCGCCACCAGGAATTGCTTTATCGCTGGCACTTCATTAAGGTTGGCCGGATAAATCTGGATCGTTGCCGGTATCGGATTCCCTGTCTCTTCCGCGGCCGTTATAAGCGACTGATTATTGCTATTTTGTTTTAGGTAAGATTCGAGAGCCTGCTGCTTATCCAGATAAACGACCTTCTGGACATCGGGCTGGGCTTTAATCTTATCGACGAAAGCATTGGCGGCGGCAGCGGACACATTGTCCTGCAGATATACCGAAATATCTATTTTATTGGTGATCTGGGCTATCGTGTTAGAAAAAGTAGCGTTAGTAACTACTGAAAACAGAACGATGGTTAAAGTCACGACCATAACAGCCATGGCAGCAACGGCTAAACTGGCGTTCCGGATAAAATTGACGGTACCGGTATTTATAATTCGACGGAAAGTATTTAGTCTTCGGTTCATGAGGTCTTATATCCCGCGTTAGACCGGTCGCTGACAATTTTTCCATCCTTAATAATGACAACTCTTCTCTTCAGCTTATTGACTATTTCCTGGTTGTGGGTAGTCAGTAGGACAGTTGTCCCGAAACGGTTAATTTTTTCTAATACCTTTATGACATCCCAAGCATGCTTGGGATCAAGATTGCCGGTTGGCTCGTCGGCTACCAATATTCGAGGCTGTCGAACAATTGCCCTGGCTATGGCAACGCGCTGCCTTTCGCCTCCGGAAAGCTGGCGCGGCATCGAATTTTCTTTGCCTTTTAAATTAACTATTTCAAGAACTTTCGGAACAGTATGACGGATCTCTTTATTGCCGACCCCGACTATTTCTAGAGCGAAAGCAACATTTTCAAATACAGTCTTATTAGGCAGCAGCTTGAAATCCTGGAAGACGACGCCTATCTTCCGACGGAGCAATGGAATATCCTTATCCTTCAATTTATCGTAATCGATGCCTCCGACGATTATCTTTCCTGACGAAGGCCGCTCTTCCCTTGTCAGCAAGCGCAGAAGCGTAGTCTTGCCTGCCCCGCTCTGGCCTATAACGATAACGAACTCCTTGGGATCGACATGCAGGCTTATCCTATCAAGCGCAGGCGCACCCTCCGCCCTGGGATATTTTTTTGTTACCCTGTCCAAAAGTATCATTGACCTAATTATAACATCTATCAGGCCGGGCGCTTATGCTATGACAGTATATTTACCGCTCGAGCGGCTACCAAGGCGACGGTAATCAGAGAAATTGTACCTTGAATGCCCATCAGCGACTTAGCCCGGTGTGTAAGCGGCATAGTATCAGTCGGGCTAAAGGCACTGGCGTTGGTCACTGAAACATATAGATAATCCAAGAAAGTCGGCTGCCAATTTTTAAAAGAAGGATAGGCGTCGGTCACTGTATTTTGAGGAAACAAGAAGTCCATCGGATTGGCGTCGCCGACGTTGGTGTCATAATTGTCAAGTTCCCAGTACCACAGGGCAAAAATAATAATATTCGTCAGATAGATTGCCAGGCCGGATAGCAGCAGGCTCTTGCCGGTTACGTGATTGCCAAAGAACAAGGCATAAACGACAAGTACTAACGAAGCGATGTTCATAGTCGAAATAACGGCGATAAGAATGATGGCTAAACTGCGTCTTAGCCTCTTGATAGCCGTCTGGCTGCTTTTATGAAATACTGCCAGCGCCAGTATAAGAAGACACTCGACTCCGGCTATAAGATACTTCGGTCCGACGATGAGATTCTCGTTTAAAACCAGCTGCAGGAATATGGCTAGTATTAAAGCCAGTTGAACATGCCAGTAAGGTTCGCTTAATGCCCGGGAATGGAGTCGTGCTAATTTCATGTTTATGCTTTTTAATATACCTGGCTAAGCTTTAAAAATCATCTTCTAGATTAAAGCTTGGACCAAATATTAAGTTCCTCACGTCTAAGATAATGAATACTCCAGATAAGCCTCTATAAAAGGCTGTATATTTCCGTCAAGTACGGAATCCGGATCGCTGCTTTCATATCGGCTACGTAAATCCTTGACTTGCTTATACGGATGAAGGACGTAGCTTCTAATCTGATTGCCCCACTCTGCCGACTGATTAGGTCCTTTCAACTCTCCTAGCTTTTCTTGATGCTGCTCCAGTTGCAGCTGAGCTAGTCTCGAACGCAAGATTGTCATAGCCATTTCCCGGTTTTGCAGCTGAGACCTTTCATTTTGGATAGCCACGGCAATACCCGTGGGCACGTGGGTAATCCGCACAGCCGAATCGGTGGTATTTACGCTCTGTCCGCCGTGCCCGCCACTTCTGTAGACGTCAATCTTCAGGTCCTTCTCGTCAATCTCCAAATCATCGGGCTTATCGATGATTGGCATAACCTCGACCTTAGCAAAGCTTGTCTGCCGGAGATTATCGGCATTAAACGGACTGAGCCTGACCAGCCGGTGGACGCCGTGTTCGCCTTTGAGCTTGCCGTAAACGTAGGGAGCGTCAATTTCGAGAGTAACGCTTTTCAATCCGGCTTCGTCGCCTGACGATTCTTCTATCAGCTTATATTCCCAGTTATTCTGTTCGAAATAGCGGCTGTACATCCTGAGTAGCATCTGCGTCCAATCCTGAGCGTCTGTGCCCCCGGCGCCGGCGTAGATACTTAATATAGCGCCGCGCACGTCATATGGACCGTCATATTTCAAATCTTCTTTAAGAGCTTGGTAAGTCTCATTGATATTGTCTAATTGTGTCCGAAGTTCATTGTCTAAGGACTTATCTTTTAATTTTATGATCTCAATAGTCTCATGCAGCGAAGATTGGAGGTTTAACCATGGCGCTATCCTCGTCTCGAGCTTGGAAATTTCTTTCATTGTTTCCTGGGCTTTTAGATTATCGGACCAGAATTGCTGATCTTGGCTGGCCGAGCGAAGTTCCTCCAGCTTTAGCTTCGCCTCCCCGATCTTTAGCTTCACCATTGCGGCATCAATCTGCCGCGCAAGATCTTCCGCGGTATTTAGGAGTTCATCCATAAATTGCTCGCCAGGTTTGCCACGGCGTCACTTAGCTTTCTGAAGTTCGTGAGCTACTAAAGGCATTACCCATAGTGGTTCCAGTTGTTCCCTGAGATAACCGGCAAAATCTTCTCCGCAATTTCCTAAAACACCGAAGCCCCAGATATCGTCGCGGAACAGGATTTGGGATACTTCTATGATCTGCTGCTTGGTTATCCGCTTGATTCTTTCCGGCACCCGATAATAATCCTCTATTACTCCATCGAAGAAATACCTGCCGGCATAGCCGGATGCCGTCCCGCCTACGGTCTGAGCACTTCTCTGGAACCGGCCTAACGCATACTGCTTAGTCGAATCGATCTCATCCTCTGAAATGTCCCCCTTCAGCACTTTCTTCAGTTCGCCGACTATTATCTTCATCAGCGCTTTGGCGTTTTTATCTGACACTTGCGCGCCGAACCACCAGTTGCTTGCGTCCCTCGTATGGCTTAAGCCTGAGTTCATGCCGTATACCAGACCTTTTTCCCGGGCCGTCCCCAGAATCTTCGAATACAAGGTCTCCGTCAGCATGGTATTTATAAGGCTGAGGGCATCCGTTTCATCGTCAGTCAAGCGGCGCTTTGCAAAAGTATCGATATAAAAATATAGGTTTTCTACGGTATCGTTAGGAACAAAGACAGTTTCATTTAATTTATGAGGAAGTTCATGTGGCAAATCGAAACGCTCGCTATCCTTTGGCAGATCGATCGCTTCCATAAGCTTTGAAATAGCCGCTCGCCTGTCACTAGTTATATTACCTGCCAGGACGAAACGCATATTGTGAGTAGAATGCGTCCGCGAATAATGTTCTCGAACGTCTTTAATAGAGACATTTGGCATCAACTCCAAACGCTCAGAGTCCGTCTTAGCCAGCAGGCCCAGACTCTTGCGCATTTCCAGGCTTAACCGGCGGAAATGATTATTGCTTCTAGCGGACATTTCTTCCTGGACGTTTCCGTACTCGGCTTTGAATTCCTCCTCCAGGAACAAAGGTTTGGATATCGCGATCAGCATTAAGCCCAAAACCCGATCCCACTCAAAATCGGCGCATTCTGCCTCATAAGTAATATCGTAAACTCCCGTAGTGGCGTTAGAATAGGCACCGTTCTTCTCAAGTTCGGCTTGAAAATCTCTGGCCCGCGGGATAAGTTCATTGGCGCCCAAGAGGACATGTTCCATGAGGTGCGGGACTTCCCATATTGTGGGATCGACTAAATATTCACCGGCTCTAAAGTTAAAATCAAAAGTCATGACTGAGGCATCGGGTATATGAATCAGGAGTCCGCGGGCTCCGTTTTTTAATCTGATTTCATGCGTGGTATGCTTCATGCTTTAAATCGCCCTCATTTAACGATTAACTTTTCGCCTCTTGGCGACTGTCTTACGTTTTCTCTCCGTCTTCCTGGCCTTCTTCTTGGACGAAGCGGCCTTCTTCTTATTAGCCTGGCTGTCCTTTTTGGTATCGAAATCGGTAGCCGAGAATTCAGTCTCGCTGGTTATGATCTGCGACGCGTTATCGGTTGAGCCTTGAGCTGCCCGCGTCAATTCTGTGTCAATGGCCCTGTCAAGCTGTTCCTGAGATATCGGTTCGGCATGGAAGAGATGCATAAGCACGTCATGTTTTAGCGTTGACTGCATCTCCTCGAACAGCATCTGTCCCCTGCGCCTGTATTCGACCAGTGGGTCCTGTTGACCGACGCTCATCCAGTGGATGCCTTCGCGAAGATGATCCATATTCTCCAGGTGCTGCATCCAAAGATTATCCAGCACTTGTAGATAAATATCCCTCTCGATCTTATGTAAAATGTCTCCGCCGAATTTGTTTTTCCTCTCCTTATATAGATCCATGGAAGCTTTTTCCAAAACTTCAGCGAATTTATCTGCTTCAGTATCGAAGAGCTTATCAAGAGTTTTCTCGTCGAAGGGAAAGATCTCCCTGACTAAATCTTCGAACTGGTCGGTTGTCACAAGAGGCGAGCTTGCCATAGCTTGCGCTTGTTCGGTAATGAATATCTTTATCCGCTTGCTTATATCATCGGAACGAAGGATCTCGCGGCGCATGGCATAGATCGCTTTACGGTGCCTGTTCATAACGTCGTCATACTGGACGACATTTTTTCGCTGGTCGAAATGGAAGCCTTCGACTTTTTTCTGTGCCCCTTCAAGACTTCTGCTTATAAGGCGGTTTTCAATCGGCATGTCGTCATCGACATTTAATCGAGACATCACCGAATTTATTCTGTCGCCGCCAAAAATTCTCATTAGATCATCTTCTGTGCTTACAAAGAACTGGGTAACGCCAGGGTCGCCTTGTCTACCGGCGCGTCCGCGCAACTGGTTGTCGATGCGCCTGGATTCGTGCCTTTCTGAGCCGAGAACGAACAGGCCGCCGAGTTCTTTAACCTCTTCGGTTAAGACGATGTCGGTTCCTCGTCCGGCAATGTTAGTCGCCAAGGTAACGGCTGACTTCTCGCCGGCTTTGGCGACTATCGCGGCTTCCCTTTCGTTATTTTTGGCGTTGAGAACCTGATGGGGTATGTTAGCTCTCTTCAGCATATTGCCTAAGGCTTCGTTCTTTTCAATTGAAGCGGTACCTATTAAAACCGGCTGGCCTTTAGTGTGTAAGGCGCGGACTTCTTTAACGATAGCCTTAAACTTAGCTTTTTCAGTCCTGTATATCCTATCGCTCCGGTCATCGCGGGCTATCTGCCGATTAGACGGTACCTCGACGACGTCCAGCTTGTAAATCTGGTGGAATTCCTCGGCTTCCGTCATGGCGGTACCCGTCATTCCCGCAAGCTTATCGTAAAGCCGGAAATAGTTCTGGAAAGAAATGGTAGCAAGCGTCATGCTCTCCTGCTGCACCTCGACGCCTTCCTTCGCTTCAATTGCCTGATGCAAGCCTTCGTTATACCTTCTTCCCGGGAGTAATCGTCCGGTGAATTCATCGACTATGACGACTTCGCCTTCTTTGGTAACTACGTAATCTTTATCACGATGGAATAAGGCTTGTGCTCTTAGCGCCTGCTGAAGGTGGTAAATTGTCCTGATATTCTCGCTGCCATAGAGGTTGCCTATACCGAGAATTTTCTCAACTTTCTCGACGCCGGCGTCTGTTAAAATGACTGTTTTTCTCTTCTCGTCAGTTTCGAAATGTTTTTCTTTGACCAGCTGTCGAACTACCTTCGAAAACTGGGCGTAGGCGGTGCCGCTAGTTACGCTGGGAGCGCTGATGATTAATGGCGTACGGGCTTCATCTATAAGAATCGAGTCGACTTCGTCGACAATCGCGTAATTAAGCTCTCGCTGGCGGAGCTGGTCAACTTCCCGTACCATATTGTCTCTGAGGTAATCGAAACCGAACTCATTATTTGTTCCATAAGTAACATCTGCCTTATATGCGTCCTGCCGGGTGGCCGGCTTTAGATGACGGAAGCGCTCGTCTTCGTGCTCGGTATTGGTGAAGTTTGAATCAAATATATAGCTATGGTCGGCAATAATGACCCCGGACTGCAGCCCAAGGAAATCATATATTTGACCCATCCAGCCAGCGTCCCTTTGGGCCAGATAATCGTTAACCGTGACGACATGAACTCCCTTTCCCGAAAGGGCATTGAGATAGACAGGCAACGTAGCAACCAATGTCTTACCCTCACCCGTCTTCATTTCCGAGACGTTGCCTTCATGTAGCACCATCCCGCCGATCAATTGAACGTCAAAATGACGCTGTCCCAAGACGCGGGTGGCAGCTTCTCTGACTACAGCGAAAGCATCGGGTAGGATGGCGTCGAGAGATTCTTTTTTAAGACGTTTTTTAAGTACTTCTGTTTGTTCTCTGAGCTGAGAATCAGACAGCTTTTCGTATTTTCCCGCCAACTCGTTAACCAATCGAACGCGTTTACGTAACCTTTTTACGGTCTTTGCCTGCGGATCCCCTAAGATTTTCTTTAAGACAATATTCATCAGTGCCTAGGTATAAATAGAACCTCTCCGTTTTTACAGTTTTATCGTCTCTCTTAACTCTTAAGTTATAAGAGTAAGTATTAGGAATAATTATAAACTTTCCCCCAGATAAATGCGAGTGCGTATTTTTTAAGACGATTAGGCGGGTCGCCGAAGGAATCGTGCGCTAAGCCGCCTACGGGTTTTTGCCGGAGAATGCTGATCTTTATACTTCTTCAATTGTACTTTAAGCTTAGCTTCGGCGATATCGACGGCAGCATACATATTTAATGCCGATTCGCTGACAACTATTTGCTGGTGGGGCAGGCTGAGTGTGACTTCGCAGGTAAAGCAGTTGTTATTTTTAGCCTTTGATTCTTTTAGAAAAACCTCAGTTTGGGCATCCCCTCTTGCCTGGCGAGGAATATACTTATCCAATCCGCCGATCTTTTTATTGACATACTTGGTTAAGTTTTGATCAGCAGTAGTATGGACCTTGCTGATTTCAATTTTTTGCAACATCGGCTGCCTCCTTTAGTCTAATATGTCTAACGATTCTAAGGTGCGGTGCGACCTGTCTTTATTATACTCCGCCGCAGTAGAGGTTATGCTATTCGTTTAGATCTTTTAGATAACGCTTCGGTTACCCATGAAAGGCCTCAGGACATCCGGTACTCTCAGCATGCCGTCTTCCTCCTGGTAATGCTCGACGATAGCTACCAGAGAGCGGGCCAAGGCAGTGGCCGTACCATTGAGAGTATGAACGAATTCAACGCTTCCGTTTTTTCTTCTGACTCTAATATTGAGATTTCTCGCTTGAAAATCCGTACAGTTAGAACAGCTCGTTAACTCCCGGTAAGTAGCGTCTACTTTTGACCAGTATTCCAGATCGTACTTTTTGGCAGCCGGTGCGCCCAGATCGCCTGAGGCAATGTTTATTATGTGATAAGGAATACCGAGCGACTGCCATAACTCCTCTTCAATCGATCTTATGGTTTCGTGCATCTCAATACTTTTCTCCGGCAAGGTAAAAGCGTACATCTCCAGTTTATTGAACTGGTGCACCCGGAATAAGCCACGGGTATGCTTGCCGTATGTGCCGGCTTCTTTCCTGTAGCAGGGGCTGTAGCCGACGTACAAAAGCGGCAGGTCTTCCTCGTTTAAAATCTCGTCAGCATGATAGCCGGTCAACGGAGCTTCGGCGGTACCAATCAGGGCCATATCCTCGCCTTCGATAAAATATTCATTGCTCTCCTCGCTGCTCTTTGGCGAAAAGCCAGCTCCTTCGGCCGTCCTGCTGTTAACCATGTGCGGGACTGTCATATAAGTGAAGCCTTTACCCAGTACGAACTGCAAGGCATACTGTTTTATTGCTTCCTCTAAAAGCGCTCCGTCACCTTTGAGAAAGTAGAATTTCGCGCCGGCCACTTTGGCTCCCCGTTCAAAGTCAACCCAGCCTTTTGCGCTCATAAAGTCGAGATGGTCTTTTGACCCGGTAGTTTGCTCGCCGAACCGAGAAATCTCTACGCTATCCTCTTCCCCGCCGATTGGAACATCGTCGGCCGTCATATTAGGAACACGTTTCAATAAGATTAGATACTCTATATCTATAGCTTCCAGCCTATGCGTTAGATCTGCCAGTTGATCCTTCAGTAGCTTACCCTTACTTACCTCCTCGTCAGTCGGCTTTCTGCCCTGCATGTTCGAACTGACTTCATTTCGTTGACGCCTAAGCTCTTCGACCTGGCCGATAAGCTGGCGTCGCTCTTCGTCGAAGCCGAGTAACTGCGGAATGTCTATGTCGTAGCCTTTTTGGGCTGACTTTTCAGCTACCTTGGCGGCGTTTTCCCTTATGAATTGGATATCTAGCATGACCCTATTATACCCGCTGTAGCAGTAAAATGAAATGTAACCATATTACGGTCAAGGTTATTATTTTGACTTTTTCAGACTCTTGAGCGTCAACTCAGTCCGGCTTCTGGCGTAAGCGCAGAATTCACAAGGGCCACCCATGGCGGCCAGACCGACCGCGGGCATTTCATCGCTGTCGATGCACTTTTTCATATTTAATAGCGTCGGTTCTACCCAATCGTCATTGCCCGTATATGGAATCAGCTTGGTTTTGAATGTCAATGAATCGTTAAAACCGTCGAGGTCAAACCGGGCATTTGTATAGACGAAGTAACCCGTATCATTAACCTTGAATCCGTTCTGTCTGACAAGCCACTGGTATATCTCCATTTGCCTTTTATAGCTTATCTGCCAACCGGAATCGATATTTATTTCGGCGGCTTTAGCCGTCGCTTTGTAATCGACAATGATCAGCTCGCCGCTTTCATTTTCCCAGATGTCGTCAACCGCCCCGAAAACGAAAAGATTAGTTGCTTTATGCAATGTGCCGACACCAGTGAAGTTTTCGCGCCATTTATCCAAGTCGTCATGTGAATAAGGAATAGCCTTAACCTGATATTCCGACATTATCGGATGAGGTTCTTTTTTCAACCTGTAAGCGTCGAACTCTTTCTTGAAGAGTTCATCTATGGCTTTGTTGATATTAAACGGCGGCGAACTGGGACGCCCTATCTTCAACCTGGCATCTAGCCAGAAGCAACGCGGACACTGCATAAATAACTCGATCTTTGAGCGCGAGACTTTGTAGGGCATTGATTGCCCGGGTTTATACGGTAGCGACCTGGTTCTTGTATATGCCATTACTTAATAAGTATAGCAACTGGGCTTCCTTGTCCGGCCCCCTATCATAGCTCCTCGATGACACTGATTAACTGCTGAGGTTCATAAGCAATTCTCGTCGGTCGCAGTTTCTGTAAGTCTTGTAGGCGTGAAAAACCCCAAGTGACAGCGATAGATTTGATGCCGACGGTATTTGCCGCTTCAATGTCCCTGATCTCATCGCCGATGCTTATAACTTCTTTCGCTTTAAGATTGTTTTCTCTTAAAAGCTGATGAAACATTGACGCCTTGCCGAATATCTCCACTCCCCCATAAACTTCGACGAAGTATTCCCTCATCTCGTGTTTCTTTAAAAAGATCCGGATATTCTTAACGCTGTTGCTGCTAATGATGAATAATTCGTGGCCTTCGGCGTGCAGCTTACGAATGACGTCGGCTATATCGGCGAAAGGCTGGAGATCGCGAATAACGCTATCCATGCGGCTCCGACCTTTGAAATATAAGTTAGGCATACGCCACCAAGGTATTCCAAGTACCCTGGCGACACCGGTAAGAGGCAGGCCATGAAGCCTGTCCTGAGCTTCGGCATCAAGCGGGTACTTGCCGGCTTCACGGGATATGAAATCTATAAAATAATCCCGGCTATCCGCTATCGTGCCATCAAAATCAAATACAATTGCCGACATACAGCATATAGTTTACGACAAATAACAGCAATATTACTTAAAATCATACATATCTTTTTGCATAGCCTGGTGTAGTATCCGTAGTATGCAGAATTTAGAAACAGCGACTCTAGCCGGTGGTTGCTTTTGGTGTCTTGATGCCATTTATCGGCGGGTTATAGGAGTACGAGAAGTTGTCTCTGGATATAGCGGCGGCCACAAAGAAAATCCGACCACGGCCGAAGTTTATGAAGGACACACTGGCCACGCCGAAGTGGTACAGATCAGTTTTAGTCCGTCGGTTATATCTTTCCGGGAACTACTTGAGATTTTCTTCGTCATGCACGATCCGACAACCTTGAACCGCCAAGGTAATGATGTTGGCGACGAGTACCGGTCGGCGGTATTTTTTCATGACGAAGACCAGAGATTAGACGCTCTCGACATGAAAGAAAATTTCGCACCGACTATCTGGAAGAAACCTATCGTTACCCAAATAACTCCTTTTTCCAAGTTCTGGCCGGCAGGCGAAGACCACCAGGACTTTTACGCTAAACGGCCCGGTTACGGCTATTGCCAAGTTGTTATCGATCCTAAGGTTGCGAAGCTTAGACAAAAATTCACTTCAAAACTTAAACCGGAATAGATTCCTCTTAAGATAGGTTCAGTGAAGCAAATTAATTATCGATATTATATTCAGTATAAGCACAATGACGCCAAGAAGCCTGCGGAAGTAATTGACGCCTTTGAAGATTTCGAGATAAGCCCAATAAAGTAAAGCAACGACCGCAAGCCAGGTTAAGATGGTAGATGCCGCGGAACCGCTATTGAATATAAGCGAGGCTATCGTGAAAACGGCCCAGCCAATTAACGGAAGATTCGGCGTCTGCCAAATTACTATTCTTCCCTTGTCATCCCTCCAGAATTTATCCCATAGTTCTGCTGCGTCTTGATTCATACCCATCTAGTATACTTCATCGCTCCGTCACCAAAAAACTAAATCTGCAAGGAAAATTCATTATCTTTCCAGACCGCGGATTTGATCATGATTCAGACCGTAATAATGGGCTATTTCATGCCATAGCGTATGCCTTATTTCTTCGGCTAATGCCTCGATAGTCGCGGCTTTTCTGACTAAAGGAATCTTGAAGAGGGTGATTTTATCGGGATATACCCTGGTAGTTCCTTGGCGGGCAGTTAGCGGCACGCCTTCGTATAATCCGAGTAGGGTTTGATCGTTTCTAAGCAGCAATTTTTGCCTCTGTTCAGGAGTCGGCTCGTCTTCGTAGAGAATGGCGACGTTCTTTAGGCTATTAACATGCTCTTTGGGCATATGCGTTAAGGCGCTGTTTATTAGCTCTTGAAACTGTGAGTCGCTTATAGATAGCATCACTCAACCGCACCGTTCAAAGACCGATGTCCGGATAGACGGATTTTGTGACTTCGTCCACTTCGTACCTTAACTGAGGGAACGGTACGCCTTCCCTGGCGCTCACGCCTTCAAATATCCAGAATACCCGCTCTGAATTGCCCCAGCCGCAAGCCGGCGGCATGCCGTATTCAAGCATCTCGATATAATCGATGTCGAGCATCATTGCCTCTTCGTCTCCGGAGTCACGCATTTTTCTTTGTTCTAAAAATCTATCAAGCTGGTCTAAGGGATCATTCAACTCGCTAAAACCGTTGCCAACCTCGCTGCCGGCTATTACCGGCTGGAAGCGCTGAACGGTATTAGGGTCTTGTGGATTGGTTTTCGCTAGCGGACTAATGAACTTCGGAGTGTTTATGAGCCATACGGGTCCAGCTACATCCTTGCGGATATTCTTCCACAGCTTATCTATGCCTCGAGTCTTATTCTCGGTTTTCTCGACTTCTAGCCGGTTTTCTTTCAAGGCAGCCTTGACCTGGTCGAGAGTGCAGTCATAGACGTCTAGGTTGTAGCGGTCTTTGATGACGGCCGCGTAATCCCATTCCTGCCATTCCTGTTCTAAATTTACATCAAAACCGTTGAGATCGAATTTCAGTTTGCCGAAGGTTTTTTCTATGACGTAGCGGTACATCTCAGTCATGAAGCTCATCCCTTCCCGCCAATCGCTATACGCCCAGTACCATTCCATAGCGACGTGCTCAGGCAGGTGCTCGTCGGAATAATTTTCGTTCCGGAATCGGGGACCAATATCATAAACCTTTTCAAAGCCGGCTCCAAGCAGGCGTTTTAGTGGCAGCTCGTGACTGATCCTTAAATAGAAATCTTGATCAAGGGCATCCATATGAGTGACGAAAGGCTTGGCGTCTGCGCCACCGGTTGTATGCTCTAAGACTGGAACGTTGACCTCGATAAATCCATGGCTATCGAGGAACTCTCGGGTTGCCTTCCAAAACATCGATCGTCTGACAAAACGCTGGCGGACATCCGGATTGACGTTCATGTCAACATACCGCCGCCGCAGTCTCTCCTCTTTATTGGTAAAGCCCTCTTGAGGCAGAGGCATCGGCCTTAAAGACTTTCCCAGCAGCCTTATTTGCGTAACGGCAACCGAAATCTCGCCTGTTTGCGTCTTAATCACTCTGCCCTTCGCGCCGATGAAATCACCGCTATCCAGAAGAGGAAGCTCTAGGAAACCAAGAGCGTTGGTGGCTGCATCTAAAGGCGCCACGTCTTCCGCCGACAGAAACAACTGCAGACTGGCGCTTTGATCCCGAATAACCAGGAAGGCAATTTTGCCGAATTTACGAATATTGGCGATACGGCCAACAACTTCGACTTCTTTACCTTCAAGCTGATCGAAATTCAACTTGATATCACTGAGTACGTTAGTCCGAGTAGCTTTGGCCGGAAACGGATCGATGCCCAATCGCCGAATCGCTTCCAGCTTTCTCAGGCGCTCTTCGCGCAGTTCTTTAAGTGTCGCCATGGAATAGATTATACAATAGGGATGAAAACTATAAGTTTCAGGAAATTTCGGCTATGGTATACTTTGTCGTTTCATTAGGCGTGACGAGTTCTACTTCATCACCTACCCGGTTGCCGATTAAGACCTGCCCGATAGGCGATTCGTCCGATATCTTACCGTTAAGAGGATCGGCCTCTACGGTTCCGACGATCTGAAATTGCTTGGTCTTTCCTTCGCTTTGCAGTTTGACGACTGATCCTAATTGGACCTTGTTATCGGCTTTTGGCTTGGTAATGATTTCGACGTTCTGCAGTATATTCTCTATTTCAGAAATTCTGGCTTCGTTCCTCTCCTGCTCCGCTCTGGCCGATTGATACTCGGCGTTCTCGGTCAGATCTCCCTGCTCACGGGCAAGCTTAATTGCTTCCGCGATACTGGTACGCTTTTCTATCAGGGACGTAAGTTCGTCCTTAAGTTCATCAACGCCGCTCTGTGTTAATCTGTACATCTTTTTCATGGAATTTGTCTCCTTATATCACTGCGCCATGATCTTGATACCTGCCCTTTACCCGTCCGTCTCAGAGGTATTTTTATATCAAGGTTATTTTCTAAATCCTAGCATGTTTAACAGTTTTTCTCTACTAATTTGTTCGGCCTTTTCCGAAGTTCGCTGTTTCCATTCGTACTTTTCGTTTGCCAGGGTTTTTTCGCTTATAACCACCCTGTTCGGTATACCGAGCAGATCAGCGTCGGCAAACATGTCGCCCGGCCGTGCGTTTCGGTCATCATATATTACCCCAATGCCAGAAGCAGTCAAGAGATTATATAACTCATCTGCCTCTGCCGTTACGGGCTGAGAGTCGCCGATCCTTATTAGATACACTGCGGCCGGAGCAATAGCATCAGGCCATACCAGCCCCTTGGAGTCGGCAAAGAGTTCCGTTATGACACCCATCAGCCTGGTTATTCCGATGCCGTAACTACCGAGGACAACGCCCTTTTCCTTTCCATCCTGGTCGGTAAAATTCAATCCTAGCTGATCGCTCTTGGCAGTCCCGAAGCTAAAGATATTGCCGACCTCGGAAGCTTTCAACTCTTCCATAGCTGATTTATCCAGTCCTAGTTGGCTTATGACCTCATCAGTGAAGACCTCCTTATTTACCGCCAGCTTACTGGTCCGGTCTAGATAGATAATGTCTTCACCGGCGTCAGTAACCGTCTGGAACTCATGGCTGAACTGGGTAAATGACCCGCCTGAGGCGTAAGTTACGAATGTCTTGTCGCCAATTCCCACCCTATCGAAGACTTTTAAATAGGCCGCTGTCACGCTGTCATAAAATTTCTGATGCTCTACCTCGTCCCGGGAATAAGAATAGAGATCTTTCATGACAAACTCTCGGCCCCTCATGATTCCGCTTTTAGCCCTTAACTCGTTCCTCAATTTTGTTTGAAATTGGTAGACGTTGGCGGGCAAATCTCTATAACTGGCTATATAATTACGCATCATGTCTGTTATCGGCTCTTCATGCGACCAGGCCAACCCGATGGGATTGCCGTTTTTCAGCTGACTCTTAAACCAAATGTCGACTTTGTCATCATCCCAACGATCGGTCTTTTCCCATAGCTCCTGGCGCTGCAAATTGGTCATGATAATTTCCAGTGCGCCTATGGCTTCCATTTCTTGTCTGACTATCTGCTTGATATTGTCAATAACTTTGAGCCCTAAGGGAAGATAAGCGTATACTCCGGCCATTTCTTTATGTATATAGCCCGCCCTAATCAACAGCTGGGCGTTAAGCGACGTCTCGTCGGCTGGAGCGTTTTTCATAGTTTTAGTAAACAGCTGGGATCGTCTCATATTCTCGAACGATTATACCCTAGCCAAGATGAAGAGCAAACAAGGCGACGAAGGCAATACAATTCTTTAAGGCGTGCAATGTCATGCTTGCCCACAATCCGCCCGTCTTTTCCCGTAAATATATCAGAACCAGGCTTAAAGAGAACGTATCGATAGCGCCGACATACAAAAGTCCGGCCGAACCACCCTCCGGCAGATGGCCGGCCGCAAACAACAGGCTGGTAAGAAGGACGGCGGCCCACAGCGGCAGGGATTTTTTCAAGCTTGAATATATAACACCCCGGAATATCAACTCCTCGGCGATCGGCGGCAATACGACGAGGCTTATGAATGTCAGGATAAGGTTGCTTAAACCATGGGGATTAGTGAATCCGACTTGCTGCTTCTCGTTTGTATTGAGACTTGGAAAAAAGAATATACTGATGTTAAGCAACAAGAAATACAGCACGAAATAAGGCGGCAAGCCGAGTAAACCATAGAGCGGGTCTGGGAGTCGAGGTTTCCGGAGCCCGATTCTTTTGAACCCATCAGTATAACGCCGGATGAACAGGTAAATTATATATACGGCTAGCAGCTCAGCCAGCAACACGAATATAAATTGCGCGGCAATAGAATTATTTAGCCAATCATTAGCTTTCTGTCCATTCCAATGTTCAATAGCCGGGTAAATCGACAGAATGATGCCGACTACGATCTGGGAACCGAACAAAGCTACCAAGCCGACGCCTACCCCAGCTAGCGTATTCCAATCTTTTTCTACTAACCTAGAAGAATCTTTGGACATCTACGATTGTAATTAGGATGATAAGGCAGATCAGGATGATAAAGCCAGTGGCGTTTATAAGTTCCTCCCGCCTTGCGCTCAGTGGACGATTTATTGCCCGCGTTATAAGCGTCAACCATAAACGTCCTCCGTCTAAAGCCGGTATGGGCAGTATGTTCATGATAGCTAGGGTCAGTGAAATGATTGCGATGATGAAAAGCATGAAAGCTAAGCCTAAGTTACTGCCATCTTTAAGTATCACGAATATCCCGACAGGCCCGGCGACCTGACTGGTGGCTGCGCACTGGCCGTTTGACCGAGCCGTATTGTTTCCAGTGACAAATCCGGCGATCAGGCTGCCTAAGCCGCCGATGGCGTGACCAAGTCCCTGAAATGTAAGGGCCGTGACCTGGGCGCTCAAGCCGATGGCCGTTACTGGAGCAGACCAGGTTGAACGCTGGATAGTGTACTGAGTCGGTGAAATTCCTAAATAGCCTTTTGGCAAATTGATAGCGGCGCAGTCCAGCTTGGTATTTTGAATTTCCTTTTCATAGGCTTTCTGGCTGGCGGTAACGGCCTGAGCGCTTACAAGAGTCGTCGTAGACATCTTGGATGTACCATCGTGCTGATAATAGACATCTACTTTCTGACCAGCGAATCGTTTAGTCAGCTCTGGAAGTTTAGATGCATTGCTGACACTAACAGGGTGCTGGCCAGGCTTGCCGATACCAGTCAAGATATCCTGCGGGTGCAATCCGGCCTTAGCCGCTGGCGAGTTAGCTTCAACCTGACCTATTAACACTTTCTGCGACGAAACTTTTGTATCATTCGCGATAGTGAATTGATTGGGAATAATCTTCGGGATACCGACAACCGCGAGAATAGTTAATAAGACAAGCGCAACAAGCAGGTTCATGAATACCCCCGCGGCCATTATCTTAGTTTTGGCCCATAGACTGGCTGCGCCGTAGGCGCCCTGTTCAGTATCCGTGTCATGCTCGCCTTTAAGTTTTACGAAACCCCCTAGTGGTAAGAGGTTAATCGAAAAGGTCCAACCGCCTTTCATTTTCCGTGAATAAAGACGAGGCGGAAAGAAAATCCCAAACTCCTCGGCTACGACCCCGTTACGCCTGGCCGTGATAAAGTGGCCGAACTCGTGGATGACCACAAGCGAAATAAACAGTATAATACCCAGGATTAGGATTAAAACAGACATTGGTTAATTGTATCAAACTGCGGGATACGAAACCTGAGAGAAAGCTGGAACAGTTTTTCTTTACAAAATGCTTGTGCTGTATATAATCTATGCTTGGAGCATAAAAGCAAACAAAAAGGACAAAAGTGTATGAGGTCGGATTTCCAAACTGTTGGTAATGATTTCGTTATACCAAATAAAAGAGATGCGTCTAACTTAAACGGCGCCGATAGCACTAACACGGCTCTGCCGAAGCCTAATCTGTCTGACCAAATAGATGACGTCCTTTTAACGCCGGTCCAGCCTTTAACCTTTCAGAATGACAAACCAGAAAATATCAGCCGCACCAACACTAAAAGTAAAAACCTGTGGCTGATTAACCGCCGCAGCGTAAGCACTTATGCCTTACTATTCCTTTTACTTTCCGTAGCCGCCATGCCTGTCGCCAAAAGCTATCTGTCGGCCAATATAAAATTCGATAATGTCGCCAATATAAAATCGCTGACTCCCAGCAGCGGTCTTAATATAAGAATAAGTGCCGCAGAGCTTCCCTCTTGGCTGCAGAAAGTAATCGGACAACCGGCAGCTATTAATTACGGAGGTTCGATCGAACAGATTAGTCCGGCTCAAATAAAAAGCTGGCTGAAGATAACTCCTTCAACTGACGGAGCCGAGGAATACGTTCACGTCGACGCGCAGGCTATAACAAAATCGATTGAGTCACTGGCTAATTCAAGGGTCGTGACACCGTTAAACCAAGTAACTATTACCCGTGCCGACGGTAGCAGCGAAGTAGCCTACGGCGGAAAATCGGGAACAAAACTTAGCGACCCTTCTTCCCTGAGTTCACAAGCGATTAACATATCAAAAAACCTCTTTTCGGCAAACGGCTTCCAAGTTAATGCGCCATTAGTAACTACGCCTTTTATAGATGTTACCGCTAGCGCATTCCATAAATTACTAGTAGCTGACACGGGCAGTAAGCGGCTTTACGTCTTTCAGGATGGACAGTTAATCAACACCTTCCTCAGCAGTGACGGCAAGTCCTCGACGCCTACCCCAATAGGAGAATTTCATATTTGGGCCAAATTAACTTCCCAGACAATGACCGGTCCTGGATATGTCCAGCCAAACGTCCCTTGGGTAAACTACTTCGATCACTCTGGCGATGCCGTACATGGCGTATATTGGCGGCCACCATCGGTATTTGGAAACGTCAATACTTCCCACGGCTGCGTCGGGATACCAGTCAACGACGCCGAATGGGTATTTAACTGGGCACCAATTGGCACAACTGTAATTACGACGCCTAACTAAGTTTAGAGAGTCAATATTTCCGATTCTTTAGCTTTAGCAATGGCCTCAGCTTCTTGGCGGACTCCATTTACCCTATCCTCGACCTGGGCGCTTAGCCTTTTGGCGTCATCTTCGCCTATCTGTTTATCCTTACGAGCTTTATCGATCACATCCATAGCTTCATGCCTGATATTCCGAATGGATATCATGCACTCTTCCTGCCGCTGACCGACCTGTTTCGCTAAATCCCGGCGCCTCTCTTCTGTCAGCGCGGGTATAGGCACCCTGATAACTCTGCCGTCATCGGATGGATTTAATCCCAAATTAGAATCGTTGCGAATTGAATTTGCAATAGCAGCCAAGTTATTGGGGTCAAAAGGTGTTATTTGAAGCAACTGGGCCTCAGGGACGGTAATAGAGGCTACTTGCTTTAAGGGCATCTGCGCTCCGTAAGCTTCGACGACGACGTTATCCAACATACTGGCGTGGGCTCTCCCCGTACGCAGCGACTTCAAACTATCTTGGAGTCTCGATACTGACTGGTCGAGTTTAGACTTAATCTGGTTAACAACATTAGTATGATCCATCTGCTGTGATTATATCTCCGATTGTGAGGTTAAGACTAATATATTTTTTCGCTTAGGATACTTCACCGAGAGCAAGTCGAGAGAAACGACGCACTACGATATTCTCGCCTAACCTGGCGACATGATCCTTTATGTAAGCAGCCATGGTCATGTCGGGATCTTTTACAAACGGTTGGTCCAGAAGGCACCTTTCGGCATAGTATTTTTTAACTTGGCCGTCGACTATCTTCTCGACGACTGCCTCTGGCTTACCGCCGGCTTTTGCCTGCTCGGTAAATTCGGCGACAATCTTTTCTCGTTCTGTTTTAGGTACTTCTTCTTCACTAACGTACAAAGGACTGCTAGCCGCAATATGCATAGCAATATCTTTTACTAGATCGGTAAAGATTTCGTTTCTCGCAACGAAGTCGGTCTCACAGTTGACTTCGACAAGCACGCCGATTCTGCCATCATGGTTATAGGTTCCGATAACCCCGGCGCGAGCTTCTCGCTCGCCCCTTTTTTCGGCTTTAGTAAGACCTTTCTTCCTCATGGCCGCCAAGGCCGTATCAAAGTCCCCGCCAGATTCTTCCAGGGCTTTTTTAGCGTCGGTCAAGCCAACGCCCGTCAGATCTTTAAGTCTTTTGATCGATTCAATGTCCATCGCCATATATGTCCCGCTTTCTCTGTTTAATTGATACGCTTACGCTTCTTCTTTATCTACTTTATCTTCTTTTTCGGTAGTTTTCTTAGCTTTTGATTTACCAGATTCTATTGCCGATTTAACATAATCCAGCATCAGCTGAATTGTCTTAATCGCATCGTCATTAGAAGGAATAGGATACTTAACTAAAGACGGATCGGCGTTCGTGTCAACTAATGCCACGATTGGCGCGCCAATTTTGTTCGCTTCCTTGACGGCATTCGAATCATTAACGATATCTACAATAAATACGGCTCCTGGCTTACGATTTAATTCCTTGATTCCGCCGTAAAGGATATTGAGTTGATCTATTTCTTCCTGAAATCTTTGCACTTCAAGCTTACTGTACTTATTAGTAAGCTCTCCGCTAGACATCCGGTTTTCCAGGTCTTGAAGATGTTTGACCCGGTTACCTATAGTATTCCAGTTTGTAAGCATTCCGCCGAGCCACCTTTCAGTAACGAAAGGCATGCCAGTTTCCTCTGCGGTTTTCTTAACGAGGTCTTGGGCCTGCCGTTTAGTACCTACGAACAATACCTGCTTGCCTTCACTGGCTACCTGGCTGAGAAATGCCAGAGCGTCTTCAAGGGCGGCAACAGTCTTGGCCAAGTCAATTATATGAGTTCCGTTCCTCTTGCTGTGTATATAAGGAGCCATCTTCGGATGCCATCTTTCTGTTTTGTGTCCGAAATGCGCGCCAGCCTCTAACAGCTTCTTAATATCTACCTGGTAATCGGTAGCCATGGATATAGTCCTTTCTCTTTGGATAGGTGCCTCGCCGGTCCTCTCAAGGTGCCGGAAAGGAGGATTGAATCCTACCCTGCTTAATTTGTTATACATATTATTTTAACAGATATATATAAGTTATTCAACCAAGGATTGACGGCGACTGGGTGTTGACCGTAACGCCATCGGTGTTGTATACTTGCCTCTTGTATGAAACAAGGAATCCATCCAGATAACTATAGGCCGGTGGTTTATGAAGATCTCAATAACGGGGTCCGGTTCCTTATTAAATCCACCGCTTCAAGCGACGAGACAATAAAATGGGAAGACGGAAACGAATATCCATTGATCAAAGTTCATATTACCAGCGCCTCGCACCCGTTCTTTACCGGCGAAGAAAGAATTCTTGATATAGAAGGCCGCGTCGATAAATTCAAAGCCCGCGCAGCCGCTGGCAAAGCCGCTCAAGAGAAGCGGGCCGCCGCTGCTCAAAAGCAAGCAAAGCGTGCCGCCGCCAAGGCCGACAAAGCTGAAGCAAAAGCTGAATCTACTACTAAATCGAAGTAACTACCAAAGCAGCTTAGACCACCTTTTCTTTTTTTTAAAATGGTGGTCTTTCTTTATTGCAGAGAACATAATATAAGACAATCATGGAATCAAAGGAAACAGCAGTTAGAGAAGAATTGGCGGCTTTAGAAATAAAGCTTAATGATCCTAATATCTTCAGCGACAAGAATTATCCAAAGCTTGCAAAGCGTAAAAGCGAATTAAGTGATTTAGTCCTTCTCTTTGATGAACAAAGCAGATTGCAGAGCGATAAAAAGGCGGCCGAAGAATTGCTCGCCAGCAGCGACAGCGAAATGCATAACTTGGCCGAAATAGAACTTGAAGAACTAGATCTAAGGATACAGAAAAACAGCGATGCCCTCAGAGACGCGCTTACTCCCCGCGACCCTAACGATGACCGCGACGTTATCATGGAAATCAGAGCTGCCGCCGGAGGCGATGAATCAAGCCTATTCGCGGCCGAGCTATATAGGATGTACTCCCGCTGGGTGGAAAATCACGGCTATAAAATGGAACTGATCAGCGAATCGCCCAATGAGGTGGGAGGGTTTAAGGAAATTACCTTCGCCATTAGAGGCAATGAAGCTTACAAGAACCTAAAATTTGAAGCTGGAGTTCACCGCGTCCAGAGAATTCCGTCGACTGAAAGTCAAGGCCGGGTCCATACTTCAACTGTAACGGTCGCGGTCTTGCCCGAAGCTGAGGAAACCGACATCGAAATCGATCCGAATGATTTAAGGATAGACGTTTACCGTTCCAGCGGCCACGGCGGCCAATCGGTCAATACTACCGACTCCGCCGTCAGAATCACCCACTTACCTACCGGTCTGGTAGTCGCAAATCAAGACGAGAAGTCGCAAATTAAAAACAAAGCCAAAGCCCTGAGTATCCTCCGATCCCGCTTATTGCAAATAAAAATTGAGGACGAGCAAAAAGAGCTTTCCGAAGCCAGGAAGAAACTAATTGGCTCCGGCGACCGTTCCGAGAAAATTAGAACATATAACTTCCCGCAGGATAGAATTACCGATCATCGAATCGGATATAGCCGGTCTAACATACCAGGCGCGTTAAGTGGCGACATCGATGATTTGATAAGTCACCTGCAAGCTGCTGAGCACGATTTGCTAACTAAGGAATAATGAATGCAGATCCATGATTGGCTGCAATTAGCCGAGAAGCAGCTAAGATCCGTCAACATTCCTTCGGCCAGGTTAGACAGCCTACTTATCCTCGAACATGTGACGGTTCGTGATAGAGCCTGGTTATTAGCAAATCCGGAGTATGAAATTTCTGCTGATGAAAGTAGAAAATTAAAAGATTTGCTCAGCCGGCGCTTGCAGCACGTGCCTATCACTTACTTGTTCGGCCGGTGTGAATTTTATGGTCGTACCTTTTTACTCAATGATTCAGTTTTAGATCCGCGCCCTGAAT
Source organism: Saccharimonadales bacterium (SeqCode) (assembly GCA_035713075.1). Classification (GTDB taxonomy): domain Bacteria; phylum Patescibacteriota; class Saccharimonadia; order Saccharimonadales; family UBA4665; genus DASTAD01. Next base: position 8,253 of record DASTAD010000008.1, on the reverse strand, counting down.
CAGAAACCATGATCGATTTGCTGAAGTTGGTCACTGGCCCACGAACTGAAATCGATCAGATGACGAACAAGGTGAAACTCCCCGATCAACAACCGGGTCAGATATTACGTATTTGTGACGTCGGTACCGGCAGCGGGGCTCTCGGAATAACAGCTAAACTGGAAGTCCCTGCAGCGGTCGTAGACCTTATAGATATCGATAAAGCAGCACTTAAGGTAGCAGAAATGAATGTCGATTTTTTTACAATTGAAGCAAGACTCTTTCATAGCGACCTGCTAGCTAATACTGACGGAGATTACGATATACTGCTATGTAACCTTCCCTACGTACCGGATAGCTTTCAAATAAACACAGATGCACTTCACGAGCCGCAGATCGCTATATTTGGAGGACCAGACGGCCTGGACGCCTACAGACGACTCTTTCAACAAATCAGTAGGCGTCAGTCCAAGCCGTTGTATATTTTATGCGAGTCGATGCCCCCTCAACACAGCCGCTTAGCACGGATCGCCAGTAGTGCGGGTTATCGTCTTACTCTGGCTGACGGTTTTATACAATTATTCTGCCCCGTCTAGGTAAGTTTCATACATAATTGTTAAGCAGCTGTTTCTGCTGAAAAAAGCGAACAGCATGAACGTTTTCACTGCCGAATGCATGACTAAAATCTATTAAATTTATTCTTATTTATATATTGAAGAGTTTCTAATCTGAACACATTATTTGTTTTTCTAACTATTCGGCATCGTTCCTAAGGTAACGTTAACCTGCATAGTCTTCCCTTTATCCCAAATGGTCAAATTTACTGTGTCCCCTGGCTGGTGTTGATCCAATAAACTGGTTAGGCTATGCTGCTGATTTATAGGCGTCCCATTCACGGCAGTAATGACCTCGCCTTCTGTCAGCCCGGCATTATCTGCCGGACTACCAGGAATTACCGACGGATTAGTTGGATCGCTGCTTGGCGCTATAAATGCTCCACTTGATACCCCTAGATTATATGTGTTTGCGACATCCGAAGTCAGTGGCACGTACCTTACACCTAAGTAAGGCCGGGCGAACTTTCCTGTTTTAATGACTTGTTCAATCAAACCTTTTACATCATTTACTGGTATAGCAAATCCGATATTTTGGGCATTACCGGCAATCGCCGTGTTAATACCTATGACTTGGCCGTTAAGGTTGACCAACGGTCCGCCTGAATTTCCTTCATTTATAGCGGCGTCAGTCTGAAACAGATCATCGAGATTTTCCGTAGACGAGCCTCCACCACTACTGCCGGCGGTAACACTGCGACCATAACCCGAGATGATACCGCTTGTAACGGTATTCTGGAACTGACCTAGTGCATTGCCTATCGCTACCACTTCATCACCTACTTCTACTTGCGATGAATTACCGATGACTGCAGGAGTAAGTTTATGCCCTTCGGCATTCGTGATTTTTAGAAATGCAATATCTAGACTGTCGCTACTGTTAGTCCGGCCTATAACCTTAACGTCCTTTAATTCGGTACCGTCGCTTAATGTAACACTGACGCTAGTAGTACCCGCTGGAACTACGTGCCGGTTAGTAATTATCAGTCCGTCGGAAGAGATAATTATACCTGTACCGGCGGCTTGTTCCTGAGTTGGTTCGGAAAAACCGTAAAGTCCAAGCCCGGTAGTGTTAGATCCTGGAGAGGTTATATTGACATTAACACTTACTACGCTAGGACCGACAGTTTTAGCAATTTGATTAATAAGTAAACTTTGACTGGAAACAATTTTTTTCTGACCGCCAAGACTAGTAAAAACCACGCCTCCGTTCGATTGGCTGTTTTGTATAAGCGAACCTATATAACCGAAAATAAGCGACGCTAAAAGAATAGCTACAATAAATATTCTAGCGGGCCATAACCTGGGATCCCTAAGTTGGTTTCTATCGAATTGGGGACGCCGTATATCAGGTACCCTGACGCTGATTGTTCGGCCCCTCTGATCCGGGCGCGAAGAAACACTGTAATTCTGAGCTTGCTTTAATTCAGTTTCATCATTATCTTTTACTGCCATTCAAAGACCCCCTCTTTTAAACTACTTTATTACTCCAGGCGGTAATGGTAAGTACGGTCACTACTACAACTACTACAGCCATTATCACAAAAATAAACTGCCTTCGTAATTCCTTATTGAGCTTATCGAAGTGATCTAAATAATATAAGACAGCCATGCCATAACCCAGGCAGCTTAGTAATAACGTCGGCAGCGATACTCCTCTATAGTAGACTAGCCAGTGGCTGAGAACCCAAGCCAAGGCCGCCCCGAAGTAACCCCATGTATAGGATAGTAACCGGGCGTAAGGTTCATCGAACGCTTCAAGAAAATGCCTAGAAGCCAGAAAACAGAACAAACCCGTAAGGAATGTCAGGCCGTAAACCGGCCCATCAGCCCAGGTAATATATAGAGCCATCAAAGCAGTTAGTTGGCCGATAAATGCCTGAACTGCTACCATCCTGACTTCACTGGCAGGCTTTATAAACAGTAGCCAAACCGCATATAGAACAGCCCAAGTAATTCTTATTGGCACGCTTGCGGTATGAGTCATGAACAAGACAATGGATATACCTACCATTAAATCAACGGCATTCCCGCGAACATTGGCGGCCCAGAATCTTGGTCTGACGGCGAACATACGCCATTTACTTAAAACTACTATACTGAGGGCCAGCTGAACGAAACTTATCGACACTAAAATATAGGCGGCAATCGGCAAAACAAGGACTAAAGCTAGGTGTAAAAAGGATGCAAAGCCGCTAGTTGGCTTGATTTTGGTTATTATTGGCCTCATCGTTACCTATAATAATAACAAAGTCGGCCCCGGCAGTGGGAATTGTTTTGCTGATTGCAGTATTTACTGTCTTTAGGTGCAGCTTCTTTGCCAGCGCGTCCTTCGTGCGAACGTCACCTTTGTTAAGGTCATACAATTTGGTAGTCGCCCAGCCGCTGGTCGGAGTATTAGCTTCTCCTAACACGTCGTACCCGGCTAATTTAAGCTGGTTCCCCAGATTAGTCGCCAGTCCGGCGACAGTCGTTCCGTTGAGGATCAATATCTTAGCGTTTTCTTTGGTTATGAACGGATCCTTTAATTGAAGGGCTACGTACTGTTGGATCGCACCGTAGTTAAACAGCCCGCTGGCCGGTAAAACGATCGGCTGACCATTCATATTGCCATTAGTTACAAGAGTGCTCAGATCAGTGCTGGCCATATTGTTGCCAACCGCCTTGAAAATAGTATAGAGCTTGCCTGCGTCACTAAGCGACATGTCGGTTTCTAAATTATTACCCAAAGCAGTAGTTAAATCGGATAGCTTAATAGGGTTGCCTAGTGTATCGAGACTGAAAACTTTTGTAATCAGGGCTGAAAGCACTTGTCGCTGGCGAAGTTGGCGCGCCGTATCGCTGGTAGTCTGCTTAGACATGACATAGAGAAGCGCCTGCTTGCCAGACATATTCTGCGTACCGGCGCTAGCGATGATTGGATTATTACCATTCTGCCAGGCCATCGATGGGTCATTGAGTGTTGCCGCTACGTTAACAGGGATACCACCTACTGCATCTACGGTTTGCGACAAAGCCTGAAAATTAACGATTGCATTGTAGTCGACGCCGACACCGGTTACTTGATTGACAGCTTGGTCCACCATATTATATCCGGCATTAATGGCGTTCGTATCGGTGCTTCCGGGAAGTGATTTCCCAAGATATTTAAATTCGCCGTTTTCCCAGGCATTGCCGAGCTGCATGACACCGCCCCCAGGAATATTGACCCATAGGTTATTGGGCAAACTAATGAAAGTAGCGTTATCGTTTAGGGTATCCAGACTCGCCAGTATGATAGTAGAAGTTGCGTCGGCGTTCTTATGATTACTGCCGTCACGACCTAAAAGCAGAATATTGACACGGCCACTATCTTGTCCCTTTAAGAGGTCGGGCATATTTAATTTCAATGCCGCCGCAGTTGGGGCACTTCCCCGGAAGACTTTATGCATTCGAAGATAATTCTGTGACAGCAGTAAGCCACCAAGAGTGATTGCTAATACTAAAACTACGGCTGTTGCTGCAGTAGAAACTTTCCTGAGCTTCCTTAATTTTGCTTTTCTTAATAATGATGCGCTATGGGCATCGACTGCCTCACCAGGTAAGGACATATCTATCGGCGTATCTCGCGCCAACAATTGCGTAGGTGTTAAATTAGGAGTTTTATTTTGAGCGGCTTGCTGTCGGCCGTCAGGCTGTTGATTTTGCATATTTTTTTATTGTTTTTATACCTTTTACTTAAATTACAAAAAGGTAGTTTATATATGTTTTTTTGGCTGCCCGCGAAAAGGACCTAGCTTGTTGCCGACATATTATAACGCCGGATTATTTTTTTTGGCTCTGTTTTTATTGTTCCAGAACACTTTGCTGTGCCCTATCCATCTCTTGCCTGAAGACAGTATATATCGTTAATGCTTGTGAGTAAAGTATTTTGCTTGTGATATAGTAAATGTTTGTATGGAATTGAATCACAACCAACCTTATGGCTCTCCTAATAGTAATGATAATCAGCCTTCAGCCTTACATGAACTTTTCTCTACCGTAGGAATATTGGTTACAGCTCTTCTAGTGGCATTGTTTATCATTGCCTTTATTTTTCGATCTTATCAGGTCGACGGTCCCAGCATGGAAAACACCCTCCAGAACGGTGATAAATTAATAATCTGGAAAGTCCCCCGAACATGGGCTAAGATAACTGGCCACGATTACATACCCAAGCGTGGCGACATAATAGTCTTTACCGAATCCGGCTTAAGCGCTTACGGCCAGCAGGATACTAAACAGCTAATTAAACGAGTTATCGGCTTGCCTGGAGACCATCTAGTTGTTAAGAATGGCGTAAATACTATATACGACAAGCAGTACCCGCATGGTTTCGATCCGGATAAAACGCTTCCATACGGAAAGAATATACCCGTAACCTCAGGTAATTTAAACCTTACATTAGGTCCTCACCAATTATTCGTAGAGGGAGACAATCGTCCCGACTCGCTGGATTCTAGGACCTTCGGCCCCATCAACGCCAATCAGGTTATAGGCCAGTTAGTTTTAAGGGTCTTCCCTATAAGCAAGGCCGAGGTATTCTAGTCTATTAGCGTCTCAAATATGCTATATTCATAAGTAAGCATGAGTCATCCCCCTAAAAGAAAACAGGCATTAGGTCGAGGTTTCGACGCCTTAATATCAGATAATTTTGATAAAAGCTTGCTGCTTGATGCCGAAGAACGCATTGAAAAAATAAATTTAGACAAAATAGAGCCTAATCCTAATCAACCTAGGCGCCAATTTGATGAAAATTCCCTTCACGAGCTTGCTACTTCAATAAAACAGCACGGCGTAATCCAACCCTTGGTGGTTACTACTGAGAAAGACGGAAAATACATGATCATCGCCGGCGAAAGGCGATGGAGAGCGGCTCAAATTGCCGGCCTGTCTACGGTTCCAGCTATTAAAAGAAGCTCTAAGGAACTCGAACAATTAGAAATCGCCTTGATAGAAAATGTCCAACGAGTCGATCTTAACGCTCTCGAACAAGCCTTCAGTATCGAAAGACTGCATGATCAATTTTCTTTGCCTTACAGCGAAATATCTGCCCGCCTGGGAAAAGCCATATCAACCGTCAATAACACCGTCAGGCTTCTACAACTGCCCGATGACGCAAAAGAAGCTTTAATTTCAGGCAAAATTACGGAAGGTCATGCGCGCGCACTTCTGGCACTAAAGAATGAACCCGACAAGCAGGAATACCTCTTAAAAACTATAATCGAACACGGCTGGAACGTCCGCCAGGCCGAAAGGTTTGTCGTCAGTATTAAGGAAGGAGTCAAGGAGACTAAAGAAGCTCACGCCAGAACAGAAACCGAAACTCCGGAAACTAAAAAGCTTAGCAAGCGTCTCGGAGCTGCAGTTCAAATCAGACGCATGGCATACGGCGGGCGGCTCGAGATCCAATTTACTTCCGACGAAGACTTAACGCGTATCCTGACTCTTTTTGATTGACCTAATTTTGTGTTCGCTTTAAAACTTCTTTAGCGAGGTTTTTATAGGCTCGCGCCCCTTTGCTCCATTTGTCATATTCAAATATAGTGCGACCATAACTAGGTGCTTCGGCCAGTCTGACGTTCCGAGGGATATGGGTGTTAAACAGCTTGTCGCCAAAATAACTTTCCACTTCTTTTTTAACCTGCTCGCTTAAGGAATTTCTGCGGTCATACATGGTTAAGATAATTCCAAGCAGCTCAAGGTTTGGATTAGTTGAGTTCCTAACTGCTTGTATTGTATTTAGCAGTTGGCTTAACCCTTCCAAGGCGTAATATTCAGCTTGAACCGGAATTAAGACAGAGTTGGCGGCTGTTAAGGCGTTTATAGTAAGCAAGCCTAGGGATGGCGGACAATCTATAATCACGTAATTGAACTCGATAGGCATGAGGGCTTTTTTTAAGACATACTCTCTTTCTGGATTTTCAACCAGCTTTACTTCCGCCCCTGCCAAATCAGCGTTCGCAGGTAGAACTGCTAATTGTGCGACATGGGTTTCCTGTATAACTTGCGGTATTGGGAGCTCTTCGCAAATAACATCATAAGTCGTTGAGTTGCCGGTATTGACGAATCCAATACCGCTGGTCGCATTACCCTGAGGATCGAGATCGAGTAATAATACGTTATGTTTTTCGCCGGCAAGTTGAGCGGCAAGATTAATTGAGGTAGTCGTTTTGCCTACCCCTCCCTTTTGATTAACTACGGCAATTATTTTTTGTGTCATATTACTCCGACTTCCATAGTATAACACTTATAGGCTTGGACCAATATAGCGTTAATGAGCTAGCCTTATAGTACTATATTACAGAGGTGAAGTTAGTAAATAAAATATATTAAGGATTACTAAACGCCGCTCTGGCGGTAAAGTTTGTATTCGTTCTTAGGACTTAAGCGAGGGGGCATTTAAGCTGTCTTGAAGTACCTGTCGGTGAGAATCAATTTCCGTATCTGCTCCTGCTGTCTCCGCTCTCTTAAAGGCAATCTCTTAAGTAATCGATCGTCCTGCTGTTTCTTATTTTTATCTTGCTTCATGAGAAGTCCTAACTACACATAGTTTTAATTTTTCGTTATGTCCGTTTCGGGTCAGTCATTATCTAAGTATCGGAAATCAAAATGGAATAAACAAAAATGCACCCTAGGCAGTTTGCCGAGTGGGTGCATTTACTTTTACTGGATTTAATTTTTTTGCTTTGCCTAACATCTTTTTGGCATATTGCCCGCCATGGGCAATTCTTTGTTTTATGGGTTTCCCTCTTTGTGAGGAAAACCCATGTTGTTTTTGTTTGATTTTAACCCTTGTTTGTTGGTTGGGCTAAGATCTGATAACCGTCTCCTACCCCGTAAAGCTAGTATCTACCTATTAACAGGGGCAAGCAAGCACTTTTTGAATAAAATAAATACACATAAATAATGATGTTTATTAGTATTTTCGGCCTTCTTTACGTTGTAATTTATTACTTAAAAGGACTTTTTACCTATAGAATTATGCCTAGAAAAGAGAACTATACCTTAAATAAGCCGTAGGTCCTGTTGTGCGTAATATAACAGCTGGTTTAAAGTCCTAAAGTTATCCACAAGCCGATTATGCTTACTGGGGTAATAACCGGCAGACTAGGCTATTTTGGTAATTTTTAAGAGAGATACGTGCTGACGATGACCGCGAACGGTCTTTACGCGCTTTTTAGCTTTATAGCGTATCGAAGTTACTTTGTCGGACTGCGAATCAGCTTCAAGGATTTCGGCAGTTACTTTGACTTTAGCTAAAGTCGGCGTACCAACTTCTACCTTATTGTCATCAAGAACAAGCATGGCATCAAACTGGGTTGTCTTGCCATCGACTTTTACTAATTCGGTTTCTATCTTATCGCCTTCGGCTACTAGATACTGTTTACTACCGGTACTAATGACTGCTTTTTTCATCGTTGTCTTTGCTTAAATGCTGCTTTAGAAAATAAAGTTACCGATTGAGCATACCAAATATATCCCTATCTGTAAAGGGTTATGCACTTACTCACTACATCGTGGACACTTCCGCTCGCGGAATAGTTAAGCCAAGTGTAGCACAATATTCTTCTGGCGTTTGGTAGCCTAATGCTTGATGCGGCCTGAAGTAATGGTAGTCATTGAGCCAGTAATTAATTTG
>DASTAD010000007.1:0-7159 GCA_035713075.1 Saccharimonadales bacterium (SeqCode) | reverse complement strand
CAAGCAGAATATCCCGATCCGGCTACATGTTTCGCCCTTACTTGATTATGACAAGAAAATATATCAGGCAGTCGCGGTTTTCAGCAATATAAGCGAAGAGAAAACAAGTGAACAGCAGCGGGCTGACTTCATCAGCACCGCCAGTCATGAAATGCGAACCCCGGTTGCCGCCATAGAAGGATATTTGGCACTCGCGCTTAACGACAAGGTGGCAACCATTGACAATCGTGCCCGAGGATACCTCGAGAAAGCTCACGCTTCGACCCAACACTTAGGCCAGCTCTTTCAGGATTTGCTCACTAGCGCCAAAGCAGAGGACGGACGACTGACAAGTCATCCTCAAGTCATAGATCTTGGCCAATTCCTCACTCAGTTGAGCGATGACCTAAGGCTCGTAGCCCAAAAGAAAGGTCTTGAGATGGATTTTTCAGGAGGGGGAGGCAACACCATTAACGCTACTCGAGAAAGTGGCGATAAAGTTATCACTCCGATCTTTTATGTAAATGTCGACCCCGACAGAGTCAGGGAAGTGATAACTAATCTCTTTGATAATGCCGTCAAGTATACCCCTGAAGGAAAAGTTACTCTAGGTATAACCGGCAACGACCAGGTTGTCCAGTGCTTCGTCCGCGACACCGGCCCAGGCATACCAGCCGACGATATACCTCATCTGTTTCAAAAATTTTACAGAGTAGATAACTCCGCAACCAGAACCATAGGCGGCACCGGTCTGGGTCTGTTCATTTGCCGTAAGATAGTTGAATTATATAACGGACGCATCTGGGCTGAGAGTGAACTTGGCAAAGGCAGCACTTTCTATATCAATTTCCCCCGGCTTAGTTCCGATAAAGCGACTAAGATGCAGGTCACTGGATATAGCCAAAATGAATCTAAACCTGTTAGCTCTTTAGCATCCGCGTGATACAATGAAGAAAATCTTAAACATTAGCATAATCACATAAAAGGTAGAAATATGCCAAAACTAATGCTAGTCGAAGACGACAATAACCTCAGAGAAATTTATGAGGCGCGCTTACAGGCCGAAGGTTACGATATTGTAACAGCTAAAGACGGCGAAGAAGCTTTGGCGGTTGCTAAAGCCGAGAAACCAGAATTAATCATATCAGATGTGATGATGCCTAAAATAAGCGGCTTCGAAATGCTAGATATCCTCCGGAATACTGACGGACTCAAGAATACTAAAGTTATCATGCTGACTGCCTTAGGTCAGGTAGACGATCAACAACGAGCCAATAAATTAGGCGCTGATCGCTACCTTGTAAAGTCTCAGGTTACCCTGGAAGACATCGTCAGAGAAGCCCACACTCTGTTAGAAGATGATGCCGCCCCGGCGACCCAGGAAACCGACTCTGCGCCGTCACCGGTCACTGCGCCCGTAGCACCAGCACCGACGCCAGTCCAAACAGCTCCCGAACCGGTAGCGACTCCACCAGCGACCCCAACGGTCCCAGTTACACCCGTAGCACCAGCCTCCGACCCAGCAGCCAGCCCTGCCGATATAGAGGAGGTTAAAAAGCACTCTCAAGAAGAGTCGGCCACAGAAGCCCAAACGGCCTCCTCGGAACAGGCAAAAGTCGAAGAAAGAATAGAAGATTTCGTAGCAGGCGCATCGACCGAAGCGCCAGGACCGGAAGCAAGCGCCACCGAATCTTCGGAATCGGCCCCGACCGATGATAAGATAATGCAACAAGCTGTAGACTCATTAATGGAAGAAAGCGCCGCCACTAAAAGCAACCCAAGCGGGACTGATGTGCAGGCTACTCCTCCACCGCCATCGCCACCTGGGCCTCAGGTTTCAAAAGCTCAATCCGCAACTACCAGCCAGCCGACAAAAGATCCCGAAGCGCCTTCTGGCGCTCAACCGGCCAACGATAACGTGCAGATCGCTCACAAGAAAGTTATCACTCCGCCTAATAACAAGGATAAGCCAGATATTAATACGCTTTACGCCATTGAACAGGCAAATGAGCAAGCAGACCCGGCCTCATCTACTACTCCTGTCGTTTCTGACGATGCTTCGAAACCTCAAAGTAGCGGCTCAGCCGAAAATAACCCGCAGGATCCCAATAATATCGCTTTATAGCCCTTCCTTAATCTACTAGCATGAGCACTCGCATAAATAAATATGTCGCTCAGGCGACAGGTTGCAGCAGGCGACAGGCAGATAAGCTAATTGCTGAAGGTGTCGTTACTCTAAATGGGAAACCAGCTATATTAGGCGATAAAGTAGTGGATGGCGACACGATTACCGTAGAAGGTAAGACAATTAAAGAGCCGGCACCGACTAAGACTATCCTCCTGAATAAGCCTCGCGGCTTCGTTAGCAGTCGTAACGGCCAAGGCAGCAAGACTATCTATGATTTGCTGCCTGAAGAGCTATGGTCTTTAAAAAGCGTCGGCCGGCTAGACAAAGACAGCTCAGGCTTACTCATCCTGACAAATGATGGCAATCTGGCATTTCAACTTAGCCACCCGACACAGGCCAAGATGAAGATCTATGAAGTCAACCTCGATAAAGAGCTGACGGAGCACGACAGACTTTCGATTGTTACCAAAGGTGTAAAGCTGGCAGATGGCCTCAGCCGGTTCAGCGTCGAACGAACCAACTCCCAGCCATCATTTCTGAGGATTTCTATGGGCGAAGGAAGAAACCGGCAAATCCGACGAACCTTCGAGGCCTTAGGCTATAAGGTAACTAAATTACATCGGACGCATTTCGGCCAGTATGACCTTGGCCGCCTTCAGGAAGGCACTTATCTCGAAATATAATCTGAATATAAGGAAAAGCTAGGTATAATACCGTCTGTGAGTAAAAAATTACCTATCGTAGCTATCGTCGGCCGCGCCAATGTCGGCAAGTCAAGCTTATTTAATGCCATCCTCGATCGCCGAGAGACAATCGTCGCCAGAGAAGCCGGAACCACCCGAGACAGCATTACGGCTAAGGCTGAGTTTAACGGGCAGAATTTCTGGCTGGTTGATACGGCCGGTATAAAGGATCCGGATGACGAGTTTGAATTTACGATTCAGGAACAGATAATTCAAGCGGCGGATAGCGCTGACGTTATATGGGTCGTCGTGGAAGCCGACGTTCCAATAACCGAAGAGGACCGCCGAGTTGCCAGATTGGCACTTAGAAGCCGCAAGCCAGTCTTTCTAGTTGTCAATAAGCTAGACCGTGCCAAAGGCGCCGACTTGACGGTATTCGTTAAGTTAGGCATCAAAGACATGGTCTACACCTCAGCCACTCAAACCCGAGGTATAACCGAACTGTTAGATAAACTTCTCCTAGTAGTCCCGCATGCCATCCTCGACGACGCAGACGACAGACTCAAAATCGCTTTGGTCGGGCGTCCCAATGTCGGAAAATCAAGCTTATTCAACGCCCTCGCCAAAAAGCAGCAGGCTATCGTCGCCGACCTGGCTGGCACCACCAGAGACGTTAACCGAACCAGCGTTAGGTACAAAGGCCGCGAGATTGAGCTGCTTGATACAGCTGGTATCAGGCGTAACGGAAAAATAAAAGTTGGAATTGAAAGATTTAGCGTCATAAGAGCATTGAGCGCAATTGAACAGGCAGACATCGCGCTATTGCTCATGGATGTTAATGAATTAAACGTTTTGCTCGATCAGAAAATAGCTGGCATGATCAAAGACGCCGGTAAAGGTTTGATTCTAGTTGTCAGCAAATGGGATTCGGCCGAAGGTAAAGACGCCTACACTCGGGATGCTCTGGCCCCCGGGATTGCAGCTAATTTCGAATTCGTACCCTGGGCTCCCCTCATCTTCACGAGTTCCCAAACCGGCCAAAACGTCACTAAACTGTTCGATCTGGCATTGGCCATAGATGTGGAAAGAAAGAAACGCTTAACCACAAGTACGCTTAACCGGTGGCTGAGAAGTGCGGTCGAGGGACACCCACCGGCCGGCCTAAAGAACCGGACGCCAAAACTGAACTATATAGTCCAAGAGACTGACAACCCGACGCCGGCTTTTAAGATATTCGGCAGTTCAACCAGGTTTTTGCACTGGAGCTATAAAAGGTACCTTGAATCTCGTCTACGTGAAGAGTTCGGATACGAAGGGACACCGGTCCAATTATGGTTTATCGAGAAACATATCGCCCATAAGCACGGCGTCAGCCCGACTAAGGAGATGGGGTAAATGGCCTGGCTGCAAAAAAGACCTCAAGTCAGCGATCCCCAGATGTTTTATACGCTCGGTCTAAATAAGACTATCCTGCTCGTCGGACTTGGCAATCCGGGTAATGAATACCAGAATACTCGCCATAATATAGGTTTTATGTGCCTTGATGACTTCGTAAGTAAAAATGATCAGATGTCTGATTGGATTAATAAGAAGGATCTAAAATGTACATTAAGCAGTGGCACGGTAGGTGATGCGCGGGTTATAGCCATTAAGCCGACCACCTTCATGAATTTAAGCGGCGAAGCCGTACAATCTGCCAGTAACTTCTATAAGATTCATCCCGACAACCTACTTGTAATCCAAGACGAGCTAGACGTAGATTTTGGGCACATCCGTATCCGTAACGGCGGTGGTAGTGCCGGGCATAACGGAATCAAATCGATTGTTAACGTCATAGGTGAAGATTTCACTAGAATCAGAATCGGAATCGGTCCCAAACATCCGCCACAGATTAAGAGCGAGGATTTCGTACTGCAAAAGTTCACCGGCGCCGAAATGGATCAGCTTCCCAATTTGCTGAGGGAATCAGGTGCAATAATCAGTGAATACGTATACGGATCGCGCTTGGATAACGAAACCCGTAGCTTTATCGTTTAAATTTCAATATTCCTAAGACAGACATAAAAAAACAGGCCAACGAGAGGGGGTGGGCACCACTCGTTAGCCTGTTAATGGCGAGAACTATCGTTCTCGCCGAACCCTTCAACCCACCCCAGAGAAGCATCGTGTCTTAAATCATTTGAATTGACCGTGCCAGCCATAATGACTACCGTTCAGGCTCTCTTTGAATTGGGGACCCCGAGGACAAAAAGCCCAGGGAATCTAGTTAAAGGGGTTAGTATGTTTTAGAGCGTGTTCGGTAATAAATCACCAAACGTGCTTTAGAGAAGTGGAGGGTAACAACTTTTCCTGGCGCGCTCTAAAACAATCTAACAATTTGTTCCTTACTCTTTAACAAGAATAAGGAAGTTAGAATGGGGGGGTAAAAGGTGCATAATCCCTTAGTAAAAGGAATCACAACTTGCTATTTTAGCAAACATATGTCCTTATGTCAATACTTTGTAACATTTCCTAACGTTACGCAAGCTGCTAAAGCTTTATAAGGTTTCATCTAATTCAATACACCTGATAAAAAATGTTAAACTAGTAGGACAGATGAAGCTTATGATTACAATCGGACTGACTATCGGTGGTATATTGTTCGGCTGGGCAGGCGCGGCAATCTTCGATCACGGCAACCAATTGGGAGGTTGGAGCATTATGCTCAGCGGCGTAGGTTCGTTACTAGGCATATGGGCAGGTTATAAAGCAGGCAAGTACTACGGTTTTTAGAAGTAGTTCTGATACTATGCAACCGTGAGGTTAAACTGATGCGCCCGCGCGGGCGTACAAGCATGATTACGTATTGCATTCTAAAAAAAGATACTCATAATATAGGAGCTTATGGCAAAGAATTTAGTTATTGTAGAGAGTCCGGCAAAAGCCAAAACCATAGAAAAATTTCTTGGTAAAGAGTTTGAGGTCAAGAGCAGTTTCGGCCATATTCGAGACCTTCCTAAAAAAGGACTCAACATAGATATTGCAAAAAATTTCGCGCCAAATTATGAGATTAGCAGCGACAAGAAAAAGGTTGTTAGCGAGCTTAAAAAAGCCGCCACTTCAAGTGAAGTCTGGCTCGCAAGCGATGAAGACCGCGAAGGAGAGGCTATAGCCTGGCATCTTGCCCAAGCGCTTAAACTGGATCCGACAAAAACTAAACGGATCGTATTCCATGAAATCACGAAACCGGCGATCGAAGCGGCGATCAAGAATCCCCGTGTCATAGATATAAAGCTGGTTGAAGCTCAGCAGGCTAGGAGAGTACTTGATAGGCTAGTAGGTTATGAATTATCGCCGATCCTATGGAAGAAAATAAAAGGCGGACTGAGCGCCGGTCGAGTCCAATCTGTCGCTGTCAGACTGATAGTCGAGCGGGAAAGAGAGATTAAGGACTTCGAATCAAAGAGCTCATTCAAGATTACCGGAATATTTAGTAACGGAGGCGATTCTATACCGGCCGAACTTTCGACCCGACTAGCTGATGAGGAAGCCGCTAAAAAATGGCTCAATGATGTCATAGGCTCAGATTTCACAGTTTCAGACATTCAAAAAAAGCCTACCACTCGAAGTCCGGGAGCTCCTTTTACAACTTCTACCCTGCAGCAGGAAGCCAGCCGCCGGCTGGGTTATAGCGTCAGACAAACCATGACTATTGCCCAAAGACTCTATGAATCCGGCTATATCACCTATATGAGAACCGATAGCACCGTGCTTTCGGGTCTGGCCGTCAATGCGGCCGAGAAGGTTATAAAAAGCGCTTACGGCGACAATTACCACCAGGCAAGACAGTTTAAGACTAAATCCCAGGGAGCTCAGGAAGCCCATGAGGCTATCAGGCCGACGGATTTCGCCAATCGTTCCGCCGGAGCCGATTCCCAACAAAAAAAGCTCTACGAGCTTATTTGGCAGCGGGCGCTTGCCAGTCAAATGAGCCCCGCTAAGATTGAACGTACCGAGATTAGGATCGACATAAGCAGCCATGAGGAAACATTCATCGCCAAGGGGGAAGTTCTGGTCTTTGACGGCTTTATGAAGGTCTACGGAGGCGGCAAAGACGACGTAATTCTACCAGCCCTAAGCGTAGGCCAAAACCTGACTCGGCAAAGTATAAATGCCACCGAAACCTTTAATCGACCACCGGCGAGATACTCTGAGGCTTCACTTGTTAGAAAGCTTGAAGAATTAGGCATCGGTAGACCGAGTACCTACGCGCCGACAATATCCACCATTCAAACTCGCGGTTATGTTGAAAAATCCGATGTCACAGGTAAAGAAAGGGATATTCGAGTCTTCGAACTGACTGACCAGACCGTAAAGGCCTCTATCAATA
>DASTAD010000006.1:0-6655 GCA_035713075.1 Saccharimonadales bacterium (SeqCode) | reverse complement strand
GAATTCTGTGCTACATTAAACATAACTATTCAAAGAGCCGAAGTGTCCACGATGTAGTGAGTAAGTGCATGTAGATTGATTTTTCTTCTGACGTATAGCATAATTGCATAAAGAGTAAACAAATAACAAATAGATATGATCTCGCATAAACTAGTCAGCTTAACCTTAATTATTTTCGCAATGCTTAGCTTTGCTTTTATTTATGTACCTGGAAGTAGCTTTGCGATTACGCCATGTGGCTCACAAGCTTCTGGTACGCAGTATAAACCAGCAATCGACATCGGCTGCCAAGGTAAGGGCAATGCTATTGGAGACATGCTTTTCGCTTTTGTTAGATTCCTCTCTGATGGCGTCGGCTTGGTAGTGATCGGCTCTATAATAGTTGGCGGAATATCCTATATTACCTCTGAAGGCAACCCCCAGCAGACAGCTAAGGCGGTAACACGAATAAAAAGCGCTATAATTGCCTTGTTTCTTTATATATTCGCCTATGCAATTCTTAATTATTTAGTTCCTGGGATGGTGCTGCACTGATGCTGACAAAATTGATTGCTCATTACGCCTGTTCAAGTGGCGGTTTTCTAGGATTCCCAACTTGGTATCATTACTTACCCGTAAATTCCCAGACGTGCAGTCCTCAGTTCACTTCACTGTCTGACACCTGGCTGATTGTCGCAGCTATCATAGAGATTCTCCTCAGGATCGCCGGACTACTCGCAGTCGTGTATGTCATAATTGGGGGCATAAACTTTGTCACAAGCCAGGGACAGCCAGAAAAGACCGCCAAATCCCGCGATACAATCATTAATGCACTCATTGGTCTCGCTATAGCCATTCTGTCAGCGGCTATTGTATCCTTTATCGCGAGGAGTATTAAATGATTAACGCGCTATTAAGCCACTTCGCCGAGACGGCCAATTGCGGTGATACGCAGCATATCGGTAGCTGTACCACCAATCTGCCGGCGATTACGGCCGGTTCCGGCGAAGTTCAAACCGTTCTTAACATATTGTTCGGCATCATTGGTGCGCTTTCTATACTTATGATAGTCATAGCCGGCCTCCGGTTCATCACCGGTCAAGGTAATCCCCAGGAAATCAGCAAAGCTCGCAGTACAATTATTTATGCCTTGGTCGGCCTGATCATATCGCTGGCGGCAGTTTCAATTGTTAACTTGGCGGTAAACAAACTATGAAACGCATATTTATAATTTTAAGCATGGCAGTTGTGCTTTTATCGCCTTATCAAGCCGGTCAAGCGTCGGCGGCTAATATATTCCCAGACGGCTGCGGTACAGGACGTAAGGCCGGCACTTCACTTCCAGCTGTCTGCCAAGACGCCAATAGCCAACAGGGAAATAACGGCTCTAACGACCCGATAGTAAAGATATTAAAAGCAGCCATTGAGGTTATTTCCTACTTTATCGGGATAGCCGCCATTATCGGCATATTAATAGCCTCTCTTCGCATGATAACTTCCTCAGGTGACGCTAGCGCCTTCGCGACTGCCCGTAACGGAGTAATCTACAGTATTATAGGACTGGCGGTAGCGGCGCTGGCTCAAATATTGGTCCTATTCGTAATAGATAAGTTATAAATAATATTAATAGAGAAAATATATGAAATATTTAAAAAACAGCCTCACTTTATTAGCCCTAAGCTTCGCGGTAATTTTAGCCGTAAACCTTACTCCCTTTGGAATCCATCAGGTCTTGGCGGCTCAACCGTCTTGTAGCTCTGATCTCAAATCTTCAGCTACTTGTGGAATTAGTACGGCGTCTGGGGGAAGCGCTAGCGGCGCCGACTTTACGAAAGTCATCGCAGATGTAATACGGATTATAAGTATTCTTGTTGGAGTAATCGCAATCATCATGATAATAATCGGAGGTTTCCGTTATATGACTTCGGGCGGCGATTCCGGTAAGGTCAGCTCTGCCAAGAATACTATAGTTTACGCTATTATAGGTTTAGCCGTTGCCGTCTTGGCGCAGTTTATTGTCCAATTCGTTCTAGGACAGGCTAATCGCTATTAACCTTGATAAGTGCAAGCTGCTGTAGTATAAGTAAAATAACTGTAAAGAAAGGATAAAATGAACATTCAGCAAAAATTTAAGAGTTATGTGTTATCGCTTATAGCACTGATAACATTTGCGGCACCTCTAGCGATACCAGTGGCAGCACACGCTGCAGGAGGAACTAGTGGTGGGTGTAGCAATAACATTACCTCGGGCATAAGTTCTGGTGCGACCGACGCAGCTGGAGGCAGCGCCGTTAATTGTAACAGTACTACGGTAGGTAATAATAGCGTCTCTACTCTGGCATCAAAGGTTGTTAACATCTTTTCCATAATAGTAGGTGCGGTGGCCATAATTATGCTTATCTATGGAGGTTTTCGATACATTACTTCCGGCGGAGAATCAGGCAGGGTCAGCGGCGCGAAGAATACGATCGTTTACGCTATAATCGGCCTGATTATTGTCGCTTTAGCGCAGTTGATTGTCCACTTCGTCCTGTCGCAGTCCAACTCTGTAACGCAGTAGCTCTATCCCTCAAACAGGCAAAAAATAATGCCCTCCATTTGGAGGGCATTATTGCTATTAATAGCTTTTACTAAAGAACCTGAATCTTCTTAACCGTGTCTTGCTGTACCTTAGCGAAGCTGATTGTCAGAACGCCGTCCTTTAGGATGGCTTCTATCTCCTCTTCTTTGACCGGCACCGGCAGGGCAATTGTTCTTGAGAATTCTCCCCAGTAGCATTCCTGAAGGAAATAATTCTCTACCCCCTCCTCGCTACCAGAACTTAAAGTTCCTCGGATAGTAAGCTGGTTATCCGATATGCTGACATCCAGGTCGTTCTTATTGACGCCTGCCGTCCTTGCCTTTACTACCAGCTTTTCCTTGGTTTCATAAACGTCTACGGCTAACTGGCCCGGAACGCTGTCTTCTTCGTCCCATTCGTCATCTACAGAAGGCGTAGCTGCGTCTTGAGTGGGTTGATCCGCAATCGCTGGTGTTGAATCGTCCCCCAGAAAGGCCGCTGTTAATTCGTCTTCTTCTAGCAAAAGATCGTCATCGCGGTTTCGTCGCGCCATTTTAGTTGTTTCCTCCCCATTAATTTCTATGTATTACCTAATAGTTAGTAGGCTTTAGGTCTTGCGTTTCTGTGTTTATAGCAGTATAGCTTAGTTTCTGACAGGAGTGCAACGAAAAACCCACTTATTTACAACACAATAAACACAACAACTATCCTAGCCTTCAGTTAGTGTAGTAAGATTTAAATTAGCTATGCGGCAAAGAAAAACTGAAGAATCTATTTATACTCGTGCCCGATCTTTTTTTGTTTTAGTATTACCGACGGCGATTCTTCTCTTTATCGTGATAATGAGTTTTACGAGCAATGTCAGCCAGCAATTTTCCGATTTGGCGCAGGCTTTCTTGCATGGGCATTTAAATTTCTTGTCTCCCATCGGGGGGGTCGGTAGGGACCCAATTCTTTACCATGGAAAGATATATTGGGGCGAAGGACCTTTTCCGGCGATTCTTCTGATGCCTTTCGTAGGGTTATTCAATCTTTTTCATATTTTCTACGCTCAAGGTTATATCCAGTGGGCGTTGATAGCTGGAGTTGTATTCTTGGTTTACAAGCTAGCCAGGCTCATAGGCTATGTCCGGGTTGATAGCTATATCTTAATGCTCGGATTTACCCTCGGTAGCGTGTTTATGGGCGTGGCGGCATTCTCGAGCGGCTGGCTTTTCGCTCAAGTCGTAATTACCTTTCTGTTATTTTGGGCGCTATACGAATTCCTTACCCGGAAGCGGTGGTGGCTGCTAGGAGCTATTAGCGGCATGATTTTAATGACCCGCGTTCCCGCCGCCTGCTTAATACTATTCTTCGTATTGGAAATATGGCAGGAGCGTAGACCTCGACGAGAAGCGGCTCGCATATACTTAAAGTTTTTCGTTCCAGTTGTAGTAGCCGGTACATTGCTTGCGTTATATAACGTCGCCCGCTTCCATAGTCCGTTTAATGGCGGTTTTGCCTACCAGCTTTTACCGGCTGACTCAGCTGTCTCTCGCTCCGAAGGATTGTTTAGCGTGGTGCATATTCCGGCGAATCTTTTTAGTTTTCTTTTCGGCGCGCCAATCACGGTTCATCTAGCCAATACCTGGACTCTGAAAGCTCCGTTCATCGAGAACAATCCTTATGGACTAAGTATCTTTCTGACTTCGCCATACTTCGCGTATCTCCTATCGCAAAAGTGGTCAGCCTATAGCCAAAGATCAAGAAATCTTCTTGTTGCCATTGGCGTCAGTTTCGTGCTTGTTATGAGCTTTTACGGAATTGGGCGTCAACAACTAGGTTATAGATACTCGCTCGATTTTCTTCCTGAACTGTTCGTAGTATTCATGATTGTGTATAAAGCCAGCCACGAGCGTCTGAGTAAGGGAATGAAGGCCTTGCTTATTCTGCCTATTTACCTCAATTTCTATCTATTCTGGACGTATATATAAAAAGCACCTTAAACGGTGCTTTAACCTGGCGGAGAGGGGGGGATTCGAACCCCCGCGGGAGATTACTCCCCCCTATCGATTTAGCAAACCGACCCCTTCAGCCACTTGGGTACCTCTCCGTACGAATGTATATTGTAGCGTTAAATTGTTTCAGACGAAACACTCTGTTTATCTATTATTTCGCTTAGTCTTAAGTCGTTAATCTTACTAATTCGAAAATAACACTGGCGGAAGGGGTGGGATTCGAACCCACGGTACCGTTGCCGGCACGCTGGTTTTCAAGACCAGTTCCTTAAACCGCTCGGACACCCTTCCGTAAATGGCGGCAATATCACGAATAACGTATAGATGGTAATTATATCAGAAAGGAAGCGGCACTTTGTTCTTCCTCAGCTTCATGCGTTACAATAACGCTTATGGATTCTCAATCAAATGACTCTCAATCAAGTGCGCCTGAGCCTCAATCCCAAAATAACCCTGACCCCAACCTAGGAAGGCCGCTTGACTCACAATTACAGTCCCAGCCACTACCCCAGCCAGAAGGAGCAAAGCAGCCCGCTCCGGATCAGTCTCAACAGCAGCAGACTTCCGAGACTAACGCTTACGCCGCCCCACTTCCGCAAAAATTTGATCCTAGTATTCCTCAAGAAGCAATGCCTCCAACTCTTACTTCGGCACAGACACCCGAAGATGGTTTTACTTGGATGGCTCCGGAATTTGTAGTCCATGAAAAAAGTTCGACTTGGTACTTAAAGCTGTCAATCGCCAGCCTATTGGTGTCAGGTCTACTTTATCTACTGACCAGGGACCTGATCACGGCCGGCATGGTGATAGTAGCCGGGCTATTTCTCGGTGTCTATGCGCTGAGGAAGCCAAAAAATATAGTCTATAACGTTAATGACGAGGGTATAACGATCGGCCGGCGGCATTTCAACTACGAACAATTCAGGAGTTTCACCGTTATGCCTGAAGGACACCTGCTAACCTTTACTTTTCTGCCGCTGAAACGCTTCGAGCCGCCCATAGGCATGTGCTACGCCGACGATAAGGCCGATAGCATAATAACCTACATTTCTTTGCGTCTGCCAGTCGAACACCGCAAACCGGATTTAATCGATATCTTAATGCAGTTAATACGGTTTTAAAGGATTAAAAAACCGCCCCGGTTAGGAGCGGTTAATATTGAATTGCTTAATTAATGTTAAGTTTTAAGCGCGGTAAAATCTTTCCTTGTGGTTGATCTTACGCTCCATTCTGCCGATAAACTCCCTCTTACGTTTTGCTTCCCATTTTCTTTTGAAGGAATCCATTAAATCTTCGGCTTCATCGTTTGACATAACACTTAGCTCCTTAATTTACTATTATGTTTATGCTCTGTCATTATTACGCTTAAGCCTTTGGGGTAGCTGTAAGCTTTTTAACAAAATCTGTTAAATTAGTACCAGTGAACACTTTTGACGCAGCTTATAAAAAAGTTAACCTCTACCAGCAAAGATTTCCCCTCGTGGCTTTTACCGTCGCGGTCATTAAGAAATACGGCGAAGACTCCGCCGGACGCCAAGCGGCGCTACTCACTTACTATACTTATCTTTCTCTCTTTCCTCTGCTGCTGATTTTGACTACGATTACAGACGCTCTAGTAGGAAAAGGCTCAAGCTTAGGCGATAGGATTATAAGCGGTCTGACGAATTATTTCCCTGTCCTGGGTAATCAGCTATCCCAGCACGTGCATTCACTGAACGAGACTGGACTTGCTCTGGTAATTGGCGTTCTTTTTCTGCTCTATGGCTCAAGAGGCGTAGCCGATGCCTTTATAAACGGTGTCCAGCACATATGGATGGTATCGGATTCAGACAATATCAGTTTCTATGAGAGGTTAGCGAGAAGCTTTACCCTTGTATTTATAGGTGGTCTTGGCTTATTGGCGGCATCAGTGCTTGCGGGTCTGACCAGTACGGCAAACCACAGCCTGCTATTTAGAATTCTCTCGTTACTAGTTAACTTCTTAATACTTTTCTGGCTTTTTAGAATCGTTCTCAATATTAGCTTGCCCCGGCACATTTCTCCTGAAGAGACGCGGGCCGGCTCAGCCGTGGCGGCTATCGGGCTGGTAGTTCTTCAGCTACTGGGTGGATACATAATC
>DASTAD010000005.1:0-81056 GCA_035713075.1 Saccharimonadales bacterium (SeqCode) | reverse complement strand
GGTGACTACGCCACAGTAGTCATCTCCTTGGTTCTAGACAGGAAGCCGAAATACGATGGCACCATGATCGACCCTCCCAAGCAGGCCGTCAAAGGGCAGTTCAGAGTGAAGCCCGCACTTTTTAAGAACTTGGTTATGCGCTACATGGTAAAAGAACGGCACATGACCTACAAGCAAGCCTCCGACTACTTCATGGATAACCACATGACACAGGAAATGAATTACACCGATATCAGCAAGCACCTAGCGAAGCTAGAGCAGCAGATCCACGATATCTATAGTTAAGTTCTTATCCTGGCTATGAATTAACCGGTAGAGTTAGCCGTACAACTTATGTTGGCGGCCCTATATCAATCCCCCTCAAAGACGGGCCGTCAACGAGGGGGGTTGTTATTTGTAGGTACCAATGAAGCAAGCAGCGGCCAGTAGTAACGAAAGTAGAGAGGGATTCACTATGATACCTCACTCTGTTTCGGAGTGGCTATTAACTGCTGACTTGAGCAAACGGGAGCAAAAAGTTGCGTGGCTTGTTGCTCGTCTTCAGTACGGCTGCCCAAAATACGTTGGCGCTCAGTTCAAGCAGGCTGATTTAGTTTCGGTAGGTATTCGTCCTAGTCATGCTAAGGCGGTTATTCAGGGTTTGTTAGATAAGCAGATACTGACCTATAACTGGACGTTTAAGTGGTATGAACTGAATGTCGGAGTACGAAGAGGAAACGAAGCAGTCTACAGACTGAGACGGCTAGTACGTCGTAATAGTTACCGAAATGGGAACAATAGTACCACCATTTCAGTAACATCCCTGTTACCAAAAAAGGAAGCAAAAACTTACCAGCATGGTAACTCGGAAAAGTTACCAGAACAAGAACTTAACAGAGACTCTAAACGAGAATCTGGTGAACCTAAAGATAGTGAAATAAAAGTAAAGACCGTTAAAAGAATTAAAGTCTCCGGTCAGTTTGTAGATCCCGCTACTTTTAGCCCAAGCGGTGAAAAAGAAGGAGTGGCGTTCGAAACTTGGCAGATGCTAGAACCTGCAGATCATAAGAGGCTGGGCTTTTATCTGAATCTGGTAAATACCAATTTAAGCGTAGAGGATTTTTATCGTATCCGTTCTGAAGTCCTGAAAAGCGAGGATGTTAATAGCCGGGGTAAGGACTTTAATCGAAAAGCTGTGGAGTGCATTAAGCAGCGACTTGCGGGAAGGTCGCCTTACCATGTCTGATTCTAATCCTCTAACCAAAGAGTTGATTCTTGAACTCAAAGAAATTCTAGAGCGCAAGAACGATCGCAAATATAGCTACGACGAGGTCGCTCGTATCGGTCGAGGCTTGGTGGGCTTGTATGACGAACTGGCGGACAATCCACTCGACATCGGGATTAAAAGAAAGAAAAGAGACGTGGATGTTAATCCACAAAAAATGAACTAACAGATTAATTTAGCTATAATTAAAGGGAGAATTAGTATGAGTATTTCTAAAAAATTCTGTGTCATAAATCCGAGGGTATCTGGTAAAGACCAAGAGCTAACCGGCTATTCATTGCCTGCTCAAAGCAAATTATTGGAAAGCTACGCCATCGATAAAGGCTACACGGTTATGAAGGAGTTTCCGATTACTGAGACGGCTTCAAAGCCAAGGCAAAGAAAAATTTTCAACGAAATGATGGATTACGTTAATGACAAAGGCATTAAGGTTATCGTAGTTGAAAAGGTTGACCGATTGGTGCGCAATTTCAAAGATGTTGTACTGGTAGACGAATGGCTGGAGAAGGATGAAGAACGCCAAATACATTTTGTGAAGGATAGTTTAATCTTGCACAAAAACTCTCGATCACAGGAAACGCTCAACTGGGGTATACGTGTAGTATTTGCTAAGAACTACATCGACAACCTGAAAGAAGAGGTAGATAAAGGCGTAAAGGAGAAACTGGCTCAGGGCTGGTTGCCAGGTTCGCCACCACTCGGATACAAAACTATCGGCAATGAAGGACATAAAATTCATGTCATCGATCATGACGTAGCCCCTTTAATAGTAAAGATGTTCGAGCTGTACCTTGACCCAAGTGCATCACTGACGACTATAACCGCTGAAATGAAGCGCAGGGGTCTTAGAACGAAGCTGGGACGAGTACGGGAAGACGGCGAACAAACAGGAGGACGACCCCTTGCTCGAAGCCATATTACAAAGCTTTTGAAGAACCCTTTTTACGTAGGGGTCAATACTTGGAAAGGTGTTGAATATGAAGGAAGACAGGAACATCTGATTAGCCCCGACTTATTTGAGGCTGTTCAGCTGAAAATGCACCGCAAGAATCCTCCCAAGTACAACAAGCACAACCCTCTTTTTAAGGGTGTGTTCTTTTGCGAGGGCTGCGGTAACAGTATTACGTGGGAGCGCCAAAAGGGTGTCTGGTATGGGCATTGTAATAAAAAGGGCTGTCCTGCTCGTCAGGAAAGCTGGGCTACCGAGAAAGACGTTGAGGCGACGCTTAAAAGGCAGTTTGACACATTAAGAGCTGTTGATGCGGAAGTTATCGAATGGACACGCAAGGCCTTACGTGAACGCCACGAAAATGACCAAGTGGCTTACCATGCTTCGTTAATGCAGCTAGAGACACGCCGTAAAGAATTGCAGCGCATGCTGGATAATGCTTACGAAGACAAATTGGCGGAACTCATCACTCGTGAGAAGTACGAGGAGTATGCGAAAAGGTTCAAGGATGAGCAGAAAGCTATCACTGACCAGATTGAGCGTTTCGACAAGCTGTACGCCTCGAAGATGGAATACAACATCGACTTGTACGAGCTGTCGCAACGAGCTGTTGAAATATACGAAGCGAAGAACTCGGTTGAGAGTCGGCGACACTTAATGGGTGAATTATTTTCGAACTTACGTTTGTACGGTAAAAAACTAGAGTACGATTACTCAGAAGTAGTTGCAGCGATAGCAAAAAGAGCACTTGAAGACAGTGCTCTTAAAAGACAATTCGAACTCGAAAATAACGATGATTTACAGGTACGGGAAGCATACTTAGAAGCTTCTCGGACTATATGGCTGGGGATGAGGGATTCGAACCCCCGATCACGGGACCAGAACCCGTTGCCTTACCACTTGGCCAATCCCCAATAGTCTTGACAGATTATAACAGAATCCTGAGTTTAAAAGTAAGCAAAGGCTAACTATTCCTTAATGTGATTACAGCAAGTTGTTATCAGTTATTTGAGATATTTCTGCAATCGCTAATAGATTTCTACCGATAGTTGTATGTCTTAAATACCACTGGAGAGCTTGTACTTTTCTTGATTCTATAGTTAATTCTTCATTTGTGGTAACTGAAATATCTAAAGTGTGGGAGGAAATCGCTGCTAAAGATTCGCTAGGCTCAAATCCTTTTTGACGATTTTGTTTATAAAAAGAATTCATCACAATATTATACAACCGAACCGACTACCAAGCAAATTAACAAGCTAACCTTCTCCTTAGAGAATTACTGACTGTCTTTATGAATGAAAGATTCAAAACCTAATGCTACAATATGATAATTAATATCTTAAATATAAAGAGTACGGGTAGAGAACTAGCTCAACGACCCGTCAGCAACCTGTTCCGATCATAAGGATGAAGGTGCTCCATCTAGCCCGCTATCCGGGAAAGATATTACTTCTCAGAAGTATCCTTTCCGAAATAGCAGGAAAGGATATTTTTATGCCGCAGCTTTCCTAAATTAATCTCATAATCAACTAATAACGGAGAAAAACATGTTTAATTTATTTACTAGTGAATCGGTCTGTGAAGGTCATCCAGATAAAATTTGTGACGCTATAAGTGACGCTATCTTAGACGCTTTACTGGCGCAGGACCCGAACAGCCGGGCGGGAGTTGAAACTGTAGTCGGCGCAAACAAGGTCGCGTTGTTCGGAGAAGTAAAATCATCTGCCGAAGTAGACTTCGAACATATAGTCAAAGAAAAAATAATCGCTTTAGGTTATTACGAGCCATCATGGGGATTCTCCGACGAATCCGAATTCAGTAACGATATTCATCATCAATCACAAGAAATTGCGTTAGGAGTAGACAACGGAGGGGCAGGGGATCAGGGGATGATGTTCGGCTATGCCGTCGATGAAACGCCGGAGTTGATGCCCCTACCGATAACGCTAGCCCACGCGCTAACTAAGCGGATTGACGATATGAGAAAACAGAGAGAGCTGCTTTGGCTACGTCCCGACGGCAAAGCTCAGGTTACTATTTCGTATCAGGATGGAAAACCAGCAGCAGTGGAGAAGGTAGTGCTAGCGCTAGCCCACAGTGAAAATACAACCGCAGAAGTAGTAAGAGATGAAGCCCTTGAGAAAATCGTCTCGCCAGTTCTAAAAGCATTTAAGCTTAGTCTTCCCAGCCCGGAAAATATTATAATTAATGGAACCGGCCTGTGGCATATACCAGGTCCTCAAAGTGACGCCGGACTTACTGGCCGGAAAATTGTTGTCGATACATATGGAGGCTACGCCCGCGTCGGCGGCGGAGCTTTCAGCGGCAAGGATCCGTCAAAAGTCGACCGTTCAGGAGCATACGCAGCCCGTTTCATCGCCAAGAATATTGTCGCTTCAGGACTAGCGAAGCGATGCGAAGTCGGCTTGGCGTACGTCATCGGTCAGCCTCGACCACTGATGCAGACAATTGAAACTTTCGGTACCGAGACGGTACCTATTAAAGAATTGGAATCCTTCAAGTATAAGCTTATCGACACTTCTGTCACAGGTATTATTGAAAAGCTAAATCTGCGACGTCCAATTTTCGCTAAAACGTCGGCATACGGTCATTTCGGAAAACCAGAACTGCCATGGGAAGAGATCATTCAGCTTAAAAGAAACTAATATCTTCTATTTCCGGTGGCATGAAACCTTTAGGATGCTTGAAACCGGCATCCCACTTGGTTCCTTGGCCGTAACCCAGATCCTTCATAAGTTTCGTTGGCGCATTTCTAAGATGCAAAGGCACGCTCAAACTTTGTGTTTCATTTGCTGCGCGAAAAGCCTTTTCCATGGCGTTAGTAATTTCTCTCGACTTAGGAGCTTTAGCGAGGACAGTAGCGCAGTGAAATAGATTGTAGTTAGCTTCTGGCAAACCGATTCTTTCGACCGCTAAGAAAGTCGATACAGCCAGGTTCAATGCCGCAGGTGCCGCCAGGCCGATATCCTCAGAAGCGAAGACTACCATGCGGCGACAGATGAATTTCGGATCTTCTCCTCCATCTAACATCCGGGCCAGGTAATATATGGCCGCGTCGGCGTCTGATCCTCTCATCGATTTGATAAAAGCGCTGACTGTATCGTAGTGGTTGTCGGCTTTCTTATCATAAGCCGGTATTCTTTTTTGAGCTGCCGTTTCGATTGTCTCTTCGGATATTACCTGATTGTTAGAAAGATTGACTGCCAGCTCCAAGTTGCTTAAGGCGATCCTGGCGTCGCCCCCGGAAATCTTCGCCAGTAACCGTCGGCTGGCCACCGGAAAAATCTTTTTTGTAAGTTTTATAGATTCGGCAGCCCTATCGATAATTCTCAGCATCGAAGGCTCATCAAGCGGCTCGAGGACTAACACCCGGGAGCGGCTAATTAATGGTCTAATTACCTCGAAGCTTGGATTTTCAGTAGTAGCTCCGATTAATATAATCGTACCGTCCTCGACGTGAGGCAGGAACGCATCCTGCTGGGCTTTATTGAACCGGTGAATCTCATCGACGAATAATACCGTCCTCATGCCTAGACGGCGGTTTTGTTCGGCCCTGGTTATTACTTTCATGACATCAGCTTTGCCGGATGTTACTGCCGATAATTCAATGAACTCCGATTCTGTCTGAGTGGCGATAATCCTGGCTAGCGTCGTCTTGCCGCTTCCGGGCGGACCCCAAAGGATAAGGCTGGTCGGTTGCTTATGCTCGATTATCTCTCGGATAATTTTACCTTCTCCTAATAAGTGGCTCTGGCCGATGACTTCGTCTATCGTGCTCGGTCTAAGCTTCTCTGCTAAAGGTCTATTATCCATGGACTCAAGTATAATCGTCTCTTCAACATATTGCTCGCTTAAGCCAAAGGACTAAAAAATTATTCTTAAGTAATATATTGTTATCATTACGCGTCAGCCGTTATTTTAAGCGGATTAGATGGCGGAAGAACCTGGGGCTAGGGTACTCAAGAAGATATATTTGTTTCCGTATAAAGTAACTCGCGGGTAATAGCATGATAAAGGCTAGGGAAGAACGTATTGTAAGCATGCGTCATTCCGGGTATGACTAATACTCTAAGTGGTTCATCTTGAAGAGCGACCTTACTTAGGAACTTAACTGCGGCATCGTGGCAGTTTTTGGAGTTAACGTATAAAGGATCGTGCTCGGCCAGGCCGAAAGTAATTTTAGCTTGAGGTTGACGATACAGTAGAGCGCTGGTTTCGGCGACGTTAGGATCGGCTCCCTTTATAGGACCGCGCTTTAATGCGGCTAAGCTAGTTAACATGCCCGAAATTGTATCTTTCGTCTTTACTTTATTAGCCGCAAGCTCTAGACGCCTGTCTGACGACGCGTAAGCCGCCAGGGCGTCCTTAGCTAAAGAGATTTTTTCTTTAGTCATTTTCTCGGGATCAGGCGACAGCTTGTTATTCCTTCTAGCGTTAATCTGGCCTTCTTTAACCAACATACGTAAAGCTAATTTTCCAGCCGACATATCCTTAAATCCCGACGGCTCGCTAAAGAAAGCCGCTTCAAGTTGACCCGGTTCCATAGCTACCCCGAGCGCCCGCGCAACGTGGCCACCGGCGGAATCGGTACCCATGATCTTTGTCGCCGCCCAACCTTGGTTTAGTAGGGCCATATGCAAGTTGTGGATGGAAGTCAATGGTTTCGCCTGATGAGGCAGACCGCTAGTAAATCGTCCGGATATACCAGCGAAAGCGGCGTCTTCTTTGAGCAAAGGAGAAGTGCTGCCCATGGCGAACGAAGCGACGTATAACTGCTTGCGATTAGGGTATCTGACTGCCCGGGCGGCGAATTCATAAACATTCCCTGGGTTAGTACTGAGTGAAGAGCTGTAAGTCGAGACATGCAGGTCTATGTTATCGTTAGGTAATCCACCGTTTAGGATGCTGATTTCGAAATAGCTGCCGCCGTAGCTAATCAGTTGAAGATTTTGGCTCGCTTCCAACATGGCTTCGGCGATCTGGTCCCTATCTAAATCTTCATTATGCTTAAGCGGGCAAGTCAGATTACGGGTGATGATATTGCCAATGCTACTACCGCGGGCCTGGTAGTCGTATAATTGAAGACCTTGGTCACGGTTATAATATCTGTCTACTGCTTCAGCGGTGCGCACGTAATAAAACCAATCCTCATCTTAGTTAATCAGTAAACTAGCTTCGTAAAGCCTAAAACAAATACTAGAACATAATTATATCATTTGACGCAAGTAAATAATAATGCTAATGTATGCTTAATAAATATAATAAGAAAGACCGTCTCGGCCTGATGAAGAAATGAACAGGCTGTTAAATTTCTATGAATGACAATCAGGACCCGGCAAAGATCAGAAACGTCGCTATTATCGCCCATGTCGACCATGGCAAAACTACTTTAGTCGACGGATTGTTAAAGCAATCGAAAACCTTCCGTGATAACCAACAGGAAATGAGCCAGGATCTGATAATGGATAGCGGCGATCAAGAAAAAGAACGCGGCATAACGATAACGGCTAAGACAACCGCAGTTCAGCACGGAGACTACCGGATCAATATCATCGATACTCCCGGCCATGCCGACTTCTCCGGCGAAGTGGAAAGAACTCTCAATATGGCTGACGGCTGCCTGCTTATTGTTGACGCCCAAGAAGGGCCGATGCCACAGACCAAATTCGTCTTAAGTAAGGCTTTAGCCTCAAATCTGAAACCTATCGTTGTAATTAACAAAATCGACAAGGACGCTTCGCGAATCTCTGAAGTTGAGGACGAGTTAGCCGATCTGTTCTTGGAACTGGCAGTACACGAAGATCAGCTTCATTATCCGATCTATTACGCTATCGGCCGTGACGGCAAAGCCTGGGAGGAAGTTCCTGCTGACCCGACTGCGCCAGGAAATCTGGAGCCGATATTTAAGGCCATAATAGAGGAAGTTCCGGCGCCTAAAGTTGAGCTCGATAAGCCTTTTCAAATGTTAGTCACCTCGCTGGCCTATGATAGTTATAAAGGAAAATACGCCATCGGCCGGATTAGCCGGGGAAGAATCCGCGGCGGCGATCCCCTAGCGGTTTGTCGTAAAGACGGCAGCGTAACAAAATCTAAAACCGATAAAGTTTTCATGAGCCACGGACTGGCCCGGTTTGAGGTGGACGAAGCAATCGCCGGCGACGTCGTCCAAATAACTGGCGTACCTGACGTCCAGATAGGCGAAACGCTGACAGACCAGGATAATCCAGAAGCATTGCCGACAATTGAAGTAGAAGCCCCGACTCTCAGTATCTACTTAGGACCAAACACCAGTCCGTTCAAAGGTAAAGAAGGAGAGTTTAACACTTCCAGACAGCTGGCTGAAAGGCTGTCGCGGGAGATGGAAACCAATGTCGGCTTGAAGGTTAAAGACGACGGCATAGGTTTCACAGTGTCCGGGCGCGGAGAACTGCATCTTGGCGTGCTGATTGAATCAATGAGGCGCGAAGGCTACGAATTCGAAGTCGGGCGGCCAGTAGTTGTGACCCACGAGGAGAAAGGTCAGATCGTTGAGCCGATCGAAGAAGTTATAATTGAAGTTCCGGCCGAACACGTTGGCGTAGTACAAATGGAGTTAGGTCAGCGAAGAGGCGTACTCAAAGAACAGTTCGCAAGTCCCAAAGGAATAACTAAATTGGTTTATGAGATGCCGACGCGGACATTAATTGGTATGAGAAACAACCTTCTGACGGCGACTAAAGGCACAATTGTCATGAACAGCTTGCTGCTTGATTTTCAGCCGGTAGGCCCATCGCTAAATCAGATTCGTAACGGTGTCCTGATAGCATATGAGACTGGCGTGACAACCCCGTATTCGCTGCAGACAGCGGAAGCCCGCGGAACTATCTTCGTCTCTCCGGCCGAAAACGTCTATGCCGGCCAAATTGTCGGACTTAACAATCGACAAGAAGATATGGAAATCAACGTTTGTAAAGCCAAGCATCTGACAAATATGCGTTCCAGCTCTTCTGACGGCGTCGTCCAGCTGACACCGCCAACCATTCTCAGCCTCGAACAGTGCCTCGATTTCATTGAGAATGACGAACTGCTGGAGGTTACGCCTAAAAATCTTCGTCTGAGGAAAAAAGAACTTGACCCTAATTTGAGAAAGCGACAAAAGAATAAAGCCTAAGTCATGACTTCATTCCAGTTCAGTGTCAAAAGTCGGCTTGCTAGGCCGAGCCTAGCTCGCACTGGAATAATAAGGACTCCTCACGGAGAAATTAAAACGCCGGCGTTCATTGTCGTAGGCACTAAGGCTAGTGTAAAAGCCATGACGCCGGAACAGGTGAGCTCCGTCAACGCCCAAGCTGTTTTAGCTAACGCTTACCATCTCTACCTCCAACCAGGCCATAAGCTGATTGAGAAAGCCGGCGGTCTGTCTAAATTCATGAATTGGCCCGGGCCGACGTTTACCGATTCAGGCGGCTTTCAGGTACTATCGCTCGGGAGCGGCTATAAGAAAGTAATCGACATGGTCGGCGGCGAATCAACAGAGATCACTAAAAAAACCAAAACCGAAAGGAAGGCCTTCGTTGACGAAGACGGCGTCACCTTTTTCTCTCATTTAAATGGCAGCAGACATCGCTTTACCGCTGAATTATCGATGCAGATACAGCACGCTATCGGCGCTGACATCATTTTCGCTTTTGACGAACTAACTTCGCTAGCCGACCCCTATGACTATCAAATCGAATCCCTGAAACGAACGCACGATTGGGCGCTACGCAGTATAGAAGAGTTTAACCGGCTGCGCCTGGCTAACCCAACTCGCCCCTATCAGGCTCTGTTCGGAGTCATTCAAGGCGCTCAGTACGAAGATCTCAGAAGAATGACAAGCAAATTCATGGCCGGACTGCCAGTTGAAGGATTCGGCATCGGCGGCGCGATTGAAAAGAAGCGGCTAGGTCAGATAGTCAGGTGGGTAACCGACGAACTTCCAGAAGAAAAGCCTAAGCACTTATTAGGTATAAGCGAACCGGATGATATTTTTGAGGCTATCGATAACGGTATCGATACATTCGACTGCGTCTCGCCGACACGCGTTGGACGTAACGGTTCGGCATACACCTACTTCGGCAGGCAAAATATTGTCGCCAGCCGTTTTCGTGATGACTTTCGTCCTTTAATAGAAGAATGTGCTTGTTATACATGCCAAAATTACACGAGGGCCTACTTACATCACTTACTTCATGCCAAGGAACTCTTAGGCTATACCTTAATGTCAATCCATAATGAATATTTCATTATAAAACTTGTCGACGATATCCGCCTAAGCATCGAAAATGGCAGTTTTAATAATTTACGAGCGCAATGGCTGAAAAATTACTATAAGGATAAGTAGTCCGTTAAAAAAACTACTTAGCCTTTGTTCTATTAGCCCCACCATTATTTCGGGTTCGTTTCCGCTTTATTGGTTTTTTGTGGGCATTAAGTATCATCCGACCAAATTTCCGCTCGGCGTCTGAATCGGCAAAACGGGCAAGCGGGCCGTGGGCTATGACTTGATCTTGATTCTGCTCGTCAAGCCATTTGATAAGCTCGACCGCCGACTTTTCTATCAGCCATTCTCTTCCTGGCGCAGTTTCGCCGACAGCTGTTATTTGCCATAACTGATCGCCGACCTTTTCGCTGGAAACGATCTGTAGCGGGTTGACAAGCAGCAGCGGACCGATCGGCAAGCGTCTGTTGGTCTCTTCGACAAGTTGCTGACCTAAAGAATAATCCGTTACGAAAAGTTCCAGGGCTATTATATTCGTACCCTTAGGGGATATCCGTACCCCTTGGATGCTTTGGTTGCTTAACCATATTATCTCGCCGTTAAGCCCGCGGATCCTTGTGGATCGTAGCGTAACCCTTTCGACGACGCCCTGGAGATCGGCAAACGGCTCGACGCGGATATGGTCGCCGACGCCGTACCAGTGTTCTGCCATCATGAAATAACCTGTCGCTACGTCGCGTAGAACCGGACTGAAAGTACCGCTTATTAAGACTACGGCTACGGCGCTGGCGCCAATTATAGCTGTCGGGTGTCCGTTAGGGTGGACGAAAATCCACCAGAAATAAATAGCGAAGATAATCAGCGCCGTCCTGATTACGGCTACGCTCAGTACTAATATGGTTTCATACCTCCGTAACCGATTAACGGTTTTAAGGTCCTCTATCTTATCGGCGTGCTGGCTGATAAGATTGACTACTTTACGCAGCAGAAATGCTACGAAGCGCCCGGCGATCAAGGCTACGATCAGGCAGAGCAGCAGCACTATAATTGAATGTATATTAAATACGTTATGCGCTACCTGCTGGACGACGTTAGTCGTCTGTTTAGCAACTGTGTTAATTGGACTGGACACCATAAATCAACTTGAGTAAATCCTGTTTGTTATTAATCTTTTTATAAAATGGCGGGAAGACTTTAAATGAAACTCATTATCGACACTCCCCATGTGATAACTTATATCATAAAACAATATTCCTTTAAGCTCAAGTACTTTATTTAATCTTCAAAGTCAGTTCTGCTAAACTTAAGCGATATGACAGGAAGAACTCACGATTTAGCGGCCGCAACCGCCCTGGGCGCCGTAGTTCTTTTGCAGCCGCTCCGGACCTACACCTTAGCCACAGCTATCGTTGCCGTTTTCGCGAATCTGATAGGGGGAATATTCCCTGACATCGACCAACCGACGGCACCGTTCTGGCGCAATTTACCAATCGGCAAGTACTTCGGCAAAATATTTGATCGCTTACTTGGCGGCCACCGCTTCCTGACCCACTCTATTATCGGCCTAGCTCTGTTCGGCTTTTTAGCAAAACTTTTCTTAGTATTTCTTCAGCCGGTAATGCATAACGTAAATATTGGCTATGTCTGGTGGTCGTTTATGATAGGCATGACATCGCATCTGGTAATGGACAGCTTTACCAAGGAAGGAGTACCTTGGCTTTTACCGGTACCGGTTAAGTTTGGATTCCCGCCCATAAAAAAGCTTCGTATCCGTACCGGACACTGGGCCGAGAACCTGATTATACTGCCGCTCCTCATATTTATTGATATTTGGATGTATCTGCATCAGTATCAAAAAGTTCTGACTATCATTCATCACCGGATAATTTAAGCCGGTTGATTTGACCTGCGAAGCCGGTCTGTCTCGTCTTCTATTTCCTGGCCGACAATTTCTTCGATTAGATCTTCAATAGTGACGATGCCGACGATCTTATCGTCTTTTTCAATCGGTATCAGGTGGCTGCCGGCGCTGATGAATTTTCGGAACATTGTATCAAGTGCCGTCATGCTGCCGACAATATGAGCAGGGTAAAGGTCCATATCCTCGACGACGTAATTGAACTGGTTAAAGTCGACGTCGACGAGGTCCTTCATTAGAAGGACGCCGTAACACTTAGTCAGCTGTTTATTAAAAACCGGAATCCGGCTGAAACCCATGCTTTTGATCTCATCTATCTTACCCTCGTCTAGCGGTGAGCTAGGCGTAAGCCAATAAGTATGCCTGATATCTGTCATGATATCCCTGGCCCTCTTTTCGCTAAGACTTAAGGCGCCGCGCATAATTTCAATTTCGTTATCATCGAGTTCGGAATTATTGGCGAGTTGATGCTCGGCCATCAATAGACCTAGCTCGTGGCGGCTTTGCAGCTGTGCCTGCTCGTGAGGAAACAGCCGATTAAGCAGTATTTCCAGTGGCCGGCTGATTAAATACGTGATAATAATCATGAAACGAAGGAGCGGAGAAAATAAGCCTGAGAAGAACAGCGGTTTTTTAGAAAACAATGCCTGAGGGAATACTTCGCCGAAGATGACTATTAATAGCGTGGCTAAGATGCCCGAAAGCCATCCGGTAAAGATCCGGTCAAGCACTAGCGTAGTAGCGGAGACAGCTGCGACGTTAGATAAAAGGATGCTTGCCAGAGTTAAATGCGGGCGCTTACGGAGGGGCAAAACTTTTTTTGCCTGCTTATCGCCTAATTTGGCCTTCCGTTTTAAGTCGCCTAAGTCGAGCGACATTATGGCTATGTTGAGACCGGAGCAGACGGCCGAAGCGGCAACCAGAAAAATTACTTCCAAAAAGACGACAGAATATGCCAGCCCTCCGCCGTGCGTCAAAAAGGAGTAATAAAACATTTACACTTAAGATTATATCTTTAAGCATAAACGCTGGCAAACCTAGGCGGCATGAAGGAAGCTATAATGTCTAGATGGTTACGTCTCCTTCATTTTATTTGTACAAGTGGTTCCACTTTCCGCCCCGGTTGCATAAAAGCATTGACTTAGGCGCAGATGACGACGCCGTAGTGCTGCTTCACGGTATTGGCCGGACCGGCAGCGTTTGGTCGCATGTCGTCGAAGGACTTCAGCGGTTACCGGTGAGGATAGTCGCTTTCGATCTATTAGGTTTCGGCGGTTCGCCTAAGCCGCAGTGGTCCGATTATTCAACGAAAGATCACACCGCTAGCGTGATTGCCGCAATAGAAAAACTCGGTTCTAAGAAACCTGTTATTCTCGTCGGACACTCGATGGGCTGCCTAATCGCCGTCAAGGTGGCGAGAGAAAGACCCGACCTTGTTGACCATTTGGTGTTATACGAAATGCCGCTCTACGACGGATTGCCGGATAAAAGAATTTACAGGCTTAGGCTAGCTATCTACGCCAAGCTGTATAAGCAGGTTCTGGCTTTTGAACCGGCCTTTATTCCATCTCAAATGAAGCGGACCGAAAAGATCGCCCGGAAGATTGTCGGTTTCGAAGTCACGCCTGAAACCTGGCAGCCTTTTATCAAAAGTCTAAGAAATACCGTCCTTAACCAGGAAGCCGCCAGTGATATTAAACGCCTGTCGATGCCGGTTGACGTTATTTATGGAACGCGCGACATGCTAGTCATAAAAGGTAAGCCCAAGCAAATATACGGAGAAGACCTGCCTCATCTGACCACGCTAAAGGTTCGGGCTCGTCATTCAATTTCCGCGAAAGCCAGCACGTTAATTGTCAGTAGAATACAATCGGCCTTAATGAAGCAATCAGAAGAAAGCGTCAATTAAGATTAAGTTTAAGCTTACCCGTACGGGCTAAGATCTTTAAAATATCGATTGTTCTGGTACTGCCAGCCTTCACGTCTCTAATAATTTCGGAGCCTTTGTCGGTAACGGTATACCAAAATAAGCCGGGACGATTAACGTAAGGATGAACTTCTTTCAGCCAGCCGTTATGGATCGGTTTCTCAGCGTCACTTAGCATTTCTAAAAATCCTTTTCTAGCGCCTTGGGCCTTAGAAAATACCTGAGCGACGTACTCATGCGCCAGCTTGCGCGGATTGACTACTATCGAAGCTTCGTCGCGGTTGTGTCTGAGTAGCTTGAGACGTCTAGTTTCAGTTCTCTTATCGGCGAGCTTATCTTTTTCGCCTGTAAAGTGAGTCCTGAGGGCTTTATGCGGGTGGCTTATTTTATGAAGAATTTTCGGAGGTTTAGGCGGAGTGTAGTTTGGGTGCGTCAGTGTATGGGTGGTTGAAGCTTCAGTAACCTTGGAATTGCCGGAACTTAAGATATTAACTCCGAACAGATGAACGACTTCGCCTAAAGCCGTGCCGGCTATTATTGTGCCGGCTGCAATCTTGAGACGGCGCTTATTCTGCTTTGACTCAGTTTCGACGAACCTGAGAAGTATCTCTGTCATGTCGATACTGTTTC
Organism: Saccharimonadales bacterium (SeqCode); assembly: GCA_035713075.1. GTDB lineage: Bacteria > Patescibacteriota > Saccharimonadia > Saccharimonadales > UBA4665 > DASTAD01. Next base: position 66,108 of record DASTAD010000005.1, on the reverse strand, counting down.
TACTATAGGTGCCATCGCTGTCATGGCCCTCGGCCTGCTCGAGAGCAGCGGTTAGTTGATCATAGACATAACGTTTGCGCTGCGTCCCGTCTAGGTAGTAGTAGGCTGAGCTGAAAGACACGCGTACTGCCGCGTTGGCGGCCGCGGTCGTGCCGGCTATTCCAATGACGGCTCCGGTTAGCGGCGCCAGCACAATAGTGCTGCCCGTAGCTGCCGCACCAAGACCTATCATCAAAGCCGTCTTTCGCAGTCTACCTGCCTTAGTTTCATTCTGTTCTCCCCACCAGCGATGGAATCGAGTAGCGGTACGCCTCATTATGCCGCCAGGATCTTTTTCGACTATCGAGACAACACCGTCAAGTTGATCGTAAACCGGTCTGTTATTCTTATCTTTCTCGTAGTCGTAATCCCTGGTGTGGGCAAGCAGCTCTTTTCGGACCGCTTGAGTAAAAGTCCTGTCGCAGGCCAAGGCCCAATGTCTTTCGATTGTCTCGAGATCAGTATCATTTTCGATTTCACCTCTATTTTCAGCCATTCTTACTTCGTGCCTGATGAGATAATGGCGGGCCATTTGATACTCCATCTGGGACCTAACTAGCCGATCTTTTTTGAATTGTTTATTTCGGCCGGCATAAATTGTTTCGCAAATCCTGCCTGCCGCGCGGTAAGCGTAAAGGTTCCTGGCATCGATGAAGTCGTCTATCAGCTGGTTATGTTCTATTTCATCCTCTGAACCGACAACTGGGAGGTTTGTGTCAGGCTCTCTATCCGTAAATGAATCGCCGGAAATGCTATCCGGATTAAAAAGCCGAAGCTGGCCCGAATCATCCGCCTGAACGGCGTACTCTAAGCCAGAGGATTGGTCGAAAGGTGATGCGCCCGTATCTCGGGCAGTACCCGGTCGCTCAAGAGTTTGCAGAGGCCTATTAAAGATTTCCATATCTCGCTTTCAATTTAACCGTGTTTAATGAAATGCTTAAACTTCCAGACCATTAATTTATATATACTTGCCCATAATTTACAGCCTGTCAAGGAACATTAATTATTTATTTGCTATACCTTACAACTGTATTATTAATAATCAGCCTATAAACATACGGGAAATTTATATCCCTTGTAACAAAAATCACATTGAAAACGGCCATGCTTAGGCATATTCTGAAACAGGAAGTGTGAGGCTTCCAAATGACCCGGGAATATCGCCCGGGTCTTTTTTTCGGGTCTCTTTCCTGCTATAAGCGAAGTGATATAATGTGGATATACCAAAAAAATAAAAACAAAACATATTATTCAGCTTATTTAAGGTCACGTTATTTGTAATTTCAGGAGAACGACAGTTATAAAATATGGCATCACCGAGCACTCAGACCAAATCTGCTTCTAGCATGGCATCGAGCTACAGCTATTCGTATTATCGTTCCACTCCGCGGCGCCAAAGTAATACGGTTCAAGCCAACAAATCTGTCATTACTGGCCTGCGCAAGCTTATCGTCCTGCTGTTAATAATTGCTGTCCCCGCCGGCTATTTCTTCTTCCAACAAAATTCATCTAAAACCACTAACAGTCCAAAATCGTCCTCCGCTGCTTCTTTCGCTCCGTTAAAAACAAAACCGGCCGCCACTAAACCTGTGGCTGCCCCACCGGCACCGGTAAATTACTGCCAAAACAATACCTTGAATCAATTGCTTCTAGTCAGTGTATCGCGCCGACATTTGTGGGCCTGCGCAGGCCCACAGCAGGTCTTTGACACCCCGGTTGTCACCGGCGATACCCAGTACGCTGATACGACGACCCCGCCAGGTTCGTATCAGATTTACGGCAAAGCCACCGATCTAACCTTAACCGGTTCAAGCTCGCTCGGCACCTGGCACGACCCTGTCAGCTACTGGATGCCGTTTCTCGATAACCAGTATGGTGCTTATGGACTTCATGACGCTACTTGGCGCCCAGCTAGTGCTTTCGGTAATATCGATCCGTCCACTACCCAAGCCTCTAATGGCTGCGTCGAACTGCCGCTGGCTTCGGCCAAATGGATTTATGACTGGGTGCAGATCGGCGCTACCGTTACGATCCAAAGCTAGCTGATAGAATAGTAGTTATGGTAATCATTTTAGTAGCTATTATCGTCTTGTTGCTTATTGGATTAGCTATACTCTCGATGATCCTTTTCAGAAGGGCCCGTCCGACGCCCGATCAAAGTCAGACAAGCTTGATGTTGAAGGCTGACATCAGCGAACTTACGAAAAGCATTTCTGAACTTAAAGACGGAATGACCAAGCAGCTTAACGACCAGCTAATAACTAGCAATCGGCAAATGGCCAACCAGTTTGCTGAGAGCAGCAAGATTATCAGCGAAGTGACGAGAAACTTGACGGAGCTTAAAGAGTCTAACCGCCAGGTAATGGGTATCACTGACGAACTCAAAGTTTTGCAGAAAGTCTTAAGTAACCCGAAGCAGCGCGGCGTACTAGGCGAATATTATTTAGCCAGTGTCTTAGAGAACGTTCTTCCACCAGGCCAATTCAGCCTTCAATATCGTTTTAAAAACGGCGATATAGTTGACGCGGTTATAAATCTTGATAAAAAACGGATTCTGCCTATCGATTCCAAATTCAGCCTTGAAAACTATAACCTCTTATCCGAAGAGACCGATAAGCTCAGGCGTCTTGTCCTAGCCAAGGCATTTAAAGAAGACCTGAAGAAAAGGATAGACGAGACCGCCAAATATATCCGACCGCAAGAGAACACCCTCGATTATGCCTTTATGTTTATTCCAAGCGAAGCCATATATTACGATTTGCTGGCAAACAAAGTCGGACTGACTAATACTACCGCCCGGGATCTGATTGAGTATGCCTTTAGGGACAAGCACGTCATTATTGTCAGCCCGACGACGCTTATGGCTTACCTCCAGACTGTCCTCCAGGGACTTCGCAGCTTGCAGATAGAGGAGCAAGCAAAAGAAATTCAGGAACGCGTCGGCGATCTAGGCCGACACTTGGACAACTTCGAAACATTCATGCAGAAACTGGGTAATTCTCTCGGCACGACGGTCGGCCATTTTAATACGGCCCATAAGGAGCTGAAGAAAGTAGATAAGGACGTCGTTAAAATCGCCGGATCGGCAGCGGCTGTAGACCCGCTGGTGCTCGATAAGCCGACTCCCGACGAAGACTGAACCGGTTAGAATTTGGACTTCATCAAGTCAATAATCAGTGAAGCTGTCCATGAGAAATTAGGCGCTCCAAGCGGCTTGCCGTTGAGAGGATCGAAGTATTCATAGAAGCCTGACTTATCAACCATCTCGATAGTACTCTCGCTTAAGGCTGCAGCGTGGTCTTTAAAGCCGTATGTTTTTAACCCCTGGATGACGAGCCAGTTCGTGTTAATCCATGACGGTCCTTGCCAGTATCTATGCCTGTCAAACATAAACGAACTAGGCGGCACACTCGGCACGGGGTAAGCGGTACCGAATATGTGTTCGTTTTCGAGAAGCTTGACCAGCTGGGAGGCTCGTTCATCGGTAACGCTGCCGGCATAAAGAGGCATCAAAGTCGCTATTGAAGGAGTCTTAAGCAGCCGATGGGTAACGAAGTCGCGGGAGTAATATTGCCCTGAATATGGATCCCATAGCTCTTCCAGTGTTTTTTTAGACAGCTGCATTCTATCTTGAAGGTCATTAGGCAGAGGCGCCTGAACCGTCTTGGCTATCTGCTCTAAACGGCTGTTTGCGCGGATAAGAATGCAGTTGAAGGTCAGGTCCTCGATCGCGAATAAGGAATGTGTCAGTATTTTATTTATGTCATATGATTTTCGTCTTAATCTTAACTGGGTGTCGTACATGGCCAGCGATTCGCTCATAGTCGATCTTTGTTCGACCGGTATAACGCGCGTATCGTTTCTGAACCTATTAACGACTTTATCGAGCTTCAGCTTCTCCATCCACCGTATCCATAAAGGCATTAAGTGTTCGTGTAGTTCGGCCATCCACGGAGGGGTATTATCCAGGCCGGTTTCCCAGGGATGAATCTGAAGAGTTAAGCCTTCCTGGTGAGGATCGCGCTCATGATATAACCATTCGTGAAAAGCAATAATGGACGGAAGCATCAACTTATACCACAAACGCCTTTCGGGCTTACCTAGTTTCATACCTACCTGATAGACGGCCTCGGCTAACATCGGCGGCTGGGTGATACCGCTGGTGCTGACCCCGTCCGGAGCAAACGGATTTAGCCAGCTGCGCCACTGGTCTCGGTCGGTACGATACTTTATCTCCGGTCGGAAGATAATATCTGGCATCATGCCGTTATGCCACTGGCCGAGGAGTAAGGATTTTAGTTCTAGCTGGGCCCTATCGATATCAAGGTGGCGTAGGCCGATGGCTATGAAGCAACTGTCCCACAACCACTGATGCGGGTATAAGTCCTCGGCCGGCTGGGTATAGTTTCCCCGATCGTTTATCTCTAAAACAGCTTTTGCGCGCTCTAGTAAGTCATCGGGCATATGCTTTTCAGTATACTATCAAAACTTTCAACAGTATTGATATAGTCGGAGACGCAGAATTATCTGTAATTAATAAAGCTGATTGGAAAATCCAGCTCGGCGTTTCTTACTAAGTTCATAGCTTGCTGCAAGTCGTCTTTACTACTGCCGCTGACGCGCACGGTTTCGCCCTGGATCAGAACCTTAACTTTAAGCTTCGACTGTCTGATTATATTAGTTATGTCCTTGGCTTTCTGCTGATCCAGCCCGGCGACAAAAGGAATTTCCTTAACTGCTTTTAAGTTACTTTCGCTAATCGGCTGACTTTCATCAAGAACTTTTTGGCTGAGATTTCTGGCCGCCAATTTCTTCCGGACTATGTCGATAATCGCGTCTATCTGCCATTCACCGTTGCCGGTAATTTTAAAACCTTTCTTGTCGGCGTCGAGCCAATCTATGGCTGCCGGAGTCGCTTTAAAGTCGTAGCGGGTAGCAATTTCGCGCCGGGTTTGATCGAGGACGTTGTTCATCTCCGCCTTGTCGTACTCGCTAACTATATCGAAAGAGAAATTCGGCACGCCTACCTCTCAAATTTACTGTCTTAATTCTTAATCTTATTCTAACACCTCTGGTACAATGACTATATATAATGATAGACAAGCAATTAGCTGATAATTTACGCCAGCGGGCATTAGACGGGGACCGGAAGGTGCTTAAAAGTCAGGAATTCAGGTCGCTTTACGACCAGCTAAAGTCGCTGCCTGACGACCAGCGGGGAAACTTCGGCAAACAAGTCAATGATTTGCGACTGGAGATTTTAAATATCCTGACCCGGCAGGAAGTAAACACAGAACAGAAACAGCCGATTGATTTAAGCGCGCCTTTTGACGTCAACGCGCCCTTAGCCGAACGACCCCGATTGCTGGCTTATCAAAATGGCAGCGTTCATCCGCTGATGTCCGAACTGGATAAAGTGCTGGATATTTTCTACCGGATGGGATTTAATGCAATCGAATCGCGCGAGATAGACGACGAGTTCCATATGTTCTCGAGTTTAAACTTCCCCGAAGGACATCCGGCGCGCGACGATTACGATACCTTTTTAACTGAGCAGGCAGACGGCGACGACAATTCGTTCATCGCTCCGGCGCATACATCATCGATGCAGCACCGCGTCTTATCTTCCCTGAAGGTAAATCTTGCTGAAGGCAAGCCGATAGCGGTAGTAATTCCGGGCAGGGTATTTAGAAACGAAGACCTCGATACCCGGCACGAGCATACCTTCTACCAGCTGGAGGGCGTATATGTCGATGAAGGCGTAAACGCCGGCAACCTTATCGCTACTTTAAAGAGCTTTCTTGACGAGTATTATGGCCAGGATTTAGAAATTCGCACCCAACCTTATTATTTTCCCTTCACCGAGCCGTCTTTTGAGTTCGCCTTAAGCTGTCCCTTCTGCGGCAAGGAAGGCTGTCAGATATGCTCCTTCACCGGATGGATCGAGTTGCTCGGCTGCGGCATGATTCATCCGCACGTCCTAAGGCAAGCCGATATTGACGTCAATAAGTACACCGGTTTCGCCTGGGGATTCGGGATAGAAAGACTAGTCATGATGAAATTCGGCATTGAAGACATTCGTCATTTTGAATCCGGCAAGCTTGAATTTTTGAGGCAGTTCAAATGAAAGTAAGCTTAAATCAACTGAAACTCTATGAAAAGCTCTACGGCTGGTCAGATTTCTTAAGCAAGGCCCAGTTAGACCCCTTAATCGATAAGATTGGCGCTCAACTGGGAGCCGTCGAGGAAGTAGTCTATCTGAGCGATAAGTATAAAAGAATCGTCATCGTTAAAGTCGTTGAAGCAATCAAGCACCCCGGGGCCGATAAGCTGTCGCTTTGCCGGATTGATGACGGCGGCGCCGTAAAAAAAGTAGAACGTGATTCTGATGGATATATCCAAGTCGTCTGCGGAGCGCCCAACGTCCATAGCGGCATGCTGGCCGCCTGGCTGCCTCCGGGGTCGATCGTCCCGGCGACTTTTGCTAAAGATCCGTTTACTCTAGCAGCCCGCGAAATAAGGGGTAAAGTCAGCCAAGGCATGCTGGCTTCACCTAAGGAACTGGATATTAGCGATTCGCACGAAGGAATACTGGAAATTGATGAAGAGGTAAAAGTAGGAGACGACTTCGCGGCGACATTCGACCTTCAAGACGAGGTCATAATCGATATAGAAAACAAGATGTTTACGCATCGTCCCGATTTATTCGGGGTCATGGGCGTGGCCCGCGAACTGGCAGGCATTAATCAAAAGGCGTTTAAAAGCCCGGCCTGGTATAAACCTTTACCGCCATTTCCAATCATTGAATCAAGAGAACTGCCGCTGGCCGTAGTTAACGAACTGCCGCAATTAGTTCCGCGCTTTACTGCCATTACGCTTAAGGACGTAACGGTAGCACCGAGCCCGCTGTGGCTGCAGCTCCGGCTATCCGTCTTAGGTATCAGGCCGATAAATAACATCGTCGATCTGACAAATTATTATATGCTGCTGACCGGTCAGCCGCTACACGCTTACGATTACGACAAGCTTAAAGAAAAAAGTAATGGCGAGGCTACGATCGTTATACGTAATCCTAAGCCTAGTGAGAAGATTACTCTTTTAAACGGAAAAACAGTCAGCCCAGGGCCTGAAGCCATAATGATAGCGACCGACAAGACATTGATCGGCGTCGGCGGCATCATGGGAGGCCAGGAAACTGAAGTTGACAGCTCAACGACCAACATCGCCATAGAATGCGCCACCTTTGACATGTATTCGGTCCGCCGGACAGGCATGTCGCTTGGAATTTTCACCGACGCTCTCACCCGCTTCAATAAAGGTCAAAGTCCGCTCCAGAATTTAGCGGTACTTTCAAGGATTACCGCCGACATAATCAAACTGTCCGGAGGAAAAGTATCTTCCCACGTCATAGATCTTAATCATGTCAGCGAATCGGCAAACGAGCGCGGATCGCTTTACCCGCCGGTAAAATTATCCGTCAGCTTTATCAACGAGCGTCTAGGGCTCGATTTAAAAGCTGAAGATATCGTTAAGCTTCTAAAGAACGTTGAATTCAAAGTCGCCGCTAAGGCCGACGAGCTGAGTGTCGAACCGCCTTTCTGGCGAACGGACATAGAGCTTCGGGAAGACGTCGTCGAGGAAGTCGGGCGCTTGACGGGTTATGACAAAATGCCGCTTTTACTGCCAAAGCGTGAAATAAGCCCGGCGGTTAAAGACGAACTCCTAAACCTGAAAAGTCAAATCCGCCACAAACTGCGCGGCATGGGGGCGAATGAGATACTAACATATAGTTTTATACCCGGCGCGCTGATGGATAAAGTTGCTCAGGATAAGAAAATCGCCTTTAAAGTAAGCAATGCCTTGCGGCCGGAACTACAATTTTACAGACTGAGCCTGATGCCAAGCTTACTAGAGAAAGTAAACCCGAATATCAGGGCCGGGTTTGAGGAGTTCGCCTTATTTGAGCTAGGGAAGACTCATAGCACCGATCAAATGGACGAAGACAATCTGCCTAAAGAGTTTGAATTTACGGCATTCGTGATCGCTAAGGACAATAAGCTCAAACCAGCCGGGCATGCCTATTACCAGGCCAAGAATTACCTTGAGGAGCTAGCTGGAACCGAGCTGACCTATCAAGCTGTCAGCGAAGAAACAACAAAATATATGGTTACGAGACCTTATGACCGCGCCAGATCAGCCCTCGTTAGCGTTAAGTCTACCGGCGAATTCCTGGGCATTATCGGGGAATTTGCCAATCAGGTACAGACGAAGCTGAAGTTGCCGGCTTACTGCGCCGGTTTCGAAGTCGATACGAGCGTCATAGGCAAACTGTCCGCTGATAGTAGTAGTTACCTGCCTCTGTCCCGCTTTCCCAAGCTGACCCAGGATATCAGCCTTAAGCTAGCCGACGGCGTCGCTTACGGCGAAGTCCATGCCAGTTTATATGAAGCAATAGCAGGGCAATTGCCGGATTCTGCCCAGTTGAAACTCGAAGCCCTGGATATTTATCAGGCTGAAGGCAGCACAGATAAGAATATGACTTTCCGCTGCATAATTTCTGGCACTGGTAGGACAATGACTGACCCGGAAGTTAATTCGATGCTCGATCAGGCGGCCGCTCACTTAGGACAGACTTTTGGTGCCGTAAGGCTTTAGCCATGCTCTTGCGCGCCACGAATCGCCAGAGTTTCTGCTACTAGCTTTGACATAAGCAGTATTTTCGATTTAAAATAACTTATGCAGCTAATAAGCACTCCTTCGCTAACATTTGACGACGTCTTATTGAAACCGGGCTATGCCGGTTTTTCTCGAGAAGATATCGATTTAAAAACCAAGATAAGTAAAAACGTAACTCTAGCCGCACCCTTCGTCTCGGCGCCGATGGATACCGTCACTGAAAGCCGGTTGGCTATCAGCCTTGGCAGATTCGGAGGAATCGGCATAATCCACCGCAATCTTACAATCAAAGAGCAGGCGGCCGAAGTAAATATAGTTAAGAAGGCCGGTCAGCTTGTCGGCGCGGCCGTTGGTTCTTCGCCTGGCTTTGAAAAAAGAGTCGAAGCTATCGTCGAAGCCGGCGCCGATATCGTCGTCGTCGACTCCGCTCATGGTTATTCTAAATACGTCATAGAAGCTACCAGTTTTATCAAGAAAAACTTTAACGTCGATGTCGTTTCCGGTAATATAGCGACCGCTGACGGCGCCAAAGCCCTAATTGACGCCGGCGCCGACGGACTGAGAGTCGGAATGGGGCCGGGAGCTATTTGTACGACGCGGATAGTCTCAGGAATGGGAGTGCCTCAGCTGACCGCTATCATCGATACCGCCGAGGTCGCGGCCGGACATGGCGTGCCAATAATCGCTGACGGCGGGATAAATTATTTGGGCGACATGGTCAAAGCCCTGGCATGCGGAGCTTCTTGCGTCATGATGGGGCGTCTGTTTGCCGCTACCGAAGAATCTCCGGGAGAAGTAGTCGAATTCAGCAAGGAGCAGGTACCGTCCAGATTCAGAAGTATCATTAACGGTCAAGAAAAGTACCGGTTCAAGAGTTACCGTGGAATGGGATCTATAGGAGCGATGGAACGGGGAAAGCGGATTAGTTCAGAAGACGAATTCCACGGCAAAAGTTATGACAATAAAAGCGTCCTGGTGGCTGAAGGGGTGGAGGGGCTTGTTCCCAGTAGCGGCTTTCTCGATCAAGTCGCTGCGACGATGGTCGAAGGCATTAAATCCGGTTTCTACTACGTAGGAGCCAAGACTATCCCAGATCTCTGGCGAGACGCTGTCATGAGCACTATCACGACCGCGTCTTTAACCGAGAGCCATCCTCATGACCTTTTTATTACCAACGCCGGTAACAGTTATCCAAAATAATCGTCTTTTAACTGGTATAATAGAAGCCGAATGGAGGACAATAAAAAATGGCAAAGTTAAGCCATCGGGTTTTCGCCGGTTTTTTCGCAGTATTATTCTTACTTAGCGCATCTGCCTTGACCATCTCAATTATCTGGTCAGCAGTATCTTCTAAGTCAACGGCATCAAGCACAAGTAAAACAGTAACTAAACAATTACGGGGGACAAAAATGCAGGATTTCACACCAATTACGACGCCGCTTACGCAGCTTCAGACGCAGGACCTTAAAGTCGGTACCGGCGAAGCCGTCAAGCCCGGCGCCACCGTCACCGTCGATTACACCGGCGCGGTAGCATCAACCGGTGTAATCTTCCAAAGCTCGCTCGATACCGGTCAGCCGGTGACGTTCAGCCTTAACCAGGTCATCAAGGGCTGGACTGAAGGCATACCGGGGATGAAGGTCGGCGGAACCAGGCGGCTACTAATACCGGCGGCTTTAGCTTACGGCGCCAATCCTCCGCAAGGATCGGGCATCCCGGCCAACGCCGATTTGGTCTTTGACGTGACGCTGCACAAAATTGATTAGCGCTTACAAATAGTTCATTTTCCCAGACGCTATCTTATTAGCATAGGCAATTTGGGGTAAAAAGCACAATATATAGCGTCTTGCAATAACAGCCAACGCTATATATAATTTTTATTACAGTCAGACTAATTCTGAAAAAGTACAGTAAAAATACAAATTAAGTAACGTGCTCGGGCGCGACTGTGTCCTTCCTGGCAAAGGAAGTTTAAACAAGTCCGGCGGTATACTTAACGGTTCAAGGGGGACCAGACAATGGTAAAAAACATAACTATATTCACTACCAATACCTGCGCTTACTGCCAGATGGTTAAGAAATACCTCGGAGCAAAAGGCGTCACTTACGAGGAAGTGAATCTCGACGAGAACCCAAGCCGTCAGGCGGAAGCTATGAAGTTGTCCGGAACGATGACAGTTCCGGTAACAGTCGTTACTAAACAGGACGAGACCCAAGAAGTAATCATCGGCTATAACCTCGCCAGGCTTGCGCCGGCAGTCGCCTAATGAGCGATTTAAAAACCTCCAAGCACGATCTGGTTATTGTCGGCAGCGGACCGGCCGGTTTAAGCGCCGCCATTTATACGACCCGCGAAGACATCGATACTATTGTCTTTGAACGCGGCGTAATTGGCGGGTTGGCGGCCGTGACCGATAAGATAGATAATTACCCGGGTTTCCCGACAGGCGTAGAAGGGCTAAAGCTGGCTGACGGACTAAGAGAGCAGGCAGAGAGGTTCGGCGCGGTTATTGAGCTAGGTGAAGTTAGCGCAATCAGTGACGAAGGCAAATATAAAAGACTAGAAACAACCAGCGGTCCTCTGCTCGCTAGAGTCGTTTTGTTAGTTACCGGGTCGGATTACAAAAAGATAGGCGTACCTGGCGAAGCCGAGTTTTACGCTAAAGGCGTCCATTACTGCGCCACATGCGACGGCGCCTTTTACCGCGACAAGCGCTTGGTTGTCGTCGGTGGCGGCAATTCCGCCTTGCAGGAAACTATTTTTCTAACCCGTTACGCCAGCCATATTGACCTGCTTGTCCGCTCAAAAATCAGGGCGTCAGACGTACTTCAGCATGAGCTTCAACCTTATATAGATTCGGGTAAAGTGACGCTTCATCTTAATACTGTGACCGAAGAAATAGCTGGTCAAGTCGGCATGGTGGTAAAAGTTTTAGCGAAAAAGGACAACGAACCGGTGGAAATCAAGACTGACGGCGTGTTTATTTTCGTCGGCTTGACCCCGAATACTCAGTTCTTGGAAAAAACTCCGATCAGGCTCGATGAGATCGGCTTTATAATAACTGACGAGCATCTACAGACGACGATGCCGGGCGTCTTCGCCGCCGGTGATGTCAGGTGCGGCGCGACTATGCAGATAGCTTCCGCCGCCGGAGAAGGCGCGACCGCCGCCCTGAAGATCCGCGAATATTTAGAGGGCAGATTGCACCCGATCCAGAATTAAATTGCCGTATAGTTAGGAAATTCGTCAGTCACGACTTGATGCCTGGCCAGACCATGAGCGACTAAGTCTGTTTGAAGTGAGGCGACCATTTTTTCGGGACCGGCGATATATACCATTGAATCATCAGTTATCTTAGACAGTCCCGCAATGGCTTCGGAACTTAGGTGGCCTCTTTCGCCGCCCCAGGCGTCAGACGGTTCGACGATGATTATAGTCGTATGAAGGCCTGGTTCATCGATTAAGTCTTGGAATATAATCTCATCTTCGGTTTTAAGCCCGTAGATTAGTTTAATCGGCCTCGTTTCCTCAGTATCTCTGAGCCACTTCAGTATGCTTCTAAACGGCGTGATGCCTATGCCGGCAGCGACGAAGACTAAAGGCGTCTGAATCAGCATCGGCAGCACGAAATCTCCAAACGGGCCGTTAATATTTAAATTAGCTTCGGGCTGCAGATTCATAAGCGCCGTCTTAAATTGACTTAAATCTTTGCGTCTTAGGCGCGTAGTTATAGCCAGCAGGTTTTCTGTTGGTGACGAGGACAGCGTGAACCACCTTTTATTATCGGCAATTCCCGGAATCGATAATTCGACGTACTGCCCGGGGGTATAGACGAACTGCGATTCTGTTGAAAAATAAAAGCTGTAAATGTCGGCGGCTAGATTTTCGGAGTGATCGAATTTAATCTTCACTTTATCCCTGCCTCTCTGAAACGATCAGGATAATCGGTAATAACGCCGGCCAGCCCCAGTCTCTGCCATTTCTTGGCCCTGGCAACATCGTTCAGGGTATAGCTGAATAGTTTAAACTTTCGCGACGCCAGTCGGACGTAACCAGACCATAGCCAGCGCTGGTTTAGCGATATAAAATTCGTGCCTAACTGACGTGCCCGCCAGGCTGCTTTGACGCCGGACCACTGCTCGTTGACTATTATTGGCATACCGGGAAAGACTGCCTGTATGCGCTTTAGAGACTTTTGCGAAAAGGAAGCTGCGTAAATATCAGTTTCCTTATATGTACCGTTAGAAATAACGCTCTTTATTAATTCTATGACCGGATCGAGTTCGATATCGGGTTTAAGCTCAAGGTAGATTGGAGTTTGGGCGTCGATAAGCGAAAAGGCTTCATCTAATGTCGCCAGAGTCGGCAATAATTTCTTAAGCTCGGCTAGACTATGGCCGGCGACGCTCACGTCACAGCTAGAAGTTTTAGAGGTTATGACTTCATCATGACAAAGGACCGGGATGTTATCGCTGGTTGTGCGGACATCGATCTCGACCATATCAACTTTATAAGACAGGGCTTTGGCTATAGCTTCGAGCGAGTTCTCTGGCGCTAGACCCCGGGCGCCTCGATGTCCAATTAGTTTCATAGTCCTAGTGTACAATAGTAAGGAAGAATAACAGGGAGAAATAACATGGCAGACTTCAATGTCGTCCTTGAACCAGGCGATTATCAAAGCGGTTTAGTGAATACGGTAGTGGAAATTCCTGAAGGCAGTTTCTTGAAAATCGAATGGGATCGAAAACGGGCGGCCTTTATGATTGACAGAGTAGAACCTAGCATTTTCGCCAAACCCTGCAATTACGGCTTTATACCGCAGACTCTTGATGAAGACGGTGATGAACTCGACACACTAGTGGTCTGCGACGAGCCAATCCCGACCGGCGTCTGGCTTGAAGCCCGGATCATTGGCGTCATGAACTTTGTTGACGACGGCGAGAATGACTACAAGATCGTTGTCGTACCGGCTGATGACCGTAACGCCGGCGATCGGATCAAGTCGTTAGACGATCTAGGCGAAAGGTGGAAACAGAAGATACAGGAACATTTTACTCACTATAAGGATCTGAAGAAGCCGGGAACGACCGAGGTGACAGGTTGGGGCGATATCGAAGAAGCCAAGAAGATAATCGAAGAATCAATTGCCAGATATAAAGCTTGATGAAAAAACTAATACCTAAAAACAGCCTGCTTATACCAGACGGGGCGGTTAAAGCTTACGAGGGCAGGATCTATCAGCACTATGAGTGGCAGCAAGAACTGTTTGACGGGTCGAGTCAAACTTTCGAAATGCTTAAACGAAAAGATACTGTCAGCGTAATTGGCATCGTTAACGACAAGATCCTGGTTATTGACGACAACCAGTCATTTAAAGGCCATAGAAAAAGTTTCCCCGGAGGCAGCGTCGATGAGGCGGACGCTTCTTGGCTGGCAGCCGCTAAACGTGAACTCGCCGAGGAGACCGGTTACGGCTTCGATTCCTGGCGTCTGATCAAGGTAACACAGCCTTTTGATGAGATCGAATGGTTTGCCTGTCTGTTCCTGGCGTGGGGCAATCCTCGGGAATTCGGCCAGAATACCGATGCCGGCGAACAAATCACTGTCGCAAGCCTAAGCTTCGACGCGGTAAAAGATCTGGTTCTCACTGACAGCTATCATCTGGGAGTGCACGCCGATATTTTCTCGAAGGCAGAATCTATTCATGACCTTCTTGATTTCCCAACATTCGACGGTCAGGAGGTCGATCGATAAATATAAAATTTGTGCAATTACCAGGTATCTTTTACAATAATGCATAAGCATTAAGCGATAAATATAAATAAGGAAAAAGCTATACATGAAAACTAAGGTTGCAATAAATGGCTTCGGCCGCATCGGCCGCAACGCCTTCAAGGTAGCGTTCGAACGCAGTGATCTGGAAATTGTAGCGATCAACGACCTGACTAGCCCAGAGACGCTGGCGCATCTACTGAAACACGATACTAATTACGGTACCTACGGACATGACGTCAGCTTCGACGACAAAGGCATTATCGTTAACGGACAACATATCCAAATTTACGCCGAAAGGGATCCGGCGGCGCTGCCATGGGCCGATCTTGGCGTCGATGTGGTTATCGAATCGACAGGCTTCTTCGTTGACCCCGCTAAAGCCAGAGCTCATGTCGAAGCCGGCGCTAAGAAGGTCGTCATCAGCGCTCCTGCCAAAGGCGAAGGAGCCACGACCGTCGTGCTAGGCGTCAATGAGGATGATCTTCAGAGCGCTGGTGAAGTAATATCCAACGCTTCCTGTACGACTAACTGCATCACTCCTGTCGCCAACGTCATTGAAAATAACTTCGGTATTGAAAAGGCAATGATGACGACTGTACACAGCTATACCGCGTCGCAAGCTTTGCAAGATGGCCCGAGCGCCAAGGATAAGCGGGAAATGCGAAATGCTGCCGAGAATATAGTCCCGACAACGACCGGCGCATCAAAGGCAGCCGCCTTAGCCCTGCCGGCTCTAGAAGGAATCTTCGGCGGTATGAGCGTAAGAGTGCCAACGCCTGTCGTCTCGCTCAGTGATTTCGTAATCATTACCAAGAAATCTGTTTCAGTAGAAGAAGTCAACGAGGCTTTTAAAAAAGCAGCCGCCGACCCCTACTATCAAGGAATTCTCGATGTAACCGACGAAGAACTGGTAAGCAGCGACTTTATCGGTAATAGCCACTCTTGCATCGTTGACCTTAAACTGACCATGGTAACAGGCGGCAATATGTTGAAAGTAGTCGCCTGGTACGATAACGAATGGGGCTACTCTAACCGCCTAGTTGAAGTCGTTGCCGATACCGGCAAGCTTTTAAACTCAGCTCAAAACAATCAGCCGGAAGAGCAACAGAACGGCTAAGGCAAGGCTATGAGGATAGCGATCACTACAGATCACGCCGGATTTGAAGCTCTCCAATCTTTGCAAGTTCATATCGAATCTCTCGGTCATACATGCCTCAGCTTCGGTCCAGAACATTTCGATCCTCAGGACGATTACCCGGATTTCATGTTCCCGGCCGCCAAAGCGGTAGCGAACGGCGACGCTGACGCCGGCGTTATACTCGGCGGCAGCGGCCAAGGCGAAGCGATGGCCGCTAATCGCATCAAAGGCGTCCGCTGCGCCGTATTCTACGGTCCAGTCGCCCCGCGGCATCCGATCGATGCTCATGGCCACGTCAGTGACGACCCCTATGAAATCATTAAACTCTCGCGTCTACATAACGACGCTAATGTTCTCAGTCTTGGCAGCCGCTTTTTAGACATGGAAGAAATGAAACTGGCTGTATCGGTATGGTTAGAGATGAGCTTTAGCGGCGAAGAAAGACACCTAAGACGAATTGGTAAGCTTGACGAGTTTTAAATGCCTTTCATCATCTCCCCGACAATTACCGCTTTTACGACTGACGACTTTAACAACCAAAAGCAGAGGCTCACTAATCTCTCCTCCAGCTTGCATATCGATTTAATGGACGGCGTTTTCGCGCCTACTCTCTCTCCGGCGATAGATAAGATCAGTTTGGTCGAAGGAGTAAATAATGATATTCATTTGATGTTCCAGCAGCCGAGTCAGCATATTGACGAGCTGATCAAGCTTCACCCGACTAGCGTAATAGTTCATTATGAATCAGAAGGCGACTTGATTAAGTTGGCCGGCGACTTAAAAGCAAGTGGCATTAAGCCAGGTTTAGCTTTGCTTCCTCATACGGAAGTTTCTAAAGTAACTGACATGCTGGCATATTTTGACGAAGTCCTTATTTTCAGTGGCAAGCTGGGATACCACGGCGGTACGGCCGATCTTCAGTTAACCGACAAAGCCAGGTATTTGAGGCGGACCTACCCTGATCTCGTTATCTCTTGGGACGGTGGAATTAACGCCGATAATATAACTGAACTAGCTAAAGCCGGAGTTAACAAATTCAACGTCGGCGGTTACATCGCCTCGGCGGCCGATCCAAAGCAGACGATGAGAATATTAAAAGACCGTCTGTCATCTCTATAAACCTGGCGGCGACCGCAATTTTAGGTTAAGATATAAACAGAAGCATTATGCAACAAAAACATACAATTCTACAGCTTGAGACGATAGCTAATGACATCCGCGAGGATATCATCAGGATGCTGGAGCATGCCGGCAGCGGGCACAGCGCCGGTCCATTAGGTCTAGCCGATATCTTTTCCGCTTTGTATTTCGATGTCTTAAAGCACGATCCAAAAAACCCCGACTGGGACGACAGGGACATTCTATTGCTCAGCAATGGCCACTGCGTACCTGTCCGTTACGCCGCTATGGCCAGAGCCGGTTATTTTGACAGGAAAGAGCTAATGACGCTGCGCCAGCTGGGCAGCCGGCTGCAAGGCCACCCTGAGAGACAGAAGCTTCCGGGTCTCGAAAACACCAGCGGGCCGCTGGGTAGCGGGCTAAGCCAAGCCTGTGGCATGGCCTTAGCTATGAGAATGGATAATCAAACGCATCGCTGGGTCTACGTCATCATGGGTGATGGCGAACAGGATGAAGGCAATGTCTGGGAAGCGGCCATGCTTGCAGGCAAATATAAGCTCAATAACATTATCGCGGTAACCGACCGGAACAATATTCAGATTGACGGACCGACGGAACTAGTAATGCCGCTAGGTGACTTATCGGCCAAATGGGAAAGCTTCGGCTGGCACGTTCTAGAAGTCGACGGCAATAACATCGACATGCTGCTCGACGCTTTTGCCATGGCAAAAGCAATCGTTGAAAAGCCGATAATGATCATGGCTCATACCATACCGGGAAAAGGGGTTGATTTTATGGAAAGCGATTTTCACTGGCATGGTTCACCGCCAAATCACGAACAAGCGCTCAAAGCCCTCCATGAACTACGGACTCTTGGCGGAAAGATAAAGGGGGAGCACGAATAAATGGCGGATAATATGCATCTAGTTGACTATAGCGCTGACATTTCCGCCGAACCGATAAGGAAAGGTTTCGGACGGGGTCTTAAGCGGGCCGGTGAAGACAACTCATGCGTTGTGGCCGCCTGCGCCGACCTGACTGACTCGACCCAGATGAGCTTATTTAAAGAAGCTTTTCCTGAGCGTTTCATAGAAATAGGAGTCGCCGAGCAGAATCTTGTCACAGTCGGTTCTGGACTAGCGGCTATGGGTAAGATACCGTTCGTCAGCTCCTACGCCGCCTTCAGCCCTGGACGCAACTGGGAACAGATCAGGACTACTATCTGCTTAAATAACCAGCCCGTTAAAATAGTCGGCAGCCATGCCGGTGTCAGCGTCGGCCCGGACGGCGCTACCCACCAAATGCTAGAAGATGTTGCGCTGATGAGGGTCTTACCTAATATGGTCGTCATCGCGCCGGCAGACAGCGTCGAAGCCGAGAAAGCGACACTGGCGATGGCGCAAGATAAAAGACCGAATTACCTACGCTTGGCCCGCGAAGCGACTCCGATCATAACTACAATAGATACCCCTTTCGAGATCGGGCGGGCATACGTCTTTGCAGAAGGCAAGGACGTCACTATCTTCGCGACCGGGACAATGACTTATCGCGCCCTTAAAGCCAGGGAGCTCTTGGCTAAGGAAGCTATCTCTGCTGAAATTATTCATGTACCTACTATTAAACCTTTAGATACTGAAACAATCCTTAAAAGCGTCAATAAAACCGGCGCCGCCGTCACAGCCGAAGAGGGCCAGATTATTGGCGGGCTTGGCGGCGCTATCTCTGAGACGCTCTCAGAAAGCCATCCGGTGCCGCTCAAAAGAATCGGCATGCGCGACAGGTTTGGCGAATCCGGCAAGCCTGATGAGCTGTTAGAGCATTTCGGATTGGACGCGAATCATATCCGGATGGCGGCAGTCAGCGTTCTGCACATGAAGTAAGAGCAAAAGTTTACCTTATAAACCATAAGCGTTACAATTAAGTAATGCCATTAACTCTACGGGATATACGACTTAACTGCCAGACGGCTCGGGACAGGATGCAACAAGCCAGGAACGAGAAATGGGCTTTCGGCGCTTTTAACCTTGACGACGAACCGACACTGCACGCCGTCGCTAGGGCCGCGGCCAAAAAAAACGCTCCGGTTCTCGTAGAAGTCAGTCAAGGAGAAGCCGACGATATCGGTTTAGACAACGTCCGTGACCTCGTCGACAATTTTAAGCATGCCTTCGGCGTCGAAATATACGTTAATCTTGATCATTCGCCAAGCGTCGAGGCCGCCAAGGCTGGTATTGAAGCGGGCTTTGAATTCATACATATCGACGTTTCGCAGTCGAACCATGATGCGACAGACGAGCAGATAATCGCCGCCACTAAAGAAGTGGTAGCTTACGCCAAACTCACGGGTGCGTCAGTGGAGAGCGAACCTCATTATTTCGGCGGCAGCTCTAACCTGCACACTGAAAATATTGAATACGACGAGATTCGGAAGACTTTTTCAACTCCCGAAGGCGCCAAAGCTTTCGTCGACGCCACTGGAGTAGATACATTCGCCGCGGCGATAGGAAATCTGCACGGCAAATACCCGGTTCCTAAAATCCTGGACCTTGAGCTGCTGCAATCAATTAGAGAGGCCATAGCCTGTAACATAAGTCTTCACGGCGGCAGCGATACGCCGGGACACTATTTCAGAGACGCCGTCAAAATAGGCGTCAGCAAGATAAATATTAATAGTGATATGCGCTTTGCTTACCGGACGACTTTAGAAAACGTCTTAAAGGACAACCTCAATGAATACTCGGTTGCCAAACTAGTTAATAAAGAAGTAGTCGAAGCCGTGCAAGCGGTAGTAGAAAGCAAGATAGACGATTTCGGCAGCGCCGGTAAAGCTTTAGTCCGTTAGCCTTGCCTAACTCGAGCAAATATTGTTACACTCTAAGCATAAGCTTGAAAAATAAGAAGGTGGGGAAGAAGTGGCAGAACAACCGGAGGTAGTATCTATAGGCGACATCGTGACGGATGCCTTTATCAAACTCGAAGACGACCAAGCACTAACTTACGAAAACGAAAAAGGCAAATGGTTAGCCATGCCCTTCGGAACTAAGATTCCCTTCGATCACGCTGAGATTGTCGAAGCTGTCGGCAACGCCTCAAACGCCGCCGTAGCTTTCGCCCGACTGGGTTTGAATAGCGCTTTCGTCACTAACGTCGGCGGCGACGATCACGGCAGGGATATGATTACCGCTCTGCATAAGAACGGCGTCGACACCCGTTTTGTCCGGATAAACCCGGATAAAAAAAGCAATTACCACTACGTCCTCTGGTACAAAGAAGAGCGGACAATACTTATCAAACACGAGGAATACGACTACCACTGGCCTCATTTGACACCGAACGAGAAGCCGAAATGGGTTTATTTCAGCTCAATCAGCGAGCACGCTATTGCCTATCATGATCAGGTTGCTGACTGGCTGGATAATAATCCGGACGTCAAACTGGCTTTCCAGCCGGGTACATTCCAGATGGACGCCGGGACAGACAGGCTGAAGCGGATATATGAGCGCAGCGAGGTGCTTATTTTAAACAGGGAAGAAGCCGCCTTCGTCGGCCACGGCAACCATGACGATCTCAATGATCTTTTCGATCACATCCACGCCTTAGGTCCTAAGATTGTGGTCATAACCGATGGTCCGAGCGGAGCTTATGCGTCAGATGGTACGCGCAGGCTGAGTATGCCGCTGTACCCGGACCCGGCGCCGCCAATAGACAGGACCGGTGCAGGAGACGCTTTCGCTTCGACCTTCGTGGCGGCGATCATCAAAGGCAATAATATCGAAGGGGCATTGCAGTGGGCGCCGATAAACTCAATGAACGTCGTCCAAAAAGTCGGAGCCCAAGCCGGCCTGTTAACGGAGCCTGAGCTTGAAACATTGCTCAAGGATTCTCCTGAATGGTATAAGGCGTCTCCACTTTAAGTATTCACAAATGGCGACAAAATAGTCACGCTTATGGTAATCTATACATAAGAACATGTACTGTCGTATTGAGGTAAAGATATAAAAAGCAGGCTAAAAAATAACAATGACACGTTTTCTATCTGAAGCTTTGACAGCCAAAGAACCGGCGTTCAGGCGATCGCTGTCTGAACTTGAGCAGGCGAACGGCTACCCCTCGACCGACATTAGGCTAACCAGCGAAATTAATCTTTTGGTCAAGGAAAAGATCCGCCAGCTGGGGCTTGATCAACATGACACTACTAGCGAAGAACTTTACGCATTCTTAAAAGAAAAAGTTAGAAAGGATGAGTTGCTACTTACCCGACGGTTGAGGAGCGTTGCGGCAACACATGTCTCTGCCGCTGCCGACCCGGTAGCAGGACTGGCGCAAAGCCTGCAAATGCTGCCGTATCCGAATAAAACCTTTGCCTTAAAGAGCTCCGTCCTTAAATCTCTCTTAAAGCAGATGCCGCTAAGAAGATCAATGAAAGCTTTGGGTTTCAGATCAGCCGAGTCGATGTTGAAGCGCGAACAGCCTGTTTTAATATTAAGCGCCGCTTGGTTAAGCGAAGGACCGCCCTGGCATAAGCGATTCGTTAAACTATATAAGAAATTAACTCCGACAGATTTCGAAGACAGGACCATCAGCGTAATATATCCTCAGTCAGCCGCCTGGAGAGTTTTAGCCAGCGAAGTCGTTAAAAAAACCGGCCATAATATACTCAGCTTTAAAGAGCTTGGCGCTTTGATACTTCTGCCCTTGCCGGAGGACTATCCTGAGGGAGTCATGACAGCTAGCACCTGTATGGCGCTTCATGAGATGAATGAAATACGTGCTGGCTCGACGTTTCTTAAAATCAGTCAGACTAAGAAGAACTTCGGCAGCTTAGTCATAGCG
This sequence comes from Saccharimonadales bacterium (SeqCode), assembly GCA_035713075.1. Classification (GTDB taxonomy): domain Bacteria; phylum Patescibacteriota; class Saccharimonadia; order Saccharimonadales; family UBA4665; genus DASTAD01. The sequence goes on along the minus strand of DASTAD010000005.1, from coordinate 44,527 downwards.
GCAGCCGATTCAGAACCGCATTTAAATTCTAAAATATTAGATAGGTCAGTACCTTGGAATCTGGTGCAGCACTATTATTCGCGGCTTAAAAAGCTGCACAAAGAAGAAGTATTTGAACCATATCTTAGATTAGAAGACATGGTCTGGCATCCGGTAGAAAAAGCTTTGGCGTCGATTGAGCCTGAACTGTCTTTCTGGCAAGGCACGGCCTTTCTTGGTCTGATACACCAGAAAGCACCGGTATCAATGAACATTGTCGACTGCGCCTTAGGCTTATGTAATAATTTAAACTTCGATGCCCGAGTGACTCATTTTTTCAAGAGATCTCTTTGGCACGAGCTCTTACTCAGGTATATGAACCACGAGCCGGTAGAACAATCAGTTATAAGCTCGCTGCAGCCGCAGCTAGCTGAGGAGGGTATTTTAGTATGACGCCGCAGACATTAAATAAAAATAAAACGAAAATGCGCTATACCATTTGCGTTTCAGGCGCAGCAGCCGGAGATACTGTAGTTCATTCGGCTGGACTGGCTAACGACGTCGGAATGGAGATAGCTAGAAACGGCCATATCCTGACAACCGGCGCGACTGTCGGTTTGCCTTATTACGCGGCCGTAGGCGCCAAAAAAGCCGGCGGCATGAGTATCGGATTTTCTCCGGCGGTAAGCTTGCGGGAGCATCTACATAAATACCGCCTGCCAAGCACGTGTTTCGATTTCATAAATTTTACCGGCTTAAATTACGTCGGCCGAGATCTCTACCTTGTCCAATCCAGCGACGCAGTCATAACAATCGGCGGTCGTTTCGGTTCTTTGCATGAGTTCACTTCGGCGCTGGAATCGCATAAGCCATGCGGAATTCTTTTAGGCAGCGGCGGGACGGCAGACGAGATTCCTAAACTAATGGAAATACTCGAGGCGCCTCATCGCAGCCTGGTTGTATTTGATGATGATCCGACCCGCTTAGTCGCTAAAGTCATTGCCATGCTCGATGATAAATACAAGGATCTGCATGAACATGTCGGGTCTCACGATGAAGAATGGTATATGAATATCGGCACGTCTTCGGTTCACGCCGGATAACACTGAATCAGCATATGAGCAAAGCCAAATATAATCTCGGGAAGCCAGCTAACCGCAGCCATAAAACGAAATGGCTTAAAGCGTTGCTGCTGGCAGTGCTGCTGATAATTCTCGCCGGCACCGCTTACTATGTTAAGTACGCTCAAACGCAGGCCCTAGCAACTCTAAATGACGCTAACAGAATAACTGACTCTACTAAGCCCGTTAAAACTTCTGGCTTAAACGTGCAGTTAACCGACGGCTGGTCCGGCTTTTCAAGTCAAGACGGCAATTTCAGCTTAAAGTATCCAAGCGGCTGGGTGCAGCCGCCAAAGAGCAGTCTATGTCCCAGCGGACTTTTCGACCGGGCAGTATATTTAGGTCCATCTAGCGTAAGCGTCTTAAAATGCGGCTATGACGTTATCACCTCTGGTCAAGTAACGGTCGCTTCCTTCTTAGGCGACCACCGCCAGCAATACGGCCTTGATCCTGCGGCTTATCAAGGTATATCAAAGGGTACGCTGAACGTTAACGGCGTAGTCGGCCAGCGTCTGCTGGGCCACGTTTCAGTTAAAGCTTTACCTGCATCAGATAGTATTTTGTCATCTTTTGCCGTTGCGCCTGCTCAGACGCGAGCTAAGGCTTCTTTTTACCCTGCTCTTAAAATATCTACGCCGGTACGGGGAACGTTAGTCGAAAGATATATTTTCTACGTTAATAACAACACTTATGTTGCTGAATATATCCAAGCTCCTAAAAACAGCGGTCTGCCTTCGCAAAACCTTATCCAGTATTTTGATCTGATGGTCCGTAAGACAATGAGCTTCTCGGCATCTTAAGTAAGTCCTACGGCAGCGGCGGCATAGTTAATTGATACAATATAGGGGTGAGTAAATTCAGATTAGTATCGGATTATGAGCCTTTAGGTGACCAACCTGCCGCCATTTCTCAACTTACGGAAGGAATCAAGGCCGGCGAACGTTTCCAGACACTGCTTGGCGTGACCGGTTCAGGCAAGACTTTTACGATGTCGAATGTCATTCAGAATATTCAGAAGCCGACGCTAATCTTAAGCCACAACAAGACTTTAGCCGCCCAACTATATACGGAATTCCGCAACTTCTTCCCCGATAATGCTGTTCATTACTTCGTCAGCTACTTCGATTATTACCAGCCAGAAGCCTATATTCCTCGGTCCGATACATATATTGAAAAAGATTCGCAAATCAATGAGGAGATCGACCGGCTACGCCACGCCGCCACGGACGCCCTTCTTTCCCGGCGAGACGTCGTCATCGTCGCCAGTGTCAGTTGCATTTACGGTATTGGTTCGGTAGAGGATTACAGCGGTTTATCAATAAGCGTCAAAAAAGGCGAGCGCAAAATAAGAGATAAGTTTCTCAGGCAGCTGACCGATATTCAGTACCAACGCAATGACATTGATTTCCATAGAAGCACTTTCCGTGTCCGGGGCGATGTCGTCGATGTCTTTCCGGCCGGCGAAGAGCTAGCATACAGGATGGAGTTTTTCGGTGACGAAGTCGAAAGGATAACTAAGATAGATCCACTGACAGGCGAGATCTTAAAAGAACTGAACAGCTACCGGATATTCCCGGGTTCTCACTATGTCACGCCTCAGGATAAGCTGAAAGTAGCCCTGGGACAGATTGAGAGCGAACTGGAGCAACGTTTGGCCCTTTTTCGTAAAGAAGGCAAGCTTCTGGAGGCCCAGAGGCTGGAACAAAGGACCCGGTTCGACCTGGAGATGCTGGAAGAAACGGGCTTCGTTAAAGGCATTGAGAACTATTCCAGGTATCTGACGAACCGCGAACCTGGCGAACAGCCGGCGACTCTTTTGGATTACTTCCCCGACGATTTCCTGATGATGATAGACGAATCCCATATGACTATACCCCAGGTCAGGGGAATGTATAACGGCGACCGGGCCCGCAAAGAAGTCCTGGTTGATTATGGCTTCCGTTTGCCGAGCGCTCTGGATAACCGACCGCTGACTTTCAGCGAATTCGAGAGGCACTATAACAAGACAATTTATGTCAGCGCCACGCCGGCCGAATATGAGCTTTCCAGGAGTCCTACTCCCGCACAACAGGTTATCAGGCCTACCGGTCTGTTAGACCCTAAGATCGTTGTCAGGCCAATTGAGGGGCAGATCGACGATCTGGTCTCTGAAATAAAAGAAACTACGGCAAAACGCCAGCGGGTTTTGGTCACCACTCTGACAAAGCGCATGAGCGAAGATCTAGCTGAGTACCTGCAGGAAATAAACATCAAGGTCGCCTACTTGCACAGCGACATCGATACTTTAGAAAGAAGCGATATTTTACGGGATTTGCGACTCGGTGTCTACGACGTTCTCGTCGGTATAAACTTGCTGCGTGAAGGGCTGGATTTGCCTGAAGTTTCACTAGTAGCAATCCTCGACGCCGACAAAGAAGGTTTCCTGAGAAGCGAACAGGCGTTGATTCAGACTGTCGGCCGGGCGGCCCGTCACGAAGAAGGCCGCGTTATCATGTACGCCGACTCAATTACCAAGAGCATGAAGAAAACCATCGATGAGACTGAACGACGGCGCGAAATCCAGGAAAGCTATAACAAGCAGCACGGCATCACTCCCACCAGCGTCAAGCGGGCTATTGATAAAGGCATGAGACCGGAGCTGCCAGAAGAAGCAAAAAGAGCTAAGCTAGATTTGAAAAAAATTCCAAAAGACGAATACGGATCGTTAATTAAGGATCTGACTTCTCAGATGGATCTAGCGGCAGCCAACCTTCAATTCGAGCAAGCGGCGGAGATACGCGATATTATTAACGACATCAAAGCTAAAATTTAACTCTGGCATTATAATTTATTATTAGACTTTCTGTCTATCTCTGTAGCTTAAGTAATATACCCTCGACTTTTATCTGGATTATAGAAGTTGAATCTTCTATACTTTAATGCAAATGAGGAAACTTACACGGGACGATGTTTTGAAACTTGCCAGGCTCGCCCGCTTGCGGCTGAGCGACCAGGAAATTGACGAATATAGCGCAGAAATAAGTTCCATACTCCAGTACGTCGAAATGCTGCAGGGAATAGAAGTAGGCGATACTTTGCCGACAAATCAGGTTAGCGGACTGACGAACGTCATGCGATCTGACGAGATAATCGACTATGGTTATGCTCCAGATGATCTACTGAAAAATGTCCCTTCCGTAGAGGATTCACAGTTGAAGGTTAGAAGGATGCTAGGTTGATGGCCAGCCAATGGCAGCCGCTCAAGGATATTGCCGCCAGCGTCAACAGCGCTGAGGTAAGTGCCGCCTCTCTAGTCGAAACCGCTCTTCGAACCATAGAAGAAAAGCAGGAATATAAGGCTATTATATCTCTGACGGCTGAGCGGGCCAGAGATCGGGCAAAGCAGATTGACTCTGAGGTAGCTAAAGGTGAAAACTCGGGAAAGCTAGCGGGAGTGCCTTTTATCGCTAAGGATAACTTCTTGGTCTTTGGCGCGGAAACGACGGCGGCGAGTAATATGCTGAAAGGATTTAACGCGCCTTACCAAGCAACGGCAATTGAGCGGTTGGAAGCCGAAGGCGCTATATGTGTTGCGAAAGCTAATCTTGACGCCTTCGCTCATGGCACGTCAACGGAAAACAGCGACTTTTTCACCACCCTCAACCCGCATGATAAAACCCGCGTTCCAGGCGGCAGTTCCGGCGGTTCGGCGGCGGCCGTCGTCCTGGATATGGCTCCATTCGCTCTCGGTACGGATACCGGCGGCTCGATTAGGCAGCCAGCTAGTTTTTCCGGGTGCGTCGGCTTAAAGCCGACATACGGCTTAGTCTCAAGAAGCGGTGTCGTCGCCATGGCCAGCAGCACTGACGTTATCGGGCCGCTGACGCGTTCGGTTGAAGACGCGGCGCTGGTGCTGGATGTAATTTCCGGTCAGGATAAATTGGATTCCACGACTATCATCCCCCAAACCGGCTATGCCGATCTGAGCGGCAATTTAAAAGGTGCCCGCGTCGGTCTGATAAAAGAGTATATGGAAGAAGGACTGCAAGCTGATGTCAGAGAATCAATCGAGGAAGCGACTAAAAAATTAAAGGCAGCGGGAGCTGAAATAGTAGAAGTTAGCCTGCCTTCGGTGTCGTTAGCCCTGGCCGTTTATTACATTATTTGTCCGGCCGAAGTCAGCTCTAATCTGGCACGCTACGACGGACAGCGATATGGATACCATCAGCATGAGGCGACCACCCTGGATGACAGTTATCTTGGCTCTAGAGGTGAAGGGTTTGGCAAAGAAGCCAAAAGGCGGATTATTATCGGAACTTACGTTCTTAGCAGCGGCTATTACGACGCCTACTATAAAAGAGCTCAGATTGTCAGGACTAAGTTAATTGAAGAATTCGAGGCGGCCTTTAATAAGGTAGATTTCCTAATAGGACCTGTCGCCCCGACGACTGCCTTTAAGATCGGCGAGAACATCGGCGATCCGCTGAAGATGTATCTTTGCGACATTATGACGGTGGCAGCCAACATGGTCGGAAATCCGGCAATTAGTATCCCGGCTGGTATGGCTGGCGGCTTGCCCGTCGGACTGCAGATTATGACCCCGCGTCAGCAAGACAAGGAACTTCTGGCCTTTGCCAGCGAAGCGGAAAAGGTATTAAGCTCATGAGACTTCTTCGCCTTAAACGCTTCAAACCTGTCAATCTAGAAAATGAATGGAAGCATATCCAGGGTTTTTGCTCTCAGCGGAAAACCTGGCCAACGGCTGTCGAACAAGCCGACAAGCTGCTTGAAAAAGCCCTCAGAAACAAAGGCTATAAAGGTAAGACAACCGGCGAAAGACTAGTCGCGGCTCAGCGCCATTTAAGGTTTAACGAAGAGGTTTGGTTCAGTCATAAATATTCGTCTAAGATAACCCAGCAGCCTATCGACGTCAGGAAATTAAAGAAAAACGATGTTATCCAGGCTCTCGCTGGTTTCCGCGAAGCCTTAAGAGACCTTGGCGCGTTAGGTGAGAAAAAATGAATAATCAGAACCAATCCGCTTACAAGATAACGATCGGCATTGAATGTCACGTTCAGCTAAAAACTGTCTCGAAGCTATTTTCCGGTGCCGGAAATGATGCCCGTGAGGCACCGCCCAACAGTCTAGTCAATCATATCGACTTCGGTTTGCCGGGAGCTTTGCCGGTGCTAAACCAAGAGGCTGTGCATCTGGCCTGCCGGGCGGCATTCGCCTTGAACACGCGGCCCCAAAGTTTCTCGAAATTCGACCGCAAGCACTACTTTTATCCCGATTTGCCAATGGGTTATCAGATTACGCAGTTCGATGAGCCTATCATCCTTGGCGGAAATGTAGACATAAATATAGACGGAGAAAGAAAAACCATCGGCATTACCCGTGCCCATATCGAAGCTGACGCCGGCAAGAGCACGCATCCGGAAGGCAAAGATTACAGCCTGGTTGATTTGAACCGGGCCGGAACGCCGCTGCTAGAGATCGTATCCGAACCCGATATGCATACGGCCCTCGAAGCTAAAGCTTACGCGACAGAGTTATACCTCAGGATGCGCTACGCCGACGTCTCCGATGCCAATTTATACTACGGTAACATGCGTTTTGACGTTAACGTTAGCGTCAGTAAAACCGACTCACTTGGAACCCGGACCGAGACTAAGAATCTTAATAGTTTCCGTAGCATTGAAAAGGCCATCGAATATGAAGCGCGGCGTCAGATAAGCGTGCTTGAGGAAGGCGGCAGGATAATCCAAGAGACGAGGGGCTGGGACGACACTAATCAAAAGACATTTACTCAGCGGACAAAAGAGAACGCCGACGATTACCGCTATATGCCTGATCCCGATATCCCGCCGGTTATATTGAGCCAAGAATATATTAGCAGCATTGAAAAAGAAATGCCGACGATGCCTGATCAGTGGCGCCAGCGGCTTCAAGGGCTCGGGTTAGACCAGTCTCAAACCGATACTTTGCTTCTGGCAGAGGTCGAGGACAATCTTACCAGTTATTTACGGTTAATTGAACAGAATCTTAATGATCCTGATTTTGCAAAATTCTTAGGTAATTGGTTCGTTAACCTGGAGATTCCGCTTAAGCACGGCGCTAGCGATAGTCAGTGGATTAAGGATGCTCAAAGAGCAGATCTGTATAAGGTTGTATACAGCTTATATCACGCTAACAAGCTTAGCTCGACTAACGTCAAAGCTTTATTAAGCGACCTTTTAAGACAAGACGTCATGCCAGAAGACGTAGAAGAATACGCCGAAGTTAGCGGCTATATTCAGATGTCTAACGAAGCTGAGATGGAGGCGATTGTCGCGCAGGTGATAAAAGACAACGACAAGGCCGCCATGGACGTTAAAAGCGGCGAAATGAAAGCTATCGGCTTTTTAGTCGGCCAAGTCATGAAACTGTCCAATGGAAAAGCTAACCCGGGTCTTGCCAAAACGCTGATAGAGAAGCAGCTCGGTCTTTAAAAGCCTTAAAAACATCAGCTTTGTCTACGCTTAAGCGTGTTACAATCCTTACGTATGAAGAAAGTAAAAAAAGCCGTAATCGCCGCCGCCGGTTTCGGCACCCGTTTTCTACCTCAGACTAAAGCCATGCCAAAGGAGATGCTGCCGCTTATAGACAAGCCGATTATTCAGTATATTGTCGAGGATTTGGTAGCTGCTGGCATCGAGGACATCATTATAGTCACCGGGTACACCAAGCGAAATATTGAAGACCATTTTGATACGCCCAATGAGGACTTATTAAACAATTTACGTCTGGGTGGCAGCAGTAAAGAACACTACATTTCTTCTATCACTGCTATTGCCGACATGGCGAATTATGCTTATGTCCGCCAGAAAGGCCCGTACGGGCCGGCGACGCCGATCATGAACGCCGCACCTCTTCTAGGCGACGAGCCGTTTATTTATTCTTTCGCTGACGACATAACGGTTGCCAAGCCCAATATGTTCGAGCAGATGATTTCAATGTACGAAAAACTCGACGCTTCGATAGTGCCTTGCTTGAAAGTCACCGAGGACCGCGATTATGAACGTTACGGTATCCTTGGCGGCGAACAGATTGACGACAGCACTCTCAAAGCTAAAACAATTATAGAAAAGCCCGGAAAAGCAAAGGCGCCGTCTTCTTTCGCCGGCGTCGGTGGTTATTTATTAAAACCGGAGGTATTTCACTATATCGAAGAAGGCAAGGACAAGTTGCGACCAGGGCAAGAATTCTACGTCACCGACTCGCTTTTGCAGCCTATGCTAGATGACGGCCGAGACATCTACGGCTATGTCATCCAAAACAGTACCAGATACGATACAGGAAACCCTGTCGATTACATAAAGACTGTTATCGACTTCGCACTCGGTCATGAAGAAATAGGTCCCAGTATCAAGGAGTATCTAAAAAAACGCTCACTATAAGGATGTTCCTTGCATATCTGAACAGGATATAGTTATATACTAATTGATATGACTACTCTAGATACCGTCCTGCTTATCGTTCTGACCGTTTTACTGGGCCTATTCTTTCTAATTGGCATATTCGTAATGGCGGCACTACTAAAACTGATAAGTTCGCTGCGCCGGGTTGTCGAGCGGGCGGAAGATGTCGTCGAATCAGTCGAGAATGCAGCCGAAGTCTTCAAGGATACCGGTGGCCGATTAGCTTTTTTCAAGCTAGTCAGGAATATTATTAAAATAGCCAGGAAACACAGCAAATGAGCAGGCGAAGTAACGATAAAACCCGTAAGAACATCGTTATCGGCAGCGGAGTAGCCGCTCTGGCCGGCTTCCTCGTCGGACTGCTGAGCGCTCCTAAAAGCGGACGACAAACCCGCGAAGACATCAAAGTCGCCGCAGATAAAGGCCGCCGCGAAGCCGAAGCCGAGCTAAAAAGCTTACATACCGATCTTAATTCAGCTATCAAGCAGGCCAAGGATAAGGGCGCCAATGCCAGCAAGAAGTCAAGTATAGAAATAAAAAAGCGTATTGAAGTAGCTATCGAGACCAAAGAGAAGGTCAGGGAAATCCTCAGTGCCATCCATGAAGGCGACGCCGACGACCAGGATCTCAAGCGTGCAGTCAAAAACGCCAGCAGCGCTCTGGAACACCTCAAAGACTACATCAAAAAATAATTCTTTATTTTCATTCGTAAGCCCCAGGCTATTACCGCTAATAGATAGAGGCTCCTTAGCCGGGATTAGTAAATGCAGGTAATTATTACTGCCAAGAAATTCCTAGAAAGCCAAAATGACTTTATATGGATGGGACAGCACGTTATAATACTACGACAACAAGTTTGAGGGAAACTTTGGCAAAAGAAACACCATCAGTTAAGGTTAGCGACTATGTCCACCTTCATAATCATACCCAGTACAGCTTGCTCGACGGACTGACAAAGGTTCCTGAGCTAATCGACTACGTCAGTGAAAAAGGCATGCAGTCAGTCGCTATAACTGACCATGGCACTCTCAGTGGAGTCATTGAATTCTACAAGGCGGCTACTTCTAAAGGAATAAAGCCAATATTAGGTATCGAGACGTACCTGGCTGCCAGAAATCACACCGACAAGGAACCATCTAAAGATAAACCGAATTTCCACTTGATTCTACTAGCTATGAATAAGGCCGGTTACCAGAATCTAATGGCTTTGTCGACTATAGCTAATCTGGAAGGCTATTACTATAAACCGAGAATTGATCATGAACTCCTGGCGCAGCATAACGAAGGCTTGATATGTTTAAGCGGCTGCGCTAGCAGCGAACTAGGCGAATCCCTGAGGCAGGGCCAATATGACGAGGCGCTAAAAATAGCCCGCTGGTATAAAGAAATATTCGGTGATCGCTATTACCTAGAAATTCAGGATCATGGCCATCCTACGCACAGCCATAAATGGGTAGTCCAGGAAGAAATAAACGCCGGATTATTCAAGATAAGCGAGGAGCTCGATATCCCAGCTGTAGTTACCTGCGACGCTCATTATCTGCGCGATGAGGATCAAGATGCCCATGAAATACTTCTTTGCGTCCAAACCGGTTCATTCTTAAGCGACGAAAAAAGAATGTCGCTAAAAGACTTTGAACTCCATGTCACCGATCCCCAAGAAATTATAAGTAGATGGGGAGATGAACACCCCGAATTGATACTCAACACTAAAGCTATCGCCGACCGCTGTAATCTGGAAATTGAATTAGGCAAGATACTTATACCTAAGTTCCCGGTTCCTAAAGGCGAGACCGAAAAGTCTTACCTGAACAAACTGTTTTACCGGGGCCTGGCCTGGAGGTATGGCGGAATCGAAGAATCTGTCGCTGAAAACATGACCGTCAAAGAAGCTAAAAAGTCTGTCTCGCCCGATATCCTGGAGCGGGCAGATTATGAACTCGGCGTAGTTGATCAGATGGGTTTCAACGGTTATTTCCTGATTATTTCCGATTTCATCGGCTGGGGTAAGTCGCAAGGCATAGTCTTCGGACCAGGTCGAGGTAGCGCCGCCGGATCTATCATCGCTTACGCGCTGAAGATAACTGAGCTGGATCCGATTAAGTACGACCTCCTGTTTGAAAGATTTTTAAATCCGGACCGCATATCAATGCCTGATGTTGACATCGACATACAAGATACCCGGCGCGACGAAGTTATACAATACTGCGTCGAGAAATACGGCAAAGACAGAGTAGCTAACATTGTCACTTTTGGTCGGATGGCCGCCCGCAATGCCGTCCGTGACGTAGCCAGAGTGCTTCAAGTGCCTTACGCCGAATCTGACAGACTGGCAAAAATGATACCTCCGCCAGTCCAAGGCCGGCATATACCGCTTGCGACCTCAATCGTTAACGACCAGGACCTCAAAAACGAATACGAGACGAACCCGACAGCCAAAAAAGTCTTTGACCTGGCCAAACAACTGGAAGGCACTATCCGCTCCCACGGAATCCACGCCGCCGGTGTCGTCATAGCGCCAGAGGATATAGTCATGTACTCGCCACTGGAAAGAGCGCAAAAAGGTGTAATATCGACTCAATTTTCTATGGGTCCGATAGACGAACTGGGTTTGTTAAAAATGGACTTTCTTGGTTTATCCAACCTGACCATTATTAAGAACGCCCTGCGTATAATAAAAAGAGTCTACGGTACGGACATAGATATTAATTCTATCCCTATGGACGACAAACAGACTTACGAGCTTTTTCAAAGGGGCGACACTACCGGCGTATTCCAATTTGAATCCGCCGGCATGAAGCGTTACTTAAAGGAGCTGGTACCTAGCGAATTCGACGACATTATCGCTATGAACGCCTTGTACCGTCCGGGACCGATGCAGTTTATTGATGATTTCATAGATAGGAAACAGGGCAGAAAAGAAATCGTCTATGAATACCCCGGCATGAAAGCGGCTCTGCAGAGCACTTACGGTGTCTTAGTTTATCAAGAACAATTCATGCAGATTTCAAAGGATATGTGCGGATTTACCGGCGGCCAAGCCGACACGCTTAGAAAGGCAATCGGCAAAAAGCAAATAGAAACTATGGCAAAAATGAAAAAAGCTTTCATTGAGGGCATGATAGAGCATAGTGGCGTAAATCCTGGCTTCGCTAAGAAATTCTGGGATCAGCTGGAAGCTTTTGCTAATTACTGCTTCAACAAATCGCATTCTGCTTGTTATGCGACGGTTGGCTATCAGACGGCTTATCTCAAAGCTAACTACCCGGCAGCTTTCATGGCCGCTCTGATGACAAGTGACGCCGACGATACAGACAGGCTGGCCATAGAAATAACCGAATGCAAGCACATGGGCATAAAAGTCTTGCCGCCTGACATTAATGAATCTTATGTCGAATTCGGCGTCGTTCCGGAGCAAAATGAAATTCGATTCGGCATGGCGGCTATAAAGAATGTCGGCGTCGGAGCGGTTGAAGAGATTTTAGCCGCCCGGAAAGACTCTAAATTCGAAAACCTTGAAGATTTCCTTGCCCGCGTCAGTTCGAAGGTAGTAAATCGAAAGACTATGGAATGCTTAATTAAAGCCGGCTCCTTCGATAAATTCAACGACCGGCAGACGCTGCTTGCGAACATGGATTTAATTCTTGGTTTTGCCAGCCGGCTGCAAAAGCAAGCCAGTAGCGGCCAGACCGATATCTTCGGCGACGCCAGTGACGTATCAATCAAACAGTCCAAGCTCGATTTAGTGCCGCCGGCATTGGAAACTGACATCCGGGAGCAGCTGCTATGGGAAAGGGAGCTGCTAGGACTTTATCTTAGCCAGCATCCGCTCGATATATTTCAGGTTATTCTCGAAGAACAGGCGGTGCCTTTAGATGAGATAAGGCCTGAGTTGGACGGCAAAACGTTAACCGTAGGCGGAGTGATCACCGACGTCCGGGAGATAACCACCAAATCCGGTCAGAAAATGGCCTTCGTTAAAATAGAGGATTTCAATAGCGAAACCGAAGGCATTTTATTTCCGAGTACTTACGGTAAGACTTCTTACCTTTGGCAGCGCGACCGCGTCGTTTTAATAAAAGGTAAGGTTAACGCCAAAGATAAAGACGGCAAGACCATAGAACAACCAAAGATAATGGTTAACGAAGCCAGGGAAATAACTACCGCGGAAGCTAGAGCTTATCAGCCTTCTGGCAAGAAAAAGACTTTACCTAAAAGCAGCAAGCGGACTCATCCGGCAATGCCGGGACCGGGTGCTAAAGCTTTAAAAGATCAGCCAGAGTCTTCGCCAAAGGTCTATATCCGGCTGGAAAGCACAAAAGATCAGGATCTTCTACTCAATCTTCGTGAAACCATCGATGAACATCGAGGAGACACTAAAGTCGTCCTCGTCCTTGGCGATCAATCAAAAAGACAAGCCATAATGCTGCCTCACGGTATTAACCGGGATAGCACCGGCTTAGGCCAGCTGAAACAGATTGTCGGAACTGACAATCTAGTAATCCGCTAATCCGTATTAGCCTATCCTGCCGGCAGTTTTAAGCAGCAGTATCCCGGCTGTACAGATACATACCACGCTGATATCGAGGAACGGATGGTCAATAATAAAGCCTTCCCCTTCCATTACTAGCCTCCTGAGATAAAGTCCATGCCGGATAATTAAGGTAGCTCCGGCCGCGCCTATAAGAATAGAGATAATAATCTCACTGGCGGAGGCATCATTACCGGCCAGTAATGAGATCCTTGAAACATTTTGTAGCTTAGGCGTCACGACGGCCTTAGGCGGTTGACTGATTGATCCGGCAACGCTCACCAGCGGCTCGCCGTATTCGGCGACGACAATTATCTCCGGGCCGTGACCGATATAAGCTGGCGACTCGGCTATTCCGAAGCCGACTTCTTGAAAATTGGAATTCAACATATTAGCCCGGTGTTCGGGGCTGTTCATCCAGGCCTGGACGACGCTTGCGGATGTGTCGAAGCCGTATGCCAGGTTTTCTCCGGCTTGCTGGAATTCGTAACCGCTGGCTAAAATGAAAGTCCACGGCGTCTTGCCAGAGGGAGAATTATGGGCCCAATAGTTATTTTTAACCATATCGTCAGCTTTATTTTGGGCGGCCTGGTTAAGTTCCGAATTAAAGCGCAAATCGCCGACATGATTAGCCGTCCTGTCGATGTTGGTAGTTTCCAGCAAGCCGCTGCGGTCGAGATCGGTACTAGTTCCCAGGACGCTGTTATGACCAGTAAGTATGCCGTTTAATACAACTCCTAGTACAACAACCGCTACCATAGGTATATATGGCCAATAGGCTTTCAAGTAGGTCTTATTGCGCCTGTGGTGGCTCGCTTGTCTTTTTCTATCTTGAGAGCGCGGGCGAGGTTTCTTTGCTATAGCCATATTTTTGTTTTATAAGTATCAAAAATATTATAGCATAAGCAATCACTTCGCTGTCGTAAGATGATATAAGGCCATTGCTGCCGCCTGGGCGACGTTAAACGATTCTTTTTTGCCGCGCATCCTGATCTCGATGATTTCGTCTGCGGCGTCTAATACTTCTTCCTCGACGCCTTCGACCTCGCGCCCGACAATCAGCGCTAACTTATCCGGGACCAGGTAATCCTCCAGGTAAATTGAGCGAGAATGCTGCTCGAGGCAGACGATAACGTAACCCTTTCTTTTTAAGGGCAAAAGCACCTTAAATATATATTCAATACGTTCAATAGGAATCAAAGTCTCGGCACCGAGGGCGGTTTTAGCAATTTGGCTGTGCTGTCTTTTCGCTAAATGTGGCAAGCGATCATCCTCAGCAGCGATAGGGTAAGGCGTATAGCCAGTTAAATAGATTTTGCTGACCCCGAGTCCTTCAGCTGTCCTGATCAGCGAACCGACGTTATGGCTGCTGCGCAGGTTGTGGGCTATCAAAACGATTCTTCTCATGCTGATTAACAATATACCTTATGCGTACGCTTATGCTTTATAATGGATTACAAATGAGCGATGACGCCCGGTTAGAACAAGAAAGATCAACGGCCCGGAGGGCGCAGGTTCTTGGTATAGCTTATCTTGATACATCTGTCGAACCGAAAGTTCTTTATAAAGATCTCTTAAGTGTCCAGGAGCTTCACGATTTCCGCGTTATACCCGTCCGCGCCGATCAGAGCAATATTCTTTTTGGCGTGACCACTACGACTAGCCAGCAGGTAATGCATGGACTGACTCAGCGCTTCGCCGATTATCTGGTCAAATTCGCTATAATTTCCGACATCGGCTACCGCGAGTACATGCATCTTTACGATCCGCCGCAAAAAATAGTTTACCAGGACATTTCTATAACTGACCAGGACGCTGAGAAAATTAAACAGGTATCGAGTTTACTTGAGCAAGTCAGGGCCGACGACATGCTGGCATACCTGGTAGCGCAGGCGCATGGCTTAAACGCCTCGGATATCCATATAGAGACCCAGGTCAATGACGTAAGAATTCGTTTCAGGATCGACGGCGTTCTCCACCCAGTCGCCAATTTGCATTTGGATAAGTACCGTGTCCTGATAGCGGCCATCGCCTCAGCCGGCAACGTTTCTACGGCTTCCAACGAAGCTCAGCAAGGCCACATCGCCCAGCAGGTAAAGATGGCGGACGGTAATATGGTAGACGTTAATGTCAGGCTGGAAACCGTTCCGACAATAAACGGCATGGACGTCGTCATGAGATTATTCAATATGGACCGCAGCCTTTATACCCTCGATAAACTCGGGCTCAGCCAACCCGAGCGGGAAGTAGTTGACGCGATCGTTGCAAAGCCGGCCGGTCTTGTTATGGTCGTCGGACCGACCGGCTCCGGCAAGACGACGACGCTATACTCTATGCTTAATTCCCTGACTAATGACGAACGCAAGATTATAACGATCGAGGACCCTGTCGAGTTCGGCTTCCCCGGGATTACTCAAATCCCCGTCCATAGTTCCGAGAGCGGCAATGACAATAGTTTCGCCGATAAGCTGCGAGCGATTCTGAGACTTGATCCTGATATTGTAATGGTCGGCGAGATTAGAGACATGGATACCGCTAAAACAGCTCTCCAAGCTTCGCTTACCGGTCACCTTGTACTGGCTACTTTCCACGCCGGATCGGCCGCCGCCTCGCTTACAAGAATCGCTGACATCCTGGGACAGAATCCTCTGTTCATTTCAGCTGTCCGCCTGATTATGGCCCAGAGGCTTATCCGCCGTCTGGACGACTCTACCAAGCAGTCGTATAAGCCCTCAGAGAGCGAACTAACTAAAATCCATGAAATTATAAGCAGTTTGCCGCCAACAGTTGAAAAACCTAACGTTGAAGATCTGACTCTATATAAACCGGGATCTTCGCCTGAGAATCCATACGGCTATTCCGGCCAGGTAGCAGTACGGGAACAGCTGACAATGACCGAGTCGCTAAGAAAGCTGCTCGAAACTCCCGGCGCGCCGATAACCGCCCAGTCGATAGAGAAGACGGCAGTTAGTGATGGAATGCTGACAATGCTCCAAGACGGCATGCTTAAAGTTATAGCCGGACAGACGTCATTCGATGAACTATTCCGCGTTCTGGATTAGCTTCAAAATATCGCCTTTTCTGGTTGCAATAAGGGTGGAAATGGTGTAAAGTTTACCGGATATGCAAAGTCTAGTTCAACAAATCTCTAACCAGTATAAGAAGTCGGCAGTCGTCGACGTTAAAAGCGGCGACACAGTAAAAGTCCACCAAAAAATCCGCGAAGGCAATAAAGAAAGAATCCAGATATTTCAAGGACTGGTAATCCGGACCGATAACAAGAAAAGCCATACCAGCAGAATTACTGTTCGACGTATAGCCAGCGGGGTCGGAGTAGAAAAAAGTTTTCTTCTACACAGCCCGTTAGTCGTAAAAGTCGAAGTAACCAAACGCAGCAAGGTTAGAAGGAACTACCTTAGCTACATGCGCAGCCGAACCGGAAAATCAGCCAGAATGACCGGCGTTGATTTCGATCGCGAAGCGGTAAACTCTGTCCATGACGCAGCTCTCGAAGCCGAGGAAGCCAAGGTCAGAGAAGAAAAAGCCGCCGAAGCGGCCGCCAAAGCCGAAGAAAAAGCTAAAGAAGAAGCCGAGTTACAAGCCAAAGCCGCCGAAGTAGAAGCGCGGCACCAACAATCTTAATCTTATAATCCAAACTTTTACTTAGCCCAAGCCTGATAAAATGTACTTATGGTGATCGTAGGTATAGACGAGGTAGGCAGAGGTTGTCTAGCGGGGCCTCTTGTTTGTGGTGCTGTCATACTGAAACGGCCGCTCAAAGGCCTGAAAGATTCGAAGCTGCTGACAAAAACCAGCCGTGAGCTTCTGAATAAAATAATCAGGAACTCCGAAGCCGAAATCGGTATCGGTTGGGTAAGCGCCGATCAGCTGGACCTAATCGGATTGACTAGAGCTACAGCAGTTGCTATGGAGCGGGCTCTAAATCAGCTGGCTACACCGTATGATGAGATAATAATAGACGGCAACTATAATTACCTTTCTAATAATCCGAAGGCTAGAGCCGTAATAAAAGCCGACGAAACAGTTCCAGCTGTCAGCGCTGCCAGTATAGTCGCTAAAGTCGCCCGAGACAACTATATGGCTTTCCTGGCTCAGGATTATCCTGGATATGGCTTCGAAAAGCACGTCGGCTACGGCACTCGCTTGCATAAAGAAATGATTGAAAGAAATGGCGTTACTCAGATACATAGGCACAGTTTCCGCCCCGTAAGTTCATGGGTCGGAAGAATGAAGGCGGCAAGCTGATGGTTTACGGCGAGGCTAAAAGAAAGCTGGAAAAATCAGCCCGGTTGTATTTGGAAATGAGAGGCTTTTTAATAAAAGAACAAAACTGGGGATCAGGAAAAAACAAGATAGATTTAATTGCCTTTAAAGCCGGACTCATCCATTTCATAGAGGTAAATTATATTAAGGATACATTGTCCGATACGTCAGTAGACGTCTTAACAGAATCCCGTTTAAAGCAAATAAAAGACGCCATAGATGCCTGGATGAGCGAAAACCGCTATACCGGACAATACGTCTTTTCCACCCTTCAGCTTAGCGGACAGGAAATGGCAGTTGTTTCTTTTAATGAATCAATTCTTTAAGTTATTAAAGTTAAAATCTGTATTGATGAGGACAAAACTTACTACTAAGTAGGTGTCCTGCAATAGGACCACTACGACGGCAGACACTGTTCTCAACAATACGTCATGGGTTGTGTATCGACAAAACATACTAAAGGTTCAGTAGACAGCTGCAACGAGGTATTGACGGCATATATCTGCACGTCAGTCCTAAGCTCTTACAGCTATACTGCAACGAATATTTCGTTACAATACCAGAGAATTAGATGACGGCGACCGCTTTAATATGGGATTTAGTTAATTGTTAGGGAGCGTTTATCGTATAAAATTTTAACCACTATTTAAACTTTATGCTTCCCAATAAGGTGCTGACTTGATTAATATCGCTAAACTGAGAATTTTGTATAACATATATATCGAAGTAGTTATTTCCTACTAAAATATAACAACCTGCTCCTAAAAGAATCCCTTTTGGAATACTGCTAGGGATATTTGATGGCAGAGCTTTAGATTGTGACTCGTTTGGGGTAGTACAGTAGGCCTGCTGGCCTTGAAAAGTAGTAGGCGTATAACCTTGAAGGCCTTTCAAGCTAGCTGGCAAGCCGGCATTTATGTAAATATAAGCATCGCTCGGATAACATGGCCCTTTTGTTGTGCTTGGTAGCGGACAAGCAGCAGCATAATTATTGGAGGAATCTATACGAATAGTATCAGTGCTGCCGTAAGTATTCACTTTCCAGCAGCTAGGCATTTGCAAACTGAGGCTATTTTCAACTAGACTCACTGACTTGGTCGAAGAGCAGTTATAGCCAAGTGCTTCCGTGCTTGTAGAGGATGATAATGTATTCTTGCTTATTTTAGTATTATGCTTGGAATCTACGCTCCATCCAAGAAAACATATTACAGCGATAACAACTGTTATTACTAGCGATTCAATCAAAGTAAAGCCTGATTCATTCTTGTTTTTCATAATGATCTAAGCATAAGCTAAAAGATATCTGTAAGCAAGAAACTAAATTTCAAATTTACCCAGCATTTAACAGAATGATGACAGATAAAAAACCCTTAGATGGAGTGAGCGTATATCTAACTATAGAAAAATTTCATAAGAGAAAATACCTGATTCCAAAAAATCAGAAGAAAAATATATAATTCAAATTAGCTGTTAGAAAAATTGATAGTTCTAGAGTGAAGAGGTTATAAGAGTTAGATCTTATAATTTATTTGTAATTTGATGCGGTTATGTATGTAACTGACTAAATTTATTATAATAAGCTACTAATTTTCCTTCTTCTCTTTCGCGCCATTGGACGCGGGCTTCTATTTCGCTTAAAGCGATTGCAATATTTCTTTTGAGCGCCGGTTCGTCCATTTTCGGCTCAAAGAAGGCTTTAAACTTCTCTTGCCAATCTCTATTTGAGAGTGGTCCGGCGGAATACCAGACGAAATATTCCATATGCTTGCCTCCAGAAAAAAGCTCAGCCAAATAATCCCAGCCACTTTCAAACCAGTCCCATGCCAAGTTTCTGGTGTAATGATTGCGCATGAGGTAAGCGAACCAATGGTCAATATCTTGCTGCCTGATGACTCCCCCCGGCTTCAGGCCCCATTCAATCAGTTTGCGAGCCACGCTAGGATCACGAGTCGAACACAGGGCGGACGTAATAGCTGCCTGAACGTCAGGATTCTGGGAAGATGTATATTCGTCCATAAACTGGGATACGTACGTCGGTTGGCCGTGCCGCACGGCGACCGTAGCGATCATACCTCTTTGTTCTGCCGTTAGGGCGGTGACTGATCCGGCTTTTTCCATGGCCTCAAGTGCATGCGATAAGGCGTCCTGGTTCTCTCCGGCGATGCTAAGCGCCAAGGCGGTTGTCCTTAGATGTTTAGTATTAGGATCATCGCTATCTTTGTCCTGCCATCCTAACTTTTCATACCAATGCTTCGCCAAATCATTTTTGTAGTTTCTGATAGAAGGTTCTATGTCTACCCGCCCGTCGGTCAGCGTCTGCGTTTGACCGATGATCCTAGAGAACATCGACCAGACAGCGTCACGTGGTTCATCATCGCACTTGGCGATCATTTCAAGCATCGAGCTGAGCTCATATTCTCCAGCTCTTGCCAGCAGCAGCATATCGTTGAGGACAGTTATCCGGCCGATAGAAGGCAGGCTTCTATCTTCTACTTTTTCCTGGATATACCGCTTGGCTTCATCGTCGCGGTAGTCAACTATATAGTGGCCGCTGCCGTTTATATTAAAAAGCGGTATTTTTTCGTCAGCGGCGTATTGATAGCTGCCCTCGCGTTTACTGAGAATATCCGGTTCTAATGGCGTGTCGCTTAAGAAGGGTATCGGCCAGAGGGAATCGACGTCTTCTCCGTCTAGAAGGAACCTTTCCTGCTTAAACAGGAGTTTCGACTTTTCCCGCTTGACGCTTAACTTCGGCTGGCCTGATTGTTCAATCCACGGTGTCATCAGAGCTTTTATGTCGTGTTGGCTAACTGCGGCGAAAGAGTCCCACAGGTCCTGCCTGGTAGTATTCTGATAAGCGTGCTTTTTGAAATAATTTTGAAGCCCTTTCCTAAAGGTATCTTCGCCTAGATATTCATAAAGCATAGTTAGCAGGCGCGCACCTTTGGCGTAAACGATAGCCGGATCAAAAAGCGTCGAAATTTCATCGGGATGTTTGACGGTTACGCCAACCGGCTGGACGTCCTTATAGATATCCCTGTGCGAACAGCTAAGTACGCGGCTGGTGGCAAAGTCTTCCCACTGGTTCCAGTCCGGGTGCAGCTTATCGGGCGCGATGTTCTCCATGATTGAGGCGAAGCTTTCGTTAAGCCATAAGTCGTCCCACCATTTCATCGTCACCAGATTACCGAACCATTGATGAGATAATTCGTGGGCAACCACCAGTGTTATCAGCTGTTCTGACGATAGCGACCTATTAATCGGATCGGCTAATAATCCGACTTCACGGAAGGTAATAAGACCCCAGTTTTCCATGGCCAGACTGTCGAAGTCCGGCAAAGCCACTTGATCGAGCTTTTTAAGAGGGAAAGGAGTCTGGAAGTAATCGCTAAAGAATTCAAGAATCTTTACGGCTTCGTCGTTAGCGTAGCGCAAATGTTCTACTGGCTGTGCTACCGTAGCCCAGCTGCTGACGATGACGCCGTCCTTGGTTTTCGCGGATACACTGTGCATGTCGCCGAAAACGAAAGCCAGCAAATATGTCGACATAATTGGCGACGTTTCAAATGTCGAACGCTGGCGCTCATTCTCGGTTTCCTGATGCTTGAGCGGCGTATTGGCGAGGACTGTCATGCCGGCGGGGGTTACCAGCTTCAGGTCAAAAGTAGCTTTTGCTTCCGGCTCGTCTATGCAGGGAAAAGCTTCGCGGGCATGGTGGCTTTCGAACTGCGTGGCAATTAGTCTTTTATCCTCTTCTTTGTCCTTAAAGAAGCAGGGATATATTCCGTGCATCTGTTTAGTGATTTTACCTTCAAATTCAAGAGATACTGAGTATTCCCCTGGGTAAACTAAGTCGTCGGTGTGAAGCCTGATTTCATCGGCTGAATCCTGAGAGTTGATTCTTTTAATGGGAATGTTTTCGGAGCCGGTTTTTCCGTGTTTAAGAATGCTTGCGGCTTTAACCTTCAAGTCTTTTTGATGGAAAGTTAATCGTTGAGAAGGTCGGCCTACCTTCTTGCCGCGAATTATAACGGTTCCCTTAAAAATTAATTCCTGATCGTCGACGTCAATTAGTAAGTCGTAGCTTGCGGGTTGGAATTGTTCGAATAATCTTTCGACTGATTTAGACATGATTAACAAGTTTACCAAGCTTGCAGCGCATTGTCACTTAAGATAATTATTAGCTCTGTAATACTAGATAACAGATGTTAACCGGCCTATTAGCACTTGTAGTAGAACAGACGAAAGTTTGACCAGAGAAGAAAACGAGAGTATGATTAAATTGTGTCAGTCCGGCCAAAAAGGTCGGATTTTTTCGTATAAGACAGCTATTAATCAGCTTATTAATGTATTAAAGAAACGGGAGAATAAACAAATGGATTTGGATATGAAGCAACTGGCGGTAGCCATCAGGACCATCGCCGAGGAAAAAAACTTACCGGAGGAATCAGTCAAAGAGGTGGTCGAGCAGGCTTTAGCGGCGGCATATAAACGAGATTACGGGGACCGCGAGCAGGAAATACGGGTTGAAATGAACTTAAACACCGGAGATATTGACGTCTATATCACTAAAGACGTAGTCGAGAAAGTCGAACATCCGGCTTTTGAAATTTCTCTCAGTGACGCTCAGGTGATGAAAAAAAATATTCAGGTTGGCGATACCATTGAAGTTCACGAGAAAGCGGAGCAATTCGGCCGGGTCGCCGCTCAAACCGCCAAGCAGGTTATCCTTCAGCGGCTGCGTGAAGCAGAGCGTGAGGTTGTTATGCTGGAATACGAAGATAAGATAGGTACCGTGATTAACGCGGCAGTATCCCGTGTCGAAGGTAACATCGTCCGGATTGACCTTGGTAAAGCCCAAGGAATAATGCCTAAAAGCGAACAGATACAGGGTGAACGTTACTATCCCGGACAACGACTCAAAGTCTACCTTAAAGACGTTGAAAGAGGCTTCAGGGGTCCGCAGCTGGTAGTTTCCCGTGGCAACAAAGAGTTTATAGAGTGGCTCTTCCGAGCTGAAGTACCGGAGATGGAGAACGGCGCCGTAGAAATAAAAAACATCGCCCGCGAGGCCGGCGTCCGCAGCAAAATAGCTGTCGCCAGTAACGTTCCGGGCGTTGATCCAGTTGGTACTTTCGTTGGCGGCCATGGCACGCGCGTAAACGCCGTCGTTTCAGAAGTCGGTGAACAGGAAAAGATAGATATAGTTGTCTGGGCTGACGATCCAGTTGAGTATATAACGCAAGCGTTAAGCCCGACGAAGGTGAACAAAGTCATAATCGATGAGACGGCTAAAAAAGCCAGGGTTTTTGTACCCGATGACCAACTTTCAATTGCCATCGGCAAATCCGGCCAAAATGTCAGATTGGCTTCCAAGCTGACCGGGTACGAGCTGGACATCGAGTCAGAAAAAGTTGAAACTGCGCCTGTCGAACCAGAAGAAGGCAAAGTCGAAACTACCGAGCTACCGAAAGCCCCTCGTCTGAAGAAAAAGAATGAGCTGGAAAACTCACTGCTTGATGCGATCGAAGAGCACGGCGAATAAGTAAAAATTCGCACTAAAATATATTTGTAAGCGTGTCAGAATCTCTAGAGGTATACAGGTTTAAGATTTACCAAATTGGCACTCTTGACCTGAGAGTGCCAAGTCGGTATTATAAAAACAGGCTACTTTCCAAAACTGATCACATAAGGCCTAAAGTGATAAGGAGATAATAAATATGATGCCAGATTCACCGGACTTCCAAGAGTTTTTGAATCATCTTACAAATAATGCCCTTCAGAGCCTTAAGCATGCTGACGCCATAGCTAGGAGCTTCGGCAGCGCCTATATCGGTACTGAGCACCTGCTTCTCGGCGTCTTAGCCCAAGACGGCAGTATGGGTTCCAAAATCCTAGCTGACGCCGGAGTCACACTCGATCGGGCCAGGCTAGCGTTAAACCTAACCCCTAAAGCGTTAGTGGTTAACGTCGGCGCCAAAGGGCTCAGCGAAACCGCCAAGCTAACTCTAAAGATGGCTTACGATATTGCCCAGGATTACGCCCAAGACTTTTGCGGGACCGAGCACATTCTTTATAGTATTCTTTCCCAGAAAAACGCTCGGGCAACGATACTGCTGAGGGATATGAACGTCAACATCGATAGCCTTACCGGTGAACTGGAACAGTTCCTCAACCATCAACAATATGAAGACCCGAATGTCAACGGTGACCAGCTCAGGCGCCCGAAGAAGAACGCCAAGAAGACGGCTTTAGACTACTTCGGCACCGACCTGACGCTGATGGCGAGGCAGGGTAAACTGGATCCTGTCGTCGGACGCGACGCGCAGATTAGGCGAGTCATAACTATCTTAAACCGCCGGACTAAGAACAATCCCGTCCTTATAGGCGAACCGGGAGTAGGTAAAACGGCAATCGTCGAAGGTTTAGCCCAGCGGATCGTGTCGGAGGATATTCCAGACAGTTTGTTGGGAAAGAGAATCGTCGTGCTAGATCTTGCCGGTATGATTGCCGGAACCAAGTACCGCGGTGAATTCGAAGAAAGACTGAAAAAAGTCATGGGCGAACTGGAAAAGGACAAGCACACGATTGTCTTTATTGATGAGCTACATCTTATTGTCGGCGCCGGAGCCGCCGAAGGAGCCATGGATGCCGGCAATATCCTAAAGCCGGCTCTAGCTCGAGGAAAGATCCAGCTGATTGGCGCGACGACTACCGCCGAATACACCAAGCACATCGAACGCGACGCCGCACTGGAAAGGCGCTTCCAGCCGATACAAGTACCGGAAACTTCGCTAAGTGAAACTATCGCAATCCTCAAAGGCTTAAGAGGGCATTACGAAAGCTTCCACGGCGTAACTATCAGCGATGAGGTTATCGAGGACGCTACTCAGTTTGCAAAGCGCTATATAAACGACCGGTTCATGCCGGACAAGGCAATTGACCTGATCGACGAGACCGCCGCCCATCTAAGGGTAGACAAAGGCAAGACGAGTCCGGAAGTCAGGGCTCTTCAAAAAGAGCTTAAGCTAGTAAATTCCCAGATTGAAGACGCCGTCGACAGCGAGGACTATGAACGAGCCGCCAAGGCAAAAACCCGGGCTTCGCAAATCAATGACCAACTGACTAAACTTCACGCTAATGTCAATAAAACTAAGCGGCTTAATTTAGCCAGCGAAGATGTGGCCGATGTTGTTTCGAGGATTACGGGTATACCTGTAAAGAAAGTTATCCGCAGCGAAGCCAAGTACCTGCTGAATATGGAAAAGACTCTTGGTAAGTACGTTATCGGACAAGATGAAGCGGTCACGGCTGTCAGTAAGGCAATCAGGCGAAACCGCAGCGGCATAGGCAGCGAGAAAAGGCCGATTGGCTCCTTTATCTTCTTGGGCCCTACTGGAGTAGGCAAGACTGAGCTGGCAAGAGTCTTAGCCAGAGAGTTCTTTGGCAGTGAAAATTCACTGGTCAAGATAGATATGAGTGAGTTTGGCGAGCACCATAACGTATCCCGGCTAGTCGGTGCGCCCGCAGGATATGTCGGTTATGATGACGGTGGACAGCTAACAGATAAAATCAGGCGTCAGCCATACAGTCTGGTACTGTTCGATGAAATTGAGAAGGCCCACCCCGACGTCTTCAATATGCTGCTGCAAATCTTGGAAGACGGCTACTTAACCGACGCTAAAGGTCGTCGCATCGATTTCACGAATACGATTGTCATAATGACGTCCAACATCGGTGCCGACAAGCTCCAAAAGGAAGCTCAATTAGGTTTCCATGCCGGGAGTACAACACAGCTAAAAGACCTCGATCAACTGCACGAGGTCAACAAGGGTCGGGTTCAGGACGAGCTAAAGAAAATGCTTAAACCGGAACTATTAAACCGGATAGATAAAGTCGTTGTTTTCCGGGCTTTAACTAAAAAAGACATCTTTAGAATAATCGATCTGCAGCTAGACGAACTAAAATCCCGGCTCCAGAAGAAGGGAATCAGCGTACAGCTCAATACAGCGGCCAAGAATTACCTTCTCGAACACGGCTACGACGCCCATAACGGAGTCAGGCCGTTAAGGCGGCTGATGCAGGACACTATCGAGGATCAATTGTCGTTGAATTTACTCGACGAAAAGTATGTCAAAGGTGATATTATTCAAGTAGCCACGAAAAAGGGCGAACTTGAATATGCTATCGCCAACGAATAACATAAACACCCTCTACCCAAAGACAACCGGACATAGGACACTGGCAAAAGTCAGTGTCCTTAGCGTAATAGCTCTACTGATAGTCTTGATTCTGGAAAGCCAGAATATCCTGGACGCTATCAAGATCATGGGCTATACCGAACCGCCAGATGTCGCAACAATCATGCAGCAAGATACTATGACAAATTATGCTGCCCACTTGATTAAACTTAACCATACCCAGATAGAAAGTTCGGCAGTCTTTTCAAAGCAGTGCCCCAATAACGGCGGCGAAAAGACTATAGTCCTCGGTTGTTATCATAGCGGAGAAAATGGAATTTTCATTTTGAAAGTGAACGACCCGACACTCGATGGAGTCGAACAGGTCACTGAAGCCCATGAAATGCTTCATGCCGCTTATGAAAGATTAAGCAGTTCCGAAAGGAATTATATTGATAGCCAACTACTTTCCTACTATAAAAACGATCTGACTGACCCACGCTTAAAACAAGTGATTGACGCGTATAAAAAGACCGAACCTAACGATGTCGTCAACGAAATGCACTCAGTGTTCGGTACCGAAGTCATGCACTTGCCGCCAGCGCTTGAAAGCTACTACCATAAGTATTTCTCTAATCGTCAGGCAGTGGCGGCCTATGCGGCCAAGTACCAGTCCGTCTTTACTACCCGTCAGCAACAAGCTGCTCATGATAAAGCTCTGCTCACAGCCTTAAAGCAACAGGTTGACGCGGTGGAAGCCGACTTGAGCGTAAAATTGAGCTCAATTAATTCCCAACAAGGGCAACTGGAAGCCGAGAAGGCAAAAGGCGATATTAACGGCTATAATGCCGGAGTCGCCAGCTATAACGCCCACATCGACGCCTATAACGCCGAAGTCGGGCAGTTAAAGAATCTAATAAATCAGTATAACGCTTTGGTTGCCGCCTATAACAGCGTCGTACTAAGAGAAAGCCAGTTGTATAAAGAGCTTTCCGGATATTCAAACAACAACCCCGCTTGATAAAGAAACATTACTAAAAATACCTGTTTACTTGTAAAATCTATTATTACTAAGGAGGCAAATTGGCCAAAAAGCAATCAATTCGTTATGTTTGCACTAACTGTGGAGAAATTTCACTTAGCTGGAGCGGCCGGTGTCCTAATTGCGGTGAATGGAACACTTTAGAGGAGCAATTGACTGAACAAGGCATCCAAAGTTCACTGGCTAGCGGCGGAAGACCAGTATCAGCAAGTCCAGTCGCTGAATCAATAAAGCGGGACGCCAGGCGACTAGTGAGCGGCGTCGCGGAAGTGGATAATGTTTTTGGAGGCGGTATCGTCGCCGGTAGCATGAACTTAATAGCCGGTCAGCCAGGCATAGGAAAAAGTACTTTACTGCTACAACTGGCGTACGACATCGCAAAAAAAGAAAAAGTTCTCTATATCAGCGCCGAAGAATCTAGCTACCAGGTCGGTATAAGAGCATCCCGTTTAGGAACCGTCGATAATGACTTAAAAATAGCGACAAGCACCTCGGCCGATGACATCGCGGCCACAATAGCCACCGGCGGCTACCAATTGGTTATAGTCGATTCTATCCAGACAATTACCTGTTCGGCTATAGCGTCTGGGGCAGGTTCGGTTTCCCAGATAACCAACGCCAGCCAACTGCTAACAGCTGCCGCCAAGCGTTCGGGAACGGCTGTAATAATGGTCGGACACGTCACTAAAGAAGGTTCCATAGCCGGACCGAAAGTCCTCGAACACTCAGTCGACGTCGTCTTACAGCTGGAGGGAGATCGTTACGGCGGTTTCAAGCTGCTGCGCGCCGTCAAGAACCGATTCGGTTCGACTAACGAAGCCGGTATCTTTGAAATGGTTGACGAAGGCTTAAAGCCGGTCTTAAATCCTTCCGCCGCCTTACTAAAAGAAAGGCAAATTAGCGACGGCTCGGTAGTGCTGGCGACAATGGAAGGCACCAGGCCGCTGCTAGTTGAAGTACAAGCATTAGTAAACAAGAGCAATTACGGTTATCCAAAAAGGGCGGCCAGCGGTTTTGATCTTAATCGCATGAATCTGCTGGTAGCCATGCTTGAAAAACGAACCAAGCTAAGTTTAGCCGAGCATGATATTTACATAAACATTGTCGGCGGGATCCATTTGCACGACCCAGCCGCCGATCTAGCTATCTGTATGGCAATCGGTTCCGCGTCAAAAGGATTGCAACTCAAGCAAAATGCCGCCGTCTTCGGCGAAGTCGGCTTATCCGGAGAAGTAAGACACGTGCCTTATGCGGAAA
Organism: Saccharimonadales bacterium (SeqCode); assembly: GCA_035713075.1. Lineage (GTDB taxonomy): Bacteria > Patescibacteriota > Saccharimonadia > Saccharimonadales > UBA4665 > DASTAD01. The sequence continues at coordinate 16,694 of DASTAD010000005.1, read as the reverse complement.
AAAGACTAGCAGAGGCTAAGAAACTCGGCTTTAGCGGTGCAATCGGTCCAAAATATTCGTCAAAGAAAGCTGACGGATTGTTCGCTGTTTCTGATTTAAGGTCGGCACTTAATATGTATCTTGAAAAAGATTAGATTATCCTTTTAATGGCATGTTTTAAGCTATTAGTAGGGCTAGTGGTTACCGGTAGTAGGCGTAGCAGGGGCTGGGGAGGAAGTTGTCGGTGTGGTGGTTGTAGTTTGTGGAGTAAAGTTGACTGTCGCAGAATCAGTGGCGCTGTAAAGAACGCTGTCAGTCACTGTCGCTTTGATAGTGGCAGATTCGGCAGTTGTAGGAGTGTAGGTGAATGAAACGGTGCTTGGGGAGTTACTGACGTACTGTTTGTTTATTACTTTACCGTCTAGGGTAAATTCTACCGTGCCGGGATAGTCAGGGTACTGGGAATCGGTTAACGGATGAGTTCCTTGCGTAACCGTAGCGGTAATTTGACAGCTGTTTACGCAGTCGCTAGGAGCTGTCAGCGTGATTGTCGGCGGAGAATCGTTACAGTTATGGACATTATCGACGGCAGTGTTACTGTTTGCGCTGGTAGGTGACACGTTGACGCTTTGTTTTCCGCCGTCAAAGATATCGATATTGAATGTGCCAATATCGGCGTTATAGACAGTTTCTCTAGCATCGGCGGGGGTACAGCTTGTGGCCGTCAAACCGGAAACACGGTCGATTACTGAAGAAGTGCTTTTACTGTTAGCACCGCCGCCAACGTACCAGCTTGGGTAAAGGTCTGTGCTCGGTCCCGGTTCTTCGTCGCCGAAGTGAATATGATTCCTCTGCACATAAGACGGCAGTATCTTAATATCTTTTGGTACAGGCCAAGCTACCGGTTTTTCGCCGGCATGCGCCATCTCCATCATTCCCCTGGTAATAGGTTCAGTCAGGTATTCCATCGTCGTTCCTGTCTTAGATGTTATGTCGACGTTCCGTGTGTGATTGCCAACCCAAGAAACTGTTGCCCACTCTGGCGACCAGCTTGCCATTAATCCGTCGTAGCCGCTGTTTGTCGTACCGGTTTTGACTGAGAAAGTCCAGCCGTTATCTCTTTGGAACTTATAGCCACCTTGATTTAGAGTCGTACAAGTCGTTGTGGAGCAGTAACCGGGAAGATAACTGGCTTTCGGGTCAGAAGTCATATTGTCTACTATATAAGCGGCGTCCTGCTGGACGACTTGGTTTCCCTGAGGCTGCTTCCATTGATAGATATTCTTACCCGTAGAATCAGTTATAGACAAAATGAATGTCTGAGGAATAGCTTTACCTTCGCGGCCCAGGGTCGACAACCCATTGACGTCGTCGGTTAAGTGTAGATAAGCGCCGTCGCCGATCGCTGATGAAGCGTAGCACTGCGTCTCGTCTTTCGGTTGGGCGTTAAAGATATTGGTCCCTGGTACGTAGCAGTTATAGGTATTTTGATGTTGGCTTTTTAGATATGGATTATCCATCATCGCTGTAGCTGTAGATATAACTTTATTTATAGATTTCGTATAACCAGGACTCTTATCGTTCGGAACCGCTTCCAGCATCGCTTTGACGGCTGGGATGTTTCGCGAACCCCCTAAAGCGTAACGCAGTGTAATCGGACCCGGCTGCAAAAAGTCGTAGTCAGACAGACAGTTTCCGCCTTTCGATTGAGGCCCTGGCACGGTACATGGGTATCCGGGAAGCGGTTGTTCTTTGTCGTACATAACGCTGCTGGCGCCGACGTTATTATTGTTATTAAACAGAGTCGTGTAATCGTAGGGTTTAAAAGTTGAACCGGGGGAAATATTGACTTGCGTAGCGTAGTTAATCTGTCCGTAATCAGGATTGTTCCAGTTTACGCCGCCGACTAAGGCTTCTACTTGACCAGTTGGAACATTTTCCAGGACTGTAGCTTCCTGATCGGCTAGTCCGTCTGTGCGGTCGGTTATGTTTGGTAGATTTCTAGCCACAATTTCGTTAGCTTTATTTTGTAAATTTAGATCCAACGCGGTAATGACTTTCCAGCCTCCGCGCGCTACGGTGCTGGCGCCGTACTGCTCTATTAACTGCTGCTTAGCCGCTTCAACGTAGTAAGGCGCCACTATATTCTGGTATTTCGGCTGCTGCTCATGAACTTGAGCTAGTACGTTTACTGCCATCGCTGCTTTGGCCTGTGTCTGAGAAATATATCCTTGATTGGCCAATAGCTGCAAGATATAGTGCTGACGGGCAAGCAGGGCGGTCGAACTAAAGGTGCCGTCACCATTAGGCACTGCCGGGTTGAACTGACTGCCGGCATAGGGGGAATAGTAACTAGGAGACTGCGGAATGGCCGCTAACATTGCCGCCTGGGGCAGAGTTAGATTCTTAGCTGTAGTATTGAAATAATCTTCGGCGGCGCTTTCAACTCCGTAATCCAGTCCACCGTAAGGAGCGATATTAAGGTAGCCGTTCAGGATATCGTCCTTGGAGTATTGTCTTTCAAGCTCAACAGCTAGAATCAATTCCTTTACTTTTCTGGTAATTGTCCGGTTATCGGTCCAACCTTCGTCAAGCTTGACTAGCTGCTGGGTAATTGTCGAACCGCCTTGAAGAGCTCCGCCGCCAGTCGCGTCATTAACCGCCGCGCGAAGAATGCCGCGAACGTCGAAGGCGCCTTCTTTATAGAAGTTCTTGTCCTCTATGGCGACAGTCGCCTCTTTCATATAGGGGCTGATATTCTGGAAGTTAACCGGCGTCCGTTTTACTGAATTATAGTCGGTATAAAGTAGAGTGTTGCCAGTGCGGTCATAGTAGGTAATATTTCCGCCCAAATTGCCCGACAAGTCTTTTATCTGTGGAAGATCTTTTCTGAAATAGGCGAAAAGACCGATAGTTATAAAGAATCCGACTACTATGCTGGCACCGATGACCTTAAGGGCCATTATGCCGCCTTCGCGGCTAAACCAATATTCAATTAGATGCTTGGGACGGAGACGGTAAAAAAACCTTTTCCAGCGTTCCTTTGGTAATGTCGCTAAGTAAGACGCCTTGGCTGCGTCCCTGGCAGCCCTGCCGGCTTTGACTCGGTCGCCCATTGTCCGGTTAACTTTAAGCGTATTGCCGCTCCTGGTTGTGACTGTGTTTTTAGCCCCTCTGTTCCGTCCTGTATTCTTACTCATATAGCGGCTTTAGTTTTGTCTCCCTCACAAAATTTCATAATTGTTAGTATAGCAAAACCTCAACCATAATAGTCTATATTTTTAAGTTTGCTTTCAGCTAAAAGCCAGCATTGGTTATACTATCTATAATTATGCTTTTATCAGAAGAATTAAAGTGGCGTGGATTCGTCCACCAATCGACTTTTAACGAATTAACCGACCTGGATAAATCGACCTTAACATTTTACTGGGGAGTCGATCCGAGCGCCGATTCAATGACCATCGGCAACCTGGCCGCGGCAATGCTAGTGAAATGCTTGATCAAGCATGGCTACAAGCCGGTCTTGCTTGTCGGCGGGGCCACCGGTCTAATCGGCGATCCCGACGGCAAAGCCGATGAACGCAGCATCAAGCCGATGACAGAAATTCAGCATAATAAGGAAGCCATAATCAAAGAGTATAGGAATCTGTTCAGCGGCGTAGACCTAAAAATCGTCGATAATTACGACTGGTTTAAGGGTATGACTTACCTGGACTTTTTACGGGATGTCGGCAAGCACGTACCAATGAGTCAGATGCTAGCCAGAGAATTCGTTCAGACCCGGCTGGGGGAAAATGGCAGCGGCATAAGTTACGCCGAATTCAGCTACGTTTTAATCCAAGCCTATGATTTCCTGGTCTTAAATGATCGTTACGGCGTCAGCTTGCAAGTCTGCGGGTCCGACCAATGGGGCAACAGCATTGCCGGAGTCGATCTTATACGTCGCAAGACCGGCAAGGAAGCACATGTTTACTCAGTACCCTTGATAGTCAATAAGGCTACCGGGAAAAAGTTCGGCAAAAGCGAAGAAGGAGCCATCTGGCTAAATCCTACTAAAACCACGCCGACGACCTTTTATCAGTTCTGGATTAATGCCGATGACGCTGGCGTAGAAGATTACCTGAAGGTCTACACAGAACTTGACCCCTCCTCTGTATCAGCAATTATGCAAGAACAGTTGCAAAACCCGGAGAAAAGACCGGCCCAGAAGCTACTGGCACATGAAGTCACTAAGCTGGTCCATGGACCAGTTCAAACTCAAGCTGCTGAAGCAGTGACAGAAGTCCTAGTCGATAACTCCAGGATCGCTGAAATTTCCGATGAAGTCGCCGCCGTATTACGGGCAGAAGTCTCAAGCGCCACGACAAACAGCGGAGGAACTATCGTCGACGCACTTGTAGCCGCCGGCTTAGCGGTTTCTAAAACCGATGCCAGAAGATTACTGCAATCAAACGCCATAAGCATCAATGGCCAGAAAGTCAGCCGGGACAACTTTATACCGGAAGACTTCATAAACGGCAGGCTTCTTATCCGGAGAGGCAAAGCATTTAAAGATACCGCAGTCATTGAGCTTGGATAAAACCGTAACGTTAAATATACTTAATTATTAATATGCATAAATCTACCGCCAAAGCGCCTGAAAAAACTTCAACAAGGCCAAAAAAGAAAGCTGATCAATATAACGATCCCGAGCATAACTATCTCCATTATTGGGACGGTCGGGAATATGAACACGCTTCAGAGGAATTAGCCATAAGTCGACTACTGAAAGGTTGCCACTTTGAAAATGCCGTTGACGTCGGAGGCGGCTATGGACGTCTCTGCGTACAGCTGGAAAAATACGCCGACAAGGTAACACTTGCCGAACCTTCTCAGCAGCAACTCGATATAGCTGCCGAATTTCTCAAAGATCACCCGGAAATCGACCGGAAACTTATGCAGGCTGACGACCTCAAATTCAAAGACGGCAGCGTTAAGCTGCTCACTATGATCAGGGTAATGCACCATTTGCCCGATCCATCAGTGGAATTTTCAGAAATAAGCCGGGTTTTAGCAGACGACGGGGTGGCAATTATTGAAGTCGCCAACTATCTGCACATGATGAACCGGCTGCGTCATTTAGCCAAGCGGCAGCGCTTACCTCTAAAACCGGTAGATATCCGTTCAGAAGAAAATCGGCGCGATGATGAGATTCCTTTTGTAAACCATAACCCCTACACCGTTACCAGGCAACTAGAGCACGCCGGGCTACAGGTAGACAGAGTCTTGTCTGTATCCAATTTAAGGAGCGTCCGCTTGAAGAAGCTATTGCCAAGAGAAATTATGCTAGGTGCAGAAAAAGTCCTGCAACGACCGTTAGCGCCGGTCTATTTTGGTCCGAGCATATTTTTCCTGGTTAAGAAATCAGGAAATTAAACTTTCTGACTCGCCGGCTATTTTCATATACTCAATAGGATGAACTTAACTACCGCAGTTGCTGAACTTAAAGGTGTTGGACCTGTGCTCGCTCAAAAATATACAAAACTCGGAATCAGCCGGCTGAATGATCTTCTAGAGTATTATCCTAGGCGCTACGAAGACTATTCAGTAATAACTTCGACTAATTCCTTGCGGCCAGGCCCGGTAACAATTAAGGCCCGCGTCGTGTCGGCCAGCGGGCGTTATGTCAGAAGAGGAATGCATATTACAGAAGCTATCGCCAGTGATGAACACGGTAGTGTCCGTTTAGTTTGGTTTAACCAGCCCTATAGAGAGAAAGCATTAAAAAAACAGCAGATTTATTTTATATCCGGTAATTACGAGCTCGGCCGGGGCCGCTTTTCAATTATGAATCCATCTGTCGAACTTGCCACTGACATGCCAGCCAACGTCGCCAGGATCTTACCGGTTTACCGCGAAACCAAAGGACTGGATTCCAGACAGATCCGAAAAGACCTGCTCCAGGTAAAGGACATGATATGTTCTATCGAAGAACCGTTACCTAAGTGGGTACTGAGTCAATATGCGCTACTCCCCCTCAAGCAAGCGCTTTTACAGATCCATTTTCCGGAAACTACGCGTCAGCTTGAAGAGGCGCGCTTACGATTATCTTTTGACGAAGTCTTTCGTTTAAGTCTGGCGAGTCAATTGAATAAGCAGGAGGTGAAACAGGAAAATGCGATCAGTATTCCTTTTGACGAAAAGCTGGCACAGTTATTCGTCAAGCACCTCCCGTTTTCGCTAACTGACGGTCAGAGAATAAGCATTTGGAAGATTTATCAGGATATTGCCAAAGCTCAGCCAATGAACCGGCTTATAGAAGGAGACGTTGGATCTGGTAAAACGGTAGTCGCCGCGATGGGGGCAATCATGGCTATTTCAAAAAACCATCAAGTAGCTTTAATGGCACCGACGGAACTCTTAGCCAGGCAGCACGCTACGACACTTTATACCTTACTTAAGCCACTTGGTTATGATTCAACCGTAACGCTGCTCGTCGGCAGCATGACGACTCTGCAAAAAAAGAAAGCCAGAGCGGCTATTAGCTCAGGCAAAGCCGGTTTAATAGTAGGCACCCAGGCTTTAATTCAGGATGATATCGATATGAGAAGCTTAGCTTTAATAATCATCGACGAGCAACACCGGTTTGGCGTTGAACAACGAAAAACACTGATGGCAAAAGCCGGGCATATGCCGCACGTGCTAAGCCTGACAGCAACCCCTATCCCACGGTCGCTGGCCCTGACGCTGTATGGCGAATTAGACATTACAGCGCTCAAGGATAAGCCGGCCAAGCGTCAACCTATCATTACCGATATTATCTTTCCCGGTGACAAGATGAAGATCTATGAAGAAATAGAACGCGAATTAAGTGCTGGCAGACAAATGTTTATGGTCTGCCCCAGCATCATTGACAGTGACAGTCTGGAGACAATCTCCGTCGAAACAGCTTATAAGGAACTGACCGAAGGCTTCTTCAAGCACCGAAGAATAGGTTTATTGCACGGAAAGCTCAAGAATGAGGAAAAGCAATCTATTATGCAGAAGTTTTTAAACAAAGAGCTAGATATTCTAGTCTCCACGACTGTAATAGAAGTCGGCGTCGACGTGCCTAACGCTACGGTTATGGTAGTCAGAAGTCCCGAACGTTTCGGTTTAGCTCAGCTGCATCAATTGAGAGGTCGGGTTGGGAGGGGAGACCACCAAGGCCGCTGTTACTTGTTAATTGAAAAGACAGACTTACCATTAAGTCGTCTCAAGGCGCTGGTAAGCTCTAACGATGGTTTTAAATTGGCTGAACTGGATCTAGAACTGAGAGGACCTGGGGCCATCTACGGTACGGCCCAGCATGGAGCGCTTGATCTTCGGATAGCCAATCTTGCCGACGTCACCCTTATAACTAAAGCGACTTCGGCGGCTAAAGCCTTTATCAGTAAAAAGGAAGATTTATCAGCATATCCGATTTTAGAGAAACATATTAAAAAGATAATGAGGGTTACTAACCTTAACTAGATATATTAGAATAAAAGGATAAGATGTACGCCGTAGTATTCCACGCCCACCAGAAGCTCGATAAAGTCGCATACAGGCATCTCCTTGAAGTTAAGCCAGAGTCACGTTTCTTTCCGTCACTTGAACAGATAATCTATTTTGACGGGGGCAACGGACCGGACGCGACTAAGCTGAAGAAACAGGCAGAAGTCGATCAACCCTGGCACTTCGTCGATCCAACAGACGAAAATGACGACAAGCTCCATAAGCAAATCCAGTGGCACTACCAGGAGTTAGTACGGAATCTGAAGGATAAAGATGAAATTCGCAGTGCCTTTGAGGCAGCCTGGCTGGCGCATGCGCTAGTTGACGGACTGACTCCAGCTCATCATTATCCGTATGAAAAAGAGCTGGAATTATTACGCGGCGAAGGCAGGCAAACCCGCAAAGGTATTTTTGGAAGGAGTTTTATTAAAGGTGAAACTCTTACCCAGTCAATAGTAAAAAGCCTGAAGCTTGTCGGACCGAAAGGACTTCTTACCACTCACGCCATGTTTGAAGCTGGCGCCTACGCTATCATTGCGCCCTTAAAGATAGCCAGCGCGCTGCCCACCCCTGATGATATCGCTCAAGTTGTCTGCGAAGGAGTCCTCGCAGAATTTAAACGCTTTTCTAGAGAAATCGCAGATTTGGATTTATACCGCAAATTTTATATTACCGGGTGGACCAGGCCGCTCAGCCTCGACATTAAACAGCAGCTTGCGCCCAGGATGGTCAAAATGGTTACACTGGCCTGGTACGCCGCCATCGAAGAAGCCGCGGCCGCATAAATATGCGAATAATTTCCGGTTCTCTTAAAGGCCGAAAATTTGATAGCGCAAAAGGACACCGGACACATCCAATGGGAGACCGAATTCGCGGCGGTCTCTTTAATGTTCTGGGAGATATAGAAAACCTAGATGTTCTAGACGTTTATTCCGGCAGCGGAGCCTTGGCCTTCGAGGCCATTAGCCGAGGCGCAAAGTCTGCTGTTACAATCGAAGCTGAGACAAATGCGCAAAAAGCTATTCTTCAAAATACTAAACTCCTTGGACTAGATCACAGAATAAAGTCTACTCAAGCTTTCTTTGCGAGCTGGTCAAAACGCAACTCGGAAGAACACTTCGATATAGTCTTCGCCGATCCTCCTTATGACGCAATTCTTGATAAAGACATGCGTTTGCTCCCACTACATTTAAAAGTAGGCGGCGTCCTGATTCTTTCGTGGCCCGGTCGCCGCGTAGCCATTGAGCTAGCCGGACTAGATATTATTAGAAGCAAAAAATACGGTGACGCTCAACTGGTGTTTTATAAAAAAGTTAGCTAAAATAACAGTCTGTCAGAAGCAATAACGCGGATGTGGTGGAATTGGTAGACACGCTAGCCTTAGGAGCTAGTGCCGCAAGGCGTGGAGGTTCAAGTCCTCTCATCCGCACCATAGATGAATAAGTTGATCAATTAATTTTATTTAACTTAAGAAGGCGTCATTTAGTCAGAATACTTTGTAAAATATTATTTGAATTATTTAAAACACTTTGAATACATTTAATTTACGAAACGTATTTTTTAAAATAATTTCATAACAAACGAATTAGTTTATTTGAAATAAAAATGTTATATTGCAGGCGTTACAAGCTTAAGCAATATGAAGTGGTATGAAACAAAAATTATTAGCAGCCTTGACGCTGTTTATCATCTTCTTATTAAGTAACCCATTGTGGGTAGAGGCAAGTCCTACTGGCTTTTATTTAACTTCTTCCATACCAACTGTTAATCAAGGTTCAATCTTCACACTAACAGTTAAATTGAACGAATCTTCGCCAGTAAATGCAGTAGGAGTCTCACTTAATTACCCCTCAGATCTTTTGTCCTTGGATGGACAACCTGTAATAATCAGTGGTAGTCCTTTTGATACTATCTCCAATATACAATCCGGTACAGTAGGAACAATAAGTTTTGACGAATACGCAGTAGGGATTGCTCCTCAAGGCGCCACTGGCGACAATGCTTTAGTAAATCTGACTTTTACGGCGAAGAATGCCGGCAACGCTGGTTTTATATTTAATAGTTATACCGAAGCCGACTATGGTACTCAGGTCACTAAGCAATCCACACCTTTGAACGAGGATATCGCATCGTTGTCGTCTCCTGTTATTCCTACATATCCAGTTTCGCCTATTGCAAATAGTAGCGGGAATCCGGTCGTGAATACGCTTATCACCAAATCTGTCCGCCCTCCCGTCACTCCAAGTAAAAATACTGACGTCGCTTTAGAAAACAATGTTCCATTAAGTACGAGTAACGTAGTGTCTAATCAGGACGGCGGCCTGCAAGCTCCACCTTCTACTGCTATGAACCATCAAAGAATAATCATTACTCTAGATAATATTAAAGGTCAGCCGCTAATAAACGCCAGGCTTGTTTTAGGCGATAACAACATACTTTCTACCAATAATGCAGGTCAAGCAACAATTTCCGGTCTAGCGCCGGGAGTTTATCCGGCAACCATAACCTATCAAGGTAAGAGCTACGATACACAGATAAACGTTAGTAATTTACCGAATAACAGTCTGCAACATCTAAAAATATCGGTTCCGTTAAAGAATACCAGATCATTGCAATCACTTACTGAAGCCGTTTTCGGTATGGTTGCGGTAATACTTTTAGTTTTCCTATACTGGTATCTGCGCAGTTTTATTTTCCATTCTCCTTACACGTTAGCAATACCTCGTTTCAACGGCGGATCTACTAACAAGCAATTAAATAAATATGCTCCCTCGATATCAATTCGATCTCCAGCTGTCCAGCCGATTAAGTTAAATCCGGGAGATATCATTCATCCAACACTCGGCAGTGAAACGGGAGAAGAGACCGTTAAAGGAAGTAAGATTTCATAAATTATGTCTGATAAATTTATAAGGCTTCACTCATACGTATCGAAAAGACCATTTATTTGGATAGGAGTATTTTCCATTGTCGGCATTATTATCACGGGATTAAGCTTAGCTGCAACTCCCGCACGCATCATTTATGTCAGTACCACGGGCAGCGACACCAATAACGGGACTCAAACTAGCCCTCTACAGTCAATACAAAAAGCCCTAAATATAAGTAGCGCCGGAGACACTATATTAGTTAATTCTGGTATCTATCATGAATCTATTAATTTATCGCCAGCGCAAAATAATGTTACTTTACGCGGTACCGGCCCCACTCAGCCAGTTATAGAAGGCGACAATTCACGAAGTATAGGCATATACATGTCGGGTACCTCAAGTGGAGATATTACGGGAGTAACTATAGATAATTTCGAAGTCCGCGACATGAATTCAAATACTAGTTCTGGCCGAGCAGTCGGAATTCAGATAGGTGCTTACGCCTCTAACGACTTGATTGAAAATAATAATGTACATGATATCCATTCATCCAGCTCCTACAGTTACGGGATAATGGTTGGCTGGAATCCCGGTAGTGGTATTCCTCCAGGATCAGTACATGATGTCTTAATAAACAATAATAAAGTATCTAATATCGGTCCAGGTGGGGAAGCAATGGGTATATGGATGCTATTCACGCAAAACACAACCGTAAGTAATAATGAGATATATCTAGTGCGAAAAGAAGGTATCCGCGATTGGGGAGGAAAGGACGATATATTAACAAATAATATCCTCTACCTAAACTGGATTGGTATTACCATGGAGAGCACAATCGGCGGTCTAGTAGAAAATAATGTCGCATACGATAATGTCTATGGATTTAACCTTAAGCACGCTAACGGAGATACCAAGACTACGGCCATATGGCAAATATATGGCGGAGATTGGGTAAAGTTTTGGCACAATACATCATTTAAAAATACTCATGCCGATATTGGATTAGGCATGAATTTAAACTCTGGAGAAACTGCTCCCGACAATGATTATCTGGATATTCGAGATAATGTATTTGCCAGTCCGGGCGATGTTCATCTACACGACTTTCCGGGAGTTCGCGGTCCTCACGTCTCTATTGATGGAAATGCTTATTCCGGATCAGCATGGGTAGATATGGCGGGATGGACTGTGCCTCCTAATTATGCAGATTCTTACCAATCATTAAGTGACTTGCAGACTGGTAAATGTTACTTAATATATAAACCAAATCCCCCCGCTACTTGCCAGGCACCTCTAGGTTGGGAAGTTCATGGACAAATCTTTACACCTACTTTTGCAGACGCTTCTATAGGAAACTTTAATTTTAATAACACTGGCCTTGCTAGTGGGGTAGATTTGTCGAATCAGTCCAATCTTATGCCGGGAGAAACTGCTGATAGTTTAGGTAGCCAGATAGGAGCCCGGCTAACTCGCACTTCCACTAATAGCTGGGTTGCATATCCGGCCTCTGTTATAGCTAGCTCTCCCGAATATGGCAGGTGGCTTAACATGCAATCCGCTGCAGATGGCAGGGATAATACTTACTGGTGGTCTAATAGCAGTACAGGATGGCAAATTTACGATCTAGGGGCATCACAGAGTATCAACACATTCATCCTGGATATATTCGCCCAATTTGACAGCCGAAATCCGAAAGATATAAATATTGAAGTTTCAAACGATAATGTTAACTATAAAAGCGTCTATGCAGTTATCAATCATGATTCTGAAGGTAGCTCATATAAATATGTTTTAAACAGTCCAGTCACCGCCAGATATATTAAACTGAGTCTCGATAGTTTTGGAGCTAGTACAGTCATATTTTCTGACTTTAAAATTGGTTTACTGACTCCGTTATCGTCCAATCAAATTACTAACAATCAGCCGCCTCAAGTTGCAATAACTTCACCGAAATCCTCCTCTTCGTTGACCGCGCCTACTAACGTAACTCTACAAGCAACCGCAAATTCTTCGGATAGTTCTATCGCGAAAGTTGATTTTTATAATGGTAATACCTTAATAGGGGAAAGTGACGCTTCTCCTTTTATGTTTAATTGGATTGGGGTTGGCCAGGGTCAATACTCAATTACAGCTAAAGCCACTGATAATAACGGTAACGTAGCTACTTCGAATCCGGTTAATATTACAGTCGCAACAGCCACGACTAGTGGGGGGACAGGCTGCAGTATTTTAGTAAATATAATATGTCCAGGCCAGACGATAGGTAGAGATAACTTAAGCGCACTTTTACTGAAGTTTGGTAGTAATGACAAATTCGCAGACCTAAATGGAGACGGCACAGTTAACCGCCTTGATATGAGTCTTCTACTATTAAAATTCGGCTCGACACCTCAATAGAACTTTTTCTTTACAATCACTTAGAAGAATCGATTCGCGTCGTTTATTTGTAACGGTCAAATAATTTTTATATTCAAAGTCTACATATGATATAAGACGGATTTTTTAACTTGATATAACAATTTAGTAGCGGAACTGACAATATACTTATCCACTGCAAATTTACTATACTTTATATATGAATCGTTGACTTTTCGACCATACTGCTATACGTTCAATACATAAGCTTTATGTGAGGCTTATAAACTTATTAAGCTAAAGTAGTAATAATGATCTACAATGCAGCTAATAAATCATAGGCAGTTAAACTTACGGCAGTACGATGAGTAAAACTCATAAGTATGTCAGCCTTTTAGTCTTCGTTATAATTTTTGCAGTTTTAGGCGCCGTCTTATTTGGAACCGGCCACGCGTCAGAAACAATCGATTCAACCACCTGGGTACCGAGTGGGCCAGGCGCATACTTTTTCGACCGGTCTAATCAAACAGGTAATGCCATCGCCGACTTCAGCGCGCGGGAAGCGGCTTTTGGCCGGAAATTTGACGGACATATGTATTACGTGCCTGCCGATGCAACTCCAGCTGCGCTTGCCGATGAACATTGGTCATTGGCGAACGATCACGTTCCATTTGTAATACTTTCCTGGGCAAGCGGGAACAATCCCACTAATATTATTCCTCTCATTAACCAAGGTGCTTACGATAAAGACATAAATGATTTCGCAAGTTCAGTTAAATCTCAACTTTCGCCTTACGGACATGTAATAATACGACCATTTTGGGAGTTTAATTATCTGGGTTCGGAGTGGAACGACAGTAATTACAATAATGATCCAGCCCAATTTATCGCCGCCTGGCAGCATGTAGTTAATATCTTCCGCGCCGATGGCGTACCTAATGTTAAGTGGGACTGGAACCCGAATCGGGCTAATACCGGTCAATCACAAAATCCATTGGCATATTACCCGGGCTCTAATTATGTAGATTGGATAGGCATCGACGCCTACCCTAAAAACCAGTACTTAACCCTCGAGCAGTTATTAACAGGGGGTAACGGGACGACTTTCGATTGGTACGACACCTTTAAAACTTATGGAAAGCCGCTTATGGTTGGTGAAACTGGAATACAACCGTTTCCTGGTTATACCCGGTCTCAGTGGTGGTCGGACGCTCTGACTGAACTGCAAGGGCCTTTAAATCAAATAAGGGCGCTGGAGTATTTTGATTCAAACCAAGGTATCGATTGGATGTATGATGCTCCGAGTTCGATCGCCAACGATAGCTCTACCGAGTCGCTGGCTGCTGCTAAATCCGTAGCTAATAACTGTTATTTGAATGTATTAGTAACGGCTTGTGGCGCTCAGCAGCTGACACCTTCCGTATCTATAACCTCTCCGTCTTCAGGTAGTACTTTAAGCGGGATAGTTAAAGTCTCGTTAATGGGGCAAAACAATCCGTCAAAAATAGAACTATATATCGACAACAAACTGGTAGCCACTCAATCAGCTACATCATGGTCATATTCATGGGACACTAATACCTTTCCAGACGGTAGTCATACACTTTTCGCTAAAGCTTACGATTCTACCGGCAAGGCGTATCCTTCTACTATACTGAATGAAACAGTGTCGAATCATCCAAGTTCTGGGATAACAATAGTTTCACCGGCCCCCAGTAGCCAGGTAAGCGGCAAAGTGAACATTGCGGCAAACGTTACCGGTAATATTTCGAAAGTAAACTTCTTAGTCGACGGCACAAATGTCGGGACGGTAACTACCAGTCCGTATTCCTTATCTTGGAATTCTCTCCTATCTCAAAATGGCAGCCATACAATCACAGCGGTTGCGTACGATACTACAGGAAACGCCTACACATCGCCTAATATTATTGTAAACGTAGCGAACATATCGACTAAGACTAACCCTCTTGCTGCCAAATTCATTTCACCGACAAATGGCAGTACAGTCTCCGGCAGCGTACCAGTGAGCTTGAGTGTCAGTGGCGGAACCGGCGGCAATACTTTACAGTTGATCCTAAATGGCAACGTGCTGACAAACTTATCTACCTCGCCTTATGATTTTCAGTGGGATACTTCCTCATTAACTCCCGGCAGCTATTCGCTTCAAGCCTTAGCTGGGGATAGCAGTGGCGATTCGGCTTCGGCGGTTGTAGGTGTGATAGTTTCAAGCTCTACGCCACTTCCTCCTTCTGGATTAGTTGCGACAAACTTAAAAGCCACCTCCCTCAGCCTGCTTTGGAAAGCGCCGCTAGTAACTACAAACGTCAATCATTATTTAGTTTACCGAAACAATGTCGTTATCGGAACGCCGTCTACTACCTCCTTTAATGACACAGCCGTGCAGCCAAATACCAAATATGTATATACCGTCGCGTCAGAATCTACCTCTGGCTCCGTCTCACCCATGTCAGCCGCTTACACGGTTAACACTCCGGCTCTTCCCGATACGATCCCGCCGACGATACCGAAAAGTTTGCAGGTCTCTTCTTCAAGTTCCACCCAAATCAATTTAAATTGGACAAATTCAACTGATAATGTCGCGGTCGCAGGCTATAAAGTATTTCGTAACGGCGTATTGCTTACGCATACCTCTACTAATTCCTTTGGAGATGGTACTGTCAAGCCTAGTACAACTTACTCTTACTACGTCCAAGCTTATGACGCAGCCGGAAACACAAGTCCAGGTAGCAATACGCTAACTGTCAAAACTCCAGCCGCGCCACAGCCTAAAACAGAAGCAACCGGCGTTACTCTTGAGTATTATCCTAACAGCGACTTAAAGAAGCAGCCGTATACGACGGTTGCTCCAGCTATAGCCGGATTGGTAACTAATCCTCCATTGATTGGAGCACCAATATCAACAAAAGGATACACATTGCGCTGGGTCGGGCAACTTAAAGTTACTTCCAAAGGCCGCTACACCCTCTTTATCGACAGCAGCAAGGGCCAAGTGAATTTGTATATTCGCAATAAGCGTTTCATTCATGACAAGTACGCCGAAGCTGGGACCCGAACTGTCACCCTCTACCTAGATAATACCAGCTATAATTTTGTCTTGTCTTTCTCAACTAATACTGAAAAAGGAGACGTTAACATGAGCTGGAGCAAGCCGGGCTTAAGCAGGCGCCCGATTCCAGATTCTGTCTTCTTGCCGCATCGGACTAGTGATGGCGCCGGAGCGGCTCCATCAATGAAATTAAATAATTTAAAATGAGCGCCGCGGAGTAAAAAGATGGATCCTAATAATGATAGACAACAATACGATCAGGAGACTAATACTGTACGAGACAGACAGAATATAATTTCCGATTATCGAAACTTCCAATACTTATCAGACAAAACTTCGAATAAAAAGCATTTCGCATTAATTATTTTCGTATTAGTAATTATCATCGGTCTTTTTGCAGTTCTAGCTATTCAGTCTCTCCGGCATAAACAAGTTTCAAACAACCACGCTATCGTTCTTAAGCAAGCGACGGTTGATATTACTTCAGGCGGATTTGTGCCGGCTGATCTCACTATTCAGCCCGGCACGGAAGTGACTTGGCTAAATCAAACGAGCGGCGTAGTAGCGGTGGGCGCCAGTCCATTTCCAAGTCATTCAAGTCTGCCTGGACTTTTCAGCAGCCAGCTGGGACAAAAACAGTCTTATTCATTCATTTTTAATACCACCGGAAACTGGCAGTACCAAAACGATATGAATCCGCTAACCCACGGGACGGTAGTAGTTAAAGATTAAGTCAAACTAAAAAAGCTAACTGCATTTCATGTTTATTATAATTTACGTCTCTTGAAGTTATTTTTTTCGGTAGCTTTCTGTTGAATAGATTATAATTTAAACAATGGCACTATCGACGAAACCATATAAAGGCGCCCGCGACTTTTATCCTGAAGACAAGCGAGTTCAGAAGTATA
>DASTAD010000004.1:0-23792 GCA_035713075.1 Saccharimonadales bacterium (SeqCode) | reverse complement strand
CCTAAAGAGTATCGGAGGCGTTCAAAGGTTAGCTAACTACGGATGGAAATCGTAGTGATAGTGTATACGCATAAGCTAGCTTGACTGTGAGGGCGACAACCCAAGCAGGTACGAAAGTAGGAGTAAGTTTTCCGCTGTCCGTACATTTGTACATGAGAGTGGTATCGGCAGCGCTTTCGGATAAAAGTTACGCCGGGGATAACAGGCTTATAGCGCCCAATAGTTCACATAGACGGCGCTGTTTGGCACCTCGATGTCGGCTCATCTCATCCTGGGGCTGGAGCAAGTCCCAAGGGTCCGGCTGTTCGCCGGTTAAAGAGGTACGTGAGCTGGGTTCAGAACGTCGTGAGACAGTTCGGTTTATATCCGCTGTGGACGTCAGGAAATTTGAGAGGATTTGACCCTAGTAAGAAATTGCTACTTTCCAGAGTAATCTGGATTGAAAATGCGGCTTATAACGGTGAAGCCCGACTGCTATACTAGAAATGTTATGCTCTATTCTAGTAAAGATGTAAAGGGTAATACCGTGGGAAGTCGTCCCAATACTGATTTAGCCTACGTGGCTGGATTTTTAATTCTGGGATTGACCCCGTAACGACTTAGTCTTATATAGACTGGATGGAAATCACTTCATTCTAGAATGAAAATTTATGTTTTCCATAACACGCCGCCACCCTACTTAAAGAGAGGGTGAAGATATAGTCTGCGCCATTAGTAATAATGGAATAAAAGCGACGAGAGGACCGGGTTGAACGCACCGCTGGTGTATCAGTTGTTCTACCAAGAGCATTGCTGAGTAGCTATCGTGCGGACTAGATAAGCGCTGAAAGCATATTAAGCGCGAAACTAACCTCAAGATTAGATTTCCCTATGACCTCCCTGAAAGACGATCAGGTTGATAGGCGCAAGGTGTAAGCATGGTGACATGTTCAGCCGAAGCGTACTAATAGAGGCATTGACTTTTTACGATCCATGAATCATACCCATTCGGGTACGGTTCATGGATAGCAATTGGCTGGTTATTGGTGTTTATCTACACCGATATACGTTTGTCATTGCTTAATATTTACTTACCGTGCAAGTACTTTTAATGGACACCAAACCGGAACCGTTTAATCAAGCGATCCTAGTTTGGTGCCCATAGCCCGAGGGAAACACCTGTTCCCATGCCGAACACAGCAGTTAAGCCTCGGAGCGGTTACAATACTTGGGGTCCACCCCTGGGAAAATAGCACGGTGCCAAATTATGATTAAGCCCTCGTTTGACGAGGGCTTTTTCTTTTGTATTGACCGATGTTAATAAGGTGTTTACAATAAAGCATAAGCAAAAAGTGAGAATTAACCTTATGGACAGTTCAGATATTGATAAAGCGAGTGGTGAGGCTACCAGCAATCCGGAGGCTATTCATGAATCTCTCCCCCTCGCGCCAAACGCCGCAGGTTCTGCTTCAATAGAATCTATAAGCAACGAAGAAGCTCTGCATGGCCTGGAAAATGAAACTGATTCAAGCATCGTACCATCTCCTCTTCAAACAGATTCTTACGAAACTACGGAGAAAGTTAATAGCGCACAATCAAATGTAAACCCTCCGATAAACATATCTGACTTTCAAGCTCCAAATTCTCCTAACTCCCCTCAAGCCAATGACAGTCGCGCGTCCGCCTTATTCCAGTCCGCCCACGCCCTTATGCCCGGCAAGAAAATAACACAGCTTCTTCCCTCAAAAGCTAGTCCTGATCACAAGCGGCTTAACTGGCACTTTCTGCTTGAAGCTATATTAATTTCACTGATTATATTACTGGCTTTCTGGGGAGCTTCCGCTCACAGCGATAACAAGTCCCTCCAAAATGATAATCAGAAGCTGCAAGCTGAAGTTGCTAACCCTCAGCAACTGGTTCAGCAGCAAAACCAGGATCTGATTAATAAAGTTGGAATGCTGACTAAGTTGCCAACCGGGGAGACTCCTACGATCGCAGGCGTCGCTAACGCCGCAGCCGCACGTCAACAATCGGCATTCTTCGATAACGCGCAAAACGGCGACAAGGTCCTGATGTATGAAAAGGCTGGCGAAGCCGTACTTTACCGGCCAAGTACCAATAAAGTAATTTTGGTTGCGCCAATGACGATTACTAATAGTTCTACTCCGGCAACTACTCTCAAGAAATAGCATATTTCGTGTAATTTCTTACAGCTTAAGATAAGCATTTTCAATAATATTTATATTGTTCGAGGTGCAGATATTTCAATTAGGTATTTCTGATAATTAAACTCGGGCAGGGAGGTAATACTATGGCAGGTACTGCTAAGGGTGGTCGTCTGGCCGCTCAAAAAAACAAGAGAAAGCATGGCGAAGACTTCTATAAGAAGATCGGTGCCATAGGCGGGCGTAACAGCCACACAGGCGGTTTTTTCGCGAACAGGGATCTGGCAAGAAGGGCTGGGGCGAAAGGCGGGTCAATTTCACGCCGGAGCTAAAGCTTTAAGCACTACTTTATTGACACGCAAGCAATAGCGTGATATTATAAAGTCAGATTCGAATGGAATTAGGGGGTTTCCAACTATGGAAGCCCCTTTTTCTTTTCGGAGAGACTAATAATAAGGAGATTAAAGTATGGCAGGTACTAAGGCAGGCGGTAAGGCAGCAGCCGCTACAAATAAGAAGAAATACGGCAGTGATTTCTACGCTAAAATCGGCGCTAAAGGCGGCAAGCTTGGTAAGACGGGAGGCTTCTATGCTAACCGTGACCTGGCTCGTTCAGCTGGTGCCCTAGGCGGTAGGATTAGCCGAAGAACTAAAAAATCTGCTTAATTTAAAGTAGGTTTGGTTAACTGAAATACCCTGCAATTTAAGCGGGGTATTTTCATTTTAGGTCTGTCTGCAGGTGAAAGACTGGGCTTAAATGGACATTCTTAGTGCTTCTATAGGCTCTACAGAACCTGTTGGACGTTACGCGCCACACTGTATGACAATTGAAGCAGCGGTAATGGACGTAATCCGATTGCTGTAGACACTTAGAGCTACAGCCAGGGCATATACTGCGCTTATATAACCAGTCCCGGTAGGTATCCAGGCAATCCTGTATATGATCTTCGTCGATGATAGTATCTAGGGACTTGGCCAGCTCGCAGGCCTTTTCCCAAGCCGATACCTCCAGCTTAATAAGTTCGAAATCGGCTTGATAGGTTTGATGACCTAGCAGGGCATGTCCGGTTTCATGGAGCAATGACCAGATCGCCTGATTACCTCTCGCGTTCTTCTTATAGATAATCTCGTTTGTTTCGGGTGACCAGCAGAATTGATCGCCGGCATTAAATCGCAGGCTAGGGTGTAGCTCTTTAAGTTTAGATAAGGATTTTTGCATCAGGGAATGTCTGCTTAGCTATATCATAGCAGCCATAGGCGACTGCTAATTCGGGTCTTTGGGCTTGGAGTAGAACGGGAAGCTTAATTAACGGAACATGGTACTGCTTGATGTCTTCTTCCAGAAACTTTTTGAATTTTCCGAAATACTGCCCGACGCTTCCGCCGATAACTATAGCTTCGGGTTGGGTTACGGCTATAAGCTCGATAAAGCCTTTAGCTAAATCATGGCTGATTATCTTCCAAGTCGCGCTGTCATCAATGTCTTTTGCGAGCTTGCCGAATCTTTCGACTATCGCCCGGCCGCTTGCGAAGTCTTCCCAAGGGGTCATCTTCCCATGATGTTCCAATAAGATTGTCCGCCCGCCGCCGTCACCTATATCCGTGTCTATACGAGCTTTGTTGACTAAACCGTAGCCGATTCCGGTGCTAATAGTAACGTATAAGACTACGCCGAACTTATCCTTCAAAAGCATATATTCGGATAAAGCCGCCAGCTTAGCGTCGTTCTCGATGGCCACAGGGCAGCCGCAGAGCCTTTCCATGTCAGTATGGATAGGTATATTTTTCCAGGGAAGGTTACCGAAAAATTTAGCCCGTCCGTGCTCACGGTCCAATACGGTTGCAGGCAAGCCGATTCCCCCGGCGGCGAACTCTTTATTTTTAAAGCTGGCGAGAACATTCTCTAACTCGCTTAAAAATGTATCGTAGTCTGGGTTGGTGGGAATCTTTTGCTGTTCGACTATAACGCCGTTTTCGTCCAAGACCGCAATTAAGGTCTTAGTGCCGCCAATATCTATACCCACATACATGCTATGTAGTGTACCACCTGGGACTCCTTTACTTAAAGGGTTATAAGGTGATACAATAAGGTTAATCTTACAGTCAGCAAATTAACTGGTTTTAAGGAGAAACGGAGTGCTTTAGCTTCCTAAAACTTCTGTTTGCTGCCTTAGGAAATACATTATAAGGAGGCATGAAGAAACATGTCATCAACAGTTACTATGGATGATCTGCTGCAGGACAGCGCCATTGAAAGCCTGAAAACAGGTGAGGTGGTAGAGGGTGAAGTCACAGCGGTCAAGAAGAATGAAGTCTGGGTTGATCTCGGCGCCCAAGGAGTCGGAGTCGTCTTAAGACGGGAAATAGGTCACGGTCAGGCGCTCGAAGCCGGATCAAAAGTGACAGTCAGTGTAATCGATCCGGAAATGGAAGAAGGATACGCTCTTTTAAGTATGAAACGGGCCGTTAAGGACCGAGGCTGGGACGAGCTCCAAAGAATCCATGAAGCCAATGAGATAATAGAGGTAATGCCTTACGACGCCAATCGCGGCGGTCTGCTTGTCGAACTTGAGGGAATCAGAGGATTTCTTCCGGTATCGCAACTGGCGGCTGGTCATTACCCTCGAGTTTCGGGAGCCGATAAGGATGAGATCCTACAGAAATTACACGGCTTGGTCAACAAATCCCTCCGCGTACGGGTTCTGGATGTCAGCCGTAAGGATAACAAACTGATATTTTCAGAAAAAGAGGCGGTTAAAGACGATACTCAAGCTAGATTCAGCGAGCTAAACGTAGGTGATGTCGTCGAAGGCGTCGTCACGGGCGTCATTGATTTCGGCGCTTTCGTTAACGTTGACGGCATCGAAGGCCTGATCCACATCTCGGAAATATCCTGGGAACGGGTAGATAACCCTAGGAACTACGTCAAAGTCGGGGAAACTATCAAGGCGAAGATTATCGCCATCGATAAAGATCGCCTGTCACTAAGCCTCAAGCAGATGAGCGAAGATCCGTGGCTGGAACAGGTAAAAGCCTTCTCTAAAGGCGACGTGGTTGAAGGTAAAGTTACGCGGATTACCCCGTTTGGCGCCTTCGTCCAACTAAGCCCGAGCGTAGAAGCTCTGGTCCATGTTTCAGAGATGAGCGATGATGAGACAGTCGATCCAGAAAAGCTATTCCAGCTGAACGAAAAGAAGGAATTCAAAGTCCTCGACATCGATACCGAGAACCGCAAGATCGCCTTGAGCTTAAAAGAAGCTAAAACCAAGGATGTTAAGACGAAATCAAAGAAAAAAGACGATGACAAAGAATAAGTAAGCTAAGGCCCTCATTCGGGCCGGAAAGGAGTCGACGAACCATGTCAGAAGATACGGCGCAAGTAACGACTATTGAAATCGAGGACCTGGTAACCGTCGGCACCTTAGCCGAACGCTTATCCATACCTGTCTCCCGGTTAATCGGAGAACTAATGAAGAACGGCGTCATGGCGACCGTCAACGAAAAAATCGATTTCGATACGGCGCAGATCATAGTCGAAGAGTTGGGACTAGGCTTAAGCTTAGCTAAGAAAGCTTCAAGTGATACGATGCCGTCGCGGTCGAAGCCTGTTGCAAGCGCCAAAGGGAAAGCTAGGCCACCTGTCGTTGCCGTCATGGGGCACGTCGACCATGGCAAAACAAGCCTTCTTGACGCCATCCGTGGCGCTAATGTAGTTAAAGGCGAGGCCGGGGGCATTACCCAGCACATTTCGGCATATCAAATAAGGCATAATGGCCGCGATATCACATTTTTAGATACTCCCGGTCATGAAGCCTTTGCCGCAATCAGGGAGCATGGCGCTCACCTTACCGATATAGTTATTATTGTGGTGGCAGCTGATGACGGCGTTAAGCCTCAGACAATCGAAGCGATCAGATTCGCGAAGAACGCAGGCGTAAAACTTATTGTCGCGGTAAATAAAGTCGATAAAGAAGGCGCGGACGTCAACCGGGTCAAACAGCAGTTGTCCGAACATGAAGTTCTGGTCGAAGAGTGGGGCGGCGACACGGTAGCGCTACCAGTTTCAGCTAAGACTAAAGAAGGGATACCGGCGCTTCTTGATATGATTCTGCTGGTAACCGATATCGAAGATCTTAAAGCCGACTTTGACGTACCGGCACGCGGTTTAATCATAGAAGGTCATATCGAGCAAGGTCGTGGCCCGGTTGCTCAAGCGTTGATTGAGGAAGGTAGCCTGTCGGCCGGCAGTTTTATGGTCGCCGGCGGTTCTTATGCCAAAGTCCGGAATCTGGAGACTACCAGCGGTCAACCTATCAAGATAGCTACTCCCTCGATGCCGGTAGTAATAACCGGCTTTAAGACATTGCCGGAATTCGGCGATGAATTCAAGGTTGTTAAAAACGAGAAGCAAGCACGGAACGAAGCTGAAGCACAGGCGCAGCTGCGTCAAGGCAAAGACGGGCGCATGGACATCGGTAGCAACGAGTTAATACGGATTATCAACCGCGACCGTAAATTGACGGAATTCAATATCATCATCAAAGCTGATGTCCAGGGATCGCTTACTTCGGTTATCGATAGTCTCAAAGCCTTAGATACCGACGAGGTGGCGGTCAGGATAGTCGGTACAGGGATAGGTCCGGTAAGCGAAAATGATCTTTACCTGGCACATACCAGCGATGCGATAATCTACGGCTTCAATATCGATCTGCCCGCGAGTTCAAAACAACAGGCCAGCCGGGACAAGATAAAAATCAGACTCTACCGGGTCATCTACGAACTCATAGATGACGTTAAAAACGAACTTACTAATCGATTAAGTCCGGAAATTGTCGATAATGATCTCGGGAGATTGGTAGTAAAAGGAGTTTTCAAAACGACTAAGACTGAAATCATATGTGGAGGCGAAGTAACAAAAGGCAAGCTGACGCTTCCCGCCTTGGCCAGAATTACCCGAGGCAATGAGGAACTTGGTGAAGTTGAAGTCGTCGGACTTCGACGAGGTCCGTCAGAGGCCAAAGAAGTTGTCGAAGGTGAGATGTGCGGCATGAATTTAAAGACCTTGAAGCGGATAGAGCTTGAAGAAGGAGATCATATCGACTTGTTTACCCGTCAGGAAGTTCAACGGCAATTGTAGCGTCGGTTTGCCTGATTGAGTGCTAAAATAATATTGAATAAGGAAATCATCATATGCTCAGAATAGATAATACTTTACTTCAGGAAGTCGGACTGGCTGCCTTGCCGGAAGCCGAGAAGAACAGTCTGCTGAAACATATCTATGAGACATTAGAGATGAGAGTAGGAATACGTTTGGCAGACCAGATGTCTAATGAGCAGCTGGATGAATTCGAAAGATACTTTGAAGCTAAAGATGACGCCGGTGCATTCAAGTGGCTTGAAACCAACTTTCCCAATTACAAAGATATAGTTCAGGAAGAATTCGATAAGCTTAAGGCTGAAGTATCGCAGTCGGCGCCACAGATTCTTAGCGCCAGTCAAAATCAAACGCCTGGTGCGGCTCAGCCTTTACCTCAGCAACCCCAGGCCCAGGCTGCTGCGCCTCAGCAGCCATATTCCGCTCCGCCGGCCCCTCAGTATCCTTATCCTCCTCAACCTCAAGCTCAACCAAATAGCCCCGTCGCGTATCCTCCCAATCCGCCGCAACCACCCATGCCTGCTTATACGCAGCCGGCATATCCGCCTCAGCAGCCACAACCCTCGCAGCCGCCGACTCCTCCGCCGGCCCCTCAGTATCCGCCTCAGCAGCCACAGCCCTCGCAGCCGAACCCGGACGAACCACCTTTTCCGACTGAGCAGCCACCGGCCGGTCCCCAGTCTCGCTAAGCTGGTAAATTACGTTATATTATATCCGTTAACGAAATCTTCTGTAGACATCTCTTTGCGCCCGGCAGGAATTAATGAATCAATAACTAATATTCCGTCGGCCGTATAGAAGCCTAGTTGTTTATTATGGTGCCATACATTTCCTGGTGGATGTTTATCCGACTCAATAGCATGGGCTGCATTAATAATGACGTCTGTTTCGTAAATTTCGGTTCTGCTCCTAGGCCATTCGATAAAGGCTCTTACTTGTCTTTCAAGTTCCAAAGCGGTTTTTGTAAAATCCAGTACGCCGTCTTTCCTGGTCAGCTTCCTTGAATAACTTACTCCGTCTTCGGGCTGCGGCTGAGGTTTTATTTCCCCGTTAAAGTAAGCAGGAATGTATTCGCTGAGCATTTCGTGGCTGAGATTAATCAGTTTGTTAGTTAATTTGATAGAGTCTTCATCCGCTGAAATCGGGATCGACTGTTGGGCTAACAAAGGTCCGGTATCAAGCGTCTCGTCTATAAGCATCAAGCTGACGCCTGTCTCGTTGTCGCCCTTGAGAATAGAGAAAGTAATCGGGTCTGCACCGCGCCACTTTGGCAATAAAGAAAAGTGGCTGTTAACTATTCCCAAAGGGAAGGCGTCTATAACTTCCTTGCTTATGATTATCCCGTAATCAATGACTACACCTAACCTGCTGCTAAGGCGCGAGTTCGAAAAAGATGACTCCAAGTTGGCTCTGTCCTTAGTAGTTAAGATATTTAGACCAAGTTCCTGAGCTACGGATAAAACAGGAAAATCATATTTATGATGGGGTGGTTTAGGTTTCGTGACGACGGCTTCAATATTAAAATCCTGCGCCAGTTTCCTTAACGATTCGGCAGCTACGGGTCCGCTACCAAAGAATACTATTGTCTCGGATCGCTTTTGCATAATCCAATGGCTCCAGTTTTCCATCTTGGCCAAGCTCATAAAATGCGTCTTGGTTATCCTTGATATGGTCAATAAACAAAAGACCATTGCAGTGGTCTATTTCGTGCTGGAATATCCTTGCCAGAAATCCTTCGGCCGTAATCCGGAATTCCTTACCGTTTATATCAATAGCTTTAACTTTGACTTTTGAATGTCGAGGGACCCGGCCGTAAATATTAGGTACGCTCAAGCAGCCTTCATAATCCTCGACTATTTCGCCCGAGAGCTTCGTGACTTCGGGATTGATAAAAACGCTAAAAGTATGGTCGTTCTTATCGTCATAGTTATTGCGAACTACTATAATTTTATATAGCCTGTCTATCTGGACGGCGGCAAGCGCGACGCCGACTTCGTGCTCTCGGCTCTCGTCCCAGTCGACCGTCGCAGATTCCATGTCCTGAACTACCTGGCGGATTTCATCGGTAATCAAACCGACGCGTTGAGATTTCTGCCGCAAATGCGGATTTGGAAGGGCGATTATATCTTCTTTTGTCATATCTTTATCAAGGGTAAAGTATATCATGAACTAGAGCAGGTCGATCGGGTCAATGTCATATTGGACATTGGCAGGCAGGTCCGCTATTACTCGTATTAATTCATTTCTTTGATTGGCTTTGACCACTAGCTGCCACTGATATTTTCCTAGCTGTTTTTCATAAAAAGAAGGTGCCGGACCTTCAATCTTCAACCTATAGCCACTTGAAGTTAGTTCGTCTTTGATTCGAAGGGCAGTACTTTCAGCCCCCTTACTTGTGGCTCGTCTTATTTTTATCTTTAACATGTAGCAGAATGGGGGGAAGAGGTACTTTTTCCGCGACTCGAGTTCTTGATTATAGAAAGTTTGATAGTCGTCTTCGACGGCATACTTGAGGATGGGGTGATCAGGATGGTAGGTTTGGATAACAGCTCGACCTGCTATATGTCCTCTACCGATGCGGCCTATAACCTGGTTAATTAACTGGTAAGTGCGCTCTTGGGCTGTGAAATCGGGTAAATAAAGACTAGTATCGGCGAGGAGTATGCCGACTGTACTAAGCTTAGGTAAATCCAAACCTTTTGCCAGCATTTGTGTGCCCACCAGGATATCTATCTTACCGTCCCGGGCATCGAAATATTTCTGTTCGAAGGTTTCATTTCGCAAATTGTCAGTGTCAAATCTTGAGACCGAAGCGTGAGCAAAATGCTTTTTGACATCGTCGACAATTGCTTTAGTGCCGGCAGTCTTAAAAACTACCGAAGCGTAGTGGCACTCCGGGCAACTGCTCGGCACTGGAGCGCTGAAATCGCAGCTGTGGCATCGGAGTTGATGAAGGTCGCCATGATAGGTAAGGGGGACGTCGCAGTTCGGGCAAGTCGCTTGCCAGCCGCACTTCTCGCACATTACCATTCTTGCTGTACCGCGCCTGTTCAGATAAAGCAGGATCTGTTCATTTCTGGATAAAGCCTGACCGATACTCTCTATTAATGGTTGGCTAAGATAGTTCGACGAGCTAAAAAGGCCGTGGTCCTTATGGTCAACCACAACAATCTCAGTTTTTGCTTTAGAATTTTGCTGGGCTAACTTATCTAATCTAATGATGGGTTTTTCCTTCTCCTTAGCTAGGTAGTAATCGGTTACCAGCGGCGTGGCTGAGCCAAAGATCAAGGTCGCTTTTATCATGTTTGTCAGATACGAAGCGACGCGTCCGCTATGGTATTGCGGCGACTGCTCCTGCTTATAGGCCGCTTCATGCTCTTCATCAAGTACGACCAGTCCCAATTTTTGGATTGGTGCAAATAGCGCCGATCTGGGCCCTATGACTATCACCGGTTCAGCAGCCCGCAGACAATCAAGCCAGGCTTTTCTTCGTTGCGCCGGGGTCTGTTTAGAATGCATAATGATAACTCGTTCACCAAATATACGGGTAAAATTATCGGCTAATTGCGAAGTCAGGCTTATCTCCGGCGTCAGTATGATAGACGAGCGTCCTTTGTCGATGTTGATTCTAGCGAGCTCCATGTACAGACGCGTTTTGCCGCTCCCGGTCTTTCCGTGTAGTAAGAAGGTGTCCCTAACGCTCATAGTTTCTATCGCAGCTGATTGATCTGGGGTCAGCTCCGGGAGCAAATCGAGCTTCGGCGGCAGGATATTCAACTTGTCTTTTGCAGTCATTTGCTTTTGCGTAAAAGCGGCCGGGAGAAGCTGCTGCGAAATTATTCCTATCGGTGCCGGGTAATAAACAAGAATCCAACGCGCCAACCTTATTAAATGAGAAGGTATTGCCGGAAGTTCATAAGTACTGAGGATTTCCTTCGTCTTAAAGCGCGGTTTTGTAGTTTGGCCGCTGACGAAACCAATCACGCTGGCTTTCTGAAGTTCTACATCAACAATCGTTCCGACTTCCAATTTTTCATTCGAGGCATAGGTCAGCGGCTCTTGGCCGTGATACCGCGCGCTCCTTACCCAGACGAAGTAGTAGTACATGTCTTTATAGTATACGTCTGTTTTATGGGCATGCCGGGTATTGCCAAACACTTTGGTAAAAGCTATACTAAATATTAACGTTGTCCGTATAACAATAAGAGGTAATTAACTAAAAATATGTTAGACGTTTTTATAACTTCGCGGGTGCGGCGTAAGATCATCGTGATCTATGCCAAATACCCAGACTTCAAAACTCATGTCAGGGGTTTAGCTAAACTTATTAAAGAAGATGCCGGTAACATACAAAGAGAACTCAAGCGGCTTGAGAAAGTCGGCTTCTTAGTCAGCGAAAGACAAGGCAATACGAAAGTATATTCAACTAACAAGCAGTTCCCGATATTTCGAGAACTCCAGAGCATCGTGCTGAAATCTCAAAGGACAACACAGCATAAAAGAGTGACCGGTTAGACCCCCTTGCAATTTTTACCTCTGTAAAGTAAAATATTCTGGACATGATACAAGTTACTAGGAAAGACACTAAAGAATCGACCGAAAATCTTCTTCGGCGTTTTAACCGAAAGGTTCAACAATCCGGCGTGATTGCTGAAGTCAAGCAGGGCCAGTATTTCCAAAAGCCAATCAGCAAGCGCGAGCGTCGGACAAAAGCTATAATCCGTCAAGAACGCAAAGCTATTAAGCTTAAGAAAATCAAGCTGGGACAGAGATAGGGCAGATGCTTGAGGATAAGCTTGAGCAAGACATAAAATCCGCTCTGCTTTCAAAGGATACCGAAAGGGCGACCGCCCTTAGGACCCTGAAAGCCGGACTCCTTAATATAAAGGTCGCCACCGGTAAACGCGACAGCGGTTTATCGGACGAAGAAGTAATCAAGGCTTTTGCCAAGGAAGCTAAGAAAAGGCAAGAAAGCGCCGATCTATACATCCAAGGCGGCAATCAGGACATGGCCGATAAAGAGCTGAGAGAGAAAGCACTGATTGAATCTTACTTGCCGGCTCAACTCAGCGAAGACGAAATCTCTAAAATTATCGACGAAGTTATTGCCGCCGCTGGACCTGTTGACGCTTCGTCGATGGGTCGAATTATCGGACAAGTTAAATCTCAATTAGGCGCGACTGCGGACGGCGGGGTTATCGCTCGATTGACGAAGGAAAAATTACAGTGATACTTTTAATGGGTATCGCAGGATCGGGTAAGGGCACTCAAGGTAAGATGCTTGCCGATCAACAAGGTCTTCATCTCATCTCCATGGGAGATGTACTGAGAATGTACGTTACCGGCAAGCAGCGCGATAGAATGTTAAAAGGTGAACTGCTTGATGACGAGGAAATTATAACGATAGTCGATAAAGTTCTCTCATCGATGCCTGACGACGAGGTATTGCTTGATGGATTTCCCCGGACTGTAGCACAAGCAAAATGGCTAATGGATCAGGTTAATGCCGGCAGATACAGCATTAATATCGCTTTTCACCTGGTGGCTTCCAGGGAGGCGGTCAAACAGAGGCTTCTTAAACGGGCGAGGATTGACGACAAAGAGGCGGCCATCGAAGCGCGATTTGACGAATACGAACGTTCTACTTTACCGGTTCTTCAATGGCTAGGAGATCACGGCGTGAAAGTGGTTGACGTCAATGCCGAAAGATCGGTTGAAGACATTAACGCCGAAATAGTTGAAAACCTGAATTCGGCCCGGTCTTAATTAAAGGGAAGTAAGATGATTACAAAAGTTAAGACCGTCAAGGAAATCGAGGCCATGCGCGTTAGCGGCAGGATGCTGGCGACGGTGCTAGATATATTAAGAACTCGCATTGCCGCCGGCATGACGACTAAGGATCTCGCTATCATAGCCGCGGATGAGCTAAAATCTTTGGGAGGCGAAGCCTCATTCTTAAATTACCAAGGTTTCCCGGACGTAATATGCATTTCTGTGAATGACGAGGTCGTCCACGGCATACCAAACCCCTACAAGAAAATAAATGACGGTGACATTGTCGGCTTAGATTTCGGAGTGACATATAAGGGTATGATTACCGATTCCGCCATCAGCGTAATTGTCGGCAAACCGAGGCAAAGAGGGCACATCGAACTTCTGAAAGATACCGAGAACGCGCTAAACGCCGGTATTGCGGTAGTTAAGGATAAGGTCAGGACAGGCGATATCGGCTTCGCCGTCGAAGACTCCTTAAGGCATCGCCGATATGGCATAGTCAGAGATTTAGTAGGGCATGGAGTAGGACATTACGTGCACGAAGACCCTAATATTCCAAATTACGGAAGACAAAACACAGGCGCCTGGTTAAGTGAAGGAATGACCATAGCGATCGAACCGATGGTCACGCTAGGTACGGACCGGGTACGCCTGGCTAGTGACGGCTGGACAATATTAACCGAAGACGGCTCTTATTCTGCGCATTTTGAGCATACCGTACTTATCACCGAAGACGGCTCGGAAATCTTGACTTCATTGTCAGCATGAAGCAATAGCGCTATACTGATGTCGAGATGAAACCTGAACAATTTGTCGGCCTCGACATAGGCACAAGTACAGTACGTTGCGCGATTGCGACCTTCGACCCTAACGGTAGTAGCATGCCCTCAATTGTAGGTCATGGACAGGCGCCTAATCAGGGGATGAGAAGAGGTGCCGTAGTTCATATCGACGATGTTGCAGACGCTATAGTCCATGCAATCACCGAGGCGGAACGTATTTCAGGTATGCAGATAGATAATGCCACGGTCAACGTCAACGGCTCGCATGTCAGCGGTCTTAACTCCGAGGGTGTCATTGCTATAAGTGCGGCTAACCGGGAGATAACGCCCGAGGACCGCTTGCGGGTAGAAGAAGCCGCTACCATTGTTAAGCTTCCGTCCAACAGGGAGATTGTGCAATTCTTCGCTAAGAATTACAGTTTGGATGGCCAGAAGAACATTAAAGATCCGGTCGGAATGCACGGCGTTAGATTGGAAGTAGACGCCCATATGGTAACTGCGGCCACGCCAAATCTACGTAATTTGGATATGGCGCTCGAAAAAGCCGGCGTTAATCCAACGCATCACACGGTTTCAGGATTAGGTGCCGCCGAAGCGGTTTTTTCACGACAGCAGAAAGAAGCCGGCACTGCACTGATCGACGTCGGCGCCGGTACGACAAACCTAATAGTTTTTGAAGACGGGGAAGTTCAGCATGTCGCCGTTTTGCCGATTGGCGGACAGCACATTACAAATGACCTGGCTATAGGGCTGAAGACTGATCTGGATGTCGCTGAACAAGTTAAGATACAGCACGCAAACCTTAAACCTAACGGGGAAAAGAAGACGGCTATTGTGAAGTCCGGCGATCAGACTCATACTTTTGATTTCGCGGAAGTCTCTATGATCATCGAAGCGCGAGTTGAAGAGCTGCTAGATTATGTCGAAAAAGAACTTCAAAGGATCCGCCGATCTAGAAAATTACCTGGCGGCATTGTGCTCACGGGTGGCAGCGCCAAGCTTCCAGGCTTTGACGAGTTTGCCAGAGAGAAGCTGCAGCTCCCAGCCCGGCGGGGTAAGATTCAGAATATTGGCGGGCTAGTGGATACAGTCGAGGATCCAAGTTACATAACTGTCGTAGGCCTAATGCTTTTGGATATGCTGCTCCTTCCTTCCCAGCCGGATTTATCAAACAAGTCATCTCAAAACGCTCAAGGTTTCCTGAAAAGCATGCTGGGACACCTTAAACCTTAAGCCGAACACAAAATTTGCTATGATATTCTTGTTAATTTGCGTCCCGTATAATTAAGTTAATAAATAAGGCACGTCTTAGCATTGGCGTTATATCTCCTGTTCAACTTTGTTGAACTTTCAGGGTACATTAGTTATACTACGGCTAATGTTTAAAGGGTCTATCATTTAGAGGAGGGGATCACATGCCGCAAGTCGTCGAGCCAGCAATCGAAACATTCGCCCAGATTAAAGTTATAGGTATCGGGGGCGCTGGCGGAGCCGCGATCAATCGTATGGTTGACGCCGGTATAGAAAACGTTGAGTTTGTGGCAGTTAATACCGACGCCCAAGCGCTTCACCATTCCAAGGCCCATCGAAAAATTCATATCGGCAAGGATGCGACCCGCGGCTTAGGAGCCGGCGCTGATCCATCCGTCGGCGAGCAAGCCGCTCGTGAATCCGCGGAAGATATCAAACAGGCAATCGAAGGCGCGGATATGGTCTTCGTGACTATAGGCGCTGGCGGCGGAACAGGTAGTGGAGCCGGTCACGTAGTTGCTGAGATCGCCAAGGAGCTCGATACTTTAGTCATCGGCTTCGCGACAAAGCCTTTCGCGTTTGAAGGCGAGAAGAGAAGAAGGAACGCCGAGTCGGCTATAGAAAAGCTGCGCAATGCGGTGGACACCCTAATAGTTATTCCTAATGACAGACTACTTCTGACAATCGATCGAGACACTCCTTTGATGGAAGCTTTCAAGGTCGCTGACGATGTCCTCAGGCAAGGGGTTCAGGGTATTTCTGACCTTATAACTGTCCATGGACTTATAAACTTAGATTTTGCAGACGTCAAAACTGTCATGACCCGGGCTGGATCGGCACTCATGGGCATTGGTAGGTCGAGTGGCGATAATAGGGCGGTTGAGGCAGCTAAACAAGCCATTGAATCGCCGCTTCTCGAAGTTTCAATAGATGGAGCGCGAGGGGTCTTATTTAACGTCATCGGTGGCAATGACTTAACCATGCATGAGATTAACGCGGCCGCTGAAACTATAACCACTGCCGCCGACCCGGAAGCAAATATCATTTTTGGAGCTACTATCAATCCTGAGTTAGACGGTGAAGTCATAATAACCGTAGTAGCTACCGGCTTTGATGCTTCATATTACAATCAGCGTGATACGGCTCAGCGTTCCGAACTTCCTAACGCTGGAGTCCATGACACGGTTACCAGCTCAAAGCAGGATGAAAAAGCCTTACAAGAAATCGATATGGATCTTGAAGATCAAGACCAAGCTCAGGCTCATACTTTTACCGACGATAATCCGATACCTAATATATGGTCTATCGGCGACGATGACGATAACGATACCGTTGAAGATTCTGACCATGGAAATGACCTGACTAAGACTGACGATAAGTCAGACAGCGAACACGAAGTAGTCTCAAGCGATTTGGAAGAGAAGGTTGAAGAACCGTCATTCCTGCGCCGCCTTCGCCTGCGGAAAAAGCAGGAAGAAGACGATGACAGCTCAAAATAAGACCGGTTCATCACTCGATATCGCCTACAAGACAGAGAAAAACTGCGTATTAAATAATACAGCAAATAATGCTTGCAATACACCATGGATAGGGCTATATTTGAAGAACACAGCACTATATGTGGAAAAACAAAACCCATAACAATAGAAGCTGAGCACATTTAAGTGTAATAAGGAGGCAGCATGAAATGCACTCAATGCCAAAGCGAGGACATCAAAGTTATAGAGTCTCGCGATGTCGCAGAGGGACAAGCTATCCGCCGCCGCCGCATGTGCAACAATTGCAGCCATCGGTTCACTACTTATGAACGTCTCGAAAGGCCACAGCTAATCGTCATCAAGAATGACGGTAAACGGGAACTATTTAACCGGACCAAATTATTAGCCGGTCTGTACAGGGCCTGTGAGAAGACTTCGGTATCGAGCCTGGATTTAGAAAAGCTGGTTGATGCAATCGAGCAGGAAATTTATGCTTGCGGTGAGCAGGAAGTTCAGTCCAAGATGATAGGCGAACTGGTCATGGACCATCTAGCCCGTCTCAATGAAGTCGCATATGTTAGGTTCGCCAGCGTCTACAGGCGCTTTAAGGATATTGCTAGTTTCGAACAGGAACTATCTTTAGTCCGGCAGGGTAAACATATTGTCACTTAAACCAAAAATATAATATAAAACATTAAATTTCTGCCAAGAAAGGCAGGACAGAAGAGAGGGATTAAATTATGGGACAGACAAGCAGCCTGGGGGTTGGTCGACTTTTCACCCCCGCGAAAAGTAAAGCGTATGAACAACTGAAATGGGTTAAGCGTGATTCTATAATCAAGAACCCGCTGAAAGACACGCCGGTATTCGAACAAAAAGGCGTCGACTTTCCAGAAGGTTGGTCCCTGAACGCGATCAATATCGTCGCCCAGAAGTATTTTACCGGAACGCCAGGTTCAAAAGATCGGGAAAGCTCCTTGAAGCATCTGATTGACCGAGTAGTCGATACGATAACGCGGCAAGGCACCCAAGAGGGCTACTTCGCCAGTGACGCTGAAGCCGAGGATTTTAAAGAAGAGCTTAAATATATAGTGGCTACCCAAAGAGCTGCTTTCAATAGTCCTGTCTGGTTCAATATAGGGGCTCCGGGCCGGGCCCAGCAAGCCAGCGCCTGTTTTATTCTTGGCATCGAAGACACTATGCCGGCAATTCTAAACTGGTACGTTGAAGAGGGGATGATCTTTAAGGGCGGTAGCGGCAGCGGAATTAATATAAGTCCAATTCGATCGAGCGTCGAAGCTTTAGGGAAAAGTGCCGGAACCGCCAGCGGACCGTTGAGTTTTATGAGAGGGGCGGATGCAAGCGCCGGAGCAATCAAGAGCGGCGGCAAGACCAGGCGCGCAGCCAAGATGGTGATATTGAACGTCGATCATCCAGACGTCGAGCAGTTCATCTGGAGCAAGGCGATCGAAGAGAGAAAAGCCCGTGATTTACAGACCTTGGGGTGGGACATGAGCCTGGACGGCAAGGATTCCTTCAGTGTCCAGTACCAGAACGCTAACATATCCGTCCGTGTCACTGACGACTTCATGAAAGCCGTCGAAAATGATGACGATTGGCAGCTAAAAGCCGTTACTACGGGCAAGCCGGTTAAAAAGGTTAAAGCCCGCGAACTATTCAGACAGTTCGCAGAAGCGGCGTGGGAATGTGCCGATCCCGGAATGCAATTCGACACGACGATTAACAAATGGCACACCACTCCGGTAGCTGGCCGAATAAATGGATCCAATCCTTGCAGTGAATACATGCACCTGGATAATTCCGCCTGTAATTTGGCAAGTATAAACCTTCTAAAATTCCTAAATGAAGACAACACTTTCGACATTAAGGCGTTCACCCATACAACTGAAATCCTATTTACGGCGCAGGAAATACTTGTCGGCTACAGTGAATATCCGACCGAGAATATTACTAAGAACGCCAAAGCTTATAGAGAGCTAGGCATCGGTTACGCCAACCTGGGCGCCCTCCTGATGGCCCTTGGCTTGCCATACGATTCAGATGAAGGTCGAGCCATAGCCGCAGCGATAACTGCTTTAATGACAGGACATGCTTACGCTACCAGCGCTAAGCTGGCTAACAGGGTCGGACCGTTCGCTGGATATTCCAAGGATCGAGACGCGATGCTTAGCGTTCTGAGGATGCATCGGGCAGAAGTTTCGGCTATAGATGCGAGCCTGGTTCCGGAAGAGCTGCTTAGCGCCGCAGCTTCGGCATGGGACGAAGCGGTTGAGCTGGGAGAGATGTACGGTGTCCGTAACTCTCAAGCCAGTCTGCTTGCGCCGACAGGGACAATCGGCTTGATGATGGACTGCGACACTACTGGCATTGAGCCTGATCTCGGGCTTGTCAAAGTCAAAAAACTAGTTGGCGGCGGAACCATGAGCATCGTTAACCAAACAGTGCCTCGTGCCCTTAAAATACTGGGCTACACCAAACAGCAGATCGATGACATAGTGAACTATATAGACGAAGAGAAGACCATATTAGGAGCTCCTCACTTAAAGAAAGACCATGAGCCGGTATTCGCGTGTTCAATGGGCGACAATGCCATTCATTACCTAGGCCACGTAAAGATGATGGCAGCTGTTCAGCCTTTCCTCAGCGGGGCTATCAGCAAGACGGTTAATATGCCTGAAGACGTGACTGTCGAAGACGTAGAGCAGCTACATATCGATTCTTGGAAGATGGGTTTGAAAGCAGTGGCTATCTACAGGGACAACTGTAAAGTGGCTCAGCCGTTGAGCATGGCTAAAAAAGAAGGTAAGAGTGATGATAAGCCGGTTGAAAAAAATGACGGCTCTTCTGACAGGTACGTCGTCAAAGGCGCCGTCAGGCGACCTTTGCCAAAAGTCAGAGCAGCTAAAACGTTTTCGTTTAGAGTTTCGGACAGCCACGGTTATTTCACTGTCGGCGAATATGAAGACGGTGCTCCAGGCGAGCTATTCATAAATATCGGGAAAGTCGGGTCGACGTTGTCGGGCTTCATGGATTCATTCGCTCGATCAGTCAGTTACGGACTCCAATACGGCGTACCTCTAAAAACATATGTTAAAGGTTTTAGCTATATGAGCTTCGCTCCATCTGGAATTACGGATGATTCTGAAATAAGAACGGCATCGAGTTTAGTAGATTACATTTTCCGCCGCTTAGCCCTGACGTACCTTAACTTTGATGACAGGTTAGAGCTGGGTCTGGCTTCAATTGACGACATGCCTGAACTTCAGACAACCCTGATCACAGACGAAGCAGTGGAAGAAAATAAAACGGCTCTAGTAGAAGCCAGCGCTCCGCTAAAGGAGAAACAGGAAGCGTCGAAAATGTCTCAAGCCCATGTTAAAGTTTCAAGCGACAGTGTAACTTTGACGCCAGGGCCGACCCATGATGCGACCGCGCCTCTTTGCTATAACTGCGGTAATCAGACTCAGAGAGCAGGTACCTGCTACGTCTGTACCAGCTGCGGCAGCACGACGGGCTGTAGCTAGGAAATATCAACTCTATTGACCTCTGTAGCGGGCGTAAAATGATTGTGCTAAACTTTCAGTAGATGAATATGCTAATAATCTACCGCCCGCGGTCTGAGCATGGCCGGGCAATCGAGGAATTCATTCATGATTTCCAGAGCCGGCATCATACTGACAGGCTGGAGACTTTAGACGTGGATACGAGGGAAGGTATCGCCACCGCTTCCTTATATGATATCGTCCAATACCCGGCGATCCTGGTACTGCAAAGTAACGGGATGGTTCAAAAAATCTGGCAAGGTCCCGACCTTCCGATGCAGGACGAGGTAGCTTCATATACAAACGTCTGAAGCTATGGTATATTGACCATGTCAACTGACTAAATCCGTTATTAGCGGCAATCAACCGCGAGGAGTGAGAAGAAAGGCTTAATAGTTTAAGCTTATTAGAACTCACCGGGCAGCCCGTTACAGCTGTTAAGTAAGTGCTTTTGAGATTACACCTCAAAGGAAACCGGATGGTACCGTCCTTATTTAAGGACTCCGGTGAGCCTTATGTGAGGTGTATTTTTATTTAATACGGAGAGATAAATGAAATTTAAGAAAGGTACCCGCAGGAAGTCGCTAGAATACGAAAAAGATCTTATTGCATATTGGAAAAAGAATAAGATCTTTGAGAAATCCGTTCAAAACAGGCCGGCAGACGCCGCCTACGTATTTTATGACGGTCCTCCTTTTATAACCGGAGTGCCTCACCACGGAACGCTACTATCGAGTATCGTCAAGGATGCGATTCCTCGTTATTACACCATGAAAGGCAAGCGGGTCGAAAGAGTCTGGGGTTGGGACTGCCATGGATTGCCGGCAGAAGTCTTTACCGAAAAGAAGCTGGGGGTAAAAGATAAAAGGGACATCGGCACTAAAATATCGCTGGCGGATTATATAAATGCCGCCCGCGACAATATGGTTCAAACTGGAAACGAATGGGAAGAAACAATCGAACGGATTGGACGCTGGGTTGATTTCAAGGGTGCCTACAAAACCATGGATAAAGAGTATATGGAATCTATCTGGTGGGCATTTAAGCGGCTGTATGAGTCCGGAAAGATATATGAAGGCGAGAAAGTCTTACTTTACTGCACCCGTGACGCTACGCCTATCAGCAAGGCTGAAGTGGCTATGGACAATTCATATCAAGAGGTAACCGATCCTTCCGTTTACGTAAAGTTCAAACTCAAAGGGCAAGACACTTCGATATTGGCTTGGACGACTACCCCTTGGACTTTACCGGCTAATACTGCCGCAGCCGTCAACATGGCGGAACAATACGTCGAGGTGAGCGTCGGCGGAGAGAAGCTTATACTGGCCGAAGCGTTAATGTCTAACGTATTGAAAGACGAAAAACACAATCCGTTGGAATATAACGTTGTTCGAAGACTCAAAGGCGCAGACCTAGTCGGCTTAGACTACGAACCGATATTTGAAGATCAGGGTAAAAATGCTCACAAAATCTGGGCCGCCGATTACGTAACGCTTGAGGAAGGGACGGGAATAGTCCATCTTGCGCCTGCTTACGGCGAAGAAGATTACGAATTAGCCAAAGCCAAGGACTTTCCTATAGTCTCTATTATTGACGAGTACGGATTCTACACCAGCGGGGAATGGATTGGAGAGCAAGTTTGGGAAACCAATAAGACAATCGCCAAAGCCTTACTAGAGAGAGGAGTAGTCTGGAAGATAGATTACATTCGCCATAGTTATCCACACTGCCACCGCTGCGGAACCCGGTTAATGTATAGAGCCCACCCAAGCTGGTTTATGGATATTGTTGCCCAGAAAACTACCATGTTAGAACAAAATGGAGACATTTACTGGTTTCCCGAGCATATAAAACATGGAAGATTCCCCAAGACCATAGAAAGCGCGCCTGATTGGAATATAAGTCGAGACCGATTCTGGGCTACAGCCATGCCGGTATGGAAGGGAATCGATAAAGACGGCAAGGAACTAGTAAAAGTCGTCGGAAGTTACGAGGAATTAAAGGAATTATCCGGCGTCGAGTTGGAGGATTATCATAGACCTTGGATCGATGAAGTCACTTTCGTAATCGACGGCGTCGAATATAGGCGGATAGATAAGGTTCTCGATGGATGGTTTGAGAGCGGCTCGATGCCGTTCGCTCAGTTCCACTACCCGTTTGAGAATGTTGAGAAGTTTGAGAATAACTTCCCAGGGGATTTTATTGCCGAATATGTCGGTCAGGTGCGGGCCTGGTTTTACTACTTGCATGCGATTTCAGTCGGTCTTTTCGGAAAGAACGCCTTTAATCATGTAATTGTCACTGGGACTCTGGCTGGAAACGACGGCCGGAAAATGAGTAAAAGTTTCGGGAATTACACTGATCCAATAGAACTTGTCGATAAATACAGCGCTGACGCTTACCGGATGCTTCTGCTTAGCGCGCCTATATTGAACGGGGAAGACTTTGCCTTGCAAGACCGCGATGTGGCTGATGTCTCGAGGAAGCTGGCTATGATATGGAATATGTATGACTTTTTTACGCTGTATGCCGAAGTTGATGGCTGGGACTCAGGTCTTAGTGGCGGTGAACTGCCAGAAGGCTTAGATGATAATGGACCGGCAAACCCATTGGACGAATGGATCATAAGTCGAATCCATGAATTAATTGATACGGTCGAAGAACATATGCGCCGTTATGATATGCCTAACGCCCTAAAACCAATCATCCCCTTTATTGATGACGCCAGTAACTGGTACGTAAGAAGGAGTCGCAAGCGGTTCTGGAAGAGCTCAAATGATGACGACAAACTTGCAGCCTATAAGACGCTTCACTACGTGCTAGTACAACTGAGCCGGGTAATGGCGCCTTTTACTCCGTTTTTGTCGGACGAGCTGTATAGGAATTTAACCGGGGGCGAATCGGTCCATCTTACTGATTGGCCGCAAGCCGGACATATAAATGAATTAGTGCTCACGAAAATGTCTTTCGTGCGTAATGCCATTACCGAAGGATTGTCTATCAGAGCTGCAAAGGGAATTAAAGTACGTCAACCCTTAAGTAAGATCATTATTGAAGGCGGTCCGGCTTTTGTTCCTGAGATGGAGAGTCAATACGTAGACATTTTAAAGGAAGAACTAAATGTAAAGGGCGTCGTCTTCAAGCCAGGTAAAGAACAAAGCCTTATAAGCCTCGACACAGAATTAAGCGAAGAGCTAAGAAAAGAAGGACTGATGCGCGAAGTCATTAGGCATATCCAGCAGGCTCGTAAGCAGGCGGATCTACAAGTCGACGATCGAATAGCTCTCGAATTAGAATCAGCGGATGAAAAGCTTAATAGCGTACTGAGGGATCAGGCACTTTTGTCAGTAATCGAGCAGGAGACGCTGGCACACAAGGCTAAGACCAAAGGTAAAATGGACTTTAGCACGGTAGTTAAGATCGACGGTGACATGGAGCTAACGATATCCCTAGGCAGGACTAAATAAGATACTTCCTTAACCATTCCTCTCCCTGTACTAACCCTGGCGGTACTCAAATAGATCGTAGACAATCCTGACTCGTAGAATAGATATGTTACTAACAATCTAACGAGAAGGAGAGACACGGACATGTCTAACCGCATTGGATCATCTACGATCTACAATTCAATTTTACCAACAGGT
>DASTAD010000003.1:0-22578 GCA_035713075.1 Saccharimonadales bacterium (SeqCode) | reverse complement strand
GAATAAAAAGAAATCGGTAGCAACTCTACCGTCACTGGCAATAAAGACCTTACTTCACTCAGGCAGGCAGCGAACGTCTTTGGACCGACATCTTCATTTATTGCGCCTAAAGGCAGGTAGGGGACGAAGTTCTCGGCAGTATCGCGGTGGTCTTTCAGCTTATGACCAAGACCCTGCAAGGCGATCGTATGGGCGTCAGATAGATAGCCTGCTTCTGGCGTAGCCTGATTGGCTATAAGGCCAAGAGCCCTGGGTACTCCGCCTGAAGAATGTAGCGGCAAGCGCACTATCTCATCCAGCTCAACTTCTACCAGACCGTTTTCATTAAAGGGTATTCGAAGGCTGGCTATCCGACGGTCTATCTCAGTCTGAATACGGCCGACATCGTTTCGATTCCAGGTTATATTTCCTCGGGCTTTCTTTCCGGTCAACCATCTTTCGAGAACGACGATACCTAATCCTCTGGCCTCGGCTCCGGCCGCCTGGTTAGACAAGCTATATTGTCTTAGTACATCATAATTATCCGTCCGGGCATGCCTACCCATAGAACTAGGCCGAGAAACAGAAGCTAATTCAGCCCAGGTTTCGTCTATGTCTTCGTAAAATGTTTTGAGATGGTGGCTGTAGATAACTTCGTGGTTGGCTCCGAAACCAGCCCTGTCCGGACGTTTGCTGGATCTCCCCAGATGACTGCGTGGCTGTCGGTGGTTCATTAATGTAAAGTTACCCGGTTATTTAATATCTAATATATATGGCGAGTAACAATATCGCCAGACATAATCGCGATATTGCTGTTGTAGTTTTTTGTAATTTAGCAGACTGGTCGCCAATCAAGCATTAGCATATTATGTAACATTGTTGACATTTCTGCCTTTCCGTGTATAATACTTTCTAATATCTTACTGATAAGGGGCACCACAAATGGGCGATTTCATAGTCGGCGGATACATTCCGGGGACGAATCTACAGTTATCTTTTCAATTATGGCTAGCTATATTTGCTGTATTCATAGCCTTCGGCCGTTACGTTTACAAAGAAAATAAGAGATGGTTCGAGGCTGAGAAAGCCATCGTTTTCGGCACCCACCTGACCTCTAACGATAAGCGCTATCGGACTCCTCCGCAGGGATTAAAGACTGCCCGTATAACTGCAGTTCTTCAAGTAAGTACAGGCGTTCTTTTACATCTGTTTTGGAAGCAAGTGCGTTCAACTTTTCAAAGTAAGCGGCCAACCGGCTTGACTTTCCGCCTTCGGTAAGTCTGGAGTTACAATACTGCTCCCAGGCCAGCCTTTCGTCGTTATCTAAATATTTTGGATAATTACGGGCTTTATATAAGGGCAGCAAAGCCTTGAGCCTGTCATCATGGAAATTGACGGCTTCCTCACTAAGCTCCGCCGGTTTTAACTGTCTTACTTTTGCCATCGCTTGCCTGTCGTGGTCTTGAATAAAACCGTCGTAAAGCTTGGCGTCCACGGCAATCGGGTCAGTCTGCTCGGAAGCTTGCTTGTCTTTTTGTTTTTCGTCAAACCGGCGTACTACTTCGAGGACCTTGTCGGATAAGGTCTGTCTGTGTTTTGTCAGTTTGTTGAAGTTTTCATGAATCGTGACCAGGTCCAAGCCTATGCGCTCCTGGGCGGCCGGCTGTTTTATAACTCCCAGCGGAGCTAACGCCGGTACCCGGTTATATTTGAGAGTATGGACAGGCAGGCGGACAATTTCCGGATCTACCTGG
Source organism: Saccharimonadales bacterium (SeqCode) (assembly GCA_035713075.1). Taxonomy (GTDB): domain Bacteria; phylum Patescibacteriota; class Saccharimonadia; order Saccharimonadales; family UBA4665; genus DASTAD01. Next base: position 20,845 of record DASTAD010000003.1, on the reverse strand, counting down.
TACTCCCATATCTTCTCAAGTTCTTTGATTCCCATATCGACGAACTGTTCCGGATCATAACGCAGGTCATAAACAATAGCCGCGTCTTTGTTATTCGGCGAAGGCAATAGTTTCGCAACCACGCTTGTACAATAAAATGCCGGAGAAAAATGCCTCGAAGTCAGGACGGCCGGCAGGCCCTTATTAATTATGGCGGCGACGCTTTTCTTGTCTCGGATCGAAAACAGATATTTGAAGAGCTCCGGCTGTTTTTCCTTTATCAGTCGGGCGACGCTTATAGTAGCCCGCACGTCCGCCAAGGCGTCGTGAGCCCCTAGGTGATTGATATGATTGGCCTTCGTCAGATGCTCAAGTCTTGCTGAAGGACCGCCATCGTCGCCGACAGGCCAGTTTATCCCTTCCGGACGCAGTGCCCGAGTCATCCTGGCAAGATCCAATATATCCCAGCGGGAGTTACCTTCTTTCCATTGCCACTCGTAGGCGTCGTAGAAATTGCGGAAGTTTAAGAAACGCATAAACTCATCGTCAAAACGGACGCTGTTAAAACCGGTAAAAACCGTACCAGGTAAAACAACTTCTTTATAAAAGATCTTCAGGAATTCAGCTTCGGTATATCCCTCGGCCAGTGTTTTTTGCGGCGTTATTCCTGTCAGCAGGATGGCTTCGGGCTCAGGTAGGACATCCGGGGTCAAGCGAATCAGTAAATTAAAAGGTTCGCCAAGTGGATTAAGATCCATATCGGTTCGTTGGCCGGCGAACTGCATTACCCTCGCCGACCTCGGACTGATACCCGTGGTCTCAAGGTCGTAGAAGAAAAAACTGTCAGCCATATCGCTTACCAGTTTATCACTAAGAACTTAAGCGTCAGTTAAGTGGCTAAGAATTAGAGGCAAATCGACAGAATGGCCATTATAGGCATAAGTCGGTAGCATGGCATAGCCATGACTGCCGTCTTTCGGTAAGTCGGCAAGGAAATATTGTTTGGGTTTTTTTAATATTCCACCTTGGGCTACGAAAGTCTGCTCGGGCTTAATTCCCGGATTAGCGTCAAGGGCGTATTCATCGAGCGGCAGGCAGGTGTTCTCAAGCATCATTTGGCCGATTCGGCGGGAGTCTGTCAGTCTTTTTTGGATTAAAATATCTACCGCCTGCTCGTTATCAAGGTACCCTGTACCGGCCCATGAGCGGCTGAGCCAACTTTTGACGAAATTCTGATGAGCTGTTCCACCACATAAATAGAGCCTAAACGGATGATGCATCGACTGCAGGGCAGTCGGTATAGTCGAGCGCTCAAGGTCTTCCTGGCTTAAGCGTTTCTGAGCAGCGACCGGCTTCAATATATCTACAAAACTCAAAAAGCTAAACTCCTTCGGTAGAAATCGGCGCCGTAGCGTCGGGTAGACTCTCCAGCATCCTCTGTAGCATATTATCCTTTAAGGTCGCGCATACTGAGGGACTGGCTTCAAATTCATAGCATAATGAAGGTCTTTTACGAGAATTTACAGCCTTACACATATTCGTTTCAGTATCTAAGAAACCGCAGTCGCTCTCCAGTTCAAACAGGTACCTTTTTGTGATAAGTCCGGCGTATCCGGCTGAGATTCCCGGAAAGTCGGGATGACGTTCCCTGACAGCTTCTTCTTCGGCTAGGAGTTCCGACTGAGGAATCCGCCTCAGTTTCGTCCCTTCCTTAGAAAGCCGGCGGGCTTCTTTTTTGCTTAGAGCAATTTTCACCCCAGCTCTGCAACAAGCGGCAAAACAATTAGAGCACGGCGAAGATTCTGGAAGGCGTGGTTTATAAGGTTCGAATATCCACTGCTGCTCTTGCCCGGCATCTGTCGGCTTCAACTCGATGATCTCGAATGCCATAACAATATTCTACAATTCTTGTATTGTTCTGTCAATAGGTAAAACTGGAACCGGCCTCTTTTCCTATTTGGATCTTCCGACCTGGTTCAAGCCCTTTTCGGTGAAGCTCATGCATAATTCCTTGGCGCCTCATTATATCCTTCAACCGGCGAACAGCGTGCTCGTTAGAAAAATCCGTCCGTCTTGCAAATTTTTCGATGCTGTTGCCGGTAACCAGATAATCGGCGCCCTGCTGGCTGACTTGCCACAGCTCGGAAGTGTCTTGAATCGACAGAACGGGTATGCCCGCGTCTTCCTCGTCTGCTGGCTTGTTCCGGTACAAAACGACTTCCGACGCGACAGCGAATAGCATCGGATTGAGATTCTCGCCGGACTGCGCTGAAATGGCGAAAATAGGCGTATCTTTGCCGACAACCCGCTTAAGATGTCCAGTGAGGTCGTCGATGATTTCAGTATCAAGGCCGTCTATTTTTGTCAGCACTACAATTTCCGGGCGGCTGATTAGTTCAACCGAGTAAGCTTCCAGTTCTTGTCTGACAGTGGTATAAGCGCTAGCTACATCTGCCGAATAGGCGTCGATGAGATGCAGTATGACTGCCGTACGCTCTATATGGCGAAGAAAGTCATGGCCTAAACCTTTGCCGTCGGCGGCGCCGGCGATCAGCCCTGGGATGTCCGCGAAAAGCACGGCATTATCGCCGATGTCTACTACCCCTAGATTCGGCGTTAAAGTAGTGAAAGGATAATCTGCAATCTCCGGGCGGGCATTGCTAATTTTCGAAAGCAGCGTCGACTTGCCGGCATTTGGCAGGCCCACCAGCCCGACGTCGGCAATCATTTTAAGTTCAAGTTGTAAGTCCATTTCTTCCCCGGGTTCACCTTTTTCGGCAAAGTTAGGCGCTTGTCGTCTAGACGAAACGAAATGGGCGTTACCAAAGCCGCCATTGCCGCCTTTAGCTATGACTGCTTGTTGCCCATCCTCGATAAGGTCGGCTATCAGGGTGCCATTACTATCTGTCACGGCTGTGCCTACCGGTACGGCAACGATGAGATCGGCGCCGGAGCGGCCGTGCTTGCGGCTGTTTTCTCCAGCTTGGCCGTTGTCGGCTCGAAGTTCTTTCTGATAACGGAAGGCGGTTAGAGTATTTTGATTACGCGTCGACATGAAGACAATATCGCCGCCATTGCCTCCATCACCGCCGTCGGGGCCGCCTTTAGCAATAAACTTCTCGTGCCTGAAGCTCAGCTTGCCATTGCCGCCGTCACCGGCTTTAACATGAACGTTAACCTTGTCTACAAAACTCATATATCTTCTTTAAGGGTAGCTGTTTTAGCGGCGAAGGTCTATAGCTAGCGAAATAATCAAGGAGTTATGAAGTGCTGAAAGGTCGATGCAGGTATCCATCCGCTATAGCCTACGCGGCCCCATCCGGCTATGCCGTTCATATCTCTGATTTGAATCTGAGCTCCGTCAGGCGATACGGCGTCAACAATTGCGACGTGTCCTTCACCGCCGGCAGCGTTGGCAGTTTGGGCAATTGAACCGACCGTCGGAGCCAAGCTGACGTTCCAGCCGCTCATACTGGCATAATAGGCCCATGACGAAGCGTTTCCCCAGTTACTCGGCACCGGAATCTGGGTTGCAACATACCACGTACAATAGCCATAGTCGTAGCCATTGCTGCCGTATATGGGGCCGTTTCCCCACGGGAATGCGCCGCTGCCAGCACTTTGGCTTGTCGAAGCCACTGCGGCAACCGCTACCGGATGACTGGTATTTAAAGTGGCGTCCGGGATGATAATCCGCTCACCTGGTGTCAAGCCGCCAATTTCAGCGTCATTGTAAGCTATAATCTTGTTCTGATCGGCGTTGTACTTGGATGCCAAACTCGCTGGCGTGTCACCGCTTTTGACCGTATAGACGATCCCGTTAACGGGCGGGATAACGAGATGGGTTCCTGCAGTCAAGCTATCGCTCGTCAGCCCGTTAGACCACATGATACTGTTGGAAGTTATTCCGAATTTAGTTGCTAACGATGACACGCTGTCGCCGCTGACGGTCGTGTAATCGACGATATCAGCCTTGGATTTCAAAGCCGTAGCCACAACCTGAGGCTTCTCGACTACGTTATCTGTCGAGGCCGAAGCCACGGCATCCGCAGCAGCTGTCTGAGCCTGGTTGGCAACGGCAGTAGCTTCTGGTAAATCATTCATCTGCGCGACCGTTAAGGCTATGTCTGAAGCTGAAACCTGATCGACAGGATTAACTTCATTAGATGTTTGACTCGAGGTAGAATTAGCTAGGCTGCCTAGAGACAAACCGTTAGTCTTTGGCGAATTTATCAGGAAAAAGCCAATTGAGGCTATTATAGCCACGTTCAGTGCAATAGCGCCGGCCCTTAAGGGTTTACGGCGTAAGGGAGTAGATTCTGATGTAGTTAGAGATACTTCCGGCAGTTTGGTGGTTTCACCTTTCTGCTCGGATTTTGCCTGACGAAATGAGGCACGGGTCTTAGAGAATGTATTGATACAAACTCCTCCGTTAATATACTTGATTGGAGTAATATCTTTACAGTAGTACAAAAAGCTAAAATGACCTCTGTAAAGTTATTACAATCCTATTGTAACAAATTTCACTCTCTATTCAATAGCCGGTCCGACTTTTGAACCTAAGGCCGTCTCTTACAATAAAAGCCCTATGGTATGGAAAAAGCTTATGTTATCGCAAAAAACAATCATTCTGATCTTTTCAAACCAACAGCTTAATGCCTGCCGGTTATTGTCCGCAAAGCTTATGGCAGTACATGGCCGCTTGCTGTTGATGAGTCGCGAGATCGGTCGAGAAATAGGTATTGCCGTTATCGCCGGCTACGAAGTACAGCCAGTTAGTCGGAGCCGGATGCGTCGCCGCATAAAGAGCCGAGCTGCTAATGGTGCTGATGGGAGTTGGCGGCAAGCCGTGATGCAGTAAGGTATTGTAGGGTGTATCTATACCCAAGTCGCCGGGATGGCCGGCCTGGAGCGCACCGTAAAGGGCGGTGACGTCAGAACCGAGGGTAGAGTTGGCTTTTAAGCGGCTAAGGAAAACCTGGGCTACCTGCGTCTGGTCTGAAGGCTTACTGACTTCCTGGTTAATAATTGAAGCCAGGGTCAATCCTTGATAGGGACTGAGACCTTCAGCGGCGAATTGCTGCTGAACCTGCGCGTTCAAGTGCTGACTCATTTCCTCAAGCGATTCCCTGACTATAACAGTCGGGTCAGTCTCGGGTGTCTTTTGAAAAGAATCGGGCCATAGCAGTCCTTCAAGCGTCGTCACTCCAGCGGGCTTGAAAGACAAGACTGGAACATCCGCATAATTACTGGGATTTAAGGCATTATCGACAGACGAGGGGGAGAAACCCGAATTTATAAGATCGGCTCTGACTTGGTCGATCCGCCTGCCAGGTAAGATAGTCACCAGTTTTGTCGAGACCTTTCCGGAAGTTAAGACTGAGACCAAGGCGGACAGAGATTGGCTAGGTGAAAGATCGTAGGTCCCAGCTTCTACCTGAGAAGCGAGTCCACTGAGGTGCATGTAAATTTGGAACGCCAAGGCGCTGCGGATAAGCCCGGCATGTTGGAGATTGGTCGCAATCTGGGTGACCGAACTGCCGGCGGGAATGGTAAACAACTGCGTCGCCGTATTGTTACTTGGCGGCCGTAGGTCATTTTCATAAATATGGAAAGCAGCGGCGATTAAACCTACAACGACAATAAAAATTATCAAGCTGATAAACTTAATACGCCGCGTAAGCCGTCCCCTGATCTTCCTGCCGATTCGGTAATTCACGTCCTTATCTCATTTGCTTATATTTATTATCTTCTAACCAGTCATATAGTATATAGGCTGCCGCCAGCGAGTCTATATCTTCTTTGGCAAAAGGTTTTTGCGATCTTACCAGTTCCTCTTCGGCTCTTTTGGACGATAAAGCTTCATCCTGCAAATCTATCGGTATATTAAAACGGATCCTCAGTTCTTTGACGAACCCGTCGACTATCAGAGTTTGGTTTGTAGTATTGCCGTCGAGGCTTCTGGGATAACCTACCACTAGACGCATGACGTTGTTAGTTTCGACAATGTGCCTGAGGGCGCCTGGCAATCCCGGACCTGATTCTAAAGTAATTAGCGGATGAGGGATGCCGACGGATAAAGAAGCAATGGCTAATCCTACCCTTTTTTCTCCGTAATCTATTGCCAGGACTGACTCGGGACTGTTATCGGCCATAGTGAGTTTACGAGCCCGTTTGTGTCGACGAAGGCTTAGCGATTATTACATTTATCTTATTTGTATTTGACGGGGCGGTGGTAGCCCAGAAAGGACTAAAGCTGACATTGACGTTAGTTACATTTGGATCAGTCATGATTGCTGATTTAATATCGCCTGCCTTTTTACCGGCAGCTTCCTGTTTCACGGCTTCGGTATTAAGAGCAGCACCGGCTATAGCTATGTCGTTCATCGATACCTCGCCGCCTGAGGGTGTCAGACTGTTACCGTTGGTCGAGAATTTAGCCGTTCCTATTCCATCGTTAAGTATGCTCTGTTTCGTAGTATTTATCTGGGCGTCGACGCTAGAATCTACCAGAGTTCTTAAGTCGTTACGGTGAACTCCGAATAATCCGTAAGTTACCGTCTCGGTTACTGTGACGCTGTTAGCCGCGTCGCCTACATTAGCCGAAGTCGTCGTCACCGGATTGCCCGAAGTGAATGTCGCGCCTATCGCATAGTAACCATCTCCCGTCAGCTGGCTGGTCAGCGCCTGCTTGACTCCCGAATTATTACTAGCGTTAATTTTATTCTTGGCGTTATTGATGTCTGCCTGGTTTACGACTTGGACCATATTATCGGTACCGCCGGAAGTATTGCCTGAAGCCGTAATATTAGGCTGTCCGGCGACCGTGAAATTGCCGCTGACATTGTAATTTGAACCGCCGTTTTGAGCTGTAATAGGTACGTTGTTGGCGACATAATTAATACAAGAGCCGTTTGAGAACGGATTGTTAGGGTCGGTCTGGAACTGGGCGTCCTGCTGGGTAATAAACGTCAGGTTATTGTTGCTTACGCCGCTGCCTGCAGGAACGCTAGGCTGATTGCCGAGATTAGGTGCGCAAACTTGAGTCTTCATCGTTACCGTTCCGGTGGCTTCGTTGCCTTCATTCTTTTGTCCGGTGGTACCAACCTGCTGAGAATAAGTTTTTTGCTCCTGGACGAATTTTGCCGGTATGGTATTGGTCGAAGGATCGACGCTCGAAGCATCGGTAGATAGCATTAGATTTAAATTGGCCGGCACATTCTGAGAGTTAGTCGATACGGTTATGTTAGCTTTTGCGAGCGACGAGCTTAGCACGAAGAAACCGATGACCGCTAAGATTATAAGCAACAGTAATATGCCAAGTATCAGCCGGAAACGGTTGAAATTAGGAACTTTTAAGCTACTGTTCTTCTTTGGTTTGGGAGCTTTCTTGGCGGCAGCGGCGGCGGCCCCGGCCCCGGCAGCGGCTTCGGCTTCGGCAGCATCAGCTTCCGGATCGTCGTTATTAAGAGTCAGAGTTTCTAGATCGGCAGCGGCTCCGGTACCAGCTAATTTCCCTACCGGCTGGCTCGCGTCCAGGTCATCGCTAGCGTCAATTGGAGCTTCATCTTCTCCGAACTCCTCGTCGCGGTCAATGAAAGCCGGGGGAGCGCTAGGGATCTCCGGCCGGTTATTTAAGGTCTTAGCAACATGAATGCCAGATGCTCCCGCTAGAGGCAATAAGCCGGCTTCGGAGGTTATTAGTACAAGATTCTTTTTGCTTTCGTCGGCAGCCCTTTTTAAAAGTTTCATATTGACGATACTCTGAAAAACGCTGGCCCGCTTCGGCAAGACTAGAGCAACTACCTTGCCGCTCGAAACTTTTACTTTGTCGATTATTCCGGTGATTTCATCGTCTATATCGACGTATATTGTGTCTTTATCGGTTGCCATTATGATTCATTACTTCTATACGCTTAACATTTTATCAATTTTATCCCTGATCGACTCATTTCCGCCCGAATATTGCTGCGTGTCCATGCCTACTCTAAGCAAACCCATAGCCGTGATGAAAGTATGGTCGCTGACATTTCCGGTTGTGTCGTGTATTCCTGCGACCTGGTCCGGCCGGATATGATGGACGCTCGGCTTTCTAGTAAAAGGTAGGCTCTTGTACCACTCACTCTGCTGCAGCTTTTCCATAAGTATATCCAATGACGAACCGCCGCCGCATAAGAACATCCTGTGAGGCAGATGATCCAACTTATTAAATTCGCTCAACGCTAGTTCTATCCCGCCTATCCACACATCAGCTGTCTTGCCAAGAGCTTTCTCTATAACAGGCCGCCGGCTTGGCTGAATCTTATTCGAGCTTAAGCCGACTTTCAGTTCCTCCGCCTGGGAGAAATCCACCCCTAGATCCCGCTCCACGGCATGGGTATAGGCCCGGCCGCCTATTCCGAACATCTTCGTGCCTTGAACTCCGCCTTCGTTAATAACTGCGATATCAGTAGTGCCGCCTCCGACATCCATGAGAATCGCGCTGAGATTCTGATTGGTGTTATTGCCGATTACCGCCCTGGCAACGGCAAACGGCTCCGCCGCCACAGCCAGCAGGTCAAGATCAAGTTCCTGAGCTGTCTTTTCGAGAGCGCCTATATGAATCATCGGCGCGAACGCCGTATAGAGTTGAACTACCACATCCCGTCCCTGGAAACCGATAGGATTAGTAACCGGGTAGCCGTCAATCTCGATACTGACAAGCGCGCTGTTAACAAGCCGGACTTCTACTTCTTTACCGCCCAACTCCCAAGCTAGCTGCTGTTTAGCCTTATCCTGGGCTTTTGCCTGTACGAGATTAATAATCTTTTCCATTTCGACAATATCCAGCGGTTTGGTAGATGAGGTTCGGGCAACTCTGACCGTCGTTGTCGTTCCCTTAACCAGTTCACCGGCGATGCCGATGATGCAAGTCCTGACACTAACTCCGGCCTGGGTTTCGGCTTTATTGAGGGCTTTATCGCAGTTCTCAACCACGGCGGCAATATCTGATATGGCGCCGGCCTGCATGTCGCTTAAACCCTGATGAGTTTTGCCTACGCCGATGATTTCTACGTCGCCACTGGCTTCATCAATCCGTCCGATCAACGCCTTGACGAACTCAGTACCTATATCAAGGGCAACCAGGTATTTATCCTCGTCTTTGGGGGCGCGTTTACGGGCTGCGTCGGTCGCTGTATTGACACCTGCGAGAGCGCGTTTTGCCATATTGGTGCCAACAGCTTTAAACTTATCGAGCATATGCTTTATTCTAGCATATCCACTACTGTAACCTAGCTGTAAATCTTAAGTTTTATTTTATTTTCCTGTTCTGAAGCTGCCTGAGTCACCACTGCTATACTAACTTAGCCTATTATGCGCTAGCCTTCGGCCATTCCGAAACTTGTTTCTACCTCTTGCCTGACAGGTATAAAATCGGACCAGCTGCTGCCGTCTTCAGTCTCACCGTCTTTAACAGGTATGGTCTGAGCTCGGGCAGCCGGCTGCTTTATGACTGCGGTTGTAGTTCGGCTATTAACCTTATGTATGGCGCTTGATCTGATTCCCCGTTTGACGCTAGTTTCTTGAATGGCGGAAGTCTCTAAGGAAGAGTCCTCCTGCCGGACCGGGATAGATACGACCTGAGGGACTTCATTTGCATACCCTTCGGCTATTGTCTGATAATTCTCTGGCGAAGCTGAAGCTTCGGAAGCGTTAAACTGCGAAGATTCATTTAAATTTGCCTGCTGGTTAGCGTCCCAATTCTCATATGGGACGGTTTCAGGGACTAAGTTATTATTGTTCTGCGTCCTGACAGATAGCGGCAAAAGCTTACCGAATATTCGCCGCGTAAAATTGTTAGACATCTATTTTATTCTCACTCTTTTTTAATTTTAACTACCAGTTCGTTTTCTAAATTTATAGCATAAGCTTTTAGCGCATGTCAAGCATTTACTGGGGTAACCGATGTAGGAATCAGACCAGTCTGAGGACCGGGCGCGTAGGTTTAGGAAAAGCTATAACTTTTGCTAATACTTCGCGGCTATATCGCAGTAAGCTAGGGCCCAGGTTCTCGATATTATCGAAACCAGCGTCCTCCACGGCAGTCCTGGCGTCGACATCATCTCTAAAACAAAGTGTTTGAACTTTCTTGGCGCTTGCCAGATTAATCGCGTGTTCAGCTAGTGATTTCAGGGCTGGCGACGCATAGCGACGCGGGTCCCTTTCACAAGCAGGACTCAAACTATAACTGATATCGAAAGTCAAAGGCCGGGTTGAGACAGCAACTAAAGCGGCATCCCCGATTATCTGTCGAGCATGCCATATGCCGAAATAAGCCTGAGTAGGATCACTGGCCATAAATTTGGACCTTTGAAAAAGATGATGATCCGGTGCACCTACGTGGTCAGGCGGAAAGAGGTTCTGATCCTGCCGAAGAGCCCGCCTGAGACTTACAAGCTCGGCGTCTGAGTAGAAAGGTCTCAGATAAACGCCTGGTTCCTCGGTTCTTAAATATTTTTCCAACATCTTTATTATTTGACGCTAACGGCCGGTTAGACCGTAAAACTTTATCCCTATCCTTCAGTAATAGACTATATATTGACAATGTATAAGCTGGTTGTCAAATATAGCTCTATAAAAGGATCGCCTTTATCCGCCGGATTCCGGCAGACGAGCTTTCCTCCTTGATTATCTTGAAGCGTTTGCCATCTTCGCTTAGCTGGGCCGTATGATCGACGTGCGGACCGCCGCAGATTTCAAAGCTAAATGGTTTAATGTCATTATCGGCTGCCATTTTATAAACTTTAACGGTGTCGCCGTAACGATCGCCGAACTGACCCAGAGCCCCCATTTTTAAAGCTTCATCAGTCGGGTACTCCTCGAATGAAACTGTTAAATCTTTGTCTATCTGCTCGTTAACTATGTCCTCTACTTGTTTTATTTGTTCAGGCGTCATTTTCTCAGGATGGCTGAAATCGAAACGTAAACGTTCTTCGGTTATGTTTGACCCGCGCTGGACGACATGTTCGCCAAGCACCTGGCGTAGCGCCTGGTACATCAGATGGGTTGCCGTATGGTACTTCTTGTGCTGAAGACTATGTCCACCAAGACCTCCTTTAAATACGCCCTTAGTTGCCGTCTGGGACCTGGTGCGCTGCTGCGACATCCTGTCGTCGAATTCTGAACGCCAGGTAGACGGGACTTCTATATCTCGTTTGTAAGCTTCCTCGATAGTAAGTTCAGTCGGGAAACCATAGGTATCATAGAGCTGAAAGACTACTTCGCCGCTAAGTATTTTATTGCCGGTATTTTCGGTATCGTCGCTCATAAGACGATCAAATTGCTGCAAACCTTTTCGTAATGTCTGCCGGAAAACCTTTTCTTCTTTAATTAAGATGGCTATGACCTTTTCGCGGTTAGCGGCGACTTCGGGGAAATCTTCATGGTAGAGGTCCGCAATTACCGGTATGACTGCCTCCAGGAAATTCTGTTCGATGCCTAAATCGAAGGCGTGGCGGATTGCCCGTCGAATTAGCCGGCGCATGACATAACCCTGTGCCTTATTACTGGGAGTAATTCCGTCAACCGCCAGAAAGCTGGCAGCTCTTAAGTGATCAGCTATCACCCGCATGCTTTCGGTATGGCTGTCATAACTTTTACCGGAGATTTTCTCAAGGCGCGCGATAATCGGACGCATCAGGCTAATCTTATAGACATCCGGATCGTTGATGCTGGCAACGGCTATACGCTCCAGCCCGCCGCCAAAATCGACATTCGGCTTGGCGAGCGGTTCAAAGCTGTTTTCTGTCCGCTTATAAGCCATGAAGACGCTGTTGGCTATCTCGACGAACCGGCCGCAGTCGCAATTAGGATGGCAATTCTCTCCAAATTTAGGGTTATGAGCGACGGAATCAAATTCGTAAAAAACTTCAGTATCCGGTCCGCAAGGGTCTCCCATCGGCGTATCGGTCTCCGAGCCGCTCCTGCTCCACCAGTTTTTCTTGCCGTCATAGAAGAAAATTCTTTCCCCTGGTTTTATTCCTCTCTGATACCCTGCTTCTTCACTGCCGATGTCGGCTTGGCTTGAAGTCACTTGGACATTTTTAAATAGACCTTCCCATATTTCAGCTGATTCCTCGTCCTTAGGGATACCCAGTTGATCATTGCCACCGTAACAGGTGACATATAACTTATTCGGATCTAGTCCGACCACTTCGCTTAGGAAGGTAAACAACCAGGGTATCTGCTCGGGTTTGAAATAATCTCCCAGGCTCCAATTACCCAGCATTTCAAAGAATGTCGTGTGGCGGTTGTCACCGACTTCTTCGATGTCCTGGGCCCGAAGACAAGTCTGACTGTCTGTCAGCCTAGTTCCTTGAGGGTGAGGTTCACCTAACAGGAAGGGTATTAAAGGCTGCATGCCGGAGCCGGTAAATAAAGTCGTCGGGTCATTTAAAGGCACAAGCGGCGCTCGGGGTATGACCTGATGGCCTTTATCGGCAAAGAATTCCAAGTAAGCTTTTCTAATATCCTGGGCTTTCATCTTATATCTAGTCTACTTACTGAGTCGTTATTTATCAAAGGTGACTATGCCGCCCCCGACAACCCTGTCGCCGTCGTATAGGACTGCCGATTGTCCGGCTGCCACGCCGCGGGCGTCTTCTTCCAGCCACAGCCGACTATCCTTATAAGTGGCAGGCAGCAAGGGGCCTCTGTAACGGAGCCGGGTTTGATAAATTTTACCTTCAACCGGAGGACCATTTATCCATGTCTCGTCTTCTAAGCAAACTTCGCGCCGCCACAAGTTTTCACTCTCTAGATCAGTCGTGACATAGACGGTATTTTGCAGCATATCCTTGCGGATTACGTAATACGGCAGACCACCGCCAACATTCAGCCCGTGGCGTTGACCGATAGTATAAAAGATGGCGCCGTCATGTTCACCGACGGTCTCGCCCTGCTCGTTAATAATCGGACCGTTTTCCTGGGGCCCTAGTTCATTGAGTAGAAATTCTTTTATTCCAACCTTACCGACAAAACAAATGCCTTGACTGTCTTTTTTATCGGCCGTTGCCAGACCTAACTTCTTTGCCAGCTTTCTAACTTCTGGTTTTTCCATTTCGCCGATTGGCATCAGGCTTTTTGATATGGCGTCGCTTGAAACGCGGTACAGGAAGTAAGTCTGGTCCTTATTTTGATCAAAAGCTTTCAGGAGTTGGCCGCCGTTAATTCGGGCATAATGGCCAGTCCCAATAAAGTCCGCTCCGTCTTCGAGTGCCGCTTCGAGGAACAGTTTGAACTTTACTTCCTGATTACACATAATGTCCGGATTTGGTGTCCGGCCCGCTTGATACTCGCGGACCATGTAATCGACTACCTTGCTCCGGTATTCCTTCTCGAAATCATAAATCTTAAAATCGAGGCCAAGCTGGACAGCTACCCTTTTAGCGTCCTCGTAATCCTCTTTCCATGGACATCTAAAGCCGGGCAAATCCTGGCTCCAGTTCTTCATATAGACGCCGGTTACGTCATAGCCGGTTTGCTTCAGAAGTGCGGCCGTGACAGAGCTATCGACACCACCGCTCATACCTACGAAAACTTTCTTGCTCATCGGTAATATATCTTAACAGACGTAGCCTCAACCTGACACTTATTTATAGGGTCAGGTGGAGGTAAACTTATTTAATGATGACTATTCTATCTGTGAAATTATATTAGATATTATTTGTGGACTGAGCGGACAATTAGCGGTGCCAGTGTCTTGAAAAAGATTATAAGCGTCATTGACAGCGTTCTGCCTGATAAAATCAGTTTCGGTCTGGGGTGTAGGAACAATTATTCCGGTTATCTTTGTCAGCTCTCCCCAGAGCCGGGAGTGAATTTCCGCGGCGGTAAGATTAAAAGAGCGGTGAACGGCCTGACCATCACCGGAATTATTTTTTTCAGTCACAGTAATATTATACCACCATTATTGTTTTCTGCAATGGGTTTACTGGGGTCAATCTCAGATGTTTTTATTGCCAAACTGAGAGAGTACGTAAATATTGCTGTTTGAGTGTTTTTATGTTATTATATATATTATGAAATGGATGGAAATATCAGAAAGCAATTATCCGAATCTAACCCAGGCCGGAGCTGAAGATCCGGCTGCGGAAGCTGAAGATATATATCCGCAAGTAAGTTTTCATAGATCATTAGGTCAAGTCGCGGCTTACATAGATTTTAATTATGAAAAATATACGACCGATATGCATAGCCGCGGACTTCCAGATGAAGAGATTAGCCGAACTGAAATCTTATTTGTACCAGAACTTAAGCACGAACTAATTGGCAACGCCGCTGGCACCTTTCAGCAGTTAGAGGGTGGTATTACCCAGATTAAAGTGGTCGTTGACGACAGCGTTAATCAAAAATCGCTTAACCGCACCCTGGCCCATGAAGTCGAACATCAAATCACAAATAATGAAGGCGATCTAAACATCACCGATAAAAGAGTTTTTGGCGCGCAGCATATTCTACAAAAGTTAGAAGCTGACGAAAACTTCGCCGAAGGGAAAGATGCTATCCATGCCGCCAGACTGGCAATTTATCATCTCAGTCAGTATGAGCGTCGGGCAAGAGATGCGTCAATTGATCCGGCCGACATCGTAACATATATACCACTACCTAGGACGTCAATTTTTTTTGCAAGCATTGAAGACGAGAACATACTTACAGCCGATAGAAATGTCCGAGTAGGCAAAACGTTAGTTGCGGCTACATTGTTAACTTTGATAGCCGTCGCCTCGCGTCCCCAGTTTATCGAACAACCCGTAGAATCTTTATTTTCCCCTTCCCCGGTAGCTGTACATGATATAACGGTGACCATTCCGGCGGCAAAACCTCCCCTAAAGGTTAAAGCCTTGCCTCACTTCTCGAACTCTTCTAAAACTTCCGACTTCAAATTTCCTGACAAAGAGCCGAGAAGAAAACATCGGAAGAATATTCCTGACCGCTAAGATAACAATATAAATACTTATAAGATTTACTTAATAAGCAGGTTACGCTTATTCGAGAGTCAAAATGTCGCTTGCGCTCTGATAAGTCAAGGGCACGAAAACGCATCTACTGCCTAAGGTGACACTGTGTCCGCTGATTTGTCTGCCTCGCTGCAGCTTCTCTTCAATGTCATCTTCCAGTTCATAATAGGCCCCATGATAAGGGAACACTTTTCCTTCAGCATAATTATACTTCCAGCTGGTCGTTTCATTTGCCGCCAATAAGGCGTCTTCGTATGCTGTATCTGCTAAATTACCGTTAAAAGTTTCCATGACTTACATATTATAACTTATTCTACTCAATTTTGCAAACGTAATGGGCTGGTTTTTAGACGTCGAGGAAGACCATGACCTCGTCGGATTTGACATGGATGATGCCGCCGGAAATTCGTATGCGGACCGGCTTTTCCTGGTTCTTTACGCTCCTAACAATCACGATGCATGGAGTTAACAGGGATATGAAGTTATGGTGCCGCGGAAGGATGTCGAAAGGACCAGTAAGGTTCTCGGCACTTAGCGAAAAGGCTTGGCCGTCAAAATAATCCCGGTACGGCGAATAGATTTTGACGTGCATGACGTCTTTTCCGTCGACCTTGCCCGACTTCTGGTAATCTCTAGCGGCTTGCTGAAGCTGTTGTTCTTCTTTATCTTCCTGACTTTCATTAGCAGTATCGAGAGCTTGCTTATCTTCTACGGCAGTATCGCTCATATAAGGATTTCCTCGATACTTTTAAGCGTTTCTTCCCGTGTAAAGAAGTCACCGGGAACTCCGGTATGCTTGGTCATAACGCTCATGTTCTGAGTAAAGTTTTGTATCAACTTCTTTGCTTTCTGGTAATCGCTGCGGTCAGCCGCACTAAGTTCGTTTTCACCAATAATAGCGATGATGCCTTTCAGCGATTCGTACTTCTGAATAAGCTGCTGGACCTGGACACTGAGAAGATAATGTCTTTCACCGACTATTTCCGGGGTTAGCAGCGAGGAATTTATCTGCGTCAGATCAACCGCAGGTCTCTGACCTTGTTCAGCCACCTTACGAGAAAGAACTATAACCGAGTCCATCTCGTGCTGTATGAACTGTACGGCCGGGTCAGAAACATCATCGGCTGGCACGTATATAGTTTGAACTGAAGTTATTGAACCGTTCTCATTAGAACTTAACCGGTCCTGCAGAGTTTTAACGTCTGAGAAGATCGTCGGTTCGTAGCCGCCCTCGCTCGGTACCTGGTCGAGAATAGTGGACAATTCATTGCGGGCCTGCACATAACGAAACATGTTATCGGCAAAGAACAATATATCCTTGTTTTCCGTGTCCCGGAAATATTCAGCGCTGGCGACGGCTGACACGCCGACGAGAGAACGCTGGACAGGATTTTCATTCATCTGCGCAAAATACATGCAGGTATTCTTCAGTAGATCATTCTCTTTTAGCGTCTCGTAAAGTTCGTGTCCTTCGCGGATCCGCTCCCCGATACCGGCGAAATAAGACAAACCGCTTCCGCTTTTAGCAATATTGTTGATAAATTCCATTGTCAGGACAGTCTTACCGACACCGGCACCACCGATAATGCCGATTTTTCTTCCTTTAACGAAAGGCGTGAAGAAGTCAATAACTTTGATACCGGTCTCGAGTATTTCGGGTTTAGAACCGGAGAAATTTGTTTGCTTCGGCGGCAATTTCATAATTTCCTTGCGCGGCGTGTCTTGCGGCGGTGCTTCGAGGCCATCAAGTGGATCTCCGAGGGCGTTAAAAACACGGCCGATCGTATTGCTGCCCAGCGGCACCTCTATTCCCTTATGAGTCCGTTCGGCAGTGGCGCCTTTTGTGAAGCTGAAATCACTGCGGATATTTAAGCAGAAAGCTATGTTGCCAGTCTCAAGGTGATCGACCAGCAACTGGGTTTTCTTATCGTTCTGCAGCTGGACGACTTCATTGATCTGTGGCGGGTCATCGTCAAATCTGACGCGTACAACCAGGTCCTTTATCGAAGTTACAATTCCTGCCATTGGCTTAGGCCGCCGTCCCTTCCTTCAATAACTTCAAACTGGTGACTATCTCTTTCAGGCGGGCGTCCTTGATATTACGTTTGGAACGGTTGTAATCAAGATGTAAGGTCTTGGTAGTCTCGTCGGCCCGGTCATGAGCCATGCGCATAGCCTGGAAGCGAGAGGCGTACTGAGCCAGCTTAGACTCCAGTATCAGTTGGCTGACGGTAATCTGCATCATCGAGCTTTCCAGGTGAGCAATAACGTCGAAAGTCGATGGCTCAAAGATATACGTTTTTTCGTTAATTTCTTCCTTTGTCTTGACTTGGGCGTCACCGAGATTATTAACCGCGCTCGACAGTTCGATCCTTTTCACATCCTGGACCATCAAGGAAATATATTCCTGGTAATATACTTTTGTCGACCGGTACTTTTTTATTTCCCGGACAATCGGTTCGACATTTATGTCGCGGTCTCGGGAGGGCATCTTGAAATAAATTTTGTACGCCACCTTGTTTTGAGACAGCTGAGTAGCGCCATGATGGCCAACGACGATAATATCGTTCTTTTTAGGATCATAATCCTTGAGCATAAGTTTAACGAGCTTCAGGTCGATATCTCCGGAAAAACCTCCCTCGGCGGTAATTATCACCAACAACTCCTTATCGATGAATTCTTCGCCGTGCCCACGACCGAAGCTGAATGAACCGGTAACCCGGATCTGTGAATAGATGTCCCAGAGTTTTGAATAAAACTTAGTCGATTGAAGCACCTGATCTTTGATTTGAGATATGCGCATACTGGCCAATCCTTCGAAGACGCTTGTCAGTTCCACCAAAGTGCCCATCGAGGCTTCTTCGCTGGCAATCTCATTCGGCCGCCTCATACCTGAGCCCCGGCTTTCTCTGGCTGTTTATGAGCTTCAGTTTTAGGTTCATCTTTGGCTTCTTGCTTAGGCGCTGGTTCGCTGGGGGGAGACTGAGGCGGTTTCTCCTCCGGCTTTTTCTCCGGTACGCCCTCGAGCTTTATTAGTGACACGGCCTTGAGTTCTTTGCAGACCGGATCAAAGTCTTCGTCTTTAGTGATCTTAGCGGCGTATTCATTGACATGCAGCTTAAGAGCATTAGTATCGAGCTTCTCTTGGTCGGTAAGATTAAGGACTATATCAAACATCAGCTGCTGGGCCATCAGCGAAAAGGTCTCATTCGGTCCCTGGGTTAATATTTCAAATATATTCTTACCGGTGTTGAGGGCCCGCTGAGCTTCCACTGCCAGCTCGGAGCCGAACCTGGAATATTCTTCAGCCGCCCGGTAATCGGCCAGCACTTTCATGGTCCGGGTCGAATATTCTTTCTGACGCTTATTGTGCCCCAAACCTCCGGCACGGGTTACAGACAAGCCCGTATTAATGGCCGGACGAATACCTTTGCGGAAAGTATCCATGTCGAGTATCCACTGGCCATCTGTTATCGACATGATGTTGGTCGGCAAATAAGCGGTGACGTCTCCGTTCGCGACGTGGACGATCGGGACGCTGGTCAGCGTCTTACTGTTTCGGCTTAGCCTTCCGGCGCGCTCAAGCAGCGAACTATGGGCGAAGAACATATCACCCGGGTAAGAATCTCGTCCCGGGCTGACTCCCGACAGCAATGCCACTTCCCGATAAGCGTGGGCGTGCGATGTCAGGTCGTCGTAAATTATGATGGTATCGGTATCCGTTTTCTGCCATAGATATTCAGCCATCGAACAGGCGACATACGGGGCTATATAACTCATGATCAGCGATTCGAAGACTGTCGAAACTACGACTATACATTTTTCCATGCCGCCGCTTTCCTGGAGACGGGTAAGCAATGTGTCGACGTCACTCCGGCGCTTGGCAATCAGGCAATATACAACGATCTGGTCGGTATCCTTTTGGTGCAGAGCCAACTGTGTCGCCAAGGTGCTTTTTCCCGATTTCGTGTCGCCCAGTAGCGCCATCCTCTGACCTCGGACAATCGGAAAGAGGGCGTCTATGCCACCGACCCCGGTTTCGACTTGATCTTCGACTAGCTTACGGGTATACAGCGGCGGTGCGGCCGAAAATACTTCCCAGACGTCGGTAGCGGCGATAGGACCTTTGCCGTCAAGCGGCTCTCCGGTGACAGAAACGACCCGGCCTATGAAATCCTTGCCGACTTTGCAGACAAGCTGATCGTGCTGCATGACTGCGACCATACCGGTCTGGAGCTGTATTTCTCCCAGGTGAAGGACGACCACATAATCGACAAGTACTTGGTGGACGAAGCCTTTGGAGCCATCCTCGAACATGATAAGGGAGTGAATCCGGCAAGGCTGAAGTCCCCTGACTTTAACCATGAATTTCTCCACGCCAATTACCTCACCGACCGGGTTTCCCTTCTTCAAAAGCTGTTGAAAATGCTTTGATCCCTGCATAGCTTTTATGCTGCCCCCTCGAGAGCTGGTTGAGTGTTCCGGCTCTGGCTAAGTAGTTCAGGGGGGAACAGCTTTTCCACCAGCATGTCACGTTTATCGTTAAACGATTCCTTCAGTGACAAGTCGAAATACTTATTGGTCGTGCGCATGATACATCCGGCGCCCAGGTTCGGCTGGAGGCCCACTGTTATCAGGGTGTAGGGATTTACCTCTGTTCTAAACCACTGGGTTATACGTTCAAGGAAAGCCGCGCTAGGGTCGGCGCTGAAGCTCATATGAACTACCGGCGCTTTAGCTTCGATAGTCTTTAAGGAGTTACTTAGCTGCAGCCTGTCTTCTTCTTTGAGCAAGTTCAGTCCGTTTAGCTCGATAGTCTGGTCAAGCAGGCGCGAGGTATTAGGCAGTTTGACCTCGTCACCGCTTTTACGAAGTTTCAGTTGCAGCATAGTCTCATTAATGGCGTCCATCTCCCGGTTTAGCCGACCGATATCGACCGGGCCGATAACGCCTGCGGGCAGCGTAAAGGCTTTTTGTTTACGCTCCATTATGCAGATCCTCGATGATAGCTTTCTTATTCGCCTCCAGGTCAGCCAATATGTACTCTAGTTGGTCAGTAAGATCGATCTGGTCGCCGATTGCCGCCAGGACGTAATGGTTTACAATGTCCGTCATATTGGCTTCGAAGTGCTGCAGAAGAAGCTGCTTGGCGTCGGCCACTTCTTTTTGGACCTGCTCGGATAATATCTGGCGCTGCTCGTCGATGGCCTGGTTTGTCTTTTGGATAGATTCAATAGCCAGTTGCTTGGCGTCGCCGATACTCTGTTCATACTTGGCAAATTCATCCTTTAAGGTTTTGGTTATCTCTGTCTTCATGTATTCATTGAGCTGGGAGGTGGTTAAGCGGAGATCCTGCTGCAAGAACATGGCGTTTTCGCCGATTATCTTCTCGAAGTGGAGACGGCCACGGTTTCGAAGTTCTTCGCGAAATTCATCGTTAAATATGTGCTCGACATCAGCGATAGCAGCGTCCTGGTAAGAATCGCCGGCGGCGCTTCCTTTCTGCTGGGACGTCGCGCCGTTGCTTAGCTTAACTATAAGCCAGATAAAAGCCACGCCGGTGGCGCCTATGAATGCCAGGATCGTTATAAGCCACCAGATTGTCATTTTCGTCTTCCCACCACTGTCGTGAAAGTCATGCTTTTAATTGGTTTTTATTCGACACCTATAGCTCTATGGCTAATAGGCTAAATTATACTACTAATGCTTGATTGGTTAAAGAGTATTGCACTTACTCACTACATCGTGGACACTTCCGCTCGCGGAATAGTTAAGCCAAGTGTAGCACAATATTCTTCTGGCGTTTGGTAGCCTAATGCTTGATGCGGCCTGAAGTAATGGTAGTCATTGAGCCAGTAATTAATTTG
>DASTAD010000002.1:0-4625 GCA_035713075.1 Saccharimonadales bacterium (SeqCode) | reverse complement strand
GAAGACTCCGCCGGACGCCAAGCGGCGCTACTCACTTACTATACTTATCTTTCTCTCTTTCCTCTGCTGCTGATTTTGACTACGATTACGGACGCTCTGGTAGGGAAAGGCTCAAGCTTAGGCGATAGGATTATAAGCGGTCTGACGAATTATTTCCCAGTCCTGGGTAATCAGCTATCCCAGCACGTGCATTCACTGAACGAGACTGGACTTGCGCTGGTAATTGGCGTACTTTTTCTGCTCTATGGCACAAGAGGCGTAGCCGAAGCCTTCATAAACGGTGTCCAGCACATATGGATGGTATCGGATTCAGACAATGTCAGTTTCTATGAGAGGTTAGCGAGAAGCTTTACTCTTGTATTTATAGGGGGTCTTGGCTTATTGGCGGCATCTGTGCTTGCGGGTCTGACCAGTACGGCAAACCACAGCGTGCTATTTAGACTTCTCTCGTTACTAGTTAACTTCTTAATACTTTTCTGGCTTTTTAGAATCGTTCTCAATATTAGCTTGCCCCGGCATATTTCTCCTGAAGAGACGCGGGCCGGCTCAGCCGTGGCGGCTATCGGGCTGGTAGTTCTTCAGCTACTGGGTGGATACATAATCTCCCATGAACTTAAGCACCTCAGCGCCCTATATAGTTATTTCGCCTTATCTTTAGGACTGCTATTTTGGATATACTTACAGTCTCAGTTGATTTTTTATGCGATTGAGATAGCCATCGTAAAATCACAAAATCTTTGGCCCCGGAGCATGGACTCCCAGACACCATCTAAAGCCGATAGGCAACTCTCGGATCAGGTTAGATAGGTACGCCACCAAGGTCTAGGTTTGCTGGCGGCACGTGAACGGGCTTTAGGTTCTCTTGCAATATCGGACATAAGTCTCCTCCCCTAATGTTTCCACTAGAAGTGTAGCTTATGCTAAAATCATCAAACTGTTAGTTTTTTTACTGTTGCAAGAAGATTTGCGTCACTTACCTTTGTTCGCTACGCCATCGACGCTCATGCGCCATGACGCGACGGACGCCCCACATTAGCTTGTCCATCCCTTTGTCTCGGTATGGAGTGAATTCCCGGGAAGTTTCCTCGTTTGTGTGGCCTATCGCTTCCCTGGCGGCCAGCTTCCTCAAGTGCAATCTTTGCTCGGGTGATACCCTTGGTTCTTGATTGAATTGTTCCACAACGCGCCCCTTTTTGTCGATTATCCTTTATCAAGAATTGGTATTCATTACCTATGATAGGCTCTTTATTCTTATGTATATGTAAGATATGGCACTTCAAATTTCGGCTAGGACTATGACTTTTTGTGAACAAGCGAAATAATGTATATTTTATGAAAGGATATGAGAAAGAGATCGACTGAAAAGTAATATGAGCTCGCCTGCCAATCCCAGAAAATGGCCCCTCGCTAATACTATTTCCTTCTTATTCCTGGTGGCCATTGGTATTTATTTCTTTCTGCTATATAAAAACGCTTTGATATTCGGTGGCCAACGAGATGGTCGGCAGTTTACCGTTTCGCTTGTCATTGGAGTGCCAATTGTATTGATGTGGAGCATAGCTTTCATGAGTGCGCTTCGGATGAAGACGTACGCCGTGGCCATAAGAGGCACGCAAGACGGCTACGGAATGAACCGCATCGCCGACTCGCTGCTATTAATAACCTTGTATGTCATTCTATTAACGTCCTCGCGGTACGTGGTAGGACTGTATAAAGACTCCGCCAAGTTAGGCACCATGGTTTCAGTTGAGAATTACCTGCCCTTATTCACGATTCTGACATCATCCCTACTGCTGCTAAGTGGCGCATCCTATTTAAATAAAATCGTGCCTTTAGTTATCCGCTGGCGGTACCGGCTAGTCGCTATCTTATGCTGGTTAATAGCCTCCGCCCTCTACATTAGCCGGTTCGTTAGAGTTACTGGCGGGAGCAGCAAGCAAGGCCTGCTGCCAATGTTTGTCCTTCCGCAGAAGCTGCTCCTTTATACCTATGCCCTGCCTCACGCAATCATGTGGGGTGCGGGTCTAACTGGCTGCGCTTTCATAGCCAACTATTCCTTAAAGGTTAAGGGCAGTATTTATCGTTCCTGTCTGACGGATTTATATAAAGGCGTAGCCCTAGTGTTTATAGGCATTTATATCTCGCAGTTTTTCATTCTCTCGAATCTTACGATAAACCGGTTTAGCCTAGGGCTCGTGCTGGTCATTATGCTTGAAGCAGTCGGTATTATCGGTTTCTACCTGGTTTATAGGGCTTCAGGTAAGCTCGACCGGTTGGAGAAAGTCTAGACTGTTAAGGATTTGCCAGCAATTTATAAAGCGCTAGAACAATAATAATGAAACATGCGTATTATTAATCTGACCTCCCATGAGGGCAAAGCCTAAATGACAAATTCTTTTATAGGGTTCGTCTATCTGATAATCGGGCTTATAGTCGCTTCCCAGAACAGTTATCTGTCAGATCTGACTTCTTTTCCGCATATAATAGCGGCCCTGCTTGCCATAATACTCTGGCCGCTAGTCTTATTAGGGGTAAATCTGCATATAGCGTTTCTAATCAATCTGTTAAATAAGTAATAGGTGGACAGCCTCGTATAGCTATAACATTAGGCTTGTTAATCAAGGGAGGGGCTTATGGCATTTGCGATACCACACACCCACGCGGGTAAAGGGAATAGATTTGAAGAACGTGACAAAAGTTATTTGGATTATGAGGACACGCGAGGCGCGGCGGCAATAGACAGGAGCGCTCAACGACAAAAATTCGGCGGCTTTCATCTAGGGGCGGCACTTTTCGGATGGCTGGTCAGTACGGGCATAGCGACGATACTTATCAGCATACTAACCGCAGCCGGGGCGGCAGTAGCTCTGACGCAGATAAAGAACGCCACGAATATTTCCGCGCAAGGCGTCTCGACTATCGGACTTACGGGAGGAATCCTGTTCTTAATCGTTCTAATTGTTTCATATTACGCCGGTGGATATGTCGCTGGAAGGCTCTCTAGGTTCGACGGAGCGCGGCAAGGCTTCGGCGTATGGGCGATTGGTATATTAATAACGATTATCCTAGCTGCCTTAGGCGCCGCCATCGGCTCCAAGTATAACGTCCTGCAACAAATGAACCTGCCTCATATACCGATAAAAGCCGGAAGCTTTACGACCGGCGGGCTGATTACGTCGTTAATCGCAATTGTTGTCACGCTCCTGGCCGCCGTGTCGGGAGGCAAGCTTGGCGAAAGGTACCATAGGCGAGTTGATGAAGCTGGATTAAACCCAAGCTAACAGCCCCTCTATCTAAGGAGATTAAAAAGCTAAGTAGTGTAAGCCTTATGGGATAGGAAAAGAACTACCTGAAGAAAGTTTGGCGTTTTCTTGTTGAAGTTGAGTACTGATCCCCTGTAAGTTCTTATTGATATTACTGATGTTCTTGTTGAAGCCGTTTATATTGTTTGTGACTGAAGTCGATTCTTGATTAACTTTTTGACCGGCATAGTAGATTGATCCTACGAGGGCCGCTAGGAGAAGTATTATTACAAGTAAGCTGACAGCTACATAGACTTTAAATATTTTCATAAACCCATCTTAGCAGAGATAAAGCCCTCGCTACAGCGCTGTAGAAATATACCCGCACTTAAAGTGTCCGAAAAAGTAATTCTAATACTTGGATATTAATTAAGTTCGCTATGACTTGTCGCCACTTACGTAAATTCTTCCGTGGTGAATTGTACTTTTCGAGTTTTATATCGGTAGTCGCCGTTGCCAGGCGGACGCCGCTAGTTCCGGAGTCAAAGGAAGACTGACTATACGGCGGAGTCTAGGAGCTTTATATTGCGCAAGAATGTTCTTATAAAGCTTAAGGTATTCTTCGGCCATAACTTCAGTTGAAAACTTATGTTCGACGCTTCTTCGGCACACTGCCGGATCTATTTCGCCAACCCTTTTTACGTATTGTTTGAATTCAGTATATGAATTCGCCAGGAAGCCATTGACGCCATGCTTGATTATTTCCGGCATCGCTCCCCTGTTATACGTTACTACGGGAGTGCCGCTAGCCAAGGCTTCAATGACAGCTATTCCAAAGGGTTCCTCCCAATCAATTGGGAATAAAAAGGCCTTTGCCCGGGCGAAGTGCTCTTTCTGACGGTGACCGGTAACCTTGCCGACGTATTCAATACTTCCCTTTTCCAGGTACGGCGCCACTTCTTTGAGAAAGTAGCTGAAGCCTCGATCATATTTTAATTGGCTAGCGGGATCTTTCATGGCGGCCTCTAGTTGCCGGGGTTCAGATATACCGCTCCCGATCGTGCCGGCCATCTTCAGGGGTAACCCTAGGTCATGACAGGCTTTGGCGGCTGTTCCTTGCCCTTTATCCGGTGAAAAGCTAGCGACGATAGTATAGTAGTCGTCCTTCTTGGCGGAAAATATATAGTCGTTTACTTCTATGCCGTTATAAATTACCCGCTTTATCCTGGATCGTAATCCCGGGGGAGCCATACTCTTCTGCTTACGGGAAACGCAGTTGAAATATAAGTCTTTGATCGAGCGGAACTGATCAAACATCAGCCGGTTGTCGGGTATGCCCTGCGCAAGCTTACGCGGGTCGGTAAAAGGCTCGTGCAGCGTATG
>DASTAD010000001.1:0-24817 GCA_035713075.1 Saccharimonadales bacterium (SeqCode) | reverse complement strand
CCCTATGAACAGAATTACGAAATAAATGCCTAGCACCGGCAAGAAGTAGCTGAGATGCCTATGCAAGACTGACTGCTGACTAAGCTGACTTAGCACGTTAGCTACAATCAGACTCGGCAAGAAGCTGTTGACCAATACCGTAAAGGGCACGCTAATCAGCGTACCGATTGTCATCCGCTTATGCGGGCGTACATGCTTCCAGTAGTAAGCAAGTACTGTGGCGGCTTTATCTGCATTCTTTATCATTTTCGGGTTTTTTGCGTGTCCTTAATTGTTTGCGTAATAAAAACTCTGCCAAGGCTGGCGAGAGTTTAAGTTTGTCTGCTTTTTGATGGCCGCTCCAGGTGAGGATCCGGCGACGTAGCCTGTCAATAAATGACCTTTTATCGTATAATAAAACCAAGTCAAAAGCAAATTTAATTAAGTAAAGAACAATTTATGAACTCAGGTGAGGGCATTAGCGGCCCGGACAAAAATACAGATAAGATTGGCGCCGACCAGATCGAGCCGGACTCCTCCTTAACAAAATCAAAGAAGAAGAAACGAAAAAGTATCGGCTCTCGCTTAGTCAATAAGGAAGTGGTCGAAAGTAAGGCGCCAGTAGAGAGCGACAGTCCGAAAAGCATCTATGACATTTTTCTTAAAACAGAAGAAAGCAATAAGGAAAAAGCCAAGCCGAAGCCTGAGCCGGAATCAGAAGCCCACTCAAAGTCAGACGAGGAAGAGCTTGCCGACCTTGAACAGGTGACGCCCGAAGAGGAGTCGTTTGTCATCAAACAGCTCAGGCGGCATGCCCGGGAAGCGAGAAAAGAGGAGAGTGCAGACGAGCAGGAAGAGGAAATAGCCCACCAAGCCTTAGATTCTTTCGATTCGAAGATTATCGAAGATGATATTAAACCCGAAACTGCGCTAGAGGAAGTATTGCGAGATTTTAACTTGGAGGAAGTTGAAGAACCTGAAGAGAAGCTCATATATAACCGGCGAGAAGCTGAGTCCCGCGCACCAGGAACTTTACCACAGACTATCGAAGTGCCATTAGGAGATGAAGAAGGTATGTACGGCCATTTCTATTCTGAGGTCGCCGACGGGGCAGGGAGGAATGCAGACAGGCACATGGCCGAAATGGCTGCCGCCTATCCTTCAGTACCAATTACCGAACAAGCCGATGACGCCTTACGCTCAGGATTTACTCCAGTCGGCTCCGAAACAAACACCTCAGCTGGAGCTGTCCGTCCAGCAGTTATCACGCGCGACAGATTAAGGTATATTGATTTATCCGAAGGTTTTTTAACCGGCGGGCTGTATATCGGCAGCCTTGATTATCTCATCGGACGGCGCCGCGGACGGCTGAAAGCCGAAAGAAAAGCCAAACGCGTCCAGAAGAAACTCGAAGCCAAGGTCCAGAAGATAGAATCTGATTTAAACAATAAGGAATATGTCATCCGCAAGCTTGTCTCAGACAAAGCGCGTGCCCAGAGGAGTAACCAGGCCTATGAGAAAAAAATTAAACAGCCGGCTGAAATTATACAAAAGCCTATAGACAAGAATATAATAGTACAACGTATGGAAAAAGAACGCGCCGTAGCGCCACAAGCCCAGCGTCTGCACGGTAATAAAGCCACCGAGAAGATAGGCAGCCTGCTGGTAACCGGCGAAGCACCGTTGCTGGCCGCCGCCGGAGCTGCGTTACTGAAAGAAAGACCCCTAAAACCGGAAGTAAAAACGCAAGCCAAAAAGACAGAATATGTCGAACCCTTATCCAATGCCCGCATCGAAACGATGAACCGCAATGAGCTAATGGACCTCAGCTCCAAGATAATTGTCAACGGCAGCAGTTTGCGCCAGATTTATGAGACCCATCTGATTGGCGAACGCGGCCTTAGACGGCTGATAGAAGAGCATAACCGAGGCGGCGATGTTCCCCGGGCCTTACGTAACGAGATCGTAGAAAGGGAAATTGATTTTGAACGGGATCCTATCCTCCGGGATTCCGGACGTGTCAGCGGCAATCAAGGAGCATCGAGTGTCGATAGCAGCGTCATCCTGAAAAGAATGATCAAGGAAGCAGAAGAAAATGTCTCGAGCCAGGAAGAAGAAGTCGCCTTCTATAAAGCCAAGGCCGATTTCGAACTGAGAGAAAGGCAGCGCCAGCAAAAACAACGCAAGGTCATCGACACGGCGATAATAACCGTTGTGGTCATACTTGTCGCCGTCATAGTCATGATAACTCTGCTACGTGGCAGATAAGATATAATAATCAGATGCAAAAAGTAATCCTCTATTATAAGTTCGTGCCGATAAAGGACCCGGAGTCTGTCCGTTTATGGCAGAAGTCATTATGTCAGGGCTTGAATCTCCGTGGCCGGATTATAATTTCCGAGCATGGCATTAACGGGACGCTCGGCGGAGATATAGAAAGCCTCAAGCGGTATATTAAAGAGACAAAGACGTATAATCTCTTTAAAGCGACGACTTTTAAATGGAGCTCCGGTTCAAGGGAAGATTTCCCTAGGTTAAGCGTCAAGGTGCGTGAAGAAATTGTGACCTTCGGCGTAAAAGACTTGATAGAAGTAGATGAAGCGGGGATAAAGGGCGGCGGCCGCCACCTGAAGCCGGCTCAAGTGCACGAATTAGTAAAGCAGAGAGGTGACGACGTAGTTTTCTTTGATGGCCGGAACGCATATGAAGCCGCGATAGGCCGTTTCAAAGATGCTGTCGTCCCGGACGTCAAAAACACCAGGGACTTTCCCGCCGAGCTTGACGACCCGAAATACGACGAACTTAAGAAAAAGCCGGTCGTGACTTACTGCACGGGAGGTATTCGCTGCGAAGTCCTGAGCATGATTATGAAAAAGAAGGGATTTGAAGAAGTTTATCAGATTGACGGAGGCATCGTTAAATACGGTCAAGAATATGGCGACGACGGTCTGTGGGAAGGATCGCTCTATGTTTTTGACGGCAGGATGGCGACTAAGTTCACTAGTAAAAGTCGGGATATAGGTCAATGCACCGAATGTTCAACTAAGACAAGCAATTTCGAAAACTGCGCTATTGCCAGCTGTAACCGCCTGGTACTGGTTTGCAAAGATTGTTTCCAAGAAGCGGACTGGTACTGCCAGGATTGCCAGAAGTCAGTAATGGTCGAATCGTAATCATCAGCGAAACGCTAATATCAGTTCTTAGACTTTCTCCTAACCAGCGCCTAACGAGGGTAGTAAAATATAACTAGTGAATAAGCGATTAGAAAAAAAACTTAGCCAGCTGCCGAAAGAACCAGGCGTCTATTTTCATTTGGATAAAGAAGGGAAAATCATTTACGTAGGCAAGGCAGCGGTCCTACGTAACAGGGTACGCCAGTATTTTCAGAAGTCGAGGGCCAGGGATATTAAAACCGAAGCTTTAGTTGAAGAAATTGCCGACATAGAGTGGATGAGTGTCGATAGCGAAATGGAAGCCTTATTCCTGGAAGCGGAAATGATCCGACGCTACATGCCCCGCTACAATATATTGCTGCGCGACGATAAAGCCATGAGCTATATCCGGATAGACTACTCCAGCGACTATCCAACAGTCAGCACTACCCGGAGACCAATGGACGACGGCGCTAGATATTTCGGACCGTATTCCAGTACTACTGCCGTCAGGCAATCACTCAAGCTGCTAAGGAAAATATTCCCTTACGCGATTAGCAGGTCGCCGGGAGCTAAACGCGCCAACTTGCATTATCATCTCGGTCTCGATCCCGGCTTGGAAGAAGGTCGAACATCTTTGGAAGAATACCGGGCTAATCTGCGTAAACTGATGTCCATCATCCAAGGCAGGCGCCGGTCGATAGTAGCGGAAATGACTAAAGAGATGAAAACCGCCGCCAAAGAACAAGATTTCGAAAAAGCGGCCAAGCTCAGAAACCGCATCGCCTGGCTCGAAGGATTGGATCGACAGGTCATCTTCAGCGACAAGGAGTTTCTAGATATCAGTAAAGACCATGCTCTTAATGAGATGGTGGCTCTTTTAGGCTTGGCTGGATTTCCTAAGCGTATCGAAGGCTATGACATTTCTCATATGCAGGGTAGTGACGTTGTCGCCAGCATGGTGGTCTTTACGAACGGAGTTAGTGATAAAGCGCAGTACCGTAAATTTAAGACTCGTAACGACATAAATAACGACTTCTTCAATATGAATGAGACGATCAAGCGGCGTCTTAGTGAAAAGAACCTTAAGTCCTGGGGACGGCCAGACGTTATTTTAATTGACGGTGGCAAAGGTCAACTTGACGCCGCAATTCAAGCCAGGGATTCGCTAGGACAAAGCGGCATACCGTTCGTCGGACTAGCCAAAAGGGAAGAACAGATAGTTGTCCATAAGCTGAAATCCAATGTCAGTATTAATGAGAATATGGTACACGAACTAGGCGGCTTTATGACGGAAACTGAAGAATTCGTCCTGATCAATCTGCCACATAGTACCAACCTGGTAAAACTCTTCCAGCGCATACGAGACGAGTCGCACAGATTCGCCGTCAGTTACCATAGTGTCCTTAAAGTAAAACGCCAAACCGCCAGCATGCTTGACGATATACCCGGTATTGGTCCGACCACCAGAAAGAAGTTGCTAAGGGCGTTCGGGTCCGTAAAAGGCTTAAGCGAAGCCGATGAATTATCAATAGCCAAGGTCGTTGGCAACGTTAAAGCCAAAACTTTGAAGAAATATATAGAGGCTAAATAGCTCTCTGATATACTAAGGCCTATCCTATGGAGTCACATTTTACCGCCAATTTCTTTAAGGGCAATCGCCAGAGGCTCAGGCAACTCCTAAACACTTCAGCGCCAATCGCTATTGCCGCCAACGGCCTCGTCCAACGAGGCGGAGACACAACTTTTAATTTCGCGCAGGACGCTGTTTTCTGGTATCTCTGTGGCATCAATGAGCCTGACCTGACGCTTATCATGGAGCCAAGCGGAGATTATCTCATCGTACCGCCGCGTTCAGTCACTCGAGAAACTTTCGACGGCGCCATCGACGTCAAGCAGTTGTCATCATTATCGGGCGTAACAAACGTTATGGATGACAGAGAAGGATGGGAAAAATTTACACTCCAACTTAAGAAAAATCAGCAGGTTGCTTTATTAAGCAGTCCCGGCGACTATATTCAGTCTTTCGGCTTTTACACTAATCCAGCCCGGGCCGCATTGGAGAAAAGGGTCCAGCAAGCTAAAAGGGACCTGGAGATTTTAGACATATCCGCCACAATCGCCAAGATGCGGACAGTAAAGCAGCCTGAGGAGATTTCTGCAATACAGCATGCAATTGACGTAACGTCAGAATCTCTTCGTGAATTAGCAATGCCAAGTAAGATTAAAGATTACAAATATGAATTCCAGGTCGAGGCTGAACTGACGAGGGGAATGAGAGACCGCGGACTGCACCACGCTTTTACTCCTATCATAGCTGGCGGCAAGCGGGCCTGCACCCTCCACAACATCAGCAATGAAGGACGCCTTAACCGATCTGACTTGGTCATAATTGACACGGGCGCCGAGGCCGAACACTACGCCGCTGATATTACGCGGACGATACATCTCGGTAGGCCGTCGAAGAGGCAATTAGAAGTTCATGCTGCCGTGAAAGAAGTTCAGCAGTATACCTATTCCATCATTAGGCCAGGTATCCTTATGCGAGACTTCGAGCACCAAGTCGAAGACTTCATGGGTCAAAAGCTAAAACAGCTGGGTCTTTTAACCGAAGTGACTCATGAAGGCGTACGCAGATACTATCCCCATGCGACGTCGCATTTCATGGGACTTAACGTACACGATTCCGGCGATTATTCCAGCCCGCTGCCTAAAGGCACTGTCATGACAGTCGAACCGGGCATATATATTCTGGAAGAGGGTATCGGGGTTCGGATTGAAGATGACGTTCTAATTACCGATAAAGGTATACAAGTGCTCAGCTCGCAGTTGCCTACTACTATGAACCTGAACTAAAATAACCACAGGCGGTATGCCAAAAATGAATAAACCAATTTATAGATTTTTAACGAGATGGGCCGTCAGCACAGTCGGACTATACATCGCAGCGGTTCTTTTAAGTCGGAGCATAAGTTACGACCAAGGTATCGCCGTGATAGTCATCGCCGGTTTGGTTCTGGCTGTCATCAATACTTTCCTTAAGCCAATACTGATCATACTTTCGCTGCCGGCTCTAATATTCTCGCTTGGCCTGTTCATGATTCTTATCAACGGACTGACAGTCTATATTGCCAGCAAGCTCTATACGCCACTGCATATCACAAACTTCTGGGCCGCCGTATTTGCTGGTATGGTAATAGGACTGCTAAACTACTTAGTGACGACAATATTAGAAGACACAGGGAAATAATGAATATATACAATTATCTGACTTTTGGATCCGTACTACTAATGACGCTTTTAATACTGGTACAGACCAGGGGTGCGAGTCTCGGTGCCGGACTGGGCGGAGCCGGCGACGTCAATACTACTCGGCGCGGTACCGACAAGACCATATTCCAGCTGACGATCATCTGCGCCCTTATATTCAGCCTGTCGCTTGTCATGGATGTGATCGTAAGTAAATAAATATACGGACACCGCAGGATTATGAATCTCAGGCGTACCGGCAGACGTTTATTAATAAGGCTCAAGCTTAGCCGGAAACAAGTCGAGAATATCGGCACGCATGCCGAGGATTCTTTGGATAAGCTGCTTCTTAGACGCTTCTATCGGCTAGCTCCGGTCCGCCGGTTCGTTCTGGCATGGGTAGGTTTATTGATTCTGCTGATGGGGGGAGTGTTTTATGAGAATCTGGCGCTCAGCGATTTTTACCAGCAACTGAGGCATATCCCCGGGGGGATATATACCGAAGGCGTAGAGGGTACATTCACAAATGCCAATCCTATATATGCGACCAGCGACGCCGACAGAACCGTTTCCAGTCTCTTATTCTCGGGCTTACTGAAGACTGGCGCCGACGGTAATCTCGAAGGCGATCTAGCGAGCAATTATTCAGTCGACAGTTCGGAAAAAGTCTATACCGTCCATTTACGTTCGGGTTTAAAGTGGCAGGACGGCGTTCCGCTGACCAGCCGGGACGTAGTCTTTACTTTCAAGACAATAGAAAATCCCGACGCCGACTCGCCGCTTTTTTCTAGTTGGAAAGGCATCGATGTGTCTGCGCCAAACGCCGATACTGTAATTTTCAAGCTGCCTGACGTCCTGGCATCTTTCCCGAACAATCTCACAACCGGCATAATTCCACAACATCTGCTTTCCACTGTCGCCGACACTGACTTAAGGTCAGACGAATTTAATACAGTTCATCCCGTCGGTTCAGGTCCTTTCGAATGGCAGGCGCTGCAAGTTCTAAATGGAAGCGATCCGTCAAACTTGGAAACAGAGATAGCTCTGCGGCCATTCGTTGGGTATGTCGGCGGCTCGCCAAAGCTAGATCAGTTCACTGTAGATGTTTTTTCAGACAGCAATCAGCTTTTGAGCGCTTTCGAATCTAAGAACCTTACAGCTATGGAAGGAGTCGATAACGTGCCTGCTAGCCTTTTCCATAAGCCTGGTGTGGTCGACAATAGTTTCATCCTCCGGGCAGCCGACATGGTATTTTTCAAAACCTCATCTGGCGTACTGGCAGATAAAAATATCAGGAGCGCTTTAGTGCAGTCGGCAAACGTCCCGGCGATAGTCAAGAGCCTCGGTTACAGTACTCTTCAGGTCAGAGAGCCATTGCTGATGAGACAATTAGGGTATAATCCGGCTTACGCCCAGCAGAATTTCAATTTACCGGCAGCTAAGCAGCTGCTGGATTCGGACGGATGGAAAGTCGGCAAGGATGGCTTTCGCTATAAAAACGGCCAAAGCCTGAGCTTTATGCTGACCGCTTTAAATACAACCGAGAACCAGAAAGTAACTAATGAGCTGCGCCGCCAGTGGCAGGCCGCCGGAGTCCAATTGAACGTCCAGCTACTGAATCCGACAGACTTCCAGAGCGCCATTAGTTATCACAACTACGACGCCCTCATGACGGCGGTATCTATAGGTACCGATCCTGACGTCTTTGTTTACTGGGATAGTTCCCAGGCAGACATCCGTTCGACGAATCGGTTGAACTTTTCTGAATATAATAATCCTACGGCCGATCAAGCCTTGGAAGCCGGCAGAACAAGGTTAGATCCAGCCATTCGGGTCATTAAATACGCTCCGTTCCTGCAGGCATGGCAACAGGACAACCCGGCGCTAGGGCTTTATCAGCCTAGGTTAATATATCTGACTAACGGTTCCGTAGGCGGAATAGGCGAGCACGTCATAAATACGCCGACCGATCGGTTTAATAACGTCCAGAACTGGGAGATCCGCGAGACTAAGGTAACCACACACTAGGGATGTAGAGAGAGTGCTTTTCTACCATACCTGTGATCTTATCGAATTTGCTGATTATGCCTTCGAGGAGTTCATATTCGTCGCGGTCGATCACAGATTCAGCGTCTGGATCGTGTTCTTGCCAGTCGCTCGGCACAAGAGGCAAGACGTCGGCCTTAGCCTTTATAAGCTTGACGGTAGAATTAGCCGCGTTCAATCTGCGGTAAACCCGGTATTTTCCGCTGGCACGCTTATGTTCTAACTCTATGGCAGACTCGTAAAACGGTTCAGTACCTTTCCAATAATCAATAACAATCGATTCAGGAACATAAAGGGGAGCCCCTAAATCAGATCTGAAATGAGCTGGATTATGTTCAAACACCAAAGTATCTTTTGAATCAATCAGCTGTTGTGTTTCAGGGACGGCTTCTCGGAGCCTATCGCCGGGAAGTTCAGCGTCATACCAAGGTTTTTCGTAGACAAAAGGCAGTCCCTGATAGGTTATGGGCGGGCTATCTAGTGTTTCCAGACTGGCTGCATTTAAGAGCGCAGTCTTGCCTACGATTTCAGTGAATAGCTTATCTAACTCTGCTTGAGTAACATCTTGGCTTTCTCCGCCTGGAGGAATTTCATGATTTATCATGAGCTTTATTCTCTACTGACAAGCAACTGGCGTCTGTTATATTTTTACTAGGCATAAACGTTAAAACAAGACAAAAACTGTTAAACGTTAGCTTAATGATTTGCTGGAAACAATACTTTATTCCTTGTACGTTTAGTTTTTACGGGGATGATAGTCGGAAAATGACGGACTTGTGATTTGAAAAGATATTAGCTAAGATTTACTTTAGCTCTTATCGCGGATGTGGCGGAATTGGTAGACGCGCTAGCTTCAGGAGCTAGTGAACTTTTTGTTCGTGGAGGTTCAAGTCCTCTCATCCGCACCAATCATAAAGTGCCTAAAAAAGTTTCTTGACATATATCACTAGCGTACTTACAATGTACGTATGAAGATTAAAACTCGTTTAACTACATCGGGTAATAGCGTAGCTGTACGTTTACCGAAAAGTCTGTTACAAATGAGCGGCCTTACGGATAAAGTTCAGTTGGAAGTAAAAGAAGGTAAAATTATTATCAGCAAACAGAGCAATCCTCGTGAGGATTGGGATAAGCAAATAAAAAGCATGGTAGAAAAGTACGGTGATCCTACAGAAGAATTTGCAGATATGGATAGTTTAACTGGTGATGGGTTAGATAAAATATCGTGGGATGGGCCAACTTACGAGGAATGGCTTAAAGATAATGGCGAGCTTTCCTAAACGAGGGTCGATATACTGGTTTAACCCTGAGCCATCCCAAGGTGCCGAATTACGTAAAATACGTCCCTGTGTCATTGTTTCGCCTGATGAGATGAATGAGAATATTCGTACTGTCATTATAATTCCTCTGACCTCCACATTAAGGCCGTGGGATTTCCGGTTGCAGGTAAAAGTAGCAGGATATGTCTCAAGTCTAGCTTGTGATCAAATACGTTCTATAGATAAGGTAAGACTAAAAGAGCAGATAGGAAGCCTTAGCCCCTCTGACATCAAAAGATTACTGGTTTTACTACAATCCATACTATCTTAAATTATTTACATTATTCGGTTTGGTAATCCTTTGGGAGAAACTGACTGCATAATTAGCTCTATACTTTCCAGCTTATTCATCGGCTGGCAAACTCTATCGCATTACGTAACTGCTAGATGATGTAATTTACATGAAAAACGAACATTTAAAATTAAGACAGCTAATTGGTAAAGTTTTAAATAATCAATAAAACCGCCTATCTGGCACAAGCATTATTACCCCTAATATGCTATCATTACAGCTATAAGAAACATGCTTAAAATTTCGAGGGTACCCTAGAGATGAACAACAAGGTGGCTCATTATCTTCAAGAGCATCTGGTCGGAGAAGTAGTAGCCGGGACGGATGCCAGGCATCATTTTGAAACAGACGGCAGTATCCTGCATGTTACACCCTCTCTCTTAGTTTATCCAAGAAGTGAGAACGATGTTCGCAAAACCGCCAGATTCAGCTGGCAGTTAGCGGAACGGGGAAGAATAATACCTATTACTGCCAGGGGTATGGGTACTGACGGTACCGGTGCGGCTATCGGTTCGGGGATTGTTTTGTCTTTCCCGGCTCACATGAACAGGATTCTGGAACTCGATACCAAGGCTCATTCAGTAATTGTCGAGCCAGGAACTAACTTCGGAAAACTCCAGCAAGCACTTCACACCCACGGTCGATACCTTCCGTCTTTCCCGCCGTCATTAGACTATTCGACCATCGGCGGTGCTATAGCTAATAATGTCAGCGGCATGAAATCTGTTAAGTACGGACCGATGAAAGCCTATGTCAAATCGTTAAGGGTAGTCTTAGCTAACGGCGAAGTCATAGAGACCCAGCGTCTCAGTAAGCGGGATTTCAGTAAAAAACTGGGTCTGTCGACATTTGAAGGTGAAATATACCGTTCCATCGATACCCTTATTGAAGAAAGGTTCGATCTTATAGAAAAACTTGAGCGTGGCACGACATTAAACAATGCCGGCTACGATATGCTCAGCGTTAAGCAAAAAGACGGGTCATTTGATCTGACGCCGCTATTCACAGGCAGCCAAGGAACCCTCGGCATTATTACTGAAGCCGTGCTTGAGACTGTCGATTACGATCCCAAGACCAGCTTGATCCTTGCCCAGTTCGATAGCCTGGAATATTTGCAGCAGGCCATCCTGGAATTAAGAGGAATGGAAAACATGCCATCGGCTCTGGAACTGGTTGATCAATTTGCTCTCACTCAAATACAAGAGCTTAATCCAAACCATTTGAAAGATATTTTAAAGCCGCCTTTCCCGTCTTTTATGCTGTTCATTGAATTTGATGGTGGCGAAAAACCTAGTAAGAAAGCCCTCAAAAAAGCCAGAAAGATTTTAGATAAGTTCACGGTCCGTTACGATGTAACTACTGAACCCGATGAGCAGATTCAGTGCTGGAAGATCCGGGATGCTATTAACGTTCTGCTGGCGCATAACGACGGGCTTTTAAAGTCCTTGCCGCTATTTGACGGCGCGGTCCCCCCCGATAGAGTGAGAGAGTTTCTGGAAGGGATATATAGACTGATGTCGGCGCATCACTTAAAGCCGGCTGTCTGGGGACAAGTAGGAGACGGTAATTTGAACGTTATGCCGCGTATGAATATTGGACAGGTTGGCGATAAGCAGAAAATCTTTAGGATGATGGAAGAATTTGACCGCCTGGTCTTAGGTCTCAGCGGAACAATAAGCGCAACTTCCGCAGAAGGACGTCTGCACGCCCCTTATTTAGAAATGATGTATGGTCCGGAAGCTTATAGCCTTCTGCAAAAAGTAAAGACAATTTTCGATCCTTACGGCACTTTAAACCCAGGGGTAAAGATGGGCACCACAATCGACACTATAAAATCAATGATGCGTTCAGAATACGATCTCAGTCATATACACGACTATCTACCCCGCAATTAAAACCTTTTTAACTCCTCTTTGATAAAGTTAAGCAATGGATAAGAGCACTCTGAAACTATATGTGTCCTCCGTCAGGAAAGAAGCGCAAGCTGATTACTCTGGCTGTCCCGAAGAATATGAAATAGAAAAAATAGCCAGACCGTTAATTCGCGAAGATGACATTAGCCCGGAAGCGGCAGTTAAAGGAGAATCTAAAAGATCGGCTGTCAGCTACATGATAACTAGTCTGTTCCATACGCTTTTGCATGCACCGGAAACTTTACGCGTAAAAGAAAGCGACAGGAGTATAACAAAAGTTCCGACGGCTCATCAAATTGTTAGGACTGTTGAGATAGCCGACTTAGGACCTCTGGAGATAAGTCATTTTATAACTTTGCGCGACTTGGCGGGCCGGTCCACAAGAATCGATATGTATCGACTTCGCATCGGCGGTCTGCCAGATATCGAACCGGAAAAAACTTGGATTAATGATCCGGTGATCGAAAAATTCGTTTTGCCGGCCGGCCGAATGGCGAGTATTGAGAGCCTTGGCGCAACTTTAGAGACGCTTAAGAGCTTAAGTGAAATTGCCGGTATATAGATAAGTATTAAATAGTCTGCCCTGAATCGGCGATAAGTACGTGTTTGGTATGAATCAGATAATTCCTTTCCTTTCAATAAAAAGGTACAAATTGTATTACAGTTAGAATTAACAATCAGGGCAATGTTTAAATAAGAGATTGGTGCGCGAGAGAGGACTTGAACCTCCACGCCTTGCGGCACAGCCACCTCAAGGCTGCGTGTATACCAATTTCACCACTCGCGCGTCTATCCGAGAAGGTCTAACTTAGCCTTCAGTCAACTGATTATACAGCAAAATTTGTTAGATGCGACCACTCTTGTTATACTACTTCTTGCATTTTCGGGTGATTAGCTCAGTTGGCTAGAGCATCTCGTTTACACCGAGAGGGTCGGGGGTTCGAGTCCCTCATCACCCACCATTATTTATATTGTGTCTACTACATAAATTCTATAATTAGACTTGATCCGCTTAATTATTGCTTTTTAGTGTTTTTTTGATCGTATTGTCGGCTTATATTATTACAGTCGCTTAAACATGTAAGTCTTGCGGATGGAGAAGTTTCCAAAAAACTGACGGCTGGCTAATTGACGACTCAAGGATTACTTTTACTCTTGAGCCGGAAAAGTCCGCCTTACTGGCATCATTAAGATAGCCAACTACGCTACCGGCATCTTCTCCAGGCCGAACATCACTGATTCTCGGAGCTGCGGCCATGACTGTCTTGCCGCCCCAAATGTCTCCAGACAATTGGGTCGGGTTTGAAGCCAGAACGGTATTCTTCTCCCATGGAACGTGATAATAGGCAATATCGGAATTAGCCGCCACCAGCACCGCGGGAACAAAATTAGTTTGACTGGAGGCGAGAAGAGCGTCGCTAGAGCTTAAAGCGTTAGCTAAGGAGCTGGCGCCCATATATGCGCTGATGATAGTCACTGGTTTACCGCTCATAATCTGCCTCGATGCGCCAACGAACACGCCCTGGTCTTGATCGTTATTGCCTGTCTTAATACCGATTACGTTTTGATGTCCAAGAAGAGAATTAACGTTATGAATCGTTCCCGCTACCGGAATGCCGCCGGCATAGGGTTCCGCTACGATTTGCGCCAATACCGGATTCGCTTCCACCAGTTCGCCTAATCGGACCAAGTCAGTCGCCGTGCTGAGAGTCGAGGGATCGAAGCCGCTGGCGTCATTGCCGACGTGTGTAGAGGTAAGACCGTTCTTTGCCAAAAATTCATTAGCCGACGAGGCGTAAGAGCTGAGTGATCCGTAAGACCATACCGCCAGGCTGTCTGCGATATTATTACCGGATGGCAAAAGCATAGCTTCCAGCATTTGGTATTCGCTTATTTGTTCGCCGATCTGGACGGGAACAATTGAACCTTGCTCGGCGGCGTACGCGTCATAAAAATTGACGTCTACTTGCGTGATTGGCACTTCGGGACCCTGCTGGCCTAAAATTAATGGTTTCGCTTTTAAGACCATCAAAGCAGTAATCATTTTGGCTGCTGAAGCAGTAGGCAATGGGGTCTGTTGAGAATGGGAATCTGATACTGACGTGCCTAATACCGCTAATGCCGATTCGCCGCCATTTGGCCATATGACCTTTGAAGAAGTAGTTACAGGCTTATCGAATCCGTAGGTTATCGTAGGCGAAATGGCTTTTACCGGAGCGATAAAACAAAACGCTACGTAAAGCCCAGTGATAATTAATATTAAAAATACTGACGCGGTATTGGCCTTTTTCATGAGCTTAAGTTCTATCATACAACAGACGCTCACTGCTTGAGATATTGATGTATAATGACTTAAATAACATAAGGATAAAAATAATCATATGGTCGCTGTCATTATCATAGTCGTCGTAATCGTTGTTCTAGGAATCATTCTGGGGGCCATGTATAACGGGTTAGTCAGGCTCAACCAGCAGGCGAGTGAAGCCTGGAGCGATATAACCGTTCAGTTGAAGCGCCGCTACGACTTGATTCCTAATCTTGTTAATACTGTCAAAGGTTATGCGTCCCACGAAAAAACGGTGTTTGAAGACGTCACTGCCGCCCGCGCTAACGCTTTAGGTGCCCAGACCGTGGCCGATACGGCTAAAGCCGAGAATCAGTTCCAGCAGACAATGAAGAGTTTGTTCGCGGTAGCTGAGAATTATCCGGATCTTAAGGCTTCTCAAAATTTTCAGGAATTACAGGCCGAACTTACCGACACCGAGGACAAGATTCAAGCATCACGCCGGTTTTATAACGGCGTCGTCAGGGATTTTAATACGAGGCGTACTACCTTCCCGACAAATTTGTTAGCTTCGATGTTTGGTTTCAGGCAGAACAAGGAATATTTCGAAGTTGACGAATCGCAGGTTACGGCAATCCAGAATCCTGTCAACGTACAATTCTAAACAACTTTAGATAATTAATAACCATGTACTCCGATATTACTGAAAATAAGAGGAAGACCGTTTTCATCATGTTAGTCTTCCTCGTCTTCCTGGCCTTGATCATATGGATTTTCGATAAGTTTCTAAATGGCGGAACCGGTATTTTTTATGGTGCATTAGCCGGTTCGCTGATATACGTCGTTTTCACTTATTATGCCGGAGCCAAAATGGCCTTGGCGGTCAATGGGGCGAAGCAGATCCAAAAGAGTGATAATCCGCGGCTTTGGCGAGCAGTAGAGAATTTGGCTATAACTGACGGTTTGCCAATGCCTAAGGTATACATAATAGATGATCCTTCGCCGAATGCCTTCGCCACCGGTCGTGATCCAAAGCGCTCGGCCGTCTGCGTGACCAGCGGTCTTTTAAACATGATGAATGACGACGAACTTCAGGGAGTGCTCGCTCATGAGCTTGGTCACGTTAAGAATTATGACATTAGAGTGAGCATGGTGGCCTTTGCCCTGACTGCCGTTATTTCTTTGGTTGCTGACGTAATGCTGAGATTAACGTGGTTCAGTAACGACCGGGAAGAAGATAACCAAGTGTTCTTCATATTAGGTATAGTTGCCGCCATTCTGGCGCCTTTCATCGCCTCCTTAATCCAGCTAGCAGTTTCCCGCCAACGGGAATATTTAGCTGACGCTACCGGAGCGCTGACTACTCGCTACCCTGAAGCTTTAGCCAGCGCGCTGGAAAAGATTCGCGACGCCGGTATTCCTGCCGCCAAGCAAAACACATCTACGGCTCATCTTTTCTTCGTCAATCCATTAAAAGGCCATAGCCTGGCCAGCCTATTCAGTACCCATCCGCCAATAGACGAACGAATCAGCCGCTTGCGTAACATGGAAACTCACGCCTGAAAAGGCCTGCCGAAGTCCTTAACAGCAATATACTCGTTAGTCTTATATAATATAATTATGCCCACCAAGACCAAGCCTAAGAAAAAAACTCTCAAGAAGCGAGCGCCTAAAGCTGTTTCAAAAGGAAAGGTTATAGATAAGCAAGAAAATTTAGTTCGGCGTCCCGCATCAGCTGAATCCATAACTAACAAGCAGCGGTTAGTGAAATTGCCAAGTGTCTATCAACTAAGCCTGCAGGTATGGGATGTACTGTGGACACATAAAAAGATTCTTGCCGGCCTAGCGGCAATATACGGGCTGCTTAACCTGGTACTCGTCCAAGGGCTATCCACTAGCACCGACATAACAACTCTCAAAAAGGAATTCGATCACGTCTTCACCGGGAATGCCGGTGCGTTAGTCTCTGGACTCAGTATCTTCGCCGTACTCGTCAGCTCGTCTGGCAATAGCTCATCGCAAACGGCCGGTGCTTACCAAACTATTTTAACAATTATTACCAGCCTGGCTGTGATTTGGGCACTGCGGCAATTGATGATGGGTAAGCAAATTAGTGTCAAGGACACCTTTTATAAGGGCATGTCTCCCTTTATTCCTTTTATTTTAGTTCTACTAGTGATTATTTTGCAGCTGCTGCCATTAATTATCGGAACATCCCTCTACGCATTAGTCAGTTCAAACGGCATAGCGGTCGGTATAGTCGAA
Source organism: Saccharimonadales bacterium (SeqCode) (assembly GCA_035713075.1). GTDB lineage: Bacteria > Patescibacteriota > Saccharimonadia > Saccharimonadales > UBA4665 > DASTAD01. The sequence continues at coordinate 8,318 of DASTAD010000001.1, read as the reverse complement.
AAGCTGGCCTTCGGCATAGTCAGTTTAACGCTAGCAAGCTGGTCCGTATATATGTTAAGCTCCTCGATCTTTGCCGTCTACATAGTAACGTTGCCGAATATGACCCCCAAAAGTGCTCTAAAGTCGGCTAAGGATCTAGTAAAAAACCGGCGCTGGAGCGTTATCCGGAAAATCCTGGCCTTACCAGTGATTCTGCTAGTTGTCTCGGCGATAATTATGATTCCGATCATATTGCTGCTTACGTCGCTGGCGCAGTGGTTCTTCTTTATTCTAACTATGTTCGGTCTGATAGTTCTGCATACTTATATTTATACCCTTTACCGGGATCTTCTAGCATGAGTGAACTAAGTCACGCCAAAGCAAAAGACAGAATAGCAAAATTACGGAGTTTAATAGAAGACTACCGTTATCACTACCATATTCTTAATGAATCTATTATGAGCGAAGAGGCGGCCGATAGCCTCAAGCATGAACTGACGCAGCTGGAAACTCTCTATCCCGACCTTATTACTCCTGATTCCCCTTCACAGAGAGTATCGGGAAGTGTTCAGCCAGGATTTAGCTCAGTCGAACATTCGAGTCGGATGCTGAGCTTAAATGATGTGTTCGATAGCGGTGAAGTAAATGCCTGGATTCAAAGAATAAAAAAACTTTTACCGCCTGGAACTGACCTTGAATATTTTGCGGACATAAAGATGGACGGCCTGGCCTGCGCCCTTGTATATAACGACGGCATATTAGTACGCGGAATTACCCGGGGCGACGGCTTAGTCGGCGAAGACGTGACAATGAACGTCCGAACTATCGAATCGGTCCCATTACGCCTGAGGCAAAATCAATCCGGCAATATTCTCTTACAGGGGAGGACTGAAGTCCGCGGCGAGATAGTTATGTATAAGGACGATTTTGAGAAACTTAACCAACTGCGGACAAAGCAGGGCAAACCTCTGTTCGCTAACCCCCGTAATACCGCCGCTGGCACTATCAGGCAGCTTGATCCGACTCTGGTAGCCCAAAGGCCGCTGCATTTCCGGGCCTACGACTTGCTGCGCGATAATGAGATCGATATACCAACATATGCTTTTGCCTACGAAAAAATGAAGGAACTCGGCTTTCTAGTTAACAGCGACGCTAAGGTTATAAAACAGCCGGAAGAAATATTTGAATTTGCCAGCCACTGGGAAGAAGAAAGATTGAAACTTCCATTCAATACCGACGGCTTAGTCATTAAAGTAAACGATAAGCAAATCTTCCGCAGGCTTGGAATCGTCGGCAAGGCTCCGAGGGGCGCCATAGCGTTTAAGTATGCCGCCGAACAGGCTACTACGAAAGTCAAGGATATATTCGTGTCCATCGGCCGTACCGGCGCCGCCACTCCTGTCGCTCTGCTTAGTCCAGTTCAGATCGCCGGCAGTACCGTTCAGATGGCCACCCTTCATAATGAAGGCGAAGTTAAGCGTAAAGATATCCGTATAGGCGACACCGTCGTCGTTCATAAGGCCGGCGACATAATACCGGAGATAGTAGAGCCTTTAGTTAAGCTTAGAGACGGCAGCGAGAAGAATTTTCAGATGCCCGAACTATGTCCAGATTGCCACACCAGACTGATAAAAATTAACCAGGCTGATGCCGTCTGGCGCTGCCCTAATAATGCCTGTCCGTCCAGGGCGTGGAAAGCTATTGAACACTACGCTTCCAAGGAAGCTATGGACATTGAGGGACTCGGCGAAAAGAACGTCGTCGCGCTTTTGGAAGCAAAACTGGTAAATGATTCAGCGGACTTATATTCACTTACCGAGAACGACGTCGTTCAGCTTGAGCGCTTCGCCAAAGTCTCGGCAGCCAAACTCGTAAACGGTATTCAGTCGAAGAAGCAGCCGCAGCTTAACCGATTTATATATGGGTTAGGAATCCGGCATGTAGGCGTCCAGACGGCAATAGATATAGCTAACCATTTTCGGGAGTTTGGCAAGCTCGTCGACGCTGACATTGACGAGCTAAGCGGGATTGACGGCATAGGCGAAGTGGTAGCCGAAGCGGTCGTCGAGTGGTTCAGTGAGCCTGATCATAAAAAACTGCTCGAGAAATTCAAAAGCGCCGGGGTCGTCCCGCTAGCTGTAAAAAGTCTAGGCGGCAAGCTAAGTGAAAAAAAATTCGTAGTGACCGGCACTTTGGAATCCATGGGTAGGGAAGAAGCAGCCGAAAAGATAAGAAAGCTTGGCGGCACGTTCCAAAATTCCGTCGCTAAAGATACCGATTACCTGGTTGCCGGCAAGAACGTCGGGGCCTCCAAGCTAAAAAAGGCCAATAGTTTAGGTACAAAAATAATTACTGAGCAGGAATTTATCGCTTTGCTATGATATTCTGTTAGCATCGAATGAGAAAAAACAAAGGCATTATACTTAACTGCTTCTCTCCGCCTGTCATGGTCGCGACATTCTGCATAGAAATAGCGCTGGCAGCGTATACCTTATGGCGCTATAAAATGACGCATTTAGCCAGGCTGTTCATGCTGACGCTTATTTGTTTGGCCGGCTTTCAGCTTTCTGAATATCACGTCTGTACTGGCTATGGCAGCGCCACCATTCCTTGGTCGCGGGCCGGTTTCGTCCTGATTACAGCTTTACCGGCATTAGGTATTCATATTATCCATAAGCTTGGAGGAATTAAAGACCGAAAGCTTGTCTACGCAGCCTACGCTACAATGGCCGCCTTTATGATTACTTTCCTGACTTACCACGCCGCCTTCATTGGACATCAGTGTACCGGCAACTACGTAATTTTCCAGCTCGGACCGACGGTCGGGGGACTGTATGGACTGTATTATTATGCCTGGCTGTTTATCGGAATTGTTCTGGCCGGCTTTTTGGCAAACCGCTTGATGGAAAAAGGTAAATCCAATCATAATAAAGTCCTTACCTTAAGGGCGATGATTATAGGTTATCTTGTCTTCCTCGTACCTGTCGCAACTGCCATGATGATAAAGCCCGAAACCAGGCGCGGAATACCTAGTATAATGTGCGGGTTCGCGGTTATCTTCGCTTTGATTCTGACCTTATATATTCTTCCTCGTTCAGGCGAACTGAAAGACGGCAGCCCAGCTAAACGTAAGCATTCTTAAACCCTTGACAAACCGGTCATAATTAAATATGGTTAAGCATAGGTCGTGCGCTTACAGCGGCGCGTGCAAAAACAAAAATAAACAATAACTAAATACACCCGCCGCCGGGTGGGCGCGCACGAAAAGTAAATTATAGTCCAGACTGACATTTAAGCTAGAAGCCGGTCTGGACTTAATAATGAAAACCCCGTTTATCAGGCACTAATAAGGAAGTTCATTATGGTACACAAGTTTCACATTCCCTCAAGCCGACACCGAAAAAGCAGGCTGAAAGAATTGGAAGGCTCCTTATTGTCTGTCGCCGGTATGGTAGGCCGCCGGATCGTCAACCAGGATGATCAGGAGCTGGGAACTGTCGCCGATTTAGTCTTCCATTGGGACTTTAAAGAAACTTACCCGCCTCTAAGGGGGCTAATCGCCAAAGTGGCCTGGAGAAAAGTCTGGATATCGAGAGCTAATATAAAAGAGATCACACCTTCTAAAGTGGTACTGGGTAACGCTAGACTAGACCTTCGAGAATTTAAGCCTCGGAAAGGTGAAGTTAGACTCAAAGATGAAGTACTCGATCATCAACTGATAGACGTCGACGGAGCCCGGGTAGTCAGAGCCAGTGATTTATACATCGCGCCGCTTGGCGGAGAGACAAGGTTGGTCGGAGTAGACGTCGGTTACAAGCCGCTTCTAAGGCGGTTAGGACCGACAAGGTTTATGACTAAAGTAGTTCCCGATTCCGTCATCGACTGGGCTACCATTCAAAGCTTTGGCGGAGGAGAATCAGGCAATGAGTTAAGATTATCTGCGACGCGGAATGAACTTAGGCGGCTGAGACCCGGCGAGCTGGCCGATTTACTGGAGGACCTAGGCAGACCTGAGCGTCAAGAGCTATTGAACGCATTAAGTCCGGAATTGGCTGCTGACGCCCTCGAGGAAATGGAGCCTAAGCAACTCGAAGGACTGCTCAGAGAATCTTCTCTAGAAGAAGCTGCCAACTACGTATCAAGAATGGAGCCGGACGAAGCAGCCGACGCCCTGCGTGAAGTCGATCCTGTCTTAAAAGAAGAACTTTTGGCGAATATTCCGAAGGAATCGGCCGATAATATCACCCAAGTGCTAGATTATGACGAAGAGCGGGCCGGTGGCATTATGAATACCCTGATATTCACGGCTTACACGATGGACAATGTTTCCAAAGTGAAGCAAAAACTGAAAGAAATGGATGCCGATCCCAGCAGTATCGGCTCGGTCATAATCGTCGACGAAGAAGGCAAGGTGCTTTATGATTTATATTTGTCGAACTTACTGAAAGCCGACGACAACCAGAAGCTTCAGGAACTTATGAAACCGCCTGCCACCTTGACTGTCTCGCCTGGTGCCTCGTTGCAGGAAGTAGTCGAAACCTTAGTCGAAAGCCGGAGCTCGTCGGTGGTCGTTGCTGATGAGAACGAACAGCCAATAGGACGCATCTTTGCCGACGATTTATTAGACGCCTTAATCCCGAGCGGAAGATTCCACTTCCCAAGGCTGCTTTCGTAATGAATTTCTTGCGGTCCGGGTCAAATAGCGAAAGCGATACTACCAGGCGCAGAATAACTACACCGAAAATTCTGTTGTCGCTGCTGGCGCTCGCCGGTCCGGGCCTGATTGCGGCCAATGCCGGCAATGACGCCGGCGGAATCGCGACTTATGCGTCAGCCGGCGCCCAGTTCGGCTACAGCACTTTATTTTTAATGCTGCTCGTGACAATAGCCCTGGTTATCGTTCAAGAAATGTGCGCCCGGATCGGAGCCTATACCGGAGATGGCCTAGGCTCACTGTTAAGGGAACATTTTTCGATTAAGAAAACGACGTTTGCCTTAGCGGCGCTGGTGATCGCAAACACCGGTCTAGTCGTCAGTGAATTTGCCGGTATCGCCGCGGCGCTGTCTTTATTTCATGTATCGCGGTTCATCTCTATCCCGGTCGCCGCGCTAGGCGTTTGGTCGTTAGTTATGTTTGGAACATATAAGCGCGCCGAACAGCTTTTCTTGGTGCTGTCCTTAGCGTTCTTTACTTACCCGGTGGCCATGATTTTATCGCACCCGAATTATCAGGCGGTTGCGACTAATTTATTTACTCCGCATTTTATTCTTACGAAAAATTACCTGTTTCTCGGAGTCGCCCTGATAGGCACCACTATCACGCCCTATATGCAGTTTTACCTCGCCGGAGCCGTAGCCGACAAAGGTATCGGACCTGATGATTACCATCAAGAAAAAGTCGGAACGATTAGCGGAACGATTATCGCCGAAATTATAAGTATGGTCATCATTATCGCGACCGCTGCGGCAATATCTACCCGCGCACCCCTCACTAGCGCAGCTGACGCTGCTAGAGCTTTGAAACCAGTTGCCGGCCAATTCGCCGGTGAGTTATTCGGCATCGGTCTCTTAGGCGCCAGTGCATTAGCCGCCGCAATAGTACCTTTATCTACATCCTATGCAGTAAGCGAGGCAATCGGGTCAGAACGCAGCGTCGGCAAACGTTTTCATGAGGCGCCTATTTTCACAGGTCTTTTCACCGGTCAGATTTTAATTGGCGCGCTTATTGCTCTAATTCCTTCTAACCTGATTAATACATTAATTAACACTCAAATACTTAACGGCATTATCGCGCCGATTATCCTGACTTTCATTTTAATTATTGCTAATAATAAGAGCATCATGGGTGAAGCTGCCAACGGCAGAATATTCAAGTTAGCGGCAATAATATGCGTAGCCGTGATCGGAGTGTTATCTTTATTTACGACAATAATGACAATTGCCGGTTGGCTCGGCATAAACATTTAAGCCAGTATCGACTTCTTTTCAAGATTTTTCTTTGTTATCATAATATAGCTTTAGTAACGGGGCATTGGCGCAGTTGGCTAGCGCGCTTCGATGGCATCGAAGAGGTCATCGGTTCGAATCCGATATGCTCCACCATTTTAAGCACTTCACTCAAGTATTATTTATCCGCGTTCCGTATAAGCAAATTTTTCATGCCCTTAGTACCGTGCTATCCTTAAATTATTAGCATTTAATAAAAAAATAAAAGAAAACCACTTGTTTAGTAGCCATAAATTAAGCGAATACTTAGTCCCTTCCGAGTTGAGCCTGATGGTATCGGTGATATCCGGTATTCTAGTAACAGCCCTAGTAATTGCCGCTTTTATGTTAAGCGGCGCAGGCCTTAAGCAAGAACTTTCTTCGCTTGAGAACACTTCTTCATCGCAGCCGGCTCTGACTCTGCCGGGAGAAAATCCTCCCGGCACCGATCAGAACTCACTGCAGAATACTTGGCCCTTATTCGCCTTCTGGGCTTTCGTCGGTATGATTTCGTATTATGTGGTGAATATGATGATAAAAATATTAAAAGAAGTGCGAGAATACAACGCGGAGCTTAGTTACGTTAATGCCCGCCGGGACGCCATAATAAAAATAACGCTCGAGTATTTTCTGTTCAAAGCAGTCATGATACTCATCTGGTTATTGTTTACTGATTACTTCTTCAGGCGATTGGTGCCTCTGTGCATATTGGCCGCCCATGCCTCAACACTCGATCTAATCAGTTTAGCTGGGATATCTGCGTTTCTTACATCCTTCATAGTGATGGCCATAAGCATGCATCTGCATACCGTACTACTGCGCCTTGTAGTCGGCCGTCCCAGGGTATTTACGCCTTTTACATATACAGATTAAAAGAAAGGTATTATTGCTATCAGACTGTGCTTATCTTGTATAAAGGGTGGTATTACCGTAAAATAACTTAGCCATATGGCGCTTTAGCTCAGTTGGTAGAGCAGAGGCCTGAAGAGCCTTGTGTCCCCAGTTCGAGTCTGGGAGGCGCCACCATACAGCACCGGAGGTACAATACTATGGCCCTACGTTATGAACAGTTACAGCCTACAGATCTTAATGCTGCGGATTGGCGTCAACTGCAAACGGTTTCCAGAGCAGCATTCTCGGTTGAGCTAAAACATAGAACACCAGATGAAATAGATAATCTGACTTTGTGGAATGATCCTGAAAGATACTACGATTCTCATATCGATCCTAACTCTGAAGTAGGTAAACATTTCTCAACTGACCAATCATTTACAGTACCTCGGGTATGTTTGGCTTTTGATGGGGATGAAAAAATAGGCTTCGGATACGCGGCGCATAATGTATCGGGGAGTAATCCACTCGTTAGGGCAGCTAAGTTGGCGGGCTGGACCCATAAATATTACTGGATAAGGGAAGTAGCAGTACATCCAGAATATATGAGATATGGAATAGGCACTAGGATATTAAACGGGCTTCTCATGTCTGCTAATCTGAACCAACCGTCATCTGCTTATGTATGGCCCGATGAGATACCATTTTTGCAAAATAAGCTCGAGCAGGTCGGCTTTGAACCAAAAGAAGATAAACCTGCAATGATATATGGACCCGGTAGTGAGCCGGTACGAGAAATCCGTATGGTAGCTCAACATGTCGCATCGTCAATAATGAATCACCTTGGTAAGAATTTAGAGTAGTTGATAATCTCGTCTTACTTCAGTAAAATTATATCCCAGTAAATATGCGAGTGTAGCTCAGTTGTTTAGAGCGCTTCCTTGCCAAGGAAGAGGTCGAGAGTTAGAGTCTCTTCACTCGCACCAAATGTTTGGATTTGAGCCCGAAAGGGCTTTTTTCTTTGCTTCAACAATGGTTTTAAAGGGGTCAGTAAGTACATAAGACAACTTTTTATCGTTAAGCTCAATGTTTGCAAGCACATATTCCAAAAGCTTTTGTTGGAGCGTTTCATCGCTCTCTTGGAACAGCTGTGCGGCTCGTTGAGCCAAGTCTAACAGATAGGAAGCGGTCACTTGGAACGACTTGTTGTCACTTGTTAGCATTTTGAGGCGGTCATTCAGTTCCTGCTGTTTCTGTTCAAGCTCGTTTGCAATTTCGTCGTGGAATGTCTGAGTAATGCACCACGACTTTTTGACCTCTGTTAAAGGAGGTCTTTTTGCTGGTCGATACACATATAAAGCTATAATGAGCACATGCTGGTAGGTCGGGCTCCTAAACAACTAGCACACTTGTGTCTAGTGTAGCATTCTCGTAACCAGGAATACCTTGGAGGTATTCCACGGGCGTAAGCATGCGTAGCATGCTGTGCGGCCGGTAGAAATTGTAGTCCAAACAATCTTCCA